>CACBDG010000005.1 GCA_902537945.1 uncultured SAR116 cluster alpha proteobacterium
GGTCCAGGGTATGCAAGTCCTTCTGAAGCAATTAGAGCACCAAGTGAAAAATTACTTTACACTATAGCTATTTATACTGGCACTGGTATTCAAAAACCAGATTACTTAGCAACAATTGATGTTGACCCTAAAAGTGAAAGTTTTTCAAAAGTAATACATAGACTGGAAATGCCAGGAATAGGAGATGAACTTCATCATATGGGTTGGAATGCATGTTCATCTTGTCATGATGATAAAAGTATGAGTAGAAGATATCTTCTTGTTCCGGGTGTTAGATCAAATAATATTTATGTCGTAGATACAGCAACAAATCCAAAAGCACCTAGAATACACAAAATTATCCAAGGGACCGAAATTAAAACTAAAACTAATTTATCAGGACCACACACTGTTCATTGCTTAGGATCAAGGATAATTATTTCTTTCCTTGGAGACGCTAAAGGTGAAGCTCCAGGAGGTTACTTACATCTTAACAAAGATTTTGAAATTTTAGGGCGTTGGGAAAACTCGATGGGTGATATTCCTTTTAGTTATGATTTTTGGTATCAACCACGTCACAATGTAATGGTTAGCTCAGAATGGGCTGCACCAAACACTTTTATGCCAGGCTTTGATCTTGAAGAAGTTGGCCATCTTAAATATGGAAGACGTTTACATATTTGGGATTTTGAGAAGAAAAGGCCAATTCAAACGATGTATTTAGGAGAAGATGGACTTATTCCTTTAGAAGTAAAGTTTTTACACAATCCAAATAGTAGCCATGGGTTTTGTGGTGCAGCCTTAAGTGCAAACGTAATACATTTTTGGAAAACTAAAAATGGTAGCTGGGAATGGGAAAAGATAATAGATATTGATAATGAACCTCATCCAGATTGGCCTATTCCTATTCCAGGAGTTATGTCAGCTCTTTTAGTTTCTATGGATGATAAATACCTTTATATAAATAATTGGCTTCACGGTGATATGCGACAATATAATATTACTGACCCACACAATCCAGTTTTAACAGGTCAAGTTTGGATGGGTGGTCTTCTTGGCAAAGCTCCAATAGTAAATGGTGTCAAAATTGCTGGAGGTCCACAGATGTACCAATTATCTTTAGATGGGAAACGTATGTATGTAACTACATCACTTTTTTCAACTTGGGATAATCAATTTTATCCAGAAATTAGAACCAATGGTGGCGTAATGCTAATGATCGACTGCGATGTGAAAAATGGTGGTATGAAAATTAATGAAGATTTTGTTGTAAACTTTGGCAATGAACCTAATGGCCCAAGTCGTTGTCACGAAAGTCGTTACCCTGGGGGTGATTGCACAAGTGATATTTGGTTATGAAAAAAATTACAATAGCAAATCGTAATAATGCAACATATGAGGTTAGAGGTAATAAACCGTTATTATTAGAATTACGTTCACTTGGTGTTGATTTACCTTATGGTTGTCAATACGGAGGATGTATTACGTGTGCTGCAAAATTAATTAAAGGTAAAGTTGATCAAAAATCTCAAGTAGCACTTAACAATAGGCAAATTAACGATGGTTATGTAATATTATGTGTGGCAAGAGCTAAAACAGATTGTACTTTTGACATAGGTGTAGAAAGTCATGATAAATTATACCGTAATCCATTTATTGATCCGTTAGCTCCACATGAATTAAAAGCTGATATTGCATCATTCAGGGGAATTAAAAATGATTAACATTAACCATGATGAACCGTATGAAGATAAATACCTTCAAGATATTTTAAATTCTGTCAAGACTATTGCAATGGTTGGAGCAAGTCCTGACAAAACAAAGTTTAGCTATGGTGTTTTAAGAGTATTACATGAAACTGGCTATGATATGATACCAGTGAATCCAAAACCTGGATTAAAAGAAATTAGAGGCTTGGAAGTATTCCCAAATTTAAAAAATATTAATAGGCCAGTTGATATGGTTGAAGTTTTTAGAAAATCAGAAGACTTATTTAGTATAGCTGAAGAAGCAATTGAAATTGGTGCCAAAGTTCTGTGGGGACAAATTGGCGTTATCAATTATGAAGCTGCTCGTCTTGCTGAAAATGCAGGTTTAAAAGTTGTTATGAACCGTTGTCCAAAAATTGAATTGTTCCGTCCATTTTGGAAACCTAGACTTGACCTAAAGATTTAATAAATAAGTTAATTAATCTTCAATAGAATAATTATAGATATTTAGATGAAATAGAAATGAATGATTTTCTTGTATCGGTGGTATCTTTTTTAACTTGAATTATTTTCTCTGAACGTAGTTTTTTTAAACATCTGAATAATGTTGCTCTTGGATGTCTACAATTTTTAATAATATTTTCGAGGCTAATTAATTTATTTTTTTCTTGAAGGAATAAAATACATAAAAATATGTCACGCTCAGTTAAAGACAATTTGTCTAGTCCTAACTTTTTTTCTTGGTCTCTTAATAGAGACCACAATTTTGCTAAGGACAGAGCATTTTTGTGCATACAATATCCCCCATAAGTATATATGATATTGTTTCAGATGATAATTTCAACTTTTTAGCTAATTATCTAATTAGGATTTTAATTATAGAGTTATTTTTAATTTACATTAGTACTTAGAAATGATTAAGATTTAGTAAATTAAGTTGGAAATAAATTTTATATTCATTATAACTTTAAAAATATTAAATAATTGATATTCGAATATTTCTATTTGAAATTCTGAAAGAAAATAAATGAAGATTACTAATAAAACTTCTAAATCAATTGGCTTTATTGGCGCAGGTAACATGGGTTTGCCAATGTTAAAAAACTTAATAAAGCAAGGATATGAAGTTAAGGTATATGACATTAATCCTAAAATTACAAAAAAGTTAGAAAAAGATAAAATAAAGTCCGCGAATAACTTAAGAGGTATTGCAAATAGCAATTTTATTATTTCAATTTTGCCAGATACAAATGATGTTGAAAATGTTTTCAATGATCGTACTGGTATAAACTCGTATCTTAAACCTGGTACAGTTGTAATTGATATGAGTACAATTTCATCAAAATCAGCAATTGAAATTGGTAAAACTCTACAAAAAATACAGGTTGATTTTCTTGATGCGCCAGTAAGTGGCGGCGTCAAAGGTGCTCAGAATGCAAAATTATCAATAATGGTAGGTGGGAAAAAAGACATATTTAAAAAATCAATTAATATTCTTAATTGTTTTGGGAAAAATGTAATTTATGCTGGAAAATCTGGTATGGGTCAAATCTTCAAAATGTGTAATCAAATAATGGTTGGTTCTCACATACAAGCTATGTGTGAAGCTTTTGCTCTTTGTAAATCAAAAGGTGGTAATTTAAACCTTTTAAGAGAAACCTTAATGGGAGGGTCAGCTAATTCCTGGATGTTAGAGAATTTAGGAAATCATGTGATAGATAAAAATGATCAAGCTGGATTTAGAATAGATTTGCAATTAAAAGATTTAAGGTTAGCTAGTGAGGCAGCTTTCGAGAGTGGAGTTCCGTTACCAGGGTTGTCTCTTGTACAAACACTTTATTTGGAATCGAGGGCTCACAATGAAGGAAAAAATGGAAACCAGTCTTTGTTTAAAACTTATGATAGAATGACAAACCAAAAGTAGTTACTTTAAATTTTCTATTAATTATTTGCCTTCAAAAATTCTAATATCTCTGTCTGCGCCACCATCCAGGGCTTTTAAAGCTAGTTGATAATCAAAACCATAATAAAAATCTTTTGCTTTCTCTAAGCTTTCAAATTCAACAAGAACAGTTTGTTCAGAAACACCATTTTCATGAGCATCTACTTCATTGGTGCTAGCTAATATTTTACCATTACCTTTCAAAATGGCAGGTCCTGCAAGATCAAGATATGCCTGTCTTTTTTCAGGATTCGCAGGTGAACGGTGGGCGCTTAAAAAATAACCTTTAGGCATAAAAACTCCTCTACATTATATATTTAGGACATCTTCTTTTTTTATAATTTTCAATACTTATATAAATCATATACCAAAGGAAATTGACGTGGAAGATAAAAGTTTAGAAAATTCATTAAAAAGAGCTAATTCAGGTGGTACACATAAGCTACTTAAAACAAAATTTTTAAATTTAGAAAATGATATATATAAATTTGAACTTGAATTTTCAAAACAATGTTTAAACCCTTTTAATACGGTTCAAGGTGGGATGATTACGAGTGCTATAGACGAAATAACTTCAATAAGTGTAAATATTTTTACAAAAGATAAATATTTACCAAGTTCAACTGATATTCATACTACATTTCATAGACCATTATCTGAAGGCAAAGTACTAGGTACTGCTAAAATAATTAAATTAGGAAAGCAAATAGTTTCAATAGAAGGAAGGCTGTTTTCTCCTTCTGGCAAGGTTGCTGCCTCAGGTTTGCATACGGCAATTTTAGTAAAAACATCACAAATAGACCAATATAAATAGTTACCTAACATGATAAAAAAAGAGAATTTACCTTCAAAAATTTGTCTCATTTGCGAAAGACCGTTCAAATGGAGAAAAAAATGGCAAAAGGTTTGGGATGAAGTTAAGTATTGTAGCGAAAAATGTAAAAGAAATAGGATCAAAACAAAATGAAAACAAATTACAAAGATTATGATATCAACAATATTATAGAAATGGCTTGGTGTGACAAAACAAGTTTTGACTCTATAAAATTTCAAACAAACCTAAGTGAAAAAGAAGTTATAAAAATAATGAGATCAAACTTAAAAAAAAGAAGTTTTCAAATATGGAGAGAGAGGGTTTACGGCCGTAAAGCAAAACATGCAAAAATCTGAAATACAAATAGTGTGGTTTAAAAGAGACTTAAGAACTATAGACCACAAACCTTTATTTGAAGCTTCAAAAACTCTAAAACCAATTTTACCAATATATGTCGTAGAAAATGAATATTGGAAACAGCCTTTTTCGAACAAAAGACATTGGTGTTTTATTTATGACAGTTTAATTGAGTTAAGAAAAGAATTAAAAAAACTTGGTCAATCGCTGATAGTACGGATAGGGTCTGTGACTGAAATTTTTAATGAGTTATCAACACAATTCAAAATTATTTCAATATACGCTCACGAAGAAACAGGAAATCAATGGACTTATGACAGAGATTTAAATGTTAAAAAATGGTCTAATCAAAAAAATATTCCTCTTATTGAGTATCCCACTAATGGTATAGTAAGAAATTTAAAAAAACGTGATGATTGGTCAAAAATTAGAAATTTAAGAATGAAAGAAAGTTTAATTCCTGACCCTGTATCTCTAATGTCTATTGATGAAATTTTAGAAGGATCTATCCCTAAAAAAAATAGTCCTATTTTTAAAAACGATTTTATTGGTGAAGTTCAAAAAGGGGGAAGAAGTGAGGCTCTAAAAATAATACAAAGTTTTATCAACGATAGAGGTCAAAATTATTTATTTAATATTTCCAAACCAGGAATATCTGAAAAAACATGCTCTCGAATTTCTCCTCATTTGACTTGGGGAACTATCTCATTAAAAGAAATAATAAAACTATTGAATTTAAATAAAATCAATTCTCAAAAAAATAGAAGTACAATTAATAGTAGAAACCTAAATGCAATCAAATCTAGGCTTTCATGGAGATGCCATTTCATTCAGAAATTAGAATCTCAACCCTCCATAGAAACTTCATGTATGCATCCTTTTTATGATAAATTGAGAAAGGATAATATGAATTTAGAATATTATAAAGCTTGGAAAGAAGGATTGACAGGCTATCCATTTATAGATGCATGCATGAGAAGTTTAAATCACAACGGATGGATCACATTTAGAATGAGGGCAATGTTAGTTAGTTTTGCAAGTTATGATCTTTGGCTTGATTGGAGAAAAACAGGACATCATTTAGCCCAGACTTTTACAGACTACGAACCAGGTATTCATTATAGTCAATTACAAATGCAATCTGGAGTAACTGGTATCAACACATTAAGAATTTATAATCCAATCAAACAATCAATGGATCATGATATTAATGGTAAATTTATAAAAAAATGGGTTCATGAGCTCAGAAACATACCAGAAATATGGATACATGAGCCTTGGAAAATGGATCTAAAGACACAAGAAAATGTTAATTGTTTAATTGGAGAGCATTATCCTAAACCAATTGTTGATCACACAATAGCAATAAGAAATGCAAAAGCAAAAATATCATCTATTTTTCAAAAAGAAGGTTATAGAAAAAAATCAAACATAGTATTTGAAAAATTAGGAAGCAGGAAAAGAACAAAATCGTCAAAAAAAAGAAACACTCAACTTCAACTTATATAGTTTTTAACTTTTTTTAGTTTTGACAGCTTTTTTTCTTTTTGGGTAACAAGTCGTACATATTTTACAAACAGTACCGTCACAAGCCCAAGCAGAACAAAATTCACGACCATAAAATATTATTTGTAGATGAAGTTTGTTCCATTTTTCTTTGGGAAATAAACGTTTTAAATCATTCTCGGTTGTTTTAACATTTTTACCATTAGTCAAACCCCATCTTTGAGCAAGCCTGTGAATATGTGTGTCTACTGGAAAAGCAGGTATACCAAATCCTTGAGAAACTACAACACTTGCTGTTTTGTGCCCAACACCAGGTAATTTTTCTAATTCATTTATATCCTTGGGAACCATCCCATCAAATTTATTAACGAGAATTTTAGAAAGATTTGAAATTGCTTTAGATTTTTGAGGTGCAAGCCCACAGGGTCTAATAATTTCATAAATTTTTTCAACAGGGATTTTTTCCATATCAAAAGGATTATCGGCAATTTTGAATAATGAGGGTGTTACTTTATTTACACGTTCATCTGTACACTGTGCACTAAGCAATACAGCGACCAAAAGTTCAAAAACATTTTTGTTATTAAGTGGAACTGGCGTGTTTGGATAAGTCTGTTCCAAAAAATCCATTATAAATTTAGTTCGTTCAGATTTTAACAAATTTTAATCTCAAAATTTTGGGTTTATAATTTTTAGTATTATAATTTATATATATATATCAGTTTTATTAATCTTAAAAAGTTTATAATAAATATTATGAAAAAGTGGCAAATATTTAAACAAGGTGTTCTTCAAGAGTTACCCTTACAATTAGGTGTTTTTCCCTTTGGTATTATTTATGGAGTTATGGCTATTGAAAGTGGTTTAACTTTCTTGCAAGCCCTTCTTATGTCTTCAATTATTTTTGGTGGGGCTAGTCAGATAGCATTTGTTCAACTTTTATCAAATTCTACTCCATATGGAGTGATAGTCACAACTGTAGGTGCAATAAATTCACGGCATCTATTATATAGTATTTCAATGGTTGAATATTTAAATAAGTTATCTTTAAGTTGGCGAGTGACACTCGCTTATTTACTAACTGATGAAGCTTATGCTGTATCAATTAGAAAATTCATAAACCATTCAGATAATTCAATACTTCATTATCACCTTTTAGGTTCTGGTATAACATTATTTTTATCTTGGCAAATTTCTACATTATTTGGTGTCTGGTTAGGTAATGATTTGCCAGAATTTTTGGATTTGCAATTTATCATACCACTTACTTTTATAGCTATAATTATCCCAATGATTAAATCAAAATCAACTCTTATCACAGTTGTTTCATCAGGAATTTCAGCACTCATTTTTAAAAACTTAGATATTAATTTCTGGATAATTTTGTCAGGCCTTACTGGTATCTTAGCTGGAATGGCTTCAAGTAGATGGGATAAAAAATCATGATTTGGTCGTTAATTATTTTATGTGGCGTCATTACTTTTTTGATTAGATTTATTCCTCTTTCAGGTATATTTTCAAGTGATTTACCGTTATCTGTGAAACATACATTTAAATATATTCCTTTAGCAGTTTTAACTCCCATTATTGTTAATGACTTATCAATTATTGAAAATAACAATTTTTTCTTAATTGAAAATTTCAAACTATATGCTGCTTTAATAGCAATAACTGTTTCAATAATTTGGAATAATGTTCTTGCTACAATATCAATAGGTATGGCAAGTTTTTTAATATTGTCCAATATTTAATGTTTAATTACTTGAGGGATTAATTAATGAATAAAAATATTATAGGTATTAATGGTTGTGTAAAAGATTGTCATGAAGCAGCTGTAAAGGGTGGTTGGTGGCATGATGCTGAAGGAAAAAAAAAAGATAGAAACGTTGGAGAATTATTGTGTCTAATACATTCAGAAATAAGTGAAGCTATGGAAGGTGCAAGAAAAGGATTAATGGACAATCATTTAAAACACAAATCAATGATGGAAGTTGAACTGGCTGATGCTGTCATTCGGATATTTGATCTAGCTGAATCTAGGAGTTTTAACTTAGGTGAAACAATTTATGAAAAATTAGAGTATAATAAGTCTCGAGCAGATCATAAACTTACAAATCGCCTTCAAGAAGGTGGAAAAAAATTTTAGTAAAATATTTATTTAACTATAACAATAAAATTAAATCTAAAAAATGAAAACACAAATTCCAAACATAATGTCAATTGATGATCATGTTATAAAAATTAATTTGGCCAAAAACAAAGTCAAAAACAGTATATTTGAGATGGCTGATGCAATAACAAATGCTTTGAATCAGTTAGAAAATAGACAAGTTGAGTTAGCTCAAAAGCTTGGGATGTCAAAAGGTACTCTTTCAAAATGGCATTCAATTGGTTCCAATAATAATATAATGGGAATCAGAGAATTAGCGCCTCCATCATTTGATTCATTATATCAATTGAGTGTTTTAGACAATCAGTATTACAAATATTATGGAAAAGAAAAGGGAGGTAAAAAGTTTATTAAACTTTTTAAAAACAAAGTTGTAACTCCTTTGTCTCAAAGGAATGATATAAATAAAATTATAAAATTGCATAAACAAAAAATTAATCCTCAAAATTTTGAGACTAAAGTTTTAGATAATAAAAAATTTAATTCAGAAATTAAGCTAAGCATTTTAGTTAAATCAAAATTATACTTTAATACTATTATTATTATTCCATCAGATAATCAGCTTGATAAATGGAAAAATGTTTCCTCTATTAAAGATATAAATTTTGATTATCCAATTCGTAGTTTAGAAGGTTTAGATAAAAATATTTTCCAACAATGCCTAATTAAAGTTAAGGCTAAACATATTGATATTTCTATTAATTGTTTGAATTCATGGGGATATAAATACAATAGGATAATGGCTCCCAGACAGCCAAAAAGTGGTCTTGTCGATTTGTCATCTAAATTTGTATTAGTTGTTGGGTCAAAAGGATTATCAAAGAATAACAGATTAACAATAAAATCAGATCAGAGCGCTGATTTAATATATTATGCTAAAAAGACAGGAAACAGCCCCTTTTTATTTATAGGCGAAGTTGTTAATGAAAAAAATTGGATGTACTGTATTAATTAGATTAATAATAAATAAACTTAAGCTCTATGAAAAGTTAACTGTTACTAAAGTTATACAATGATACCTATTAAAGTATTAGTTCCTTCAGGAGTTCTTGGTCTTGGTTTTGATCTAGAAGCTCTTAACAATGGTGTTAAAAATAACCCAGACATTATTAGTATTGACGGAGGCTCTACAGATAGCGGTCCATATTCTTTAGGTTCAGGAACATCGAAATATTCACGCGCTGCTATAAAAGCAGAGTGGAAAAGTCTAATGATAGCAAGAAAAAAAGCTAATGTACCACTTGTAATTGGTTCCTGTGGCACCTGTGGAACTAATAATATGGTTGATTGGATGGAAAATATTACGACTGAATTAGCTGAAGAATTAAATCAAAACATAAAAATTGCCAAATTATATTGCCAACAAGAAAAAAACTTTATTAAAAAAAATTTACAATTACGTAAGATTTTTCCTTTAAACCCTGCCCCTATGCTAAATGGTCAATTAATTGAAGAAATGACAAATATCGTTGCGCTTGCAGGTGCTGAACAAATACAAGAGTGCATCAATACAGGGGCTGATATTATTCTTGCAGGTAGAACAACTGATACTGCAATTATTTCTGCATTGCCATTAATGAAAGGGGCTAATCCTGGTTCTTCTTGGCATGGAGCTAAAGTTGCTGAATGTGGCGCGTTATGTTCAACAAACCCTACATCTGGCGTTGTGATGGTAGAATTTGATAAATCCGGATTTACTGTCGAGCCAATGTCTAAAAATGCATTCTGCACTTCTGAAACAGTTGCTGCCCATATGCTTTACGAAAACGCAGATCCTTATATTTTACATGAGCCTGGAGGATATATGGATGTAAGTCACTCAAATTATTATAATATTGATAAAAAAAAGGTTCGAGTTGAGGGTGCAACCTGGAATTCATCAAAAAATTACAGTGTTAAGTTAGAAGGAGCTAAAATTTCAGGATATCAAACTTCTTTATTAGTCTTATTAAGAGATAATAATTATGTGAAAAATGCAAAAAAATGGACAAATAAGCTATCAAAATTCTTAAATAAAGAAATTAATGAAAGAATGAATATTGACTCTTCAGAATATTCACTTGAATTCAGACATATAGGCCTCAATTCAATCTTGGGAGAGTTAGAAAAAAACCTAGGTAATCCTGTTGAAGTAGGTGTTTTGTGTTTGATCACATCAAAAGATAAAATATCCACCGAAATAGCAGAATTAATAAATCCATTTTTATTACATTTTCCACTTTCTTTTAATGAAGAACTCCCTACCTTTGCGTTTCCATTTTCTCCAGTTCATTCAGATAGGGGGTGCGTTTATGAATTTGCATTGAACCATATTTTAGAATTGGATGACCCAATGGATGCATTTCAAATTCAAATTTCTGAGGTATAATGTGCCAACTCTAGGTGAAAAAGTAAAAAAAATAAGATCCAAGAACGCAGGACCTTTTTGGATTACTATTGATATATTTTGTGAAGATAAAAAGACATATAAGGTTGTTTGTAATCAATTAAAAAATTCAAAAATTTCAAGTTTACTTATGATAAGTGAACAAGATTTGAAGAGATTTGAGATTGATAATTTAAATGTAATTAAATTTTCGTTTCCAAGGAAGATAATACAAGGAGACATTTTTGATAGAGACATGCATGGTGCCCAACTAGCTGTTCTGCTCTCTGAAATGAAGTTCTGATTTTATTAACCTACTAAGATTTTTTTTCACAAATTGTATATTTAAATTTTATACATTAATATCTTCTTTAATTGTTATAATATGGGTTTAAAATTAATTTCTAAATACTTATATATACATAAATTATAAAGAGGAAAAAAATGTTTATAACTAAATCAGTTTCTGTTCTATCAGTGTTCTTATATTTATTAGTTTCAAGTTTTGCTCACGCAGAAAATCACACTATTGATATGTTAAATAAACTTGGAAAAGAAAAAATGGTTTATTCTGAAAAAGTTATATCTATTAAAGTTAATGATGAAGTAACTTGGAAGTCTGTAGATAAAGGTCACAATGTAGAATTTATTGGTATGCCAAAAGGGGTGTCTAAATTCAAATCAAAAATAAGTAAAGATGCAAATTTTAAATTTACTAAATCTGGGATATATTTATATCAATGTACTCCCCATAAAGCTATGGGAATGATAGGCTTAGTTATTGTTGGAGATGATAAAAGTAACTTAGATAAAATCAAAAAAGTCAAAGTTTATGGTAAATCAAAAAAATTATTAAAAACACTCTTGAAGTCTATAAGCTAATTTTGACTTATTTGCACTTATAAAATATTATAAACAATAACAAAAAATTGCTTATGTAATTTCGATATTGAAACTTTGTTAAACTTAAATTTTTTATTAGGAGATAAACAATGACTAACTGTTTTCATCTAGCAATACCTGCTGGAAATATTAAAACTGCTTTAAAATTCTATTGTGATATATTAGGTTGTAAAACTGGAAATCAGGAAGAAGGTCGTTGGATTGATGTTAATTTTTGGGGAAATGAATTAACATTACACGAAACCAAGTCAAAACAATTTAGAGAAAGACACGATGTTGACATGGGTGACGTTTGTGTACCTCATTTTGGAGTCCATCTAGAAGAAAATGATTTTGAAGAAGTAAAAAAAAGAATAGAAGCAAGTGATATAGATTATTTTGATAAACCGTATAGAAGGTTTATAGGCTCTAAATTTGAACAAGAAACATTTTTTGTTGAAGATCCTAATGGAAATGTTCTTGAAATTAAAACGATGTCAAACCCTGAGGTTTTATTTGAAACTGCATCTTAGTTACTTAAAGAGGTAAAATCCTGAAATCAAAACTTATATTCGATTGAATATTATTCGTAATATGCAATCTAATAACTTGCTCAGATTAATTTCAAAAATTTAAAAGATGACCATATTAAAAAAAATTTTTAGATATCCAATAAAAGGTCTATCTGGTGAAAACATTAAAAAAATTTTATTAGAAAAAGATCAAGTTTTGTTAGGAGATCGTGAATATGCATTTGCTAGATCGCATGTTTCATTTGATGAAAATAATCCTTTATATTTAAGAAAAACAAACTTTTTAGCTTTAGTTAATGAAGAAAAGTTAGCTAAATTAAGGACAGAGTTTATTAGTAAATCAAAAAGATTAATAGCAAAAGTTGATAATAAAATAGTTCTAGATGAAATTCTTAATAATGAAATTAACATAAATAAAGTTGAAGTTTTTTTTCAAAAATATTTAAACTTAGGTGATAATAATAAACCAAAGTTAGTCCAAGAAAAAAATAATTATAATAAAAAAAACCTTAAACATTCATTTTCAGACCTTCCCGACAAGGCTATTTCTATAATTAATCTAAACACAATCATTGATTTTGAAAAAAAAATAGGTAAAAAAATTGATCCATCTAGATTTAGAGCAAATTTATTGATTGACAACATTGATCCTTGGAAGGAGTTTGATTGGGTCGGTAAAAAAGTTAAAATTGGCAAAAGTGTTTTAGAAGTTTTTAAAAGAACCCAAAGATGTGCGGCAACAAATGTAAATCCTGAAAATGGTGTCAGAGATATCAATATACCTAATGAAATTAATTCTTATTTTGGTCATTTAGATTTGGGGGTTTATGCAAAGGTTAAAAAAACTGGAATTATTTCAGTTAATGATGAGTTACATTTAAATTAAGCCGTATTTTTAAGGGGAATAAAATCAATTTCACTCAAGAGAAAAATAAATTTAAAGAAATGGGATTCTTTAAGTTTTGGTTCTATTCTACGTTATTTTTTTTAACCTTTCCCATTTCACTTGTGTTTTGTTTGCTTTTCTTGGGATTTAAAGAAACAAAACAATTTATTACAGTGTTAATTAAAGATTATGTGCAAACATTTTTAATAATTTTTATTTTGTCATTATCAATACTAATATTTTTCATTTACTATCTAGTCTCACTATTTAATTGATTTAATGTATATTTTAATTAAAAAAATAAAAACAGTTATTACTGCGTCATACATTTTGATATTTTTTGTATTTTTTCCTTATAAAAAATTGCTTGCTAATGAAATCCATATAGGTGTAGCTTCAAACTTTTTAATGCCTATAAATTTTATAAAAAAAACCTTCGAAAAAGAAAATAATACTAAAATTTTTCTTTCAAGTGGCTCTAGTGGAAGTTTATACTCTCAGATCATAAACGGGGCTCCTTTAGATATTTTTCTTTCAGCTAATCAAGAACTTCCAAAAAAACTTGAGAATACTAGTAAAGGAGTTAAAGGAACACGATTTACCTACGCAACGGGTAAATTACTCTTGTTTAGTACAAACAAGGATTTTTTTAACTTTACATTTCCAAATATTATTTTGTCTAAGAAAATTAAATATATTGGATTAGGAAATCCAAAATATGTGCCCTATGGCTTGGCTGCTAAAGAAGTATTAAAATCTTTGAAAATTTTTAATATATTAGAAAAAAAAATTGTTTTAAGTAAAAATGTTAATCAAGTTTTTCTTATGAATTATTATGGTAATTTAGATATAGGTTTTATATCGAAATCTGATTTTGTTATTAAAAGTAAAAAAGGTAAAGTTTGGGATATTCCTCAGAATTTATACTCTCCTATAAAACAAGATGCAATTTTACTAAAAAATGGCGAGAAAAAATCAAAGGCAAGGATATTTTTAAATTTTTTATCTTCAGATAGAGTAAAAGATAAACTCATTAGCTTAGGGTATATTGTTAATTAAGTTTTCTCAAATTATTAATTTTTTGAATTATAGAAGTTTCATTTTCACCCCAGGATATTGTTCCTTTAAAATTTCCTAATTCATCAATCATGAATACAGTTGCAGTATGGTTAAGAGTATAATTATTTTTTGAAGTTTTGACAGTTTCATAAAAGACTCCCCAATTCTCTGCAAATTTTTTTATTTCAATTTTATCACCTGTCACACCAATAATATTACCATCAAAATATTGGATATAATCTTTGAGATGTTTTTTATCATCTCTTTTTGGGTCTAAAGTAACAAAAATAATATTTATTTCATCAACAGTTGATGTGACTTCTTTGGTAATTTCTGACAAATCAGCAAGTGTTGTGGGGCAAATCTCTGGACAATTTGTGAAACCAAAAAATAACAATGAGGGTTTGTTTTTAAGAGTAGTACTTTTAAAAGGTTGTCCATAATGATCAATTAAATGAACTTTATCGATTATTTGTGATATTTTTTGTGGGGCATTTTTACGTGAAAGATATTCTGCAAAAAGAAAAGTCAAAATTAAAATAATAATAAAAGAAATGATTATTGATGAAAGTAAAATTAATTTTTTCTTTGCGAAATTCATTAGATATCAATTCGTAATTTTAAATCACATCCTTATACATTTTTTTAAAAGTTTGTCATTTTATAATTGACATGCAGTATGACAAAAGACTAGTTAAATAATGATTTTCTCTAGCAAAAAAAGGCAGCGACCAGCTGATTACTAAAAAAGCCATACCCCAAAATACAAATAATAATAAATTTTTGCTATTCATTTTTTTTAATTTTTTGTAAGTTTATTTACAAAAAAATAATAAAATATTTTTCTATAAATTTAAACGTTTTGTACTAATTTATTTTAAATATGGGAAGCTTAATGAAATTTTTTTATTCGGTTCTTTTTTTATTGTATTTCTCATTTAGTTGTTATGCCCTTGAATATTCATGCATAGACAAAAAACATGGTCATTTGTCTAAAATGACTGTAAAGGGTGAATTAGTAAAATATGAAGATCAAAAAGGTGAAACTGTAGAATATAAAATTGTAGAGAATTCAAAAATAGCTCTAATGGCCATTAGCAAGGTTTCACCTGAAGAAAACCCAATACTAAATTACGTGTTTATAATTAAAGACAAATCATTAGCTTTCAATGCTAATTTAAGATCTATAAATAATAATTATAATGAAATATTTACAAAAAATATAATTTTAAAGTGTATTGGGAATAATGATTAGAAAAATTATTTAGTATTGATTTATTTCCATATTATCTCCAAGATTAGTTAGTTGGAAAAATACATTGAATAAATTAATTAAAATAGCAAAAAAATCATCATTTAATGGATCATATTCTGGATCAGAGGATATAGAGCTTTTTGGGAAGTTTGATGGTTCCCTAATAGTAAAAAACTTATTCATAAAAAAATCAGGTATTTTTAATGGAGCTGTATCTGCTGAAAATATTTTTGTCGAAGGAATAATTACTGCTGATATTGAAACAGAATCGCTACATTTAAAGTCAACTGGAATAGTTGATGGCGACGTTTTTTATAGAAACATCATTATAGACTATGGCGGCATATTAAAATCTCAAATGGTTCAAAATATGTCAAAAATGGATAACTTAGTTAGGTTGAATAAAAAATTATAACAATGGATTTATCAAACAAAGAACAAATTTCTATCAATGATTTTACAAAACTAAATATTGTTTTAGGAACTATTTTAGATGCCTCAAAAAACACAAAAGCAATAAAACCAGCATATATTTTAAAAATTGATTTTGGTAAAGCTATTGGTATAAAACAAACTTCTGCTCAGATTACTAATTATTCATTAAAAGAACTAGTTGATAGACAGGTGGTAGCTGTTTGTAACTTACCTTCAAAAAAAATTGCAGGTTTCACTTCTGAAGTTCTTGTACTTGGTGCAATTTCTGGTAAGGACGTACATTTACTAAGACCTGATGTCAAACTTGAAAACGGTACATTAATTGGCTGAATTAGCAAACGATATTTCATATATGAAGGGTATCATACCTAGTTTGCACACACCATTTAATGAAAAAAATAAAATTGACTTACCTTGCTTAAGAAAATTAATAGACCATACTATTTTAACTGGATGTGCTGGCATGCTTGTTGGTGCAGTTGCTGGAGAAAATTCCAGTCTCAGTTTTGATGAAAAAAATATCTTATTAAATGAATGTGTAACTTACAATAAAAGTAGAGTTCCAATCATTGTAAGTTGCACTGCCAAAAATCAGATGGAAAGAATTTCATTGTCTAAAAATGCAAAGGAATTAGGTGCTGATTGGATATTATGTCAAGTACCCGAAAATATTTTTGGTAGTGAATTGGTCCAATGTTTTAATGAAATTGCTCAAGTTGGTCCAGATAATCTTATGATACAAGATTTATCATGGACAGATTATGGAATGAGTGATGAAGATATAATTTTATTACATAAAAATATCGATAAATTTAAAAGTTTGAAAATTGAGGTCCTTAATTCAGGTCCAAAATATACAAGAGTTTTAGATATAACTAATCATCAGTTACATCTCAGCGGTGGTTGGGCAATTATGGGGATGATTGAGGCCTTGAATAGGGGGGTGCATGCTCTAATTCCATCAACTATGGAGCTAATCTATAACAAAATCTATAATTTATATTTAGAAAATAAAAAAGAAGACTCGAGAAGATTGTTTTCTCAAATCTTACCAATTTTATCATTTACACATCAGCATATAGATATATCTATCAAATTTTCAAAAATGTTGCGTGTAAAAGAAGGAATTTTTAATACAAATTATTGTAGAGAACCAGTTAAGGACTTTGATAAATTTCAAATTGAAGAAGCTAACTTACATATAAAAAAAGTATTAGATCTGCAAAACTCTCTAAATAATAATTAAACATTTTTTTATTGTGTCGTTATAAAATTTATAAAGTAATTATTATATATTCCTCCTTATTTAAATAGAGACCTATGGGTCTCTATTTTTTTCTTGTTATTAATTTTTTTGTTAATATATACTGACTTTACCTCTCATATTGAGTTCTTTTAATGCAAAATAATGTTCTTTATGGAATTAGCCTTATGGTTATTACAACATTTATGTTTTCAAGCATGGATGGATTTTCCAGATATCTTGCAGAAAATAATAATGTATTCACACTTGTGACAATGCGTTACTGGTTTATTGCTCTAATTATTTTAATTTCATGTTTCTTTATTAAAAGTCCAATATCAGAAATTTTAAAAACAAATCAACCCTATATTCAATTTTCTAGAGGCGTAATTCTTTCGCTAAATAATTGCTTAGTTGTTTACACATTCACGTTATTAGGTTTAGTTGAAACTCATGCAATTATAGCGTGTTACCCATTAATTGTTGCAGGTTTGTCTGTTCCTTTTTTAGGAGAAAAGTTTGGATGGAGGAGATGGTTGGCAATTTTCACAGGATTTATAGGGGTTATTGTAATTTTAAGACCAACTACAAATGTCATTTCAGAAGGATCTGTTTTTGCAATCATTGGTGCAATCATGTTTGCAGTTTATCTTATCTTAACACGATATGTTTCAAAATCAGATAATGCAGTAACGAGTTTTTTCTGGACAGGAATTGGTGGTGTCGTAACGATGAGTTTAATCAGTCTTTTCATATGGGATAATATTCTTAGAGAGGATTATTTGTGGCTTTTTATAATGTGTCTTTTAAGTGCCACCTCACATTTTATGATGGTCAAAACACTTCAAGTAGCTGAGGCTTCAGTTGTACAACCATTTTCGTATCTTCAGTTAGTATTTGGATCAATTATTGGTGTTACAATTTTTTCTGAAAGTATAGATTTGATGATTATTGTAGGCTCACTAATAGTTATTGGGTCAGGATTATTTACAACATGGCGGGAATATAAATTAAAAGATAAGATTTGATATTTAATCTTATTTGACAAAACTTATATTAAATGGATTCATTAAATTTTATTTAGGATTTATTATATCAATTAGATTTAATGGTAAGACCTCAGATAAGTTTCCTTTACCAGAAAAAATGAAAGCATGGGTCTTAGGAGACCCAGACGAACTGATGTTAATTGAAAAGCCTATAGTTATGCCAGGTAAAGCAGAAGTTCTAGTCAAAATTGATGCAGTAGCTATATGTGCAACAGATCTTGATGTTATTAGTCATGGTCTGCCGGCTCTAATAGAAGGCGGATTACCATTTAATAAAAACTTCACTCCTGGACACGAGTATATGGGGACAGTTGTAGCATTAGGACCATCAGTAGATGAATTTGATATTGGTGACAGGGTAACCGTAGAAATTCATTCAGGTTGTGGTCAATGCAAAAGATGTAGGATGGGAATGTATACTTCATGCCATAACTATGGTCTAAACTATGGAAATGTAAATAAGGGTCACAGAGCAAACGGCTTTACAACAGATGGTGGATTTAAACAATATGCTGTAATTAACGTAAATACACTTATAAAAGTTCCTGATAGCATGTCAGATGAAGAAGCTACCTTAGTAGTTACAGCAGGAACTACAATGTATGGTCTTACAGAATTAGGAGGATTAATTGCTGGGGAAAGCTTAGTAGTAATAGGCCCTGGCCCAATAGGATTATTAGGCGTTGCAGGAGCTAAAGCTCTAGGGGCAGGGCCAGTGATATTAATTGGCACCAGAGAAAGCAGACTTGAAATAGGAAGGCAACTTGGCGCAGATTTCACTCTTAATGTTATGCATGAAAAAGATATTGTTCAAAGTGTAAAAAAAATTGTTGGAGAAAAAGGTTCTGATTATGTCATTGAGTGTGCAGGAACAAAAGAAGCTTTGAATAATGCAATTTTGATGACTAATAGAGGAGGTAAAATATGCCTTGCAGCCTTCCCTCACAAGCCCGTTGAGATAAACATACCACATATGGTTATAAATAATATTTATATGTTTGGAATACGAGGTGAGGGTAAAAGTGCTACACAAAGAGCTATGCAATTTATGAAAGAAAAAAGATTTGATGCAAAACTTGTACACACTCATACTTTTAATTTATCAGATCTACCAACTGCTTTAAAGTATGCAAGAGAAAGAATAGATGATGCAATAAAAATAGTGATCAAACCATGGAGTTAAAAATTTTAATTTTAGAATTTTATAGGAGAAAATAATGTGGGCTGTGACTAGATCAATCAAGTTTCAAAATAAATTGGCAAAAGAGGCTATAATAAATGCTCTAAAAAGTAGAAGTAAAGATATGTTTCAAGATGGAGAAATGATAATTAGAGCTTTTACAAATGTTACCGAAAACTCAATAGAGATATTTCATCTTTTCAAAAATAAGGAATACGTCAACAAACAAAGGGCTGGATGGACTAATCAATTTTGGCAAGATATTAGGGAAATGGGAGGAACAGTCTCATTTACCGAAGATAAGTGTGAGGTAGAATACTCTCCTAGAATTGATTTAAAAGATTTTAGTAAAATAGAATAAATATAAATTTTTTTGGCATATAATTTGCAAAACTCACTATGAAGGGAATAGCTTTTTAAAATCTCCACGATTATCCTAAATAAGGTAAATAATTAAAGCTATTCCCAACTTATTCTTGTACAACTTTACCTATAAATGGCAAATGTCGATTATCTTGTGCGTAATCAATTCCATAACCAACGACAAACTCGTCTGGAATGTCAAAACCTACCCATTTACTTTCAATATCAGTTTCCCGTCGCGAAAATTTATTTAATAAGCAACATATTTCCAGACTTTTAGGTTTTCTACTTTTTAGTAACTTAATTACTTGATTAAGAGTATGTCCAGTATCAATAATATCTTCTACCAATAATACATCTAAATTCTTAATATCGGTATTTAAATCTGTCAAAATTCTAATATTATTTGAAGATTGCATAGTGTTTCCATAACTAGAGGCAGTCATAAAATCAACTTCAACAGGTATTTTAAGCTCTCTTACTAAATCAGCAATAAATACAAAAGAACCTCTTAATAATCCAACTACTAAAAGTTTTTTTGTCTCCTTGTAGAAAAGGTTCACCTCTTCGCCTAATTCAATAATACGTTTCTTTATTTCTTTTTCTGAAATTAATGTATCTACGGAATAAGGCATGATATTTTTGTTCATTATAATTGCTCATTAAAACTTTATTAAAACAAAGTATACTTTATGATAATAATTGATATAAGAAAATAAAAATTATTCATATGATAGGAGTGAAATTTGTTAACATTGGTGGCTGGAGCAATATTAAGTTTTATGATTTTTTTCCCATTAGTAGTAGCTACTTCTGTGTTCAGAGTATTGGATGAAAAACAGTCATCTAAATTTCTAAGAATTTTCTTTCCAAAATATTATCTTTATGGTTTTGTTCTTAGCGTTATTGGTCTTATCCTTTCAACATATTATGAAAATAAATTATCAATGTTAATATTTTTACTTATTATGTTTGGATTTATTTTCTCAAGGCAAGTCTTAATGCCTATGATTAATAAATCGAAAGATTTAGGGGATGAAAGTAAGTTTCACAAATTACATAAATTCTCAGTATTTATAAATTTTCTTCAGATAATTGGAAGTATGTTTTTATTGGTAACCTATTTAAAGTAATTATTAATTGAGGATAAATTTGTATGAGGACAAATGTTGTAATTATTGGAGGTGGTCCTTCAGGTTTATTATTATCAAGACTTTTGTCTATTGATGGTATCAACAATATAGTTCTCGAAAAACAATCCGAAGAGCATGTTACTGGTAGAATTAGAGCTGGAGTTTTGGAAAGTGGAACAATTGAAATGCTTAAAAAAGCAGGTGTTTCGAATAGGCTTGAAAGAGAAGGCTTTATACACGATGGTATACAACTATCATTTAAAAATCACGGTTTTAGAATTAATTTAAAAAAATTAACTAATAAACATGTAACCGTTTATGGACAAACAGAGGTAACTAAGGATTTATATAGCATAATAAAAAAAGAAAATGGGGAAATAATAAACAATGCTGAGGATGTTTTACCTCAAGCTGTTAGCACAGAAACTCCATTTGTAACATTCAAAAAAAATGGTATGGAAAAGAAAATCATGTGTGATTGGATCGCTGGATGTGATGGTTTTCATGGAGTAAGTAGAAGCATTATACCTAAATCAATAGTTAAAAATTATGAGAGAATATATCCGTTTGGTTGGTTGGGGATTTTATCAGAAACTCCTCCAGTAAGTGATGAATTAATATATGCAAATCATGGTAATGGTTTTGCACTAGCCTCGATGAGAAACAAAAAATTGAGTAGATATTACATACAAACTCCGATAAATGAAAAGATTGAAAATTGGACAGATAAAAAATTTTGGGATGAACTAAAAAAAAGACTTCCAACTGAGGCTGCGGATACAATTGTAACAGGAATTTCAATTGAAAAATCAATTGCTCCGTTGCGTTCATTTGTTTGTGAGCCTATGAGTTGGAAAAAATTGTTCTTAGTTGGTGACGCTGCTCATATAGTGCCTCCAACTGGAGCCAAAGGTTTAAATTTAGCTGTTTCAGATGTGTATTATTTACATAATGCTTTAAAAAAATATTACAAATTTAATACAAAAGATGATTTAAAAATGTATTCACAAAATGCCTTATCAAGAGTTTGGAAAGCTATTAGATTTAGCTGGTGGATGACAACCACTTTTCATAAATTTCCTAAACAGTCTTCTTTTGATCAACGAATACAGGACTCAGAAATAGAATATCTAGAAAATTCTGTTGCATCTCAGAGAGTTTTGGCAGAAAATTATGTTGGTTTACCTTATTAACCTCAATAAAAAATAATTTGGTAAATTTAGGAAAAAATATGAATGTTAAATCACTAATTAGAAGAAATTATAATAAACAACCTAAAGTAGATTTTCCTAATTATAAATCTAGTATTTTTAGAGCTCCTAAAAATAAAAAAATTTCGTTTTCATCTTCAGATAGTGAAATTTTAGGGCCGATATTTAACAAAAGTATTATTGGTGAACTAGACAACAATTTAACTTTAAATTTTTCTAAAAATAACAATTCTCCACTTGGTCATAAAATTATTGTTTACGGGACTGTATCTGACCAATTTACTAATCCAATTGAAGGAGCACTTATAGAAATTTGGCAAGCTAACTCAGCTGGTAAATATTTACATGATAATGATAAAAATTCAGCACCAATTGATCCTAATTTTGCAGGTTGTGGAAGATGTCTGACTACATCAACAGGTTATTATGAATTTTTAACCATTCAACCTGGACCATATCCATATCCAAATCGAGGAATTGAATGGAGGCCAATGCATATACATTTTTCTGTATTTGGCAAAAGTTTTGGACAAAGATTAATAACGCAAATGTATTTTGAGGGTGATCCTCTCTTAAAAAATTGCCCAATGGTTAACTCTATTGCTGATGAAAAAGCAAAAAAAAGTTTAATTGGGGCATTGGATACTTCTAGATCAAATACACAAAATCTATTAGCTTATAAATTTAATATTGTTTTAAGGGGTATTAAACAAACATATTTTGAAAATAGAAGAGAAGGGCTTTAATTTGAATACTTCAAAAGAAAATCTTGATGAAACCCCTTTTCAAACTGCAGGCCCTTTTCTTCATATAGGTTGTATGCCTAATGCAATTAAAATTAAAAAACTTTATCAAAACGATTTGGGAGAAAAACCATTTAAGAATAAAAATGAGAACGAATTAATAACTATTGAAGGTTCTGTTTTTGATGGTAATGGGATTGCTTTAGATGATGTGATGCTAGAAACTTGGCAATGTGATGAAAAAGGAGAATTCAAAGAAGACAGTGGGTTTGCTAGGTTTATTCCAAATAATTTGACAAAAAAATTCGTTTTGAAAACAGTTAAACCTGGAACATTCAAGGATTTTGATGGGAAAATCCATAGTCCACATATTTCATTATCTATTTCATCAAGAGGCCTTAATATGACGCTTAATACTCGAATATATTTTGAAGGTGATGAATTGAAAAATGATCCACTTCTATCTATAATTAATAATAGTAATGTAAATAGTTTAATTGCCAAAAAAATTAAAAAAGGTAGCTATTTATTTAATATACTTTTACAAGGTGAAAAAGAAACAATTTTTTTAGATATTTAAAATTTAAATTTATAGTGGAGAAATTATTTGGGTAGATCTAATTTTATGATGAATTATTATAAAAATTATAAAGAAGAATTAGAGGTTATTGAAGAAAAAAGCAAAACTTTCAAGCCTAAACCGTGGTGGGCTTATTTATTATTTTACTGTTATTTAATATTTTATGGATACATTTTTTGGATGGAGCCATTAGATATTCCTGTGTAAAATTTTTTACTTTTTCTTCAGTAGGAGTATAAGATGCAAGACAATGGTAAGTCAGCAATTTGGGAACCTGGTGAAGTAATATATGAAGCAGGTAATGAAGCATCAGAAGCATATTTAATTTTAGAAGGATATGTAAACATTGAAACAAAAGATGGCTTAAAACTTAACCGACTTGGAATGGGAGAAATATTTGGAGAAACTTCTATTTTACTTAACGTTCCAAGAACAGTGACCGCTAAAGTATGTGCTCAAAAGTTAGTAGCAAAAAAAATACCAAAGTCATATTTTACAAAAATGATTAAATCTAATGTCGTATTAAGTGCATTAATTAGAAAAACTCAGATAAGACTTTTAGATTCGAATAGACAAAGTAATGAATTAGCAAATGAAATGTCTAATCTCTTAGATCAATTTGATTCAAATAACCCGCCTAAGAAAAACGTTCTTGAAGAAAGAATGAAAAAAATTAGGAATAAAATTAATCAAATAAAAAATACCATTGATGATTAACAACTAATTCAAATTGAATTCTTTATAGTTATTGTTTTTAATATTGTCACAAACTTCAGTATATTTTGGAAGACCGCCTGCATATGGCATGAAAACTCTAGGCTTGCCAGGAATGTTTGCTCCCAAATACCAAGAATGTTTTACAGTTGGTAAAAGTGTTTTATTGGCTACTGAATTTACCTCAGCACCCCATTTCTCAGCAGAATTTGTATTAGCTTCAATTGTTGAATAATCTTTTTTGTTCATATATTCTATGCAATCCGTAATCCATTCTACGTGTTGTTCGATAGCCATTGGCATATTTGTTAGAACTGAAGGACTACCAGGCCCTGTAATTGTAAACATATTTGGAAACCCTGGTATCTGAAGACCTAAAAAAGTTTTTGGTCCTTCTTTCCATGCATCCTTTAGTTTTAAATTATTTTTCCCAGTTATGTTCATATTCAATAATGGTCCAGTCATCGCGTCATAGCCAGTTGCAAAAACAATTATATCTAATTCAAAATGATTATTTTTGGTTTTAATTCCAGTTTTGTCAATTTTCTCAATAGGATCACTACGAAGATCAACTAAATTTATGTTATCCCTATTAAAAGTTTCAAAATAATTACTGTCTATGGGTGGACGTTTCCCAGCATAGGGGTGGTCAATATCTGACAATATTGAAGCAAACTTTTTATTTGAAACAGTTTCTCTTATTTTCTTTTTTATAAAATCAGAGGCTGTTTTATTAGCATCAATGTTAGTTACTAAATCATTAAATACTGCCCTAAACTGAAGCCCCCCTATCTCCCAGGCTTTTTCATAAATTTCATTTAATTCCTCTTGATCTACGTCAGCAACTTTACGATTACTTATTTCAAAAGGATGAGCATTAGGTGTACGTTTTACTAGTTTTTTGTATAAATTTGAATTTTCTTTTACATGTTTTTTAAATTCTGAAGTTAAAGGTTTATTTCTTGCAGGAATGCTATAATTTGCAGTTCTTTGGAAAACAGTTAAATATTCAGCTTCTTCAGCAATAACAGGAACTGCTTGAATACCAGTAGATCCAGTCCCAATTTGGCCAACTTTTTTACCAGAAAATGAGACACCATTTTTAGGCCAGTTTCCAGTGTGGTAGTGTTTTCCCTCAAAATTTTCTAGTCCTTTTATTTTTGGAATATTAGCATTTGATAAACAACCAACAGCAGATATAAAAAACTTAGCACTAAACTCAATTTTTTTATTAGTAACTATTTTCCATTTTTTTTCATTACTATTAAAAGTTGCACTACTAACTTTTTGTTGAAAAAGAATATCTTTTCTGAGATCAAATTTTTTAGCAACAAAATTCATATACCTTCTAATTTCAGCATGTCCTGGATATCTTTCTGACCATGTCCATTCTTTTAATAATTCGTCAGAAAAATAATAAGAATAGGCATGACTTTCTGTATCACATCTAGCACCTGGGTAGCGGTTCCAATACCATGTGCCACCTACATCCTCTCCTGTTTCTAACACTACACAATTAAGGTTAAGCTGATCACGAAGACAGATCAATTGGTATAATCCAGAGAAACCAGCTCCTACTATTATGGCATCATAATCTTTATTATTTAATTTAATTTGATTCATTGAAAAGTCTCTTGTAATTCACTTAATATGTTAAAGGAAAAAAATATGAACAGTCAAGACAACTTAGTGTATAAATATTTTATTTAATAATTTTGGTTATATGATGGACCCTTTTACTCAAGGAGCATTTGGCGCAATTTTTGCTCAAACAATTTCTAATAAGAAAAAAATTTTAGTAGGATCAATAGTAGGTTGCCTTGCAGGTTTGGCACCTGATCTAGACATTTTTATTAGATCTACTTCTGATCCTTTATTAAAATTAGAATATCATAGACAATTTACACACTCCATAATCTTCATACCTATTGGAGCTTTAATTGTAACTTTATTTTCGAGAATACTTTTCAGAAAATATTTAAGTTGGGGTGAAACGTATCTGTTTAGTTTGTTTGGTTTCGCTACACATGGTTTATTAGACGCTTGTACAAGTTATGGGACGCAGCTTTTATGGCCATTTTCTGATGAAAGAATTTCTTGGAATTATGTGTCTGTAGTTGATCCATTTTTAAGTATTCCTATATTTCTAATTATAATTTTTGCAATAATTATGAAAAATAAATTAATCACTTTCTTAGGAATTATTTATATTTTAACTTATCTAACTTTCGGAGCCTTTCAAGAAAATCGTGCTAGATTTATTGGGGAATCTATTGCCAATTTTAGAGGTCATGAAAGCAAAAATTTAACTGTAAAGCCTAGTTTGGGAAATTTGTTTTTATGGAAAACAATTTATGAGCATGCTGGTTTTTATTATGTTGACGCAGTAAGATTGTTTTCTAAATCAGAGTACTGCCAAGGAACAAAAATTAAGAAACTTAATCTTTTAAATGATTTTTTAGAACTTGATAAAAAAAGTCAACAATATAAAGATATAAAAAGATTTAATTGGTTTTCTCAAGGCTATCTAGGAAAAGGAATGAATAAAAATTTAATAACAGACGTAAGATATTCAGCAGTTCCTAATGAAGTTGATGGTTTGTGGGGAATTAAGATAAATCCAAATAAAACTTATCTTGATCATGTTGATTGGGTTGTAAATAGAAGTAATTATATACAAAAATCGAAGAGATTTTTTGATTTGATCTTAGGAAAAAATTGTAAGAATTTAATAAATTAAAGTAAATCTCGCTAAGTCTATAAAATTGCAACTCTTAAACTAATAATATCTTCATAAATCAAAAAAATCCTCATAGTTTTGCTAATTAATGTATTAACAACAAGAAAAAATTATATAATATATATTTCTGATAATAATTTCTTATGTAAGGAGAGCATATGCCAATTTATAGTTTAGGTAAAAAAAACCCTCAATTACCCGAAAATGACTTATATTGGGTAGCGCCAGATGCACACGTCATAGGAAACGTTATTTTAGGGAAAAATGTTGGTGTATGGTTTGGATCAGTTTTAAGAGGTGATAATGACGTCATTAAGATTGGTGAAGAAACAAACATACAAGAAAACACTATAATTCATGTTGATCCGGACTGTCCTGTCACCATAGGTGATAATTGTACGATTGGACACAATGCAATTATACACGGTTGTACAATAGGTAATAATTCTTTAGTTGGAATGGGTGCAACAATTCTCAACAATGCTAAAATAGGCAACAATTGCCTTGTAGGCGCTGGTGCCCTTGTTACGGAAAATAAAGAATTTCCGGATGGTTGGTTAATTGTAGGCTCACCAGCTAAAGCTGTAAAAGAACTAAGTCAAGAGATGATTGATAATATGACAAGATCTTCAAAGCATTACGTAGCAAACTTTAAAAAGTTTGCAAAAGAAATGAAAGAAATCAAATAATCTTGTTGTCTTTAAAACTTTCAATTTCATCTTCAGTATAACCTAAACCAGATAATATCTCAGTATTGTGTTCACCGAGTTTAGGCGCTCTTTTTATGTTCGCAGGTGTTTTGGAAAATTTCCAAGGAGTGCCGTGTACTTTCATATTTTTGTTTAGTTCTGGGTACCATACTTCGGTTACATAATTATTTTCTTTTATATTTGGATCATTAGATGCTTCAAGCATTGTATTAACATGGGTAGATATCATGTCAGCTTTTCTCAAGACTGATATCCAATTATCTCTGGTATCAGTTGAGAACAATTCAGCAAGTTTATTTAAAATTTCAGTTTTCTTTATTTCAGATTCAAATGCCAAACCAAGGTCAATAAGACCATTTTCTGTAAGAATATCAAAAAAGTTAAGAGCTTTCATTGCTTCTTGCCAGTCATCTGGGTCAAGTTGAAGTGCAAAAGGTTTACCATTAATATCATTAAAACATGCTGCAATACCTGGCCTTTCTCTCGTTCCATTAATTCTAGCTCCAGTAATTGGTGGCCTGTTACTCCACATTGCTGTAGTCATAGTCCAACCAAGAAGTCTAAAAGCACTCCCAACTAAAGAAGTTTCTAACTTTTGACCTTTTCCTGTTTTTTGAGCATTTATATATGCAGCTAAAATTCCTCCAAAAGTTAGTATTGCACAGCTCTCATCTGCAACTGAGGCTACCCCAGTTCTTAAATTATTTCCTGGAATTGAATATGCTTCAGCTAATCCACTTAAAGCTTGTCCCACAGCGTCGGTTCCTGGTAAATGTCTATCTGGGGCATCGGGTCCATAAGCAGAAACAGAAGCGTAAACTATTTTAGGATTAATTTTACTTAGAGTTTCATAATCAAAATTAAGTTTTTCAGCAACGCCTGGTCTAAAATTTTGACCAAATACATCGGCATCTTTTATTAAACTGTGAAGTATCTTTTGCCCGTTTTCTGACTTAAGATTTAGAGTTAAACTTTTAACTCCTCTGTTATTAGTCTCAAAAAATGATCCAATCTCTCCTTCTAAAAAACCTGAGTTACGATTGTTATCACCTTTACCTGGTGTTTCAATTTTAATTACTTCAGCACCAAGATCTGCCATTAACATGTAGGGGACAGTTCCAGCTTGTGCTGTTGAACATGCAACTATTTTTAACCCAGAAAGAGCTCCATTTATTTCACTCATTTTGACCTCTAATTTTCCTCTAATTTTGGCATATTATATCTATCTTCTGGTTTAATCCAACCTTTGAAGTTTGGTTTTCTTTTTTCTGCAAAGGCTCTTCTACTTTCCATTCTATCCTCAGTGTCGCCGTGAAGATGTAGTTTTTCAGCAAGGTCTGCGATATTAGGACTGATTTTTGGTGCCATATGCTTCATCATATAAAGTGTGTTTACTCTTGCAGCAGGAGGAAGTGATAGTAGATGTTCTGCCATTGAATGAGCTTCACTCATAAGGTCTTTAACTTCGACTAAACGATTAATGAAACCAACTTGATGCATCCTTTCAGCAGAAATTCTATATCCAAAGGCCATTTCAGTTGCAACGGGATGTGGGAGATTGCCATAATGTCCATGATTATAACCGCCTAGAAGCCATCTTTTTGCTTCTGACATTTCAAAAATTGCTTCTTTTACAGCAATCCTAAGATCTGTTCTCTCAACTAACATAAACCCACCACCCATTGCATATCCGTTTACTGCTGCTATGACTGGTTTTTGAAGAGCACCTGTTTGAAATGGGTCAACTAAATTTTCTTCTACAAATTCTTTTGGGGATCCTGGAATGCCTCTATCAATAGATTCTTTCATATCTTCGCCTGCACAAAACCCTCTTCCAGTTCCTGTCAAAATTGCTACCTCTAGATCTTTATCCTCATGAAATCTATTAAAAGCTTCTGCCATTCCTTTTCTTATAACGGTGCTTAAAGCATTTAGTCTATCTGGACGATTTAATCTGATAGTAATTATTTGGCCATTAATTTCAGTTTCAACAAAACTCATAGAGATGCTCCTAATTTTTTAAATCTTCAAAGCCTAATTTATATACTAAAAAATCTTGCAAGTCATGGATATTAAATCATAATAAAATTTAGATTTTAGAAAATTATTATTTGGGGGGCGCAATGAAAACTAGAGCTGCAGTTGCTGTGGAGGCAGGAAAACCGCTTGAAATTATGGATGTGGATCTTGAAGGGCCTCGTTCTGGTGAAGTTTTAGTAGAAATTAAAGCAACAGGTATATGTCATACTGATGAATTCACACTTTCTGGTGATGATCCTGAAGGACTTTTCCCAGCAATCTTGGGGCACGAAGGGGCAGGTTTAGTCAGGGAAGTTGGTAATGGTGTAAAATCGCTTATGGAAGGTGATCATGTAATTCCTCTTTACACACCAGAATGCAGAGAGTGTGAGTATTGTTTGCATCCAAAGACTAATTTATGTCAGGCAATAAGAGTTACCCAAGGTAAGGGTGTAATGCCAGATGGCACTAGTAGATTTTCTATTAATGGAAAACCAATATTGCATTATATGGGAACATCTACTTTTTCAAATTACACTGTAGTTCCTGAAATTGCTCTTGCTAAAGTAAACAAAAAAGCTCCTTTTGATAAAATTTGTTATATTGGTTGTGGTGTAACCACAGGTATTGGAGCAGTTATCAATACAGCAAAGGCAACTGCAGGTTGTAACGCAGTAGTTTTTGGTTTAGGCGGAATTGGGCTCAACGTCATTCAAGGTTTGAGAATGATAGGAGCAAATATGATAGTTGGTGTCGACATGAATAATAAAAAAGAGTCTTGGGGTAAAAAGTTCGGTATGACACATTTTGTTAATCCGTCCGAGGTAGAAGGTGACTTGGTAAATTACTTGGTTGATCTTACAGGTGGTGGTGCAGACTACTCTTTTGAATGCATTGGGAATGTCAACGTAATGAGACAAGCTTTAGAGTGTGCACATAAAGGTTGGGGAGAGAGCATAATAATTGGAGTCGCTGGAGCGGGGCAAGAAATTAAAACTAGACCTTTCCAGTTAGTTACGGGTAGGAGCTGGAAAGGAACAGCTTTTGGAGGAGCAAGGGGAAGAACCGACGTTCCTAAAATTGTGGAATGGTATCTTCAAGGAAAAATTGATATTGATCCAATGATTACGCATAACTTAAAATTAGAAGATATCAACAAAGGTTTTGATTTGATGCATGCAGGTGAATCAATAAGATCAGTTGTAGTTTTTTAATGAAAAATATATCTGAAGCATTTTCATTTGAGGGTAAACAATTAGTCTGTAGTCATCAGTCTATGGTTAATAATTGCGAAATGACTTTTGCGGTTTTCATCCCTCCAAAGATAAAAAATCCTCCAGTCTTGTGGTATCTATCTGGTTTGACTTGCAGTCACTTAAACGTAATGGAAAAAGGTGAGTATAGAAAAAAAGCAGCTGAATTAGGCATGGCAATCGTTTGTCCTGACACAAGTCCTAGGGGCGAAAATATACCCGACGAAAAAGATAATTGGCAATTTGGTAGTGGGGCTGGTTTTTATTTAGATGCAACAGAATCGCCCTATGACAAAAACTATAATATGTATAGTTATATAATTGATGAACTTCCAAGTGTTATTGAAAATCATTTTGATTTTGATATGTCTAGACAAAGTATTTTTGGTCACTCAATGGGTGGACACGGAGCTATTATAATGGCTTTAAGAAATCCAAATAAATTTAAAAGTTGTTCTGCCTTTGCCCCAATTGTAGAACCATCGACAGCCAGTTGGTCTAGTGAGGCTTTTAAAAAATATATTGGTTTAGACCAAACTAATTGGAAAATATATGACAGTGTAGCTTTAGTTAAAAAGGGTTATCATTTCCCTGAAATTCTTGTTGACCAAGGAGATGCCGATAGTTTTTTAGAAGATGGGTTAAGGCCATGGCTATTAGAGGATGCGTGTAAAAACACAAATATTAATTTAAAACTTAGAATGCAACCAAATTACGATCATTCATATTATTTTATTTCAACCTTTATGGCAGATCATTTAATTTGGCATAGAGAGAGAATCTAAAATTATTTTTGTGGAATAGAATAAGTAAGTGAAGCGTGGGCAACAGGCTCGTCAATGTCTTCTGAATAAATTAAAACATCTCCTACACTTAAAGTTTTTCCTAATTTTAAAATTCTTGCTTTACTAGTTAAATTTTTCTCATTCGGTTTTCTTAAAAAATTTATTGAACAATTAGTTGTAACAGTAAGACTTTTAGGTCCTATAATACTTAAAGTTGCTAAATAAAAAGTTACATCTGCCAATAAAAACATTGTTGGTCCTGAAACTGTCGACCCTGGTCTCAAATGTTCTTCAGTAATATACATTAACATTGAAAAAAACTGATTACTTACATTTAATATCTTGAAGTTTTTACTTACTTGAGGAAATTCTTTATTTAAAAATTTATCAAGGCTTTCTTTTGTCATCAATTGTTGCATTATTTTAAGGTAACTTTCTATTGTCTAAAAGTCTCTGTGCCATAATAGGAGCCGCTCCTAAGTAATTAGATGGATCTATAATTTTAAACAAATCTTGCTCATTAAAAAAGTTCGAAATTTCTTTATTTTTTAACAACGTATCTACAAATGATATGTTTTTTTTGATTGATTCTCTACAACAGTCATAAACTAAGTCGTGTGCAATTTGTCTTCCCATCTTGTGAGCGAGGACCATCATAACAGACTCTGCAACAATTAACCCATTGGTTTTATATATATTTTCTTTCATTTTTTCAGGTGAAACTTCTAAACCTTCTAAAAGATACTTAGCTGAGTTGAAAGATGAAGAAGCAATTAAAAAGGCATTAGGTATTGCATGCCATTCTACATGCCATTGACCTGTGGCTCTTTCATGATCAAGGACCATAGCATCTAGCATAGAAGAATGATGTTCTCTTAGTAGTTTTGAACAAGCGAGTATTACTTCAGAAGAAATAGGATTTCTTTTTTGAGGCATTGTTGAAGAAGAGCCCCGTCCGTGAAGATATGGTTCAGCCACTTCTTGTGTCTCTGTTTGCATCATTAACATTACATCATAAGCTATTTTACCAAGTGATGCGGCGACCATTGCAAGCCAACCAGTTACTTCACAAAAATTATCTCTAATTGAATGCCAACTAACGTCAGGTACATTCAGATCCAATTCTTCTGCAAGAGTTGACTGTGTCTTAAGACCATTATGTTCTCCTAAAGAAGCAAGTGTTCCTGCTGCTCCAAAAAATGAAACATTGAAAATACGTTTCTTTATTTCTTCTAGTCTTTTGTGATGCCTATCTATTCCAGATAACCAAGTAGATGCCTTGTAACCAAATGATATAGGTAAAGCATGTTGCAAATGTGTTCTACCAGCCATAGGTGTTTTGATATGATGCTCAACAATTTTTTCTAAAGCATCTGAAATTGACTTTAGGTCTTTAGATAATAATTCAAGACCCTTTCTAATTTGAAGGACATCTGCTGTGTCCATAATATCTTGTGTTGTAGCGCCCCAATGACAAAATTGTCCAAAGTTGCCTTCAACTTTTTCACTTAGTTGTTCTACTATTGGAAGAATTGGATATCCAACTATAGATGTTCTTTTTTCAAGTTTCTCCCAATCAATCATATCAACTTTTGCTGCTTGGGTTATTTTTTCCCCAGCGTCTTTTGGTATAATATTCAACTTTGACTGTGATCTTGCTAAAGCCGCTTCTACATCTAAATATAACTGTGTAGTACTCTGATCAGAAAATAAGAAATGCATTTCTTTAGTACCAAACATTTCTCCCCATATTTTTGAATTTGTTACTAAAGCAGGCATTTTATATTTCCTATAATTTTAATTTTGATACCAAGATGCAGTTCTTTTCTCAAGAAAACTATTTAGGCCCTCTTTTGCTTCATCAGTCATCCTTTTTTGAGAATGTTCAAAAACAAGTTCGTCAAATTTTTCATCTGATAACATTAAACCACCTTCAATTAAAGTTCTTCTTTTTGTAGCTTCTAGTGCATCTGGAGCGCACATTAACAAATCCTCAATAACCGGTTTAACTGCATTTTCAAGGTCACCGGTTCTACAAACTTGGTGAACTAAACCCATTTCCTTGGCTTGACTAGCATTAAAACGCTCACATGTAAGAGCATATCTTCTTACATTTCTCACCCCAATACTTGCGTTTAAATGAGGTATTATTATTCCTGCCATTACACCCCATTTAGCTTCAGAAATAGAAAAGATAGCATCTTCACTAGCTATTACTATATCAGCTGCTGCTGCAATTCCTGTTCCACCTCCAAAGCATCCTCCATGGATCAAGGCAATTGTTGGTTTAGGGAACTTTGTAAGACCTTGAATCGCTGAAGCTGTTTTCCTTGAAACCTGTATATTTTCTTTTTGACTAAGATTACCAATTTCTTTAAGCCATTGTAAGTCAGCTCCTGCTTGAAAATGTTTTCCATTACCTTTAATTATGACTACTCTTACGGAACTATCTTTATATAAAGTTTCAAAGGTTTTGATTAATTCAATAATCATATCGCCGTTATATGCATTATTTCTCTCCGGACGGTTTAAAATAACTTCAGCAATTCCTCTGTCATTTACACTTGTTAATACAATATTTTCACTCATTTCTGGTCCTTCTATTCTTTTACTTTAAATACAATTTTAATTTTCTAAATCTAGTGCTGTTATTGATGCATCTTTAATTGAGAATGCCCTGAGTCTTATAAAAACATTAAATTTATTTTGTAAAATTTTACCAATTCTTTTTAAACATTTATTTCTTTTGTTTATATTTCTAGTCTCTTTATCTCTAAACTTCAATTCACCAAAGATTTTATAATTTGAGGAAATTATTTTGCTCTGCACCCATATAATTTGACAGTTGTTTTTTTTAGCCTCTAACTCTTCTTCAATAATATCTATTATAATTTTTTCTACTGCTTTAATCGAAGAAATTTTAAAAGTATTTTCTAAGATTTCATCTATATGTAAAATTAAAGAAGGCATTTTGAAGTTCCTATCATATAAATATTTTATTAATTGATATTAATATAATTTTTATATTTAATAGTTTCAAATATTCAAAAAAATAAAAGGTTCATCAAATGGAAAATGAAGCGCTTGATATTAATCATTTAAATAAATGGTTAGGTAATATAGAGACTGTAATAGATTACCTCACACCAATTGTTGAACAGAGATACAGAGCAACATTAAATATTGATCCAGGTGATCCTAAAATTGGGGAGGATGCAACCTCAGGTTTGCATTGGATGTTAGGATGGGATTTAAAAAAAAATGATGAACTTGGTGTTGACTCTCATCCTGCTAGAGGTGATTTTTTGCCTCCAGTCCCACTTCCAAGAAGAATGTGGGCAGGCAGTCAGATCAAAGTAATTAAACCTCTAAGAGTAGGTGATAAAGTAATAAAAAAATCTAAGGTAGCTGACATAAAACTAAAGGAAGGTAGGACAGGACAGCTTTGTTTTGTTACTGCAGAGTATGAATTTTTAGTTAATGAAGAGGTAAGATTACATGAACTTCATAATATTGTTTACAGAGATGTAACTAAAGCAGGTGGTGGTTCTGGTGTGTCAGACACAATACCTGAAGATGCAGATTATACAGAAACTATTTTTATGCATCCAACTATTTTGTTCCGTTATTCTGCAATTGGTTTTGTGGGTCATAGGATACATTATGACTATCCATATACTAAAAATGAAGAGAACTATCCAGATTTAATTGTTCATGGTCCCTTGCAAGCTACTTTTTTATTAAGGGCAGCTGAAAAGCTTAAAGGTAAGACTGTAACATCATTTAGTCATAAAGTTATGGCCCCTGTTTTTGCAAATAGCGATTATATCATTGGTGCAAAGGAAAATACTGATGGAAGTGTTAGTTGTTGGGGTGCAGTAAAGGGTTCAGGAATGACCATGCAAGCTGAAGCAAGTTTTGAATAGTTTTAGGGGAGGGATAGATTATGTCGATTACAAAATTATTTGGTAGTTATGGATTTAATACTAAATTTGACAGTTTCAATGATGAAATGAAGTTTTTTGCCAAGATGTCAATACTAGATTGGTGTGGAGTAGCCTATGCAGCAAAACAAGAACCGGTTTCAAAAATAGTTTCTGAAATGGTTAAAGAAGAAAATGGCGTTAATCAAGCACGAGTGATTTCAACTGGATATAACGTTTCATCTAGAGGCGCAGCTTTAGCTAATGGAGCTACTGGTCATGCATTAGATTATGATGATACTCATTTTCTTTTTGTGGGTCATCCAACTTCAAGTGCATTACCAACTGCTCTAGCCTTAGGCGAAGAATTAGAATTATCTATGGAAGATTTATTACTTGCTTATATGGCTGGAGTTGAAGTCTCTACTAGAATTGGTCATATCTTAGGCTATTCTCATTATAACGCAGGGTTCCATCAAACTGCTACAAGTGGATCATTTGGTGCAACAATTGTTGCATCAAAATTACTTAATTTGAGCGAGGACCAGACAATAAACGCGCTTGGTTTGGTTTCAACAAGAGCGTCTGGAATTAAATCCCAATTTGGTACTATGGGTAAACCATATCATGCTGGAATGGCTGCTTCAAACGGTATTGAGGCTGCCAAATTATCTAAACTTGGGTTTGTCTCAAGACAAGATGGTATTGAGTGTGATCAAGGTTTTTTTCAAACTCATGGTTGGGATAACAAAACTCCTACAAGAGCTGTAGAAAATTTAGGAACAGACTTCCTGTTTCCTGAAATAAAGTATAAATTTCATGCCTGTTGTCATGGTTTACATTCTTTCCTGGAAGCACTTGAGGAATTAAAACAAGAAAACAACTTTAATCCTGAATCAATTGAAGAAATTGCAATTGAAACTAATCCTTCTTGGCTTAAAGTTTGTAATATTCAAGAACCTAAAACTGGTTTGGAGTCAAAATTTTCATATAAATTAACAGCAGCCATGTCAATTTATGGTAAAGATACAGCTGACTTAAGGACGTATAACGATGATATATGTTTTGATGAAAAGATTAATAATGTTAGGGATAAGGTAACGGTTATACCTAATGATAAATTAACTAATACTCAGTCTTTAATTTCTATTAAAGATGGAACTAGAGATATTAAAAATAAACATGATTTATCAGACAAGATTGATCAAAATATTTTGGAAAATAAAATTGTTAACAAATCTGCCTCATTGCTATCAAAAAATAAATCTCATGAAATTTCTAAAATATTAAACGCACCATCTGAAAGTAAAGTTGTCTCTTTAGTAGATTGTTTGGTTAGCTAATGGAAAAACAAAATTCCGGAAAGGATTTAGAGGGTTTATTAGTCGTAACAGTTGAGCAAGCTGTGGCAGCCCCTTACACATCGTGTAGACTGGCAGATGCAGGTGCCAGAGTTATAAAAGTTGAGAGACCGGAAGGTGATTTTGCTAGAAACTACGATAGCAATGCACTTGGAAATAGTGCTTATTTTGTTTGGTTGAATAGAGGAAAAGAGTCAGTTGCTTTGGATCTTAAAAACAGTAAAGATTTTAAAATTTTTGAGAAAATTATTTCACAATCAGATATTTTAATTCAAAATTTAGCACCAGGTGCATTTGATCGTCTTGGTTTAAATTTAGATGAATTGAGAAAAAAACATCCATCTTTAATTACATGTTCTATTTCTGGATTTGGAGAAGAAGGCCCATATAAAAACCAAAAAGCTTATGACATGTTAATTCAAGCTGAAACTGGTGTTATTGATATAACTGGTCTTCCAGATAAAGATGGGGTTGATGGAAGAGCAAAGGTTGGCCCATCAGTCTGTGATATATCTGCCGGAATGACAGCTTACCAGGCAATTTTGCAAGCACTTATCAAGAGAAGTATTAATGGAAAAGGTAGACACATATCAGTCTCTATGTTTAATTCTCTCGCAGATTGGATGAACCCTTTCTATCTAGGTTATGTTTATAATAAAAAAATCCCAAAAAGAAACGGCATGACCCATCCAATAATCGTTCCCTATGGTGCATATAATTGCAAGGATAATTTGACTATTTTAATTGCTATACAAAATGATAGAGAATGGGTGAAATTATGTAAAATTGTATTAGATGACGAAACTATGGTTAATGACACTCGCTTTAAAACTAACTCAGATCGTGTTGCCAATCGAGAATTAATAGAAAAAATCATTCAAAATAAATTTATTACTTTTGAACGTGAGGCATTAATTAAAAAACTTGAAGAAGCAAGCGTTGCTTACGGAAGAATATCTGACATGGAACAATTAAAAAACCATCCTCAAAACAATTTCTTAGAAATTGAAACCAAAAACGGCAAAGTAAAGGTCTTAGGTCCAGGCGCAATACATGACAACTTTATACCAAAAGTGAATAAGATGCCTGAACTAGATGAGCATGGGAAAAAAATTAGAACTGAATTTAGTTCTTAAAAAATAGGAGGTAAATTTGAGAAGTATTTTATTTTTACCAACGGATAAAATTGAGAGATTACCAAAGGCTATAGGATCTGGGGCCGATAAAGTTATTTTTGATTTAGAAGATGGTTTGGCCAATGAAAACAAAGCTATGGGAAGATCTAATTTTGCTGATTTGGCAAATAGAAATTATGACGGTCAAGCAGATAAGCTATTATTGCGCATTAATGCTTTAGATACTGAAGAGTATCAACATGATATAGAAATGTTAAGGTCTTTACCTTCTCTTCCATACTCTATTGCTATTCCTAAAATAGAGTCTGCTAATGAATGTAGGACTTTTTTAAAAGATCTTGGAACTAATATATTAATTTTACCTCAAATTGAAACGCCGCGTGGTATAGCAACTATTGAAAGTTGGGATTGTTCAAACATAGAGTTTTCTGGAATTGGATTTGGGTCAGCAGATTATTGTGCATCTACCGGTGGTGATATGGGTAAAGCCAGTTTAGCGTATGGAAGGGGTAAAATTATTAACGCTGCAGCATTATACAACACACTTGCTCTTGATGGTGTATGGCTAGATTTCAGAGATCCTAATGGATGTAGAGAAGAGACATTATACGTCAAAACTATGGGTTTCAAAGGACGTTTTGCTATACATCCAGATCAGATTAAACCTATTCACGATGCTTACAGACCTACTACAGAAGAACTTGAATGGGCAAAAGGTGTTTTAGAGGAAGCAAAAATAGCAGGTTCTGGTGCTTTTAAATATCAAGGGAAAATGGTTGATGCACCCGTGTTAGCGGTTGCAAGATTGATTATATCAAGGGAGGATTAAATGGATGAAAATTCTTATGGAATCAAAAAAATAGGACCCCAAAGGTATAGAGAAGATCCAGGTAGATATTTTGAAGATTTTCAAGTAGGAGATGTTTATGAGCATTGGCCTGGAAGAACGGTAAGCGAAGCTGATAACATATGGTTTACAAATTTAACAATGAACACTCATCCAATTCACTTTGATGCAAATTACGCTTCTAAATCTGAGTTTGGAAAATATTTAGTTAATTCGGCTTTTACTTTAGCCCTTGTAACCGGAATGTGTGTTAGTGGCACTAGTCAAAAAGCAATAGCAAACTTGGGATGGGAAGAAATAAAAATACCTGCACCTGTGTTTGTTGGTGATACACTATATTCTGAAACTGAAGTTTTAGACAAAAGGGAATCAAAATCAAGACCCACACAGGGTATTGTGAAGGTAAGACACATTGGTAAAAATCAAGACAAAGTCGTTGTTATGGATATGGTAAGATCTTTCCTGGTTGCTAAGCGTGGGCATAGTGTAGTTGATGAAATTATTAAAGAAGCAGCAAATTAGAGAATAATAATATGGATTTACCTTTATCAGGAGTCAGGGTAATTGCTTTTGAGCAATATGGAGCGGGACCATTTGGCACTCAATATTTAGCTGATTTAGGAGCAGACGTAATTAAAGTTGAACCAGCAGGTACAAGTGGTGATTATTTAAGAGCAATTGGTCCTTATTTTATTGATGGTGAAGATAGAAATTCTGCTTCCAGTATTTTTTTTCAAGCCCTAAATAGAAACAAAAAAAGTATAACATTAGACATACTTTCAGATGATGGAAAAAAAATTCTTCAAAAATTAGTTGAGAATGCTGACGCAGTCGCGAACAATTTGAGAGGAGATGTTCCAGAAAAACTTGGAATAACTTATGATCAACTTAAACAATTTAATAAATCAATAGTTTCAGCACATTGTTCTGCGTATGGAAGAGAGGGGCCAAGAAAAAATTGGCCAGGATACGATTATCTAATGCAAGCAGAAGCCGGCTATTTTTCATTGACAGGGGAACCTAATGGGCCTCCAGCACGATTTGGTCTTTCAATTGTAGATTATATGTCTGGATTGACAATGTCATTTGGGTTGGTAAGTGCTATTTTATCGGCAAGGTCAACTGGTGTTGGAAGAGATGTAGATGTAAATTTATTTGATACAGCTATGTTTAATCAAAGCTACATGGCCGCTTGGACTCTTAATACTGATTTTGAAAGTGAAAGATTAGATAGATCAGCTCATCCAATTTTAGTTCCTTGTCAGTTGTATAAAACTAAAGATGGTTGGATTTACTTAATGTGCAATAAGGAAAGTTTTTGGCCTATTCTATGTGAAAAATTAGGAAGGGAAGATCTTATTCAAAATACAAATTTTGTTGACTTTGCTTCAAGACAAAAAAATAGAGATGAAATCACTCAAATTCTTGATAAAGAATTAATGAGAAAAAACACTTCAGAATGGTTGGAAGAATTTGGTGGTGTTGTTCCAGCTGCACCAATTTTGAACTTAAAGGAGTCTCTAGAAAATCCATTTTTAAAGGACAGAAAAAATATTCAAAAATTAAAAACCAAGAGTGGAATTGATATTAGTCTTTTGAAAACACCAGTTCATGTCTCAGACAGTAAATTTCAAGATAAAACTGCGCCAGAACTTGGTGAAGACACAGATGATGTCCTCAAAGAGGTTGGTTTTACTAGGGAACAAATAAGTACATTTAGGACTAAAGGCATAATTTAACTAAATTACATAACATATTAACTAATTTATAGGATTTATTACAATTAAAGGTTTACCTCAAAAGCATAACGTTATAGTTTGTGATTCTAAATATTTGGAGGAAATTTAATGAAATTAAATAAATTATCATTAGTTGGTGTAGCTGGTGCAGTTGCACTAACGTTCGCAGCTGGAACTAATTTAGCTTTAGCTGATGGACATAAAGTTAAGCCTATCAAGATGCGTTGGGCTTCTGACCATTCAGGTCCACCACACCCTGCTGCTATTGCAGAGATGCGTTTTGCTGAAGAAGTTGAAAGAAGAATTCCTGGAAGTAAAGTTCAAATTTATTGGGCAAAGTCTCTATACAATGTTCCTAAAGGCACGCAAGCCTTAACAAAAGGTAACCTTGAAATGATGACTGGACAGTTTGGAAAAACTTCTAGTGTTGAGCCATATGCAAATACTATAGTTGGCGCCGGAAAGTTAACTTCACCTGGTGCTATTCAAGGTCTTGATGGAACAAAGACATTTGCTGCAATCAAAAAAGTTATGAATGACAAGCATGGTATTACTGTCTTTGGTTCCGGTCATTTAAGTATGTACATGGGTGCTGGAGCTGTAAAAAGCAGAATGTTAGTCCCTTCTGATTTTGCTGGTAAAAAGGTAAGAAGTATGGGACCTGCGGAAAATGCATTGTTAGGTGCTTTAGGTGCAAACCCAACTACAATGGCTTTTGGTGATGTTCCGCCTGCTCTTCAAACTGGAGTTATTGATGGACTGCTAACAAGTTTAGGTGGATTTAATGCTACCAAAGAACAAGCTCCATATTTTACAGTTGCTGGTATCAATGGTATTGTTGGTGACTATTACTGGATTGGTGCATCTAACAAGTGGTGGGCTACATTAGACAAAAAGCAAAAGGCAGTTTTAACTGATATTATCATGAATGATTTTATCCCTTACCAAAAGGCTATTAACTTTTGTAATGATAAAAGATTAGTTGATAAGTTTAAAGTAACAGATAAATCTAAGCCAGGTATCTATGTTATGAGCCCAAAAGAAGCAGGTGTTCTTCAAGCAAAAGAAGGTGGTGCAACTAACAAGTGGATTAAGTCAAAAGTTGATGATGCTGGTGACAAGCTAGTTGATCAGTTTACAGCAGAAGCTAAGGCGCTAGTTGCTGCTAATCCAATGGGTTCAAGCCAATTAGAAAAAACCGACTGTTCAGCTTTTGCCTCAGACTTCGCTAAGTATGCTAAGGGAACAGCTTTATACAAGAAAAAGTCTAGAAAATAATTTTTTTAAGAAGGCCTGGCACATGTCAGGCCTTTTTATTTAGTTGATTATCATGGATAATTTTTACAAAATCTCAAACAAAATTCAGTCTTTAATCACTGCTGTATTAGGTAGGTGTTCTGCTTTCTTAATGATAGCTGTCACCCTCTTTGCGTTAGCTGAAATTATTAGAAGATATATTTTTGGTGTTGTTTTTGAATGGGGTCAAGATGCTGTTATATACATGATGGTATCTTCAGTTGCCTTTTACATTTGTGTAACACAGATTAACAGAAATCACCTTGTAATGAGTGCTGTTTTACAACTTTTAAATACAAAAGGTTTTCACAGAACAGTAGGTTTTTGTAAAATTTTTGTTTCTCTCTTTGTTTCTGTATTCACTGGTTCCTTGACTTATACAGCGTATTCAACAGTTGAATATTCAATACAGATTGGTGAAAGATCTGAGAGTTTATTTTTCTTTATGTGGCCATTTTATTTTATACTTGCCTTAGGTATGGGCTTAATGTCTTTAGTAGCCTTTCTTCAATTTATTGAAGATATACATAGTTATATAAAGGGCGACCATTTTACTGCAGAAGTTGAAGCTGCTACAGATGTATAATATTAATAATACAGGAAATGTATGATGTGGGCTTTAGGAGGGTCTTTATTTAGTCTATTATTTGCTGGAGCACCTATTGGTATTGCTTTAGCAGGAGCAACCGCTCTTCTTGTTTTATTTGATGATTTCTTAACTTACTCTACATTATTTGAAGCTTTTTTTAGCTTTCTTACTAAATATACATTAGTAGCTATTCCATTTTTTATTTTTGCAGGTTTTTTAATGGAAAAAACTGGTTTAGTTGCGAGTCTTTTTAAATTTGCTGATTCAATAGTGGGATGGGTTCCAGGTGGCTTTGCTTATGCAACATTGCTTGCAGCTGTTTTATTTGGAGCAATTTCTGGTTCATCCACAGCAATGGCTGCTGCAATGAGTGTTATAGCTTATCCCGAATTAATTAAAAGAGGTTATCCAAAATGGATGGCTGCGGGAGTTATTGCATCCGCAGGTGGTATAGCGCTTCTTATCCCTCCAAGTATAACCTTGATTCTTTTTGGTGTCATAACAGAAATGTCTATAGTTGATTTATTTTTCGCAGGTATAATACCTGGATTGATGTTGGCTATGAGTGATGCAGTTATAATTGTTAGTGTTTCACTTTTTATTAAACTACCTCGAGGGAAATTTGATTTATGTGAAGTTTGGAGGTGTTTCAAAGAAGCTCTTCCTGCTTTGTTAATGCCCGTAATTATTTTAGGTGGTTTATATGGAGGTTTATTTACGCCTACTGAAGCAGGTGCTGCTGCAGCTAGTTATGCTCTTTTTTATGGTTTAATATTTAAAAGGAAAACATTTGCGAAGGAATTAATGCCGACAACTTTAAGAACTATGAATCTTACTGCAGTTGTATTTTTTCTATTGGGTTGTGTTGGTATCTTCCAATTTTATCTTGCAAATATGGGTTGGCCTCAAATGATTGCTGAATGGGCTGGTGAATTGGGTCTGAGTAAAACAGGGTTTTTATTTGCCCTTATGGGATCGTTACTGTTCTTATCCATGTTTCTTACAGGTGTAGCTATTTTAGTTTTAACTGTACCTATATATTTCCCTGTTGCTTTGGCTCTTGGCGTGGACCCAATTCATTTAGGGATTTTAACTGCATTATGCATTGAAATTGGCAGTGTTATACCTCCTGTTGGTCTAAATTTATTTGCTGTGAGTGGGGTAACAGGGTTACCAGTAACAACTGTTATAAAAGGATCATTTCCATTTTGTATCTCTGATACAGTTGTCTTAATTATAGTTCTGCTATTCCCAGCATTGGCATTAACATTACCAGAACTTTTAGTTGAATCTCATTTTAAATAAGCTTTATAGATTTCATTAGAGAAGTCTAATAGCTTGTCATCATTCCCAAATTTTGTCACTAGCTGACAACCAATAGGTAGCCCTTGATCACCTGTAAAAAGCGGAAGTGTTATACATGGGTTCCCATTTAGTGACCATGTTGTATTAAATATTGGTGATCCAGTATAATCTAGTCCCTTTAACGCTTCCCCTGGCGCACTAGGGGTAATAATCAAATCTATTTCATTGAAAACAGTTTCAACTTGATTTTTGAGAATAAAAAGTTCTTTCATTGCAATTTTGTATTGTTTATTGGTAACCTGATTTCCATCATTAAGTCTACCGTTTCTCAACTGATCACTTAGTTCATCATAATGATTAAATCTTTCATGAGATATTGATCTTTTAAATTCATATCCACTTATATCTAAATGAAGTGCATCAGATTTTGAAATAAGGTTATCAATTTCTAAATCAATTACATTTAATTTATCTGAACGAAGTAAATTAAGAAAATGCTCAAAAGCTTCCTTTGTAGAATCATCAGTTTTATCCCAGTGTGGTGTTCTTACAAATCCAATTTTAATTTTGCTTAAATCTACATTTTGTATTGAAACTAATTCTTCTTCGAGAAGGATTGATCGAAAAAGTGCAATATCTTCTACTGACCTAGACATCAATCCTAAAGTATCAATTGATGGAGAATTTGGTAGAATGCCTGATTTATCAAAATCACCATAAGATGGTTTATACCCAATAACTCCGCAGTAAGCGGCAGGTCTTATTACCGACCCAGTAGTTTGTGTGCCAAAACAAACAGGTGCCATCATAGATGCTACAGCTGCAGCCGATCCAGAACTTGAGCCTCCTGGTGTAAAATCTTTATTATGTGGGTTCGTTGTTAATCCAGGTGCTCGGTGTCCTAATTCCGTTGAAACAGTCTTACCTATAAATATGCAACCTGATTGTTTTGCAACAGCTACCGAAGAAGCATCTCTCATAGGAACATTATTTTGATAAAAATTAGTTCCAAATCCAGTTGGTGTATTGCTTGCATCAATTATATCTTTAATTCCAAATGGAATTCCAAGTTGTGATTTATCATTTTCATTATCTAACTGCTTGGCTTTTTCTAAAGCTCTATCTTCATCCAAGTACACCCAAGCTTTTATAAGATCTTCTTTTTCACGGATTCTTTCGAAACAACTTTGTACCCACTCATACCTTGATAACTTATAGTTACCAATCATTTTAATTGCATCAGTTGCAGTTAATTCAAAAGGATTTGTCATGGTATTTTCTCATATGATTTTAATAACGATATTTTAATGATTATTTTTTAGTTTTGTAAAATGAAATTTTAGTTTAACCTTTTCAATATATTTTGGGAGAAATAAATGGAAAATATGACCGAAAAGTTTGCTGAGTTTTGTGCCGAAATTAGATACGAAAATTTATCTTCAGACGTTATAAAAAGAACAAAATTGTTAATTCTTGATACTGTTGGAATAATAATACGAGCAAGACATGATGCAGAATCAACTGCTAGTTTAGTCGCAGCAATCGATAGATTAGAAATGAGTAAAGGAAGTTGCCAAGTTTTTTCAGATAAAAATAGTTACTCTCCAAGTGCAGCTGCTCTACTTAATGGAACTTTAGCTCATTCTCTTGATTTTGATGACACTCATGCAGAAGCTTCTTTACATTCCAGTGCCCCAATACTTTCTGCCGCCTTGGCTGCAGCACAAATGAATAAATCATCAGGACAAGAGTTAATAACAGCATGTATTGCTGGTTATGAAATACAAATAAGACTTGGATTAGCTGGCGGCTCATCAGCGCATTATAAAAAAGGATTTCATCCAACTGCTACATGTGGTGTGTTTGGTGCTGTAGCTTCAGCAGGCTACCTTATGGGCTTAACAAAAGATCAGTTTGTTTCTGCATTTGGAATAGCCCTAAGTCAATCAGCTGGATCGATGCAATTTTTAACAGATGGTGCTTGGACAAAAAGATCGCATGTAGGACAAGCAGCACAGAATGGTCTAAATTGTGCAACAATGGCGGTGGAAGGATTCAAAGGTCCTTCTCAAGCTTTTGAGGGTCAGTGGGGTTATTTGCATGCATACGCTTCAGGAGGAGATTTAAAAAAAGCATTGGAAGGTTTAGGTAGCAAATTTGAAACACTTAACTTAGGAGTAAAACCTTATCCATCTTGTAGATATAGTCATGCAGCAATTGATGGCATAATAGATCTAAAAAAAGAATTGGATTTCTCTATTGATGATTTGGATGATATTGATATTGGTCTGTCAGAAACAGCACTGAACATTATTGGATATCCTCTAGAGGACAAACAGAATCCAAAAAGTATTGTTGATGGGCAATTTTCAATGCCTTTTTGTGCAGCCGTTGCGGCCAAAAGTGGTGGATTAAAGTGGGACGATTATAAAGATCATTTAAACAATAATGAAACACTCGCATTATGTAACAAAGTAAAAGTAAATCCGGATAAAGATGCTGAGAAGTGCTGTCCAGAATTTATGAGTGCAAAGGTAAAAATGGTGGTAAAAGGAAAGACTTATGAAAAGTTTGTAAAAATTCCAAAAGGAGAACCAGAAAACTTTATGAAAGACGAAGAATTCATATCAAAGTTTAAAGGTTTAACAAAACCATATTTATCAAATGAAAGAGTTAACCAGTTGACAGATTTAATGCTTAAAATTGATCAAGCAAATAATGTCAATTCAATATTTGAGTATAGTCAGATAGATCTATAATCATTAATTTAGGAGATATTAATGAATGAACATAAAATAATTGAAGTCGAAAATGAAAAATCAGACTCTGAAGATAATTTAATAATAGAATCTGTAAATAAATTCTTAGAAAAAGATGTAAAGCCTTATGTAAAAGAATTTGAGTCACAAGATAAATATCCACAAGATATTGCTGATAAAATGGCAGATTTAGGTCTATTTGGTGCTACAATTTCCCCTAAGTATGGTGGTTTAGGTTTATCAGCAGTTACTTACTCAAAAATTGTAGAAAATGTGTCAGCCGTATGGATGTCAGTTTCTGGTATTTTTAACTCTCATCTTATAATGTGTGCTGCTGTAGAAAGATTTGGCACTGAAGAGATGAAAAGATATTATCTTCCTAAGTTTGCAACCGGAGAGATAAGAGGTGGTATCGCACTTACGGAACCAGATTGTGGTACTGACCTTCAATCGATAAAAACCAAAGCAAAAAAAGTTGGGAACGAATATATTATTGATGGTACAAAAACATGGATAACAAACTCAGTTCAAGGAACTATTTTAGCTGTTTTAGTAAAAACGAATACTGAAATTCAACCAGCCCATAAAGGTATGAGTTTAATTCTTGTTGAAAAGAAAGATGGATTTATATCAAGAAAACTAAAAAAATTGGGTTACAGGGGAATTGATACAGGAGAAGTTCAACTTGAAAATGTAAAAGTACCAACTTCTAATTTGATTGGTGAAATAGAAGGAAAAGGGCTCAAACAAATTTTGGCGGGCCTTGAATTAGGAAGAATTAATGTAGCTGCACGTGGCGTCGGTGTGGCTAGAGCCTCTCTCGAAGATTCAATAGAATATGCAAAAATAAGGAAGACATTTGGAAAACCAATTAGTGAACACCAAGCAATTCAAATTAAATTAGCTGAGATGGCAACGAAACTCGAAGCTTCTAGGTTACTAACTGAACAAGCAGCAAAGGCATATGATTCTGGTAATAGATCAGATTTACAAGCTGGAATGGCAAAGCTTTTTGCTACTGAAACAGCATTATTTAACTCTACAGAAGCAATGAGAATTCATGGAGGATTTGGGTATTCACCGGAGTATAACATTGAGAGATATTATAGGGATGCTCCTTTGTTGGCTATTGGTGAGGGAACAAATGAGCTGCAGAAATTGATTATAGCTAAGCAACTTGTGTCTGAAAATTAAAATATCTAAGATAAAAATATTCCAACGCTAAAGAAGAGCACTCCTATTGCTAACCCCAAAATTGGTTTTTTTGGGAAAAATAAAAATATAATTATACCAATTAAAAAAGGTACTATTCTTTCAATCAATTCAGTTTCGGCTAATGCTCCTGTTGGAAAAATTATAATTCTAGTCATTAAAGCAGTCGTCATAGCAAATGCAATAGCATTGATCCATTTTGCAAAAAAACTATCTTTTTGTATTTTACTAGATAAAACAACTCCTAAAAATCTCCAAACAAAAATACCTGAGCTAGCCACTAAAAGCATTGTCCAAGGCATTATTTCAGGTATAATTATTGAACTCTCATACATTGATTTTATCCTTTTTCAAAAGATAACTGACCATCAAGCCAACTGAACCGCCAACTAATCCTGCAACAATCAAACTCCAATCACCAATATATGGAAATAAAAGCGGCCCGATAATTCCTCCAGTAACAACTGCTAATCTGTAATAAATTTCAATAGCTCTTAGCATTAAGATTGTTAAATATAATGGCATTATAAATACGGGAATAGAAACAACATCATTAGGTAAAAAATCATATAATTTGTAACCAATAATTGTTGTTGTTGAATTAAATATTACCAATGCCAAACTAAGACCCTGAAAAAATTTAAATAAATCTTTTTCTTCTATTTCATTTTTTATTTTAGTTAACTCAGCCCAACCTGTGGGACTAATCAAGTGAGCCCAAAATAATTTTGTAATAAAAGATAATTTATGTTTGTGAATATTCATTAATGTAAGGCCAGATAAGACCAAAAAAAATTGTCTCATGTTAGCCAATAAAACAGTAGTGAATAGCAAGAAGATTGGTGTGCCTATTGAAAAAAGAGACACAAAAATAACCATACCAGGCATGCTCCATAAAATTAAAACTGAACCTAAACACAGATATAGATCTAGTCCAGCTTCTGCAGCAAAAACACCATATCCAAACATTGCTGAGCTCATTCCTATGCCAGGGAAACCAAAGCCAGTAAAAATACCTTTTTTAAAAGGGCTACATTTTCTTTTCATAGACAATTTTTTTTATCTAAACTTTTGCTACTAGATCAATCTCAACCGAAGCACCTACAGCAAGTCCAGTTACACCAATACATGTTCTAGCAGGAAGTTTGTCTTCTTTGAAATAGGATTTATAAATTTTATTCACTTTGTCGAAGTCTTGGAAGTTAACTAAATACACTCTTACGAAAGTTACTCTCTCGAGAGAAGAGCCACAATTATCTAAAACACTAATTAGATTTTTCATAACCTGATGTGTTTGTTTTTCAATATCATTACTTACTAGTACGTCAGGATTTTCTGGAAATGTTGGCATTTGTCCAGTAATAAAAATAAATTCACCAGCTTTAACAGCATGACTAAAGGGGCCAACTCTTTTAGGTCCATTTTCAAATACTAAATGTTCTATGTCCAATCGAATACTCCAATAAAGATTAATGTTGTCAAAAAGGCTAATTTAAATAAACTTTGCATTAACAGGGGGATTTTTCAATGAGATTTACAAATAAAACTGTGTTTATTACTGGAGCAGCAGGTGGAATTGGTCGTCAAACAGGTCTAAGTTTTGCAAAAGAAGGTGCAAATGTAGCTGTTTCAGATTTAGATTTTGATATGGCTAGCAGGGTGGCTAAAGAAATAAAATCTGCAGGTGGTAATGCTGAGCCATTTAAGTTAGATGTAACAAATCAAAATGAAACTATTGAAAACATGAAAAATGCATATGAACATTTTGGCAGTTTAGATATTGCATTTTGTAATGCAGGTATAAGAGAGATTGTCTCTCCGTTAGAATTGTCTATAGAAGAATGGAGAAAGGTTATTGATATAAATGTTACTGGAGTTTTTATAACTGCACAAACATTTGCAAAGCACTGCATCGAAAAAAAAATAAAGGGTAATATTGTAATTACTTCTTCGACTTTAAGCGTAACTTCTGCGCCTAATAGGTGCGCTTATACTGCATCTAAACATGCTACAGCCGGAATAACTAAGCAACTAGCAGTAGATCTAGCCAAGTATGATATTAGAGTAAATGCTATTGGACCAGGTGTTATTAGAACTCCATTAACAGAAAGATATTTTCAAGATGAGGAAGCTTCTCAAAAAGTAAGGAACTTGCACGCCATGAAACGTTGGGGGGAACCAAATGAAATTTCTAGTGCAGTTTTATACCTTGCGAGTGATGAAGCAAGTTTTTGTACTGGTACAAATTTAATCGTAGATGGTGGATGGACAGCTGGAAAAGACTGGTAGTTAAATAATTTTATTTAAAATTGGATGTAGGTATTTTAAAAATTCTTTTGGATTTTCACTCATTGGAAAATGACCTACATTTTTCATTTTGATCATTTCGATACCAATAGTGTCAGCTAGAGATTTTGTTTCCTCTGGTGTTGCTGAGTAATCATATTCACCAGTTAATAAATAAATTGGACATTTTGAATTATCAATTTTTTTAATTTCATTGCCAATATTTCCATCGAACTTATAAAAAAATAAATCTCCTTTAAAAATTCCAGGTCCACCTTGCATATAATGCCACATTGTTTCAAACTTTTCACCTTCAGGACTTGTTGGTGCCATTAAGCCATAAGCAATGCCTCCACAAACTTCTCCTCCATGAACATCTTGTCTATGTAACCAACTGATATCGTAATAAGGATCCAAATGACCAGCACTTTGTAGCCCTATCAAAGCTCTAAATTTCTCTGGATAATTTATTGCTAAATGAAGAATAATTCTTCCCCCTATAGAACAACCCATTACAACTGGTTTTATTAATTCAAGACCATCTATAAAACTCATGATTTGGGAAATATAAAAATTAGTAGATAATTTATAATTTCCAACTTTAGCATTTTCGGGTGGTGATGATTTTCCATGCCATGGCATATCAAAAACTATAACCCTAAACCTTTCTAATATTTTTTTATCATTCAAAAGAGCTCTATATTGTCTTCCATCAGATCCCGCCGTATGTAAGCAAACTAGAGGAATGCCCTGACCGGCTTCTTCCCAGTATACTCTATAGTCAATACCATCAATTTTAAATTTTCCATATTGACCAGTAATAGGTTCTTTTTCAATTTTCATTTTTACTCTCCTCTGGCCTTAGGGAGGCCAGAAGTAATTTGAAGTATAGTAAGTGAGACATTAAAGGATGGAGATCTCCTTCAAATTTCAAAACTTTTCTTCGAAGCATTGCAATAATATCATGAGACCCCGGTTGAGGAGTATGTTGTAAAAATTTTAGCCACTCGTTCTTAGGTGCAGTTAACTTAAAGACATAGCTTGGCATTACAAAAGGTCCTTCTTCTATATTTTTTACAACGCCTTTTTCAATATTTACTAAATACTCGTTCTCTATTGTACTAATCATAAAACTTGTGTTTAGATATTGAGCCATAATAGAAAGTTGGCTTCGTTTTTTATTGTCATCGATTAAAGATTTAAACATAAAATTCTCAAAATAATTTCTGTAAAGTTTTACATAAAATTAAATTATTACCAATTAGATTTTTATTTTGATATGTTAATTAAAAATAAGATTGGAGGGTCTTGTGAACGGAGCAGAAAGTTTAGTTGGTACTTTATTAGAAGGTAATGTTGACGTTTGTTTTACTAATCCTGGAACATCAGAAATGCATTTTGTTGCAGCTTTAGATAAATATCAAAATATGCGAAGCGTTTTATGTCTTTTTGAGGGATGTGCTACTGGTGCTGCTGATGGTTACTTTAGAATGAAAAGATCGCCAGCATCAACTTTACTACATTTAGGTCCTGGATTAGCAAATGGCCTTGCAAACCTACACAATGCAAAAAAAGCTTATTCAGGAATTGTTAATATAGTAGGCGAGCACGCTCTTGATCATATAAAATTAAATGCTCCGTTAACTTCTGATATTGAAGGAATAGCAAGTCCAGTTTCCCATTGGGTAAAAACAAGTAAATCTTCAAAAAATATTGCAAATGATGGTGCTGAAGCTATTAGACAAGCAAATGTAAAACCTGGGCAAATTGCAACTTTAATCTTGCCTGGTGATACTGCATGGAATGAAGGAAATAAAATTGAGTCGATTGAGTTAAATATGAAATCTAATATTGTTTCTTCTAAAATGATAGACGAAGCAATCTTAGAACTTCAAGATGCAAAGAATCCTCTAATTCTTGTTGGCGGTGAGGCTTTAGAAGAAAACAACCTTATTAAATTGGCAAAAGTAGCGGACAAAATAGGCTGTCCAATTAAAACTGACTGGTTTAATGCTCGATTAGATAAAGGTGCGGGAAGAATCAATTCTGTAAGAATACCATATGTTGTTGATAAAGCAGTTGAAGTTCTTAAAGACTTTGACACCATTATAATAATAGGAGCTAGACGACCAGTCGCCTTTTTTGCATATCCAAATAAGCCTGGAGTCTTAACACAAGATTCTACTAAATTTTTTGAATTAGCTTCTATATCAGATGATATCACTTCAGTTGTCGAAGAGTTATCAGATAGGATTGGAATATCAAATAATACTCCTAGTACTATTTCAAAATTTGACATTCCAGACATTCCTAAAGGTCCAATTAACCCAATGTCATTGGGAATGGTATTAGGTGCATTAATCCCAGAAAATGCGATCATAGTTGATGAATCTGTAACTACTGGAAGAGAATTCTTTTATCAAACTTCAGGATCACATCCACATACATGGCTGAATAACTGTGGAGGATCTATAGGATTTGGAATGCCTGTAGCAATTGGAGCGGCAATATCATCTCCAGATCAAAAAGTTATTTCATTAGAAGGTGATGGAAGTGCCATGTATACTGTCCAGTCTTTATGGACTATGGCAAGAGAAAATTTAGACATAGTTGTACTAATTTTTGCAAACCAAAGTTACAAGATCCTTCAGGGAGAATTAACAAACGTAGGCGTTGATAACCCAGGAAAATCAGCAATGGAAATGTTGTCTTTAAAAGATCCAGCATTAGATTGGGTCTCTATATCAAAGGGAATGGGAGTAGACGCCGTTAAAGTTGAAAACATTGAAGATTTAGTAAAATATTTTAAACATGGACTTAAAGAAAAAGGCCCATTTCTAATTGAAGTTTTGATTTAAATATTTTTAATGTAATAAATTTGAAATAAAAATTATTTACAAAGACATAGTTTTGAGAATTCATCTGGTTTGAATTGATGAGATTAAGTTAGATTTTACCAAATGAAACTCAAAACCTCAAATTCTGAGGTTAGATTGTCTTTAAATAAAATCACAAAAAAATTAATTAATAATCAAAATGACAGATATTTTGACAGAGAAATTAGCTGGTTATCTTTTAATGAAAGAGTTTTACTACAAGCATATGATAAGACAATTCCTTATGGTGAAAGACTTAGATTTGTAACAATTTCTTCAGAAAATTTAGATGAATTTTATATGGTTCGAATAGCTGGGCTACATCAGCTTATAAGTCAAGGTTTCAATACAGTTCCTGAAACTGGAATGAGAGCAGATGAATTATTAAAAACAGTACTTAATGCTTCCATAGATTTAAAAAATAAACAGCAACGATGTTTGAATTATTTATTGAATGAAAAGGAAGATTGTGATGTTTCAATTTTGTTTGATAATAAATGGACTAAAAATGAATTAGAATGGCTTAAAGAATATTATGAACAAAATATTCTACCTCTTTTAACTCCAACCACGTTAGATCCTGCACACCCTTTTCCTTTTATCCAAAATAAAGGCAAATGTGTATTAATGGAGATGAAAGATACAAAAAACAAAAATATAAATTGTGTGGTTTTACTTCCTGATAATATAGATAGATTTATAAGATTACCTGGTGAAAATCAGAGATATGCTATGCTGGAGAACTTAGTTACAAAGTTTGTTCATTTAATTTATCCTGAATATAAATTATTAAAATCAGGCATGTTTAGAGTTATCAGAGATGCCGAAATTGAAATAGATGATGAAGCAGATGACTTAATAGGTCAATTTGAAACTGCAATTAAAGCCAGAAAAAGAGGTGGTATTGTATCTTTAACCTTTTCTCATGATTTATCTAAATCTGCTCAAAAACTTTTAACTAGGGAATTAAATATCCCTGACGATCATATATATGTTGCGCAAGGATTTGTTGGGATCAATGACTTTACTGAAATAATAAATAATCTACCCAAACAAAATATATTCAAACCGTACAAACCCAGAATGCCACAAAGAATATTAGACTTTAAAGGAAATTGCTTTTCGGCAATAAAAAATAAAGAAATAATTGTTCATCATCCTTACGAAAGTTTTGATGTAGTTTTAAGTTTGCTTCAACAGGCAGCAACAGATAAAAATGTTTTAACAATTAGACAGACTTTATATAGAACAACACCTGACTCACCAATAGTAAAAGCTTTGGTGTCCGCTGCTGAGTCAGGAAAATCTGTTATTGCAGTAATTGAGCTGAAAGCTCGATTTGATGAAGAAAATAATGTTCAACTAGCTAGAGTATTAGAACAAGCTGGTGCACAAGTTGCTTACGGCCTAGTTGATTTAAAAGTACATGCAAAATTATCTTTAATAACAAGAAAAGAGGGTAAAAAATTAGTTTCTTACGCTCATTGTGGAACTGGTAATTATCATCCACATACTGCTAAAATTTATACTGACTTTTCGTTATTCACTATCGATAAAAATATTTGTGAGGACGCTAGATCAGTATTTAATTTTCTTACCAGTCATGTTCAGCCAAAACAATTAAATAAGATGATCATTTCACCCAACTCTTCATACGATTGGTTAATTGAGAGAATTGATAATGAAATGCAAAATGCTAAAGATGGTTTTGAAAGTGGAATTTGGATTAAATGTAATGCGATTGTAGATCAAAAAATAATTGAAAAATTCTATGAAGCATCTAATGCAGGGGTAAAAATTCATTTGATGGTTAGGGGTATTTGTTGTCTACGCCCTAATGTTAGAGGAATGTCTGAAAACATTATAGTAACTGCAATTATAGGAAGATTTCTTGAACATGGAAGAATATATGTTTTTGCAAATAAAGGAAAATTTCAGTCTGAAAGTAATTTAGTATATATAGCATCTGCTGATATAATGCCTCGTAATTTATATCATAGAGTTGAGGCTTTTATACCTCTAGAAAACAAAACAGTTCGAGGTCAAGTCCTAGACCAAGTATTACCTGCTCTAATAAACGACACAAAAAATACTTGGCAATTAAATAAAAATGGAGAATACTCCAAAAGACAAAATAAGGACAAAACATTTTGTGCGCACACTTATTTTATGAAAAACCCAAGTTTATCAGGTCAGGGAAGCTTAGCTAAAATATAAGTATGAATGAAGTAGCTTTAAGTTTCTATAGGAAGATAAATAAAGGTAAATTAGCAATAATCGATATTGGTTCTAATTCTATTAGACTTGTTATATATCCTCAAAATGGTAAATACCCTTTTCCATTATTCAATGAAAGAATAAATTGTAAGCTCGGTGAAGGTTTATCATTGAGCAAAAATATTTCAAGTCAATCAATTTCAAAATCTTTGTCAGCTATAAAGCGTTTTGCATATATAATAAAAACAATGTCTGTAAAACATCAAATAATTATAGCAACTGCAGCTGTTAGAAAAGCCAATAATGCAAAAGAATTTTTACGTCCTGCAGAAAAACTTCTTAATCATAATATTAAAATCTTGTCTGCTAAAGAAGAAGCTGATTATGCCTCTTTAGGAGTTCTTAGCAACATAAAAGTTGATAAAGGGCTTATAGCAGATTTAGGAGGAGGAAGTTTAGAACTTATTCTTATTCAAGATGGAAAAAAGATAAAATCAACGAGTATTGATATTGGACACTTATCTCAAATTACTAGTGAAGAAATCAGAAAAGAAATTAATAAAGTTAAATGGCTGAATAAATCTAAAGGTCTTACATTGTTTGGAACAGGTGGAAGTTTTAGAGCTCTAGGCTCTGCCTATATAAAGAATTATAATTATCCACTCTCATTATTGCATGGATTAAAATTCGATGTCGAAAGAGGGATAATCCTTTTGGATCAAATGTCAGATGAAAACAAAGAAGTATTAGGTATACCTCCTGGTAGAACAGATACTATTTCAACTGCAGCAAAGATAATAACTCACCTGATTTTATCATCAAATGTAAAAAATATTATGATTAGTGGAACAAGTATAAGAGATGGATTGATAGCAGAATTAAATAAAGAAAATAGGATCAATCCAGATAAAGTTGCTTACTATAATGTACTTGCAAAAAACCAAAGATTTAATGGCATGCAAACTAAAATAAAAAAAATATTCAGTCCTATATTTCAAAAAATTGCAGATAAAGATCTTGAGAGGGTATTTAAAATTAGTACTAATCTTTCAGATATTTCTTGGGACGAACAGCCAGATATGAGAGGTAATATTGCCGCAAACAAAATCTTATCACTACCTGTAAGAGATTTAACTCATATTGAGAGGGTATGGATGGCCAAAGTTGTTTATCACAGATATGTTGGTACTAAAGATAAACAACAAATTGATAAAAGAATAATCAATTTACTTTCAGAAAAGCAAAAAATTTCATCTTATGCTATAGGTTTAGGATTAAGATTTTTATATAATTTTAGCGCAGGATTACCAGAAAATTTGGATAGCATTAAATTTAAGATTAAGAAAAATAAATTAACTTGTAAAATAAAACCTGAAGCCAAAGCCCTCATGGATGAAGAAAACGAACGAAGATTAAAAAACTTTTCTAATGCCTGTAATTTAAATTATGAGATTATTTAATCATTTAATTGCCGAAACATAATTAATACATGCTTTATAATTTGTTACATCATTAACTCTTCTTTTTTTGCATAATTCAACCATTTCATTCTTAACGATTAATAGTTTTTCACTAGATAAATTCTTTTCTGATAATATTTTTGCTCTTGGTCCAATTCCCATAAGAATATTTGCGTTGTCTCTTACACTATCTTTAGTTGAAATTGAAGTATAAACTTTATCAACATTAATATTTTTAAACCCTGAGAATTCAAGAATTTCTTTTATATATTCTTCATCATTAAATGCAAAAGGACCAGGTTGTTTTGTTATTTCTGGAAGATCTTCTTGAGTATATTTAGTTATAATTTCCATACCTTCAATGAAGAATTCGTTTTTCATCAAATCTGTCCAACAAACAAAATGTAGAGAACCGTTTGTTTTCATTGATGAATGTATATTTTGAAAAGCATCAAATGGATTTTCAAAGAACATTACGCCAAACCTTGATATAACTTTATTAAAATAATTTTTTTTAAATTTATAATTTTGTACATCACAGTTTATAAATTCGATTTTATTAATATTTGAAAATTTACTCTTTGCATGTTCTAACAGAGTATTAGATATATCAGCTCCAACAACATGACCAGTATTATCTAATAATTTAGATGTTTGATAAGTTGTTTCTCCACCTCCACAACCAATATCTAAAACATGATCAGATTTTTTAATATTAGCTTTTAAAAAAAGTTTTTTAGTTAGAATAGAAAATCTTTCATTCATGGCATCATCAAATTTTACCCACTTTGGGCCAGATTTTTCGTTCCAGTACTCAGATTGCTCTATGTTAATAATTTTTTGCTTCATATCATTCACTCTTATTACGCTGTAGTATAGTTGGTAATTTTAAGTATACTTAAAATATTTTTCTTTAAATTTCAAAGCAACGGAAACTAGTAATATTAGTATAGGTACTTCAACAAGAGGACCAATAACAGTTGCGAAAGCCTCTTTTGATGCAAGGCCAAAAGTGGCAATTGAAACTGCAATAGCTAATTCAAAATTATTTGAAGCTGCAGTGAATGATAAAGAAGTAGCCTTTGGATAATTAATATTAGAAAACCTGCTGATACCAAAACTAATAAAAAACATGATTAGAAAATATATGACTAAAGGAATTGATATTGTTAAAACATCTAAAGGTAGTTTTAAAAGTTCATTTCCTTTTAGAGTAAACATAACAATTATTGTAAATAACAGCGCAATTAAAGTTATAGGACTTATTCTAGGAAGAAACTTGTTCTCGTACCATTCTTCACCATATCTTTTAACTAATAATGATCTTGTCACAAAACCTGCTAAAAATGGAATACCAAGATAAACTAGAACTATTTTAGCAATGTAAAATATTGAAATATCAATAATTTGACCGTCATATCCAAAAAATTCAGGCAAAATTTTTAAAAAAAACCATGCATAAGGTGCAAAGAAGATAATTTGAAAAATTGAATTAAAGGCAACTAATCCTGCTACATATTCTGAACTTCCTCTAGCCAACTCATTCCAAACAAGAACCATTGCTATACATCTAGCTAGACCAATTAGTATGACACCAGTCATATATTCAGGCTTATCAGAAAGAAAAGTAAGAGCTAAAAAAAACATTAATGCAGGGCCTATTATCCAATTTTGAAATAAAGACAAAGCTAAAACTTTCCTATCTTTAAAAACTTCAATTATTTTTTCATATTTTACTTTTGCTAGAGGTGGATACATCATTAAAATAAGCCCTATTGCAATAGGAATATTTGTATTACTGTAAGTTATTGAATCAAGAAATTTAGGCATATTTAAAAAAACATTACCTATAACTATACCTATAATCATTGCAAGAAATATCCATAGAGTTAGGTATTTATCTAAAAATGATAGATTTAATTTTTTATGTTTTGGATACATCTTTTATTTAAGCAACTTCTCGACCACTTGCCCATACTTTTCTAATGATTGGTAAATCCTTTTTAATACTTAATCGTACCAAATCTGCTTTTAAACCTTCTTTTATCATTCCTCTATCATTTAAGCCTGTAACTTTACAGGGGTTAGCAGTTACTGCAGCGATACTTTTGGGTAAATTATTAGATTTTATGCCCCACATTATCGCTGCCATCATCAATGATGAAGGCACGTAATCAGAACTTAAAATGTCTAGAAGATCTTTATCAATAAGTGATTGAGCTGAAACATTACCTGAATGAGATCCTCCTCTTACTAAATTTGGTGCTCCCATTATTATTTTTATGTTACTGCTTTTACACTTTGTTGCTGCTTCAAGAGTGGTTGGAAACTCAGCTAAATTTATACCTTGTGAACAACTCTCTTCCACATCAGAAATTGTAGTATCATCATGACTAGCCAATACTGCATTTAATCTTTTACTAAATTTTATTGTTTCATTTTTATGTTTTTTACCAAACATTTTTTGAAGATCTTTTAAGTATGAAAAGTGTTGTTGAATTTGTGATTCCGAAAGACCAAATTTTCCCGATAAATAAACTTTGAACTGTGAAACATCACGAAACTGTCTTTGGCCTGGTGTGTGATCCATAAGACTAACTATTTTTACCTTATCCTGATTGTTGAATTCTTCTAACTCCTGAATTAAATTTTCTGAACATATTTCAGCTCTTAGATGAATAAAATGATCAATCTTAAAAGATTTGTCTTTTGATAAGTTATTGATAGAGGTGGCTGTTTCTCTCGCATATTTGTCATATCTATGTACACCATCTCTGTTAATAGATCCTACTCTTAAAGCATCGAAAACAGTTGTAATACCTGCAGATGCTAATTCTCCATCATGAGCTGTAAGAGCATTATTTATAGGCCAATTTACACCAGGTCTTGGTTTTAGATGCCTTTCTAAATTATCTGTGTGAAGTTCAACTAAACCTGGAATTAAGTAATCTTCACTGCAATCTATAGATCTAGGTAAAGAGCTTTTTCCTTTATTGACCCTTTTAATAAACCCATCTTTTAATTGAATACTCCCCAAAAAGACTTCGTCTTCAGTTACAATATTAACATTATTTAAAATGACATCAGACATCATGAAATCCTTAAATATCCATACATATGACTCTAATATTACAGTTTTTTTAAAAGTTAAAATATATTAATTAAATTGAAACAAAACTATAATATGTAAATCTCATGGAAGAATATTATAAAAGATATGCAATATATTATGCACCTTTTGAAAATTCAGAGCTAGATGTGTTTGGTAAATGTTGGTTAGGATGGGATCCTTATAAAGGTTTAGAAACTACTAAGTCAGATCTTTCAAGTTCACCCAATTTACAGAAATTTTCTAGATTTGTACTTGCACCAAAACAATATGGATTTCATGGCACAATAAAAGCTCCATTTAGATTAAAGGATGGGTATACCTATAATGATCTTGAAAATAAAGTTTGTGAAATATCAAAACAAATACATAGTTTTCATTTAGACGAACTAATTATTAAAAAATTAGGTAATTTCATTGCATTAATTCCTACTAATAATCTCAAAGTAAATGAAGTATCTAATAAATTTGTAGAAGGATTAGATTATTTAAGAGATGAGCTTTCTGAAGATGAATTAAAAAAAAGAAATCCTGAAAAATTAACCCCAAATCAAAAAAAAATGCTCTATAAGTGGGGTTATCCTTATGTATTTAATGAATTCAAATTTCACTTAACTCTTACCAGTAAATTAAATATTGAAGAAATTGATGGCGTGTTTAAATCTCTTCAAAACATTTTAAAACAAGTTAATTTAAGTAAGATAAACTTTAATAATATTTGTATTTTTGGACAAAAGAGTGATGAAAAATTTTATTTTATTAAAAGATTTAAATTTAATAATTCAAAGCATTAATTAAGTTATTTACGCCAGTTTCTAAATCAATGTCATTTTTAACATAGATTGTATCCGAAGGTAATTTTCCAACTTTTCTATTAAGTCTTTTTTTAATATCATCCTTACTTTCTCTATTTCTTGATATAAGACGGCTTTCAGTAGCTTTTTTGGAAGCAATAATGCAAATAATCTTTGCATCAGGATAACTTTCCCTAATTTGCTTCAAAGCGTGTCTTGATCCATTAAAAATTACATTAACACCTTTTTTCAATTCATTTTCAATATCTTTTGGAATACCATATGATAAGGAATGTGCTTGCCAGCTTATTGCAAAAAAACCGTCTTTAACCTTATTTTGAAAATCAGTATTTGATATAGCGATATGGTCTTCATTATTTTTATCAAGGGTTCTGGTAATATACCTTTTTACAAAGTAAAAATTTTCTAGCTTAGCTTTTATTTCATTTAATAAAGTATCTTTACCTACCCCAGAAGCTCCTACAATCACAAATAAATTGCCATTAGTTTTTTTCATTAATTCATAAATTTTCTAAATTGACTTCTCTTGTAGCAACTTTGTTTCTAGCTGTTTCATCATGAAATATTCCTATTATAGCTGAACCATTTAGCTTAGCTTTTTCTATTAAATCTAATACAACATTTTTATTATTTTGGTCCAGACTTGCGGTTGGTTCATCTAAAAGTAAATACGGATAATTATGAATAAAACCCCTAGCAATATTTACTCTTTGTTGTTCACCTCCTGAGAAAGTTAAGGGAGATAAGTTCCACAAATTTTTTGGGATATTAAGTCTTTCTAATATTTCTTGGGCTTTTTTTAATGCAATTTTTTTTTCACATCCAATCTCAAGCAATGGTTCTATTACAACATCTATTGTTGGCACTCTAGGTACAACTCTCAAAAATTGACTAACATATCCCAATTTATTCTTTCTTAGTTTTAAAATATCTCTAGGTGATGATTTTCTAATATTAATATCTGAAATAAGAACATCACCTTTACTTATCACATAACTTCCATAGATTAATTTTAATAAAGTAGATTTACCTGTGCCAGAGTTACCAGTAAGTGCAACAACCTCACCTTTATTAACTCTGAAGTTTATATTTTTAAATACATTTATGTTTGTATCGTTTTGATTATAAAGTTGGAATGATTTGTTTAAATTTTTAATTTGTATCATTTTACACCTGTAATACTGAACTAACTAATAATTGCGAATATTTATGCTGTGGATCATCTAAAACCTGATCACACAAACCAGCTTCTATTACATTTCCATTTTGCATTACAATTATACGATCAGCTAAAAGTCTAACTACTGCAAGATCGTGTGTAACTATTACTGCAGCAATGCCAAGTTCTCTTACAAGGTTTCTTAATAAATCCAAGATTTTAGCTTGTACAGATACATCCAAACCTCCAGTAGGTTCATCCATAAAAATCAATCTTGGTCTAGTTACAAGATTTCTTGCAATTTGAAGTCTTTGTTGCATTCCTCCAGAAAAAGTACTTGGCTTATCATCAATTCTGCTAACATCAATTTCAACTTTTTCTAGCCAATTTGCAGCAATTTCTCTAATTTCACCATAATTTCTATGACCAATTGCCATTAATCTTTCACCAATATTTCCACCTGCGCTTATATTCATTCTGAGACCATCACGAGGATTTTGATGCACAAATGCTAGATCAGATCTTTGAATTAAACGAAGTTTTGGTTCCGAAATTTTTGTAAAATTGAGGATTGTTTTTGATTTGTCGTTTAAGAAAATATCTCCTTCATCAACTTCTAAATTTCCATAAATACAGTTTAATAATGTAGACTTCCCAGAACCTGACTCGCCAACAATTCCAAGGACCTCTCCAGGATTAATATCTAAAGATACATTTTTGCAACCTATATTTTGGCCATAGTATTTAGAAATATTAGAGGCTTGAAATAAGAAATTTTGCTTCATAATTAATCTTCTTTTTTTGAATTTAATTTGGTTTGTTCTTTGCAATAGTCTGTGTCTGAACATATGTATGATCGTTTACCATCATCTGAAACAATAATTTCATCTAAATAACTATCACTGGATCCACATATTGAACATTTGAAATTAGCTTTCATAGCTTCAAAAGGATAGTCTTCAAAATCAAGACTTTTAACATTTGTATAAGGTGGAATAGCATAAATTCGTTGTTCTCTTCCAGCGCCAAAAAGTTGAATAGCTGGACTATTATTCATTTTGGGATTATCAAATTTTGGAATAGGAGAAGGGTCAGTAACATAATTTCCATTTGTTTTTACTGGATATGCATATGCTGTCTCAATATGACCATGTTTTGCAATATCTTCATAAAGTTTTACATACATTAATCCATATTCAGAAAGAGCATGCATTTTTCTAGTTTCTGTCTCTCTTGGTTCTAAGAATCTAAGAGGTTCTGGAATTGGTACTTGATATACTAATATTTGTTTTTCTTTTAATTTTGTTTCAGGAATTCTGTGTCTAGTTTGTATAAGAGATGCATCTGAAGTTTTTTCAGTTACAGCTACATTTGCAGTTTTTTGAAAAAATTTTCTTATTGATACTGCATTTGTAGTATCGTCGGCGCCTTGATCTATTACCTTTAAAATATCTTTGGGTATTAAACAAGCAGATGTTACCTGAATTCCACCAGTACCCCAACCATATGGCATTGGCATTTCTCTTGAGGAAAAAGGTACTTGATAGCCAGGTATACATAATGCTTTCAGAAGAGCTCGTCTTATCATTCTTTTTGTATTTTCATCTAAATAAGCAAAATTATAAATTTGAATATCTAAATTTTCATTTTTACTCATTTCATTCATTTTATTACCTTTTCATATTAACTTTGGCGTCAGCTCTAATTTTTCTAATGAGCTCTAGTTCAGATTGAAAATCAACATAATGTGGTAGTTTTATGTGCTCTAAAAAACCAGTCGCTTGAATGTTGTCGCAATGTGAAATAACAAATTCTTCGTCTTGTGCTGGTGCGCCAGAATAATCTTCACCTAATTCTTTCCATCTTAAAGCTCTATCGATCAAAGCCATTGCTAAAGCTTTTCTTTCAGTCTGTCCGAATACTAAACCATAACCTCTTGTAAATTGTGGAGGTTCAATTTTGGATCCTTGAAATTGATTTACCGTTTCACATTCAGTTAAAATGATCTCAGCAACATTAATTTCAAAACCTAATTCTGGAATATAAAGCTCAATGTCAACTATGCCAATTCTTAGTTCCCCTACAAATGCATGATTTCTTGCATATCCTCTTTGAGTAGAATATGCGAGACCAAGTAAAAAACCCTCATCTCCTCTTGATAATGCTTGTAACCTTGCCGAACGAGATGTTGGATAGCTAATAGGTTCTCGAGTTATATCGATAGGATCAAGATTGTTATCTTTTTCGTTTTGCATTAAATCTTCTTGATTTAAAAAACTTAAAACGTGAGGCATTTTGTTTTCATTATATTTTTTTTTTGGACTAATAGGTGCTTCATTTTCAGCTAGTAATTTAAAGTCCAAAAGCCTATGCGTGTAATCAAAAGTAGGACCTAATTTTTGTCCACCTGGTATATCTTTAAAAGTTGCTGAAATCCTTCTAAGGCATGTCATATTTGCTGTATTAACTGGTTTGCTGTAACTAAATCTTGTAAGAGTTGTTCTGTAAGCTCTTAACAAAAATATAGCTTCTATCAAATCACCTCTAGACTGTTTTATAGCTAATGCAGCAAGGTCTTTATCATATAGAGAACCTTCAGACATTACTCTATCAACGCCAAGTGTGAGTTGTTCTGATATTTGATCAAGGGAAATATTTGGAATGGATGTATCACCTCTTCTTATTTCTGACATCCAAGAATGAGCGTTATCAATTGCTACCTCCCCACCTTTAACAGCTACATACATCTAAAGCTCCGATTTTATGATATTAATTTTTGTTGAACGAGGAATAGATAAAATTTCTAAGTCATTTGTGAAATAGAAATCTAAACCTAAAGGATAAAGATTATTATTTTCGATAAATAATTCAGGATTAGGTAAATCAATATTTAATTTATTTTTTATGCCTGGACCATCAATGTTGCATTTTACTTTTTTATATTTTGTTTCTTCAATTATTAAGGTTGCAGATCTTTCTGGATACTCAGGAACTCCTATTTTGAAATCATTTAATGGCAATAAAGATTTCCATGTACCAATTACAAAATCAGCATTCTTTTTGTTACTAATAATGGCACCAGTGTTAAAAATTAACCAATTCCTTACTTCATCTGTATTATATTCTTTTGAGAGGTAAACATTACTCTCATTATCACATAACGTAATTAATATTGTCGCTGCTGCATTTGACAATACACTTGGTTTGTTAAGTTTATTTATCTGAAAAGTTCTACCTGGATATGATGTTGCATTTACTAATGATCTAAAAGCAATAGAACTATTTATAGAATTTTCAGAAAAAGGATAATTTTCCATTAATCGCTTTCTCCTCTTACAAGAGTAAAAAAATCAACTTTTGTAGCTTCAGCTTTTGAGAGAATTTTGTCTTTATTATCTTTTTTAATTTTTTCTAAAGGAATAATAATATTTTTATTTATTTCTTTAGACATTTTAGTTTGCATAAGAGCATCACATAATGCGCTTATTTCAGCTTTTTTCTTACTTCTTCCTTGAACATAACTATGACCTATTGTTCCACAATTCAATTTTAAGGAACATCTAGTTATAGTAACTTCACCAATATTAAATTTATCTCCAGTTACACCCATTCTTCCTTGAGCCATTATGCTTCCAATTTCAGGTGTTCTTAACCATACATAATTGACTTTTATTTTTTTTTGTTCCCAGAGATTTAACAAATCACTTTGGCTAGATGTTGCTAACAAACTCATCCAAGATTTTCTTTTTTCAATCATTTAATTACTTCTTTACTATACAACTATACAACTTATAATCATAAAACATTAATTATACAATTATATTTTTATTAAGTTTTTATTACATGAATTCTAAACTCATTTATTATCAAATTTATGAAGCATTAAAAAAAGATGTGGCGGATAACATATACAATTCAGGTGATAAACTGCCTTCTGAAAATCATCTTTCAAAAAGATTTGGAGTAAATAGACACACGGTTAGAAGAGCTTTGCAAATATTAAAAAATGAAGGAATTTTATTTTCTAAAAGAGGTTCTGGTGTAATTGTTCAAGCTTCTAAGTTAAAATATAAACTTGGAAAAAGAGTAAGATTTTCAGAGAATATTACTCATGAAAACAATATTCCTAAAATAACAATTATTAGATCAGAGTATAGAAAAGCATCCAAGATAGAAGCTGATAATTTAAAAATAAATTCAAAAGATGAGATTCTTTTAATAGAAACAACTGGTAAAATTAATAATATTCCAACTATTATAACTAAAAGAATAATTCCAAATAAAAGGTTTCCCAGTTTTCTAGAAATATTTCAAAAAGAATTATCTGTCACAAACACACTAAAGTTGTTGGGAGTAAATGATTTTGTTAGGTCAAAAACAAATATAATCGCAGAGCTAGCTGATAGTATTCAAGCAAATTTACTTGATTGTAAAATTAATAGCCCACTTCTTAAAACAACATATGTGAATCAAGATTTAAATTGTATCCCAATAGAGTTCAGTCAGACATGGTTTGTTGGCGAAAGAATTCAATTAACATTAGAAGATTAAGCTTTTGATATTTGTAATATAAAATTAATAAAATTAAGATAACTAAAATATATGAATCAAATACAATCAAATCAATTTTCGGGATATATTTTACAGGGTAGTAAATTTTTGCATCATAATAAAATGCAATCGGGAACCATAACTATTGAAGATAAATTTTTAACTTCAATTGAAGTTAATAAAACTAATCAATACCCTAAAAAAAATTATCCAGTTATAGATTTGACGGGTTTTTGGGTGTTACCTGGAATAATAGACTTACATGGAGATGGATTTGAAAGACAATTATTTCCAAGGCCAGGCGTAAGTTTTGATATGAATGATACTCTTAAAATTGTTGACAAAGAACTTTCCATTAATGGCATTACTACGGCTTACCTAGCATGTAGCTATAGCTGGGAAGGTAGAATAAGAAGTCCTGAATACGCTAAAATATTTTTAGAAAATCTCAATAAATACAGACCTTCTATGATAACTAATATAAATGTTCAGGTAAGGTACGAAACGCATCTTGTAGAAAAAGTTCAAGAACTTATTGATTTAATTACAGAATACAAACTTAATTATGTGGTATTCAACAACCATATACCTGATGCCATAGAAAAAATTCAAAACAAACCAACAGCATTTGCAACATGGGCTAATAAAATGTCTATGGAAAAAAGTGAACTTGCAAATATTGTGAATTATCGATTAACAAAAGAAAATGAAGTAAGTGATAGTTTAAAAACATTAAGCAATTTTATGAAATCTAATAATATTAAATTTGGTTCGCATGATGATGAAAGCAAAAAGGATAGAAAATGGTTTAGAAGTTTTGGTGCTAATATTTGTGAGTTTCCAACAAGTATTTTAGCTGCTAAAGAAGCATACTTCAATAATGAAAATGTAATAATGGGTGCGCCTAATTTAGTCAGAGGTGGTTCACATAATGGAAATATATCTACATTAGAATTATTAAAACTAGGATACTGTAGTATTCTAGTATCAGATTATTATTATCCATCACTACTCCAGTCAATTTGGTATTTGTTAGATCATAAGATATGTTCTATTGAAAATGCATGGGCATTAATATCAGAAAATCCCGCAAAGGCACTAAATATTGACAAAAGAGGAGCTATCAAAGTAGAAAATTACGCAGATTTAGTAATTATTAACCCAAAAACAAGAGAGATAGAAGCAACAATATGTAATGGAAAGATTGCAAGTGTTTGTAAAAGCGTTGTTGACAGATTTATTAAATCATCAAATGCAGTATCCTAATCTATTTATATTTTGATATAAAATCTTCAACACTTAAAGTTCTAAAGTCGTCTAAGGAAGATCCTATTTTCTCATGAGACCAATTCCACCATTGAATTTCAGACAATTGAATTGCAATTTTTTCTGAAAACCTTCTTCTAATAATTTTAGCGGGATTTCCTGCTACAATAGTATAACTTTCCACATCTTTGGTAACAACAGAACCAGCTCCAATTATAGCACCATCTCCAACTGTAATGTCAGGTTTAACAATAGCAGCATGTCCTATCCATGTGTCATTGCCAATTATAGTTTTTCTGGAATATCGGTTTTTAAAAAAATCTTTGTCATGTTCTTTGTCTTCCCAATAGTCAGTTGATCTATATAAAAAATGATGAAGACTTGCTTTTTCCATTGGATGGTCCGTTGGACCTATTCTAACAGAGCTTGCAATATTAGAAAATTTTTTTATGTCTGTATTGGCTATATCACAAAATCTTGTACAATAAGAATAATCACCGAAATTAGAATTTGAAATAATAGAATATTCACCTATTTCAACAAATGAACCAAAATCACTGTCTACAACTTGACAATCTGAGTGAATTAAAGGTCTGTTTTTATCAAGTTTTTTCATGTTAATAACTAGGTGCTAAAAAAATAAAAACATTGAGATATGTTAACTCTAGTATCTTCAATCGTTACTCCTATCTATAAAAAATTTCATCTAACCAGTAAGGATTAGACCAAGCATATTTACCATACTCGTTTAATACTGTTACTCTAAAAAAACTTGTATCAAGCTTATTTAAATCAAATTTGGCACTTGTAATGTTGTAACCATTTTTGGAAAGGCAGGTATTAGAGGAGCCTGAAATAATTATGTGTGAAGCTGGACTACATTGTATTAAAAGTTCATTATCATCAAGTTCTATATTATGTATTGCTATCCCTGTAGAAGAGTAATAATTGCCATTTTTAAGAGAATATAAAATATTTTGTATAGACAGGTTTTTGCATTTTACGAATACCCAACCTCCTAAAGCATCTTCTTTATGAAAATGCGAATCGTCAGATGCAGTTAGTAAAATTTTTTTATTATTATTTAGTAGGAAGTCAGCTGTAGCTATTCCACTACCTCTATTTGAGCTAATTGTTGCTGCGTGATTATAGATTTCAACTGCGTGAGCATTACTTACTTTAATGGCCTCATCAGAAGATAATGAATACCACTCTGGATGAGCTATTGTTACAAATGCTCCAGTCTCTATGATTCTGTTAAGTAGTTCATCTACTGTTTCATTATCAGATGCAATTTTGAAATCTAAAGGCAAACCGTTAGCAACAAGATGCCACAAGCCAGCTCTTTCGTACTTTTTCCCTTTTACATGAATTTCAGCACTTGGAATTGTAATAAAATCTTTAAAATTAAAATCAGAAACATCATTTACACTTTCTGCAGCAAATCTCTTGTCATGCCATAAATGATCAGAAAGACATGTAAAATCATAGCCATATGATTTGTAAAACTCAATCACAGTTTTTGGTTTAAGCAGTCCGTCAGAGTAATCGCTATGTCCATGCAAATTGCCTTTGTAAAATTTTCCAGATTTGTCAAATGGTTTTAATTTCATACTATCCCCTTTTTTAGAAGATCATTACGAAATAATTTTTCATTTTTTTTAACAAATATTTTAATAAAAAATTAAATTTCAATTACCAGAATTTCCACCATGGCTTATCTTTTGTACCATTAGAAGAGTTTGTATCTTTTAGAGGTTCGATATCTTTTTTAACAGTTTCTAATCCACCTGTACCAGTTTGGCCAAATTTTTCCGAGGCAGCTTTTTTTGCGATTTCGTATGCTTCTGTTAATTTTACTTTAGCTTCCTCAGGTTTTTTTTGTGCACACATTTCAAAACCTTCTAACAGCATTTTTTCGACTGTATCAGCGTCAGATTTCTCTATTCTAGGTAACTCTAATCTTATTCTGGCTCTTAACATAAGAAGGTTAACATCATCACATTTATCTATAAGTTTTTGAAAAATTTCTTCTGTATTAACTAATGTTCCAGCTTCCTGAGAAGACACCTCATTGCTTATATTTTTTGTATCTTTGCTTTGAGCTTGAACAAGTAACGGGTAAATTAAAAAAACTATTATTAAAATATATCTATTCATAGTAAATCCTTTATTTCTTATCCTCTATACCAATTAATAATCTTCTTAGTTTGGCTGACATAGTATCAATGCACATTACAGCAACTAAAACTAAAATTGCCATGTAAGCAACGTTTTCAAAATCATTTCCAGTCATTAATGCCCCAAGGAAATGTAAGCCTATACCTCCAGCACCCATTGCCCCAATAATTACGGCAGCTCTTGTGTTAGATTCTAGGTAATATAAACTTTGTGAAATGAAAATTGGTAGTATTTGTGGAATGATACCAAATCTATGTTGAAGAACTTTGTTTGCACCAGTTGACTGGATACCTTCTTTATCTTTTTTATCAGTATTTTCTATAGCTTCAGACATTAATTTACCAAGAGTGCCTGTGTCTGTAAATGCGATTGCAAAAATTCCGGTAAAAAGTCCAGGACCGAAAGCTCTAAGGAATATTAAACTCCAAATTAACATATCTATTCCACGAAGCATGTCGAAGAGTCTTCTCAGAAAAAACCTTATTGAGGAAAGTGGAGTAACATTGTAAGCAGCAAGAAAAGCTAGTGGAAGACCAACCATTGAGGCAATTAATGTTCCAAGAATGGCCATTAATAATGTTTCAACCATAGCAAACAAAACGGTGTTGTGGTGCCATATTTCATTTTCTAAAAATTCATTTACAACAAGATTAAAATTTGAAATTTTTGGATCTACTCTGTCTTCATTAAACATAAGTGATATAGCGTCAAGAAATCCCTTTCCAACAAGAGGGCTATCGAAATCAAACCAAAAATATTTCCATCCTAACTCGTATCTATGAACTTCGACTTTTGATCCATATACCTGAAGCCTTTCATATAAAGAAGGTCTCACTTCAACTTTATTTTCTGTTGCACGCATCCAACTTGGCAACATACTTTCCTTTCCAACATACCCATCAACATAAGGTTTACCATTTTTATTAAGCTTAAAAATGAATGGTTCATTGATATTAGGAAAATTTCTCATTTCCACTCTATTTGGAAAGAAAACAAACTGACCACCATTATCAAAGTTAACAATTGTAGATTGATTATTTTTATTTCTAATAAGCCAAGTGGGATCATCTTTATAAACATGCCTATGACCACCCTCAAATCTTACATCAATTTTCTGAGGATCTTTCCAATTCATTTTTATATGGTCTTTGTGAGCATATATATCTAACATAAACATAGACGCTCGATCTTTATTCCACTTTTTAGCTAAGTTAGGTAGATCAAAGTGTATTATTGACCCAATTAAATAAACCATAAACATAAATCCAGTTATAATAAGAATTCTAATATGTTTTTTATGTTTTAGATCAACTGCATCAATAACATTTTGATTTAATACTTGCTCCATTACTTATTGTCTCCAATTAATCTACCCCTAAGAAATCTGGAGAAATAATCTAAGGAAATTATAGTGATAACTAATAAAAACATAATAGCTATAATTTCGTCTCCATATCTAAACTGAATTACAGCAGACAATGCTTCTCCAATACCTCCAGCACCTACAAAACCAAGGATGGTTGACGCTCTTACATTAATTTCTAACCTCAGAAGGGTGTATGAGATAAACAAAGGTATTACTTGAGGAATAACTGCAAATCTAACTCGTTGCCACCAACTTGCTCCACAAGATTGTAAACCTTCAATTGGTTTGTTATCAGCATTTTCAATAGCTTCAGAGAATAATTTTCCTAGAGCTCCAGCAGTATGAATTACTATTGCAATAACTGCAGGTAATTCTGATTTTCCCATCAGATACAAAAATATCATAGCAATAACCAACTCAGGAAATGATCTCAAAATGTCCATGGTTCTTCTTGAGAAAGTAACTATATATTGGTTTTTAATTAAATTTTTACTTGCAAACAGGCTCAAGAGAAGAGCAAAAATTGCCCCGAATAGTGTTGAAAAAAAAGCCATGTTTATTGTTGATATTAAATCTGGAAGATATTTGAATACATATGCATACCATCTCCAACCAGACTCAAATGCTTCTTTGAAAAGATCAACAGGGTAGTCAAAAAATTTACTCAATCCCCTTTGAAAGCTTCCTGCATTATTTTCTTCTGCTATTGTAAGTCCACTGGAAAGAAGAAATAAAATAGCCAAAATGCTTATGAAAGAATAAATTAATCTTTTAAAAGCCATTGCTTTTAGGTTTTTCTCAATTGTCTCAAAACCTAAAATATTGTCTGAATACATTTTACTTCCAACTATAATATTATTATTGATTGAGTTAATAAAGTATGCAAAAGACAACTAATTACTGTCTTTTGCATATTAGTAATTAGCCTTTTTTCTTCTTGGCTTCTAATTTTGCTTTTCTAGCTTTTACAATTACTTCATAGAAACTATGATCAACTGGAACCCAAGCTTTTACAATGCCATTTGCAACATCTTCACTGCATTTTGGATCATTTTTGTGTATCCATTGCTTCAATCCAACCATAACATCTCTAGCTTCCTGTGGTAATTTCTTTGGCATTACAATCGGGCCATTAGGAATTAACTTTGATGACCAAACCTGAACTAGGTCGTCCATATTTAAGATACCTTTATCAACCATTTTTCTTAAATTACCAGATGAGTATCCTTCTTCCCATTTACCAACACCAGATACCCATGTAACACCAGCATCAACGTCTCCATTTAAAACAGCTAATACATTGTTTTCGTGTCCGCCAGAAAACTGTGTCTTTGAGAAGTAAGTATCAATATTAACGTTATATAATTCTGGTAATTCAATAGATGGGATTAGATATCCAGAAGTAGAATTAGGATCAGCAAAACCTAATTTTTTTCCTTTAAGATCATCTAGAGATTTAATACCTGAATCTTTCCTAGCTACCATTACTGAATAATATCCAGTATCGCCAGTAGGTTGCATTCTAGTTAAAATTGGTACAACGGCATTTGGATCTTGTAGATAAATTCCAGCATAGCCAGAAGAACCAAACCATGTGTAATCAAGGTTGCCACCAAGCATTGATTCCATGGTTCCAGCATAATCTTTGAATGTAAACAATTTAGCTGGTACACTATATGCTTTTTCAACATAATCTTTTAGACATCCATTTCTTGCAATGATATCTTGCGATGCTTCATCTCCAAGAAAACCAATTCTGAACTCAGGCTGAAATTTACTGAGGTCCATTTTTGGTCCATCGTATTTTTTATCTGCATTAGCTGTAGAAACCATTAAAAAAGCGGTCACTACAGCTAAAAAACTATATAATTTTTTTAGCATTTATGTTTCTCCATTTATTTAAGTTTGGTCTTCTAATTTTCATAAGTTCATGCAGTCTTCTTAATATCTGCGCTCTCTAATGAAACTGATGTCATAGTGCCTTCAAAAGCTTCGTCAGCTTCAGCACCATAAATTTCTCTAGCTTTTTGATTTGTAAGTTTTGATGGTAAATCATCAAACACTATTTCTCCGTTCTGCATACCAATAATACGATCACAATACTGCTTTGCAGTATCTAGAGTATGTAGGTTACAAATCACTGTGATATTTTGTTCATCATGAATTTTTCTAAGAGATTCCATAACAAGTCTAGCATTTAAAGGATCTAATGAAGCTATAGGTTCATCTGCAAGGATTAGTTTAGGGTCTTGCATCATAGCTCTACATATTGCAACTCTTTGTTGCTGACCACCGGAGAGTGTTTCAGCTCTTTGTAGAGCAGTCTGTATCATGCCAAATTTGTCTAATAAGTTTAATGCGGCATATCTTTCTTCAGATGTAAAAAGTTTTAGACTAGCACGCACAGTAGACATCTCATTCAATTTGCCTAAAATAACATTTGTAAGAACATCCAATCTTGGAACAAGATTAAACTGTTGAAATATCATGGCACAATTTTTTTGCCATGCGAGTTTATCCTTTTTCTTCAAATCTAATATATTTTGATCTTGGAAAAGAATTTCGCCAGAGGTAGCGTCAGTGAGTCTGTTTATTGTTCTTAATAATGTAGATTTACCAGCACCTGATCTTCCAATAATTCCAATCATTGAGGAATTTTCAACATTTATTGTTACATTATTAACAGCTTTAACTTGATCAAAATATTTAGAAATATTAATTATTTTAAGCATAAAAAATCTCCATGATTCTTTACTTTTTGATCTTCAAATATTTCAGTTTTGTTTAATTTTTATTTCTAAATTGTTAAATTAAAATTTAGTTATAGAAATCAGTAGTTTAATTATAGAAAAAAATTATTTCTTATTTGAATGTTATATGAATGATCAAAATAAAAAATAATTTTTTGATGATTAAAGAATCATCTTGTTAACATTTCCAATTTAAAACAAAGTTTTTTTGCTCATCTGTATCAATTGATCCTGGTCTATATTTTCTTATAAATTTAATGGCATCTTTTGTGGATATTCCTAATTTAGCTAATAATAATGATGCGATTGTACCAGTTCTACCTAATCCCGCCTTACAATGTATAATAATATTTTTTTCTTTTTTTAAAAAATTTTCTAGATCCGAGAGAAGTAAATTTAACTTTAAAAGTGAATTTTTAGTAGGTATATCAAAGTCAGTTATTGGAAAGTGAAACCAAGCGAAGTTATTTAATTTAATTTCCTTTGTTAAATTCTCGCATCCAAGTGATTTTAATTCTGATGTTTCTAAAAGATACACAATAATGTCAATTTGGTGATTTTTAAAAATTTTTAGTGTATTCTCAATTCCAATAATTTGGTTGTTAGAATCTAACAATGTGCCAGGACAGCCACATAACCCTAGTTTTCCAAAGTTTTGAGAATAATGAAATTCGCTAAAATAAATATCTTTTAATGGTATCCATGTAATTAGATCATCTTTTTGTAATTCATATGTTAAATTAACTACCATAAAATTAAGTATACAGTTATTGATTACAAAAATATTAAGCTCAATATTACTGAACGGACTCTATTTGCAATCTTATATTGTTTTCTTTTCTTAAAGGAAAAGCTTAATTTTACTGAGTATCTCCTAACACTTGGATTTTTTGTAGGCGTTATAATATTAATATCAGGATAATGATTTTGAACATGATATTAAAAATGCTTTCAGAAATTAGAAAGTGCTAGCATTGGACATCACAAATAACCCAAATAAAATTGCCATTATAGTTGCTTTTACCTTTTTAATTGCTGGCATTGTAGAAGGAATTATAGGTATTGATCTTCCAACTACATCTATTACCATCACGACATTTTTTGTTTCACCGTTACTAGCTTTAGGATTAAATTTAGTCCCAATGACAGTTGCAAATATTTGTCAATTTAGTAAGTCTCATAACCCTAAGCAAATAATGAGTAGATATTTTATTTAATTCCTAAAAATTATTAAGAATTTTGCTTAAAAATTATGAATTAAGGGTTTTTAAAGAAACTAAGTGCTTCAGAAAGTACTCTAATGTTATCTTTTGATAATAAAATAGCATTTTTAAAGTAGGAAGCTGCAATTTCATTATTACCCAGCTTTACCTCTAATTTTCCCAAATTAAGATTTACATCTGCTCTTTGACATAGATCAATGTTCAAGCAATTTAAATAATCAGCCTTTGCATTTTTATAATCTTTAATAAAGAAATAAGTATTAGCTCTATTAATTAAGCTCTCAACAAGGTAACTATTAGGTATATCTTTACTCTTAATGTTAATAGAAAGTAGATTTATGACACCCTGGTAATCTTTTAATTGAAACTTTTCTTTAGCTGCTTCTACATTTTGAACAAAATTAATTTTGGGTAGTTTGATGAAAGTGTCGTTAGTGGGAAATGCTGCTAACAGTACCGAATTAAAATTAATAAATAAAAAGATTGAGAAAATAATTCTAAGAATCAAAGAAAGTTTCCATAAATGTTACAAATTTATTACAATATTATTAAATTTTTGTGACAAATCAAGTTTTTAATTTTATGTAAGCATTCTAGGAAAAAAATAATCTATTACTTGCCCGTTCGAAAAATAAGGTATTTTAAAAGTATTTTCAGGATACTCTATGATAACAACACCACAAGTAACTAAATTGGCAGGTAACTTATTATGTCCTGTAGTTGTAAGTTGATAAATTAATGAATTTAAAATGGGCTTTATTATAACAAAATTAATGTAAGCTTAGAAGAGATGTTAAGCTTAGTTTAATTTGTAAAAATTTTTCAGAAATAAATTTGTAATAAATCCAATATATGTAGAGATCTTAATTAAAATAAACTCTGTTTATATATGGATAAAAATAAAAGTAAAAATTATAGAGCCATTTGGATCTCTGATATTCATTTAGGTTCATCTGGTGCACAGGCCGAACATCTTCTTGAATTTCTAAGATATAATGATAGTAATTATTTATATTTAGTTGGCGATATTATAGATGGATGGAGCTTAACTAAGCGGTGGTATTGGCCTCAATCTCATAACGACGTAATTCAAAAAATTCTTAGAAAAGCTAGAAAAGGTACAAAAATTACATTTATTCCTGGTAATCACGATGAAGGTGCGAGGACTTTCTTAGGTATTACGTTTGGTGATATTGAGATAAAAAATGAGGCTTTTCATAAAACGGCTAAGAATGAAAAGTTGTGGGTAATACATGGCGATCTTTTCGATGAAGTAATGCAACATGCCAGATGGTTAGCCTACATAGGAGACTCTGCATATACCTTTCTTCTGTGGTTAAACAAGTGGTTTAATAGAATAAGACGTCTTATAAACTTACCATATTGGTCGTTATCACAGTTCTTAAAATTAAAAGTTAAAAAGGCAGTTTCAATCATTAACGCTTTTGAGACACTTATGGTTAGAGAAGCCTCCAGACGTGGATGTGATGGAGTTGTATGCGGGCATATACATAAATCTGAATTGAAAATGATCGATAATAAAATTTATGCAAATGATGGGGATTGGGTTGAATCACTTACTGCTCTTGTAGAACACAAGAATGGAGAGTTAGAAATTATTAATTGGGCTGAATTGGGTCACGATCATCCATATCAAAACGATATAACTAAAGTTAAAAAAATAGCATGAAAATTTTAATTGTAACAGACGCTTGGTATCCTCAAGTCAATGGGGTAGTAAGAACTTTAGATGAGACATATAAGCAATTAAAAAAATTCGGCCATGAGGTAAAGTTAATTACACCAGAAGGTTTTTTAACAATGCCATGTCCAACTTATCCTGAAATAAAATTATCTCTTTTCCCAGGTGCTAGAGTTTCATCTATGATCAGAGAATTTAATCCAGATTGTTTACATATTGCTACTGAAGGTCCTTTAGGTCTTTCCGCGCGTGGATATGCTATTAGAAATGGTTTAGCTTTCACCTCAGCCTATCATACCAGATTTCCAGAGTATGTTCATGCAAGAACAAAACTCCCACTCGAAACTACCTATTCATTTTTAAGATGGTTTCATAAAAGATCTGAGCTGGTGATGGTGCCAACTGAAGAAGTAAAAAAGGATTTATTAAAATTCAAAATTGGTAACCCTCAAATTTGGGCGAGGGGCGTAGACTTAGAAATTTTTAAACCAAAAAAAGGAAGAAGAAAAAATAAAAAACCTATTATGTTAAATGTAGGAAGAGTATCTATAGAAAAAAATTTAGAAGAATTTTTAAAAATAGATCTGCCATATGAGAAATGGGTTGTAGGAGACGGTCCTGCATTGAAAGAATTAAAAAAAAAATACCCTAAGGTTATTTTCCACGGCGCTAAGAGTAAAGAAGAATTAGAATACTACTATAACAAGGCGGATGTATTTGTTTTCCCAAGCAAAACTGATACATTTGGCTTAGTTTTATTAGAGGCTATGGCCTGTGGTTTGCCAATTGCAGCTTTACCTGTCAGTGGTCCCTTAGATGTTATTGGTAACTCAAATGCAGGTATTCTGAATTCTAATTTAAAGAAAGCGTGCAAGAAAGCTTTGCTTATACAAAGAAAAGTGCCAAGAGAATATGCTAAAACATTCTCATGGGAATCAACAAGTAAAACCTTTGAGACTTATTTGGTAAATATAAGAAAAAAAGACACTACATATAATATTGAAGACAACCCTCATAAGGGTAATACTGGGATTACAAGAGCAATTCATGCAGCTAAAAATTCGTGGTCAGGTTTAACTTTTGCTCTGAGAGAAGAAAGTGCTTTTAGACAAGAAATATTTTTAGTGATAATTTCATTATCTATAATTTTAGTCAGCGATGTCAGTACTATTGAAATATTGCTTATGATTTTTACAACTTCCCTTGTCTTAATTATAGAGCTATTAAATTCTAGTGTTGAAGCAGCTATTGATAGAATATCATTTGATTATCACGGTTTATCTAAAAGAGCTAAAGATTACGGATCCGCTGCTGTAATGTTGACATTAATTTTATGGGTCTTAATTCACGGGTTAATTTTATTTAATGATATAAATTAAATAGCAATTAGCTCTCCGTTTCCAATGGCAAGATACCATTTTAAGTTAGAAATACTCTTAATGCCTATAATAAAAATTTTTTAATGTAATAAATTTGAAATAATTGAATATTCACCTATTTCAACATATTTGTTGAATTCACTATCTTCAATTTTGCAATTAGAATGTGTTAATGGTTTGTTTTTTGAGAGTTTATTCATATGAAAATAAAAAAATATTGAGATATTAACGTCATTTAAAAAATTTGTTGTGTTATAATTTATTAAATATCGAATTTATGCATTTATTTATTACAAAAATATTAAGCTATTTTTTGGGGTAAAAATTTTAAGGCTGAACTGATTTTTTTACAAAGAAATGACTAAATTAATTTTGAAATACATGATATTAAAAATTTTATAAAATGACATTTTTCAAGGTTTAATAATTGGATATATCAACTAACTCAAACGAAGTTGCACTAATAGTTAGCTTTGCTTTTTTTGTTGCTGGCGTTGTTAAAGGGGTAATTGGCATTGGTCTTCCAACAACAGCAATTACAATTATGACTTTTTTCGTTTCACCATTAATGGCATTAGGACTTAATCTAATACCAATGACCGTTGCAAATATTTGGCAGTTGAGTAAGGCAGATAATCCTCGAGAATTAGTAAAAAATTATAAATATTTCGCTACGTCGTTGGTAGTTTGTATCTTAATTACTTCTTTTTATGCAAATCAAATTGGAGACGATGTAGTTCGTCTCATTTTTGCGGTTGCAGTTCTTTTATTTGTTTGTCTGCAAGTTTTTGGTTTTAATTTTAAAATGAAACCTAATCATGACAATTTTTGGCAAGGTAGTCTTGGGGCATTAGGAGGTTTAGTAGGAGGTGCAGCATCAATATGGGCAGTTCCAGTAACTATGTATTTATTAATGAAAAATGTAAAACCTAAACAATTTGTTGATGTTAGTGGTTTTTTAATTACCATTGGGTGTATACCTGTATCAATTGGATATATAGCAACAGGTGTTTTTCAACCTAATATGTTTATTTATGGAGCTCTTGGGTCAGTGGTTGCAGTAATAGGGTTTCAAATAGGAGAAAAGCTTAGAAATAAAGTAAATGCTAAAACATTTAAAAATTTGTTACTCATTTTTTTTAGTATATCAGCTATTAACATGATCATACGATCATTGTTAGAGTATAATATTTTAAATTAAATTATCTTAATCTCTACTTCTGATAGATCCTCAACTTTATATATTATGTGATCACCTTTATTAGGAGCACGAGTCTTAATCACGCTTCCGGTAATTATAACACTATCTTTTGGGATAGTTCTTCCCAACGAAGTTAATAGGTTCGAAACCCAAGATAATGACTCAAGTGGGTTAGCGTCCTTTATCATTGCGTCTTGGGGTATTTCATCATTCCAAAGTAATTGTGATCTAACAATATCTAGGTTTAATTTTTCCCAATTTGGAAGTTCTTTGCCCATAACTATACCAGAACACCAAGCATTATCTGTTATCATTGATAGTGGATTTATATTAGAATAATCCGCATTTCGATCTATAATTAATTCAAAAGCAGGTGACAGGGATTTTATAAATTCTCTAATATTATCTTTATTAAATGGTCCCATTTCAGGTTTCAAATCATCTGATAATGTTACAGCTATTTCGAATTCCAACCCTAACCCATGAAAGTTTTCTAATTCAAAGGTTGAAGGACTTGACTTGATTTCATTTGCAAAAATACCACCAGCAACAGGATGGTCTATCCCACATAGTTGTTGCTGCACTTTGGAAGCTAAAGCAATTTTAAAACCACCCAAGCTACCTCTTCCAGAATTTTCTTGAAAGATTTTTTGTATTTTATAAGCTTCATCAAAATCTTTAGGCATTAATGTTTCTGGTAAGTTTTCATAGTTTTGTTTTGAATAATGTTGATCTAACATAAATTGTGCAATTTGCTCTAATCTATTCATAATTAATCCTTCACAAAAATCATGTAGAAATATCTTATAAAAAATTTATATTATTACAAACTATAGTTTGATATTGTAGATATCTAAAATTACACCGAATTTATTGAGGCTTACTGTGTTAGACAACCAAATCATTAATATCAGAAGTGAAGTGGATAATTGGCTACAGAGTTTCAATGAAGCTATTTCACAGCAAAAAAATAAAGATGAATCTATAAAAATTCTTTCCAATCTATTTTTTGAAGATAGTCATTGGAGAGATATTTTAGCCCTTACATGGAAGATACAAACTGTATCGGGAAAATCGAAAGTAATTGAAAATCTTTACAACAAAATAATGGACGTTTATGCCAAGAGTTTCCAAATTGACCAGCAAAGAACACTGCCTAGAGAAGTCATAAGAGCTGGAAAAAATGTTATAGAAGTTATTTTAAGATTCAAAACAAAGTTTGGAAATTGTGAGGGAGTAGTTCGTCTATTTGAAGATCAAGAAAGAAAGGGTTCTTTCAAAGCATGGAGTCTACTGACTGCCCTTAGTGATCTAAGTTCTTCTGATAAAAAAAATATTGAACAATATCAAAATATTATAGAAGGACCTAATTGGTTAGATAAAAGAAATGAAGATAGACTTTATAAAAATAGGGAACCAGAAGTGATTGTTGTTGGAAGTGGTCAGGCTGGTCTTTCAATTGCAGCAAGGCTTAAACAACAAAATATAGACACACTTATTGTAGATAAAAATGAAAGAATAGGTGATAACTGGAGAAATAGATATCATTCTTTAAAATTGCATAATCAGACACACGTCAATCATTTACCATATATGCCTTTTCCTTCTACCTGGCCAACATATATTCCGAAAGATAAGTTGGCAGGTTGGTTTGAGTATTATGTTGAAAGTATGGAATTAAATGCATGGACTAATACAAAATTTATTGGGGCGGAATATTACGAAAATAAAAAGCACTGGAAAGTAAAACTCAAATTATCTGATGGTACTATTAAGATTATGAAGCCAAAGCATATTGTGATGGCTGTTGGTGTAAGTTCAGTTCCAAATCGCACCAAAATACCTGGTATAGACGACTATAAAGGTGAGGTTATTCATTCAGCAGATTATGATAATGGAAAACACTACAATGGAAAAAATGTTCTAGTTTACGGGACTGGAACAAGTGCACATGATGTTGCACAAGATCTCTATGTGCACGGAGCAAATGTAAAAATCGTGCAACGCTCACCATCTATGGTAGTCAATGTGGAACCGAGTGCACAATTGCCATATCAACTATATAGTGAAGGTCCAAATACTGACGATTGTGATTTAATAACCATTTCAACACCTCTACAAGTACTCAAAAAGACACACCAGTTATTAACTGAAAAAACAAAGAGAATTGATAAACCGCTTTTGGATAAACTTACAAGAGTTGGCTTTAACCTTGAATATGGAGAAGAAAACTCTGGGTGGCAATTTAAATATTTAACAAGGGGCGGTGGTTATTATTTTAATGTAGGAGCATCAGATTTAATCGCAGATGGTAAGATAAAAGTTTTACAATTTTCAAATATTGTAAATTTTTCATCCTCTGGTATTAAAATGAAATCAGGTGAAAAGCTTGAAATAGATTTGATGGTTACGGCTACTGGATATAAAGGCCAAGAATATGTTGTTGATGAATTATTTGGCAAATCAGTTGTAGACAAAATTGGTCCTATTTGGGGATTTGATGATGAAAGGCAAGAGTTGAGAAATATGTGGATGCAAACCAAACAGCCAGGACTTTGGTTTCATGCAGGAAGTTTAGCTCAGTGCAGAATTTTTTCTAAGTTTTTAGCTTTACAAATTAAAGCAACACTGGATGGTATTATTTAGTAAGAGTATAAATTTTTATGGGCGGATTTTAGCGCCAGTTAATTTTTCATAGGTGAGAGCAACATTGCTCATATCAGCGTTTTCACCAAATTCATCGATAGTGTTTTTCAAAAGTTCTTGAGACAATTTTCCTAGAGGAATTTCAACTTTATTTGAATCAGCTATTTTAGTTGCTACTCCTGCATCCTTTTTCATTAAGCCAGTACTAAAACCCTGAACCATTTTACCAGAAAGAATATTATCAGGTAGTGTGATTTCAGTAGCATAGTTTCTACCTGAGCTTTTTTGAATAATTTCAACTGCTTTTTTTGGATCAACACCATCCTTAACAAGTAATGAAATAACTTCAAAAGTTGCCATCCTACAAATCAAATTAAGTAAGTTATTGCCAGCTTTAATTGAGTGTCCTGATCCTATTTTACCTGCATAGAAAATATTTGAACTTATATCATCCATTAAAGGTTTTATTTTTGCGAATTGGCTTTCTGTTCCACCTACCATTATCGCTATATTTCCTTGATTAGCCCCTTTTGGACCTCCACTTACAGGAGCATCAATAAAATTAATTTTTTTTGAATAAAGTGTTTTAGAAATTTGTCTTGTGATTTCTGGTTCTCCAGTGGTCATATCAATTATGAAAGAATCCTTTGCAACTGTAGTAAGTAAGCCATTTTCACCATTAATGACTTTCTCTACGATAGCACTTGTTGGCAAACATAAAAAAATTCTAGATGTGTTTGTAGCTAGATCAGATGGAGTAGAGCATGCTGTTGCCCCTCTATTTGTAAAATACTCTAAATTTTCTTGATCAAGATCGTGAACAAAAAGTTCATTATTTCTTAGCAACCTCTCAGCAAGTGGTTTGCCCATATTACCTAAACCAATGAAACCAACTTTCATTGAAGTTTTTTCCCTCCAACTAAAAAAATTTTTCTATAAATAACCTAATATAAAATTAGCAGAAGAGAAATAATATTATATCTTTATTAAGAATAAAGATTTAAAATTCTACATATACATTCTGGGAAAAAAATAATCGACAACTTCCCCGTTTGTAAAAACTGGTGCTTTAAAATTATTTTTAGAATATTCTATCACAACAACACCACAAGTAACTAAATTAGTTGGTAATTTATTATGACCTTTAGTTGTTAGTTCATACATTAATAAATTTAAAATTGGATTATGACCTATTATAACCACAGTACTAAATCCAAGCACTTTGGAAGCTAATTTTTTTTTAATCTGTTCTATTGATGCGTGATATAAATCTTCTTCAACGAATAAATTATTATCTTTATCATCCCAATTTAAAAAAATATTTTCGTAAGTTAATTTTGCTCTTAATGCAGGTGAGATTAAAAACAAATCTGGTTTATTTATTCTTTTTTTTAGTTCCTTAGAAATAACTCTACAAGAATTATAACCTCTTTTATTCAAACCCCTTTGAAGATCATTAACATTACCACTCCAATCAGATTTAGCATGACGTATTAAAATTAATTTAGACATATATGAATATAATTTTATCCAAAAGTACCAAGAATATTTTTTTTAAAACAATCACGGTTACTTATTTTATTATACCAACTTTTTAAGTTTAAAAGATTTGGGCGTTCAATAGGTAAAGAAAGGTATCTATAAGAAGCAGCGCCCATTATAATATCTGACATACCAAATTTATTATTTAAAATATATTCATGATCTTCTAAAAATTTATCAAAAATTTCAAACTTTTTATTTAATAAAATAATATTTTTATCAATCAGTTCTTGATCACGATCTTCTGGTGGATTTCTAACTAATCCCCAAAATATCGGTGTCATATTTAGTTGCAAATCAGTTGTTTGAAATTCCATCCATGACTCAGCAATTGCAATATCTTCCTCTTTAGAACTTTCGTATACATCTGTATATTTTCTATATAAGAATCTCACAATTGCATTTGACTGCTTAATTATAGATCCGTTGTGATCTAAAGTTGGGACGATAAGTTGCGGATTTATTTTTTCATAATTTTCTACGTTAACTTTTCCAAACTTTCCGTATTCATCATGCCATTTAAATTCAAGATTTAGTTCGCAAAGAGCCCATGAGACCTTTTGGACGTTTATTGAATTTCTTCTACCATATAATTGTATCAAAAAATTTATCCTACTTATTTCATTACAGATAGGGGAGTGGAGCTTAAGTTCTGAACAAGTATAGAATTCCTATCCACAAGTTTTGCGACTGTTGGAGCAATATTTTCTAACCACTCTTTGCTTTCATAAACAGCCTTGTAAAGTTTTACTTTTTCATCTTGATTTTCAAATCTTCTAATCCAGACATATGTATTTCCTTTTTGTTCAGAATTCATTACACGTTCACCATTCTCTAGCGCGAATTGGTCTGAACTATCCATTACAAAACTGCCATGTATAACCATACCTTTTTCTACTTGAAAAGGCATTATAGTTTTCTCCATAAACGAAACCCATTCATTCATTTTTCCAGAAGCAATTTGATAAATTCTTAATTCAAAAAAAGCACTCATTACAACACCTCTTAAAAGTAAATAAAATTAAACATTATATAATTAAATTTAAATATTCAAATTTTCATTTATATTATCATCAGTAGTTTTTTAAGGAGAGCTGAATGGATTACTCAAAGGGATGTTTTATTGGACGAATATGGGACAATTCGAAAAATGGACCATGTTTAATTAGAATAAAAGATGGAAATGTATATGACATTACATCTAAAGAGATCCCTACTGTAAGAGATTTGCTTGAATTAGAAGATATAAAAAAATATTTAAATAACGTTCAAGGTATAAAATTAATTTCAGTTGAAGAATTGTTTGAATTAAGCTTTAAAAAAAATTCAGAATATCACCTACTTGCTCCCTGTGATTTTCAAGCAATTAAAGCATGCGGTGTAACATTTGCTAAATCAATGGTTGAAAGAGTAATTGAAGAAAGAGCAGCAGGTGATCCTAAAAAAGCAGAAAGTCTTAGAAATCACATTGGTGGATTGATTGGTGACAGTCTGCAAAATATTATTCCTGGGTCAGAAAAGGCTATTGAAGTTAAAAATGCACTTATTAAAGAAGGTTTATGGTCACAATACTTAGAGGTTGGAATTGGTAAAGATGCTGAAGTTTTTACTAAAGCTCAGACTTTATCATCAGTTGGTTTTGGATCAGAAGTAGGTCTAAATCCTATTTCAAATTGGAATAATCCTGAACCAGAAATCGTTTTAGCGGTTAACAGCAAAGGCAAAATCAAAGGAGCTACTCTTGGTAACGATGTTAACTTAAGAGATGTTGAAGGGCGTTCGGCTCTTCTTTTGGGGAAAGCTAAAGACAATAACGCCTCTTGTTCAATTGGACCCTTTATAAGAATTTTTGATGATACTTATTCACTAGATGATATGAAATCAGCTCATATTACATTAAAAGTTGAAGGTCAAGAAGGATATATATTAAATGGTTTAAGCTCTATGTCAGAAATAAGCAGGGATCCAGAAGATTTGGTAAATCAAACAATTGGAAGACATCATCAATATCCAGATGGTTTTATGTTATTTTTAGGAACCTTATTTGCCCCAACTGAAGATAGAGACGTCGAAGGTGAGGGATTTACTCATAAAATTGGTGATAAGGTAACCATTTCAGAGCCTAATTTGGGCGAATTAGTAAATTATGTGAATTTATCCACAGCTTGTCCACAGTGGGAGTTTGGCATATCTTCAATGATTAAAAATTTAAGTCAAAGAGGTTTGATATAAATTAAATTTTAGGAATTCATTATGAAAGAAGTATTAAAAGGATCCTTAGAGGGCATAAAAGTAATAGATTTTTCAACTCTCTTACCTGGACCACTTGCAAGCTTGTTCTTATCAGAAACAGGTGCAGAGGTAATTAAGATTGAAAAACCTGGTGTTGGTGATGAAATAAGATTGTCTAATCCTCAATGGGGTGAACAAAGTGTATCTTTTTCTTTGCTTAATAGAGGTAAAAAAAGTTTATCAATTGATTTAAAAGATCCTAAAAATCTTAAAATCTTAATACCAATTTTAAAAGAAGCGGACATTATAATTGAACAATTCAGGCCTGGCGTAATGAAAAGACTTGGATTAGATTACGAAAGTATAAAAAAAATTAACCAAGACATAATTTACGTTTCTATCACAGGTTATGGTCAATATGGACCAAAAAGTATGGTTGCTGGCCATGATCTTAACTATATAGGTAATGCAGGTCTTCTGAGTATAAGCATGGGTAGAGAAAATGATACCGTTGTACCGCCAGCACTTATAGCAGATATAGCGGGTGGATCTTATCCGGCTGTAATTAATATCTTATTAGCATTAAGAAAAAGGGACTTAAATAAAGAAGGCTCATATATAGATCTATCTATGACAGAAAATCTTTTTCCTTTTATGTTTTGGGGTTTAGGTTCTGGGTTTGCTCATAACAAATGGCCGGGCAATAGTGATGGAGTTTTATCAGGAGGTTCTCCTAGATATAATATCTACAAAACAAGTGATGGAAGTTATGTAGCTGCAGCGCCTTTAGAGGATAGATTTTGGAATAAGTTTTGTGAGGCAATAGAACTCCCAAAAAAATTTATTAAAATGCAGAATGATCAAGAAAAGGTCATTCAAGAAATTAGAAAAATTATTGGACAAAAAGAAAAAAATTACTGGCTTGATCTATTTAGCAAAGCAGATTGTTGCTGCTCAATTGTTAAATCAGTTGAAGAAGCAATCAATGACAACCACTTTAAAGTTAGAAAGATTTTTGAAAACAAAATCATAAATAATTTAGGTGAAGAAATTCCTGCTCTTCCTATACCTGTAGATATGCAATTTAGAAAAGACCAAAAAAGAGCTTCTGCTCCAAGTCTTGGAGATATTAATGATCAATTTTTCTAATTAAAAAATCATTAACTTGACGTTATTAATACATGTTGTCAAAATAGTTAAATAGTGAGTTGTAAGATTAAGCTCTCGGAGATTTATTATGAAAAGATTAAATAATTTAGAATCTTACTGGATGCCATTTACGGCTAATAGGGATTTCAAGAAAGATCCCAGAATGGTTGTTGCAGCTGATGGTATGTATTACAAAAGTGAAACTGGGCAAGATATTTTAGATAGTGCAGCTGGATTATGGTGTGTTAATGCAGGACATAATAGACCAGAAATAACATCTGCTATTTCTGAGCAAGCAGCAACTTTGGATTTTGCTCCAAGTTTTCAATATGGTCATCCAAAATCTTTTGAACTTGCAAGTCGTGTCGCTGATATATTTCCAAAAGGTTTAGACCATGTTTTTTTTACAAATTCTGGTTCTGAAGCTGTTGATAGTACTCTTAAAATTGCTTTAGCTTATCATCGTGCTAGAGGTAAAGGTACTAAGACAAGATTAATTGGTCGTGAAAGAGGCTACCATGGTGTCGGGTTTGGTGGAATTTCAGTTGGTGGAATGCCAAGAAACAGACAATATTTTGGATCATTGCTAACGGGCGTAGATCATATATCCCATACATTTCTTCCAGAAAAGAATAGATTTTCTAGAGGTTCACCTGAACATGGTGACTATTTGGCAGGTACATTAGAAGACATTATTGCACTTCATGATGCATCCAATATTGCTTCTGTGATTGTAGAGCCTGTAGCAGGTTCTACTGGAGTTTTACCGCCTCCAAAAAATTATTTAAAAAGACTAAGAGAAATATGTGATAAACACGACATTTTATTAATTTTTGATGAAGTTATAACTGGTTTTGGGCGCCTTGGAAAAGCAACAGCTTCTGAGTATTTTGGAGTTACTCCTGATATTATTTCGTGTGCGAAGGCAATCACTAATGGAATTATTCCTATGGGTGCTGCTGTAGTGTCTAAGGAGATATATGATACCATGATGGACGAAGCAGATATGCCCATAGAACTTTTTCATGGATATACATATTCAGGACATCCTATTGCATCTGCCGCTGGTCTTGCTGCACTAGATATTTATAGAGATGAGGACTTGTTCAATAAGGCTGGTAAAACAGCTAAATATTTAGAAAATATCGTTCACCAGCTTAAAAATGATAAAAATGTAATTGATATAAGAAATTTAGGTTTAGTAGCTGCAATAGAAGTTGCTCCAAGGCCAGGAGCTGTAGGCGCTAGAGGATATGAAGCTATGAAAAAAGCTTGGCATAAGGGTTTGATGCTAAGAGTGACAGGAGATACACTTGCATTTTCTCCCCCTTTAATTGCAGAAAATCACGATATAGACAAAATTTTTGAAATTGTTCAATCTGTTTTAAAAGAACTAGACTAGATTTTTCATGCTATTAATTGGCACCTTGATAAAAACATCTCCACTGTCCTCTGCGGGCGGTAGATTACCAGCTCTCATATTTACTTGAATTGATGGTATTATGAGTTTAGGCATATTTAATGTTTTATCTCTTGCCTCTCTTACTTTAACAAACTCATCTTCACCAATCGAACTCTTTACATGAATATTCTTTTTTTTCTGCTCACCCACCGTTGTAACCCACTCAACTTTTCGTGAAGTCGGTGGATAATCATGGCAAACAAAAATTAAGGTATCGTCTGGATAGCTCAATATTCTTTGAATCGATCTATAAAGTTCACGAGCGTCCCCACCAGGAAAATCAGCTCTGGCACTACCAAGATCTGGCATAAACAAGGTGTCTCCTACAAAAATAGAATTTCCAATTATATGTGCGGTACAGGCTGGTGTATGGCCTGGAGTATTGATTACTTTACATTTTATACTTCCAATTTTGTATTCATCATTATCTTTAAATAATCTATCAAACTGACTACCATCCCTTTGAAATTCAGTCCCAGCATTAAATGTTTTACCAAAAATATTTTGTATATCGGAGATTTTTTCAGATATACCAATTTTCCCACCTAGTTTTTTCTGAATATAGGGAGATGCAGACAAGTGATCTGCGTGAACGTGTGTTTCGATAAGCCACTCAAGATCTAATTTCATCTTTTCAATAAAAGAAATAATTTTTTCTGCATTATGATAATCTATTGTACCTGATGAAAAATCAAAATCTAAAACACTATCTATTACGGCGCATTTTTTTGAGGTCATGCCATAAACGACATAACTGATAGTGGATGTTTCCTCATCAAAAAAACCTTTAATTTTGAAATTTTTATCTAATCTTGTCTCAATCATTTTTAAACCTTAAACTATTTGTGGAACTGGCCTTTTAGTGGCTTCATTTTTAATTAAAATTGACTCCAAACTTTTTGCAATCTCAGATAAATCTGTATCTTTTCCAGCTGGCGCAATTAATTGAATTCCGAAGGGCATTTGTTGATGATCTAATCCACATGGCAATGCCCAAACACAAGGGATTGCCATTGTGGTTGCATAGCTAAGTGATAACCACCTCATATAAGTTGGCATTTTCTCTCCATTAATTTCATCAACAAATAATTGTTCATGCGGATATGGAGAAACTGATGCAGCAGGACAAATCAGAAGATCATATTCATTAAAAAAATTACGAAAGTTTCTGTAAATTTTTGTTTGCATCACATGAGCCCATGATACATCTGAAAGAGAGTACTTTAATCCTCTTTCAACATTATCAATTACATTTGGCCCCAACAGATCTTTTGAATTATCAAATCTTTCTTTATGTGATGCAACATAGTTAAATCCTCGTATGACTTCAAAGCAATTATGCACATCTAAAAAATCTGGTTCAGCTTGCTCTGACTTTTGAAAATTACTTTTAAAAGTACTTACCTTATCAAGAAAAATTGATTTAATCTCATTGTCTACTGGAGCACATCCAAGATCAGCCGAGTATGCCATTTTTATATTTGATAGGTCTGCTCCAATCAATTCTTGAGGCATTGAAATACTGTCAAAACTTGAGAACGGATCTATTCTATTTAAATTTGCTTGAGCTTGTAATAGTAAATAAGTGTCCGACACACTTCTGCCCATTGGGCCTTGAACTGAAAAAGGGTTCAAACCTACAGCAGCTTCAGTTGCTGGCACCAAACCTGGAGAAGGTCTAAAACCATTAACACCACAAAACCCAGCAGGGGTCCTTAGGCTTCCTCCATAATCACTACCATTAGCCAATGGCATCATGTTACAGGCTAAAGCTGCAGCGCTTCCACCAGAAGAACCTGCAGGAGTTTTTGTTAGATCAAATGGATTAGAAGTAGCACCATAAACAAAATTTTTTGTATTACCACCTGCACCAAATTCGGGTGTGTTTGTCTTACAAAAAATTATTGCACCTTCGCTTCTTATATCCTTGACTATAGTGTCATCACTTTCAGGAATTCTATTTTCATAGATTTTAGACCCAGATGTTGAGCGAAGATTTTTAACAATATTTAAATCTTTTATACCAACGGGTAAACCATGAAGTAAACCTAGTTCTGATCCAGACATCACATCATCTTCAGCTTTTTTTGCCTGTTTTAGAACATCTGCATTATTAATTGCTACAACTGCATTTATAGAAGGGTTTAATTTTTCTATTTGCTCAATACAACTCTTTGTTAGCTCTAATGGTGAAAGTTTTTTGTTTCCAATTAACCTTCTTGCTTCAATAGCATCTAGATCACATGGTCTTGACATATTTTCTCCTTTTATTATGAAGAAGATCACATTTTATTTGACTTACGTAAAGCTTGAATGAACAAAAAGGTTCAATAATACAATAAATTAATTGTTTATTGAGAATTACTATCAATTAGTGTAATAATTATCTCATGAATAATAAAGAAAAATTAAGGAAAGCTGGTCTAAGACCTACTAAACAGAGGATGATAATTGCAGACATCCTTTTAGATGGTATTGATAGACATTTTACTGCTGAAAATCTACAGAACGAAATAAATTCTTCGGGTAATTCAATGTCTATAGCAACAATTTATAATTGCCTTAAAAAATTTAGAAATTGTGGTCTTATTAAACAGGTTGAATCTTCAAAAGACACCGCTATTTTTGATACAAATATAAATCAGCATCATCATTTTTTAGACGAAGAAACAGGTGAATTAATTGACATTGAAAATGATGAAGTTAATTTACACAAGCTTCCAAAAATTCCTCAAGGTTATCTTAATAACGGTGTTGAGGTGTTAATAAAAATTAAGAAGCAAATTTGATTTTTTTACTTTAAAATCGTTCTAAACTACTTGACATAAATAAGCTCACTTCATATTTTCAATTATATAAAACTTAATAAGACTTCAGAAAGGATTCCTAATGGATGATATCGGCAAATGTCCAGTAATGCACGGTTCAGTCACAACAAACAGTGGTGTAAGCACAACTAATCGTGACTGGTGGCCTAACCAACTTAACCTAAGTATACTTCATCAAAACGATAAGAGATCAAATCCAATGAGTTTGGATTTTGATTATAGAGAAGAATTCAAAAAACTTGATTATCAGGCTTTAAAAAAAGATTTACATGATTTGATGACAGACTCTCAGGAATGGTGGCCTGCTGATTATGGTCATTATGGACCTTTCTTTATTAGAATGACTTGGCATGCCGCTGGAACATACAGAACTAGTGATGGCCGTGGAGGTGGAGGAACTGGCGATCAAAGATTTGCCCCACTAAATAGCTGGCCTGACAATGGTAACCTTGATAAGGCAAGAAGGTTATTATGGCCAATCAAGCAAAAATATGGAAATAAAATAAGTTGGGCTGATCTTTTTATTTTAACTGGAAATGTTGCCATTGAATCTATGGGTGGAAAAACATTTGGTTTTAGTGGAGGACGAGCAGATATTTGGTCTCCACCCGAAGATATTTACTGGGGACAAGAAAACGAATGGTTAGAAAACAAAAGATATACGGGTGATCGCGAATTAGAAATGCCCCTTGGTGCGGTTCAGATGGGACTAATTTATGTTAATCCTCAAGGTCCAGACGGAAATCCTGATCCTTTAGCTAGTGCGAGGGATATTCGTGAAACATTTGCAAGAATGGCAATGAATGACGAAGAAACAGTTGCTCTGACTGCTGGTGGTCACACATTTGGAAAAGCACATGGCGCATCTGATCCAGATAAGTTTGTTGGTGCTGAGCCTGAAGGTGCACCAATAGAACAAATGGGTTTTGGCTGGCAGAATTCTTATGGCACAGGATTTGGTAGCGACACTATAACAAGTGGGATTGAAGGTGCTTGGACTGCCAACCCTACAAAATGGGATAACGGTTATTTTGACTTGTTATTTGGATACGAGTGGGAATTAGTAAAAAGTCCTGCAGGAGCCTTTCAATGGCATCCAATAAATCCAAAAGAAGAAGACATGGCGCCAGATGCTCATGATGGCTCAAAAAAAGTCACAACAATGATGACAACTGCTGACATGGCTATGAGGGAAGATCCTTCTTACAAGGTAATTTCGAAAAGATTCCATGAAAACCCAGATAAATTTCAAGATGCATTTGCCAGAGCATGGTTTAAATTACTACATCGTGATATGGGACCAAAGACTCGTTATCTTGGACCTGAAGTTCCTAAAGAGGAATTGATCTGGCAAGATCCAGTCCCAGCTGGCAAAAAAAACTATGACATAGGTGAAGTTAAATCACTAATATCAGAAAGTGGATTGTCAACAAAGAAAATGGTTGAGACAGCATGGGCAAGCGCTTCTACTTTTAGAGGAACAGATATGCGTGGGGGTGCTAACGGAGCTCGCATTCGTCTGGAACCTCAAAGAAGTTGGGCAGTAAATAAACCAAATGAATTATCCGAAATCCTAGACATTTACTCTTCAATATCTAAAAAAACTGGCGCATCAATTGCTGATGTAATTGTATTGGCTGGGAACGTTGGAATTGAAAAAGCATCAGGGCAAAATGTAGACTTTACACCAGGTAGAGGAGATGCAACTCAGGAAAAAACAGACATTGACTCATTTGCTGTTCTTGAGCCTATTGTTGATGGCTTTAGGAATTATCAGAAAGAAGATTATGGTATTAGTCCTGAGGAAATGTTGCTTGACAAAGCTCAGATAATGGGTTTAACAGCACCAGAAATGACTGTTCTTATTGGTGGACTAAGATCGCTTGGTATCAGTGCAGATGGTCATGGCATTTTCTCAAAAGATACAAGTAAATTATCTAATGATTTTTTTGTAAATCTTCTTGATATGGGTATTGAATGGAAGCCTATAAACAGCAATACTTATCAAGGTGTGAGCAGATCCACTTCAGAAAAAGTTAACACAGCTACTCGTGTCGATTTAGCTTTTGGTTCAAATTCTCAACTAAGGGCTATTTCTGAAGTTTATGCATGTAGTGACTCTCATGAGAAGTTCATTAATGACTTTATTGCAGCTTGGAATAAGGTTATGAATATGGATAGGTTTGATTTGTTATAATCTAATAGATAATGATTTTTCAAGAAGGCGATTTAATCATGTTAAATCGCCTTTTTTTATGAGCGTGGATGTATTGCTTTATGTAATCTCAAAAGTTCTGTTTCGTTTACATCTGTATACCTTTGAGTGGTTGAAAGGCTGGAATGGCCAAGCAATTGTTGTATAGCCCTTAAATCTGCGCCACCAGATAATAAATGAGTAGCGAATGCATGCCGTAAAGCATGAGGAGTAGTATGGGATGGTAAGCCCAATTCATATCTAAGATTTTCTACTCTTCTTTGAATAATTCTTGGAGATAATTCTCCTCCTCGTTTTCCCAAAAAAAGCGGCTCATCCCCGTTAGTATCAAATGGACAATGATCTATATATTCTCTAACTCCTTCACAAATAATTGGTAAAAGAGGAACATCTCGATATTTGTTACCTTTACCTTTTACTCTTAACCACTCCCCATTAGGTGCGTCTTTTCTTTTTAAGGATAATGCCTCGCTTATTCTTAAACCTGAGCCATACAATAGAAGTAAAACTGCCCTGTCACGGAGATTAATCCAGTGATCAAATTCATTATTCATAATTGCTTCTAAAGCCTGTGCCACTAGAGTTGACTCTATAGACTTTGGAAATGATCTTTTAAGTTTTGGACTTTTAAAAATAGACATGTCGAGTGAAGTAATAATTTTATCTTTTATAAGGAATTTGTAAAAATTTTTTAAACTTGATACTTTTCTAGCTAATGTTGGTCTAGATAATTGTCTTTCAGATAAAACTGACAAAAATTCTCTAAAAACATATTTATCTGGTGATAAGAATTCATAATTTTTGTCATTACAAAAATTTGAAAATTCTAACACATCTCTTTTGTAAGCGTCTAAGGTATGTTCCCCATAACCACGAATTGTTTCTAGATATTTGATCCAGTACAAAATTGTATCATTTTCATTTTTAGAAATACTATTTTTATTCAATTTTTCCACATTTATTACAAAATTGATTGTCCTGTTTTTTTCCAATCGGATAGAAAATCTGATAAGCCTTTATCAGTTAAAGGATGGTTATACATAGATTTTAAAAATTTTGGTGGTACTGTAGCAACATCTGCACCTAACTTTGCAGTATCTACAATGTCTTGAACACTTCTTATTGAGGCCGCAAGAACTTTAGTATCAAATCCGTGAATATCGTAGATCTCAGTAATTTCAGAGATTAAATTCATGCCATCTGCACCAATATCATCTAATCTACCTATAAAAGGAGATATAAAAGTTGCGCCTGCTTTTGCTGCTAATAGGGCTTGAGCCGAACTGAAACATAAGGTGACATTAACCATGATACCATCGTCAGAAAATGCTTTGCAAGCTCTTAAGCCATCAAATGTTAAAGGAACTTTAATTGCAACATTTTGAGCAATTGAAGAGAGTTTTTTACCTTCTAAAATCATATTATCAAAATCTTTTGCGGTGACTTCTGCGCTTACTGGTCCTGACACTTCATTGCAAATTTCTTCAATAGTATTAATTATATTTCTTCCAGATTTAGCTATTAAAGAGGGGTTAGTAGTAACACCATCAATTAATCCTGTAATATTTAACGATTTAATTTCTTCAATTTCAGCAGTGTCTATAAATAATTGCATCTCGTATCCTTTTAACTTTTTTGAAGTTTAAACATTTCATTAATCATAATTTATAATACACTATTTTAAAATTATAACTATATTTAGCTTTAAACTTATTTCATAAAGATAGTAAATGAAAAATGTAAATTCAAAAGAAGTGTCTGTCTTAGTTAGTGGGCCTTTCAACGAACCATTTGACTACGTATTAGAAGATAAAAATACCAATTTTAGTGTTGGTCAAATCGTTTTAGTTCCCTTTGGAAAAAGAAAAATAGTCGGTATAATTATTGGGGACGGTACTAAAACTATACCTAAAAAAAAATTGAAAACAGTTCTACAAGTTTATGATCTTAAACCAATACCAAAACCTTCAATTGAATTAATGAGTTTTGTAGCTAGTTGGTACTGTGTCTTAAAAGGTCTGGTATTAAAGATGATATTATCTCCAATAGAGGCTATTACTTCTCCAGATTTTGAAAAAGTATACAAAAGTAATTTTTATAATGAAAATGAAATAAAAGAAATTAAAGAGATACAAATTACCAAAAAACGGAAGTTAGTTTTAGATTTTTTATTAAATTTAGATAAGGGAAAATCACAAAGTGATATAATTAAATATATAGGTGTTTCAAAAGCAATTTTGAAGGACATGGCCAAAAAAAACCTTATACAAGAAAAGAAAGTCTCCAAAACACTTAATTTAGATTCTCATTTTTTACAAAACTATAAAGATAATAAAAAAAATTATGACTTTTTGAATTTAGAACAAAAATTTGCGGTAGACATGATCAATGATTCAATTATTAAGAAAAAATCAGATTGTTTCTTGCTTGATGGCGTTCCAGGTTCTGGTAAAACTGAAACTTACTTCGAAACAGTTCGAACATGTTTAGAACAAGGCAAGCAAACATTAATTTTACTCCCAGAAATAGTTTTGACGCCAGATTGGGAAAAAAGATTTTTTCAGAAATTCTCTTTTTCTCCATTAGTTTGGAATTCTGAAATAACAAAGAAAAAAAAGAAAAAAACTTGGTTGTCTGCATTAAACGGTACAGCTGGAGTTATTGTAGGAGCAAGATCAGCGCTAATGATTCCTATTTCAAATTTAGGTTTAATTATCGTTGATGAAGAACATGAGCAAGCTTATAAACAAGAAGAAAATGTCAGGTATAATGCTAGAGATATGGCTATTTACAGGTCTACAAGATCTTCAGCTCCAATAGTTTTAGCCTCTGCAACCCCATCATTAGAAACATTTTACAATGCAAAAAGTGGTAAATATATTCATCTGACTTTGCCAAAAAGAGCAACGGGGGCAACTTTACCTAATATTAAACTAATTGATTTAACTGTCCACCCACCAGGTAAAGGAAAATGGCTATCTCCCTTACTTGTGAGTGAAATTGAAAGTAAACTAAATAATAAAGAACAAAGTTTATTATTTTTAAATAGAAGAGGTTATGCGCCCTTATCAATTTGCAATTCATGTGGAGATAAAATTAAGTGTGTTAATTGTGACACCTGGTTAGTTGAGCATAGATCTAAAAATATATTAGTTTGTCACCATTGTGGATATTCAAGAACGTTTGAAAATGTTTGTAAGAAGTGTGGTGTTGAAGGTCAAATCAAAGCTTGTGGTCCTGGAGTTGAGCGAATCGAAGAAGAAATTAAAGAAATTTTTCCTAAGGCAAGATTAATAGTATTGTCGAGTGATACTATGAATAATCATAAAATACTGAATGATACAGTTGAAAAAATAAAAAATAACAAAGTAGATATTGTTATAGGAACACAAATGATCGCTAAAGGGCATGATTTTCCAAATTTAAAATTAGTTGGTATTGTTGATAGCGATGTTGGTTTGTCTGGGGGTGATTTGAGAGCATCAGAAAGAACTTTTCAAGTTTTACAACAAGTATCAGGAAGATCTGGTAGACATTCAAAAAAAGAAGAAGATAAGGGTATTGTTATGATTCAGACTCATGATAGTAAAAACCCAATAATTAATGCTATTTCCAAAAACAATCGAAATGAGTTTTTTGATAAAGAGTTAATGTCAAGACAAAATGCTCATATGCCGCCATTTGGTAGGTTAGCGTCTATTATATTATCATCAAGATTAGAAAGAAAATTAGAAACTTTTTCATCAGAACTTTTGAAATCGGCTCCATTATTTAAAAATGTTAAGATTTTTGGGCCTGCTCCAGCGCCAATATATTTTTTGAGAGGCAGATTTAGAAGAAGGTTTTTAATAAAGTCTGATAAAAATGTGAACATTCAAGATGTAATTTTGAATTGGACAAGAAAAATCAATATACCAAACCATATTAAATTAACCATAGATATTGACCCATTTTCTTTTATGTAAAATTAATTAAATTAGATGCCCTTGTTACTTGCAATGATATTAATGCTGTGGTAGCAATCCTTATTATTTTATTTACTTATAAGGAAATTTAAAGATGAGCGTTTCATCTGGTTTGTCAGGTAGATATGCTAAAGCTATATATGAACTAGCTGAAGAAAAAAAGATTTTAACCGAAATAGTTGATGACTTTATGAAACTCAAAAAGTTGCTCGACGAAAATGTCTCTTTGTCAAATTTAATTAATTCACCTGCTATATCTAAATCTGATAAACAAAATTCAATACTTAAAATTTTAAATAAAGCTAAAGCCCAAAAGTTAACTACTAAATTTATTGGAACTTTAGCAAATAATGGAAGATTAATATTAATCAATGAAGTAATAGATAATTTTTTATCAGAAGTATCTAGAATTAATGGCGAGGTTAAAGCTGAGGTCACTTCATCATTTGCACTTGACCAGAATCAACAAAAAAAAGTTGTATCAGCAATTTCTGAATCTACAGGCATAAAGAAAATAATTTTATCAACAAGCGTTGATGAAAGTTTAATTGGAGGCCTTATTGTTAAAATAGGTTCAAAAATGATAGATAACTCACTAAAAACTAAATTAAATAGACTTGAAATAGCTATGAGAGGTACAAACTAATGGATATTCGTGCAGCAGAAATATCAACAATATTAAAAGATCAGATCGAAAATTTTGGCGCTGATGCGGAAGTTACTGAAGTAGGTAAAGTTTTATCAGTAGGTGACGGAATTGCGCGTGTTTACGGTCTCGATCAGATCCAAGCGGGAGAAATGGTAGAATTTCCTGGTGGTATTGCTGGTATGGCTTTGAACTTAGAAAGAGATAATGTCGGTGTAGTTATATTTGGCAGCGATAAAACAATTAGAGAAGGCGATGTTGTAAAAAGAACAGGTTCTATTGTTGATGTTCCTATAGGTAAAGGCCTCTTAGGTAGAGTTGTTGATGCACTTGGTAACCCTATTGATGGTAAAGGTGCTCTTAAAAACGTAAAAAGATCAAGAGTTGAGACTAAAGCTCCAGGTATTATGCCAAGAGAATCTGTTAGTGAACCTATGCAAACTGGATTAAAGGCAATTGATTCGCTTATTCCTGTCGGAAGAGGGCAAAGAGAGCTTATTATTGGAGACAGGCAAACAGGTAAAACAGCTATTGCAATAGATACCTTTCTAAATCAAAAGAATACTAATGATAAAGCTGGTAAAGATGATACTAAAAAATTGTTTTGTATTTATGTAGCAGTTGGTCAAAAAAGATCTACAGTAGCGCAAATTGTTAAAACTTTGGAAGAAAGAGGGGCGTTGGAATATTCGATTGTTGTAGCAGCTACTGCATCTGATCCAGCTCCTATGCAATTTCTTGCACCTTATTCTGCAGCTGCTATGGGAGAATTTTTCAGAGATAATGGAATGCACGCAGTTGTTGTTTATGATGATTTATCAAAACAAGCAGTTGCCTACAGACAAATGTCTCTCCTTCTTAGGAGGCCTCCAGGAAGAGAAGCCTATCCTGGTGACGTATTTTATCTACACTCTCGCTTGCTTGAAAGAGCTGCAAAATTAAACGGAGATAATGGATCTGGATCTCTTACAGCCCTTCCAATAATTGAAACACAAGGTGGTGATGTTTCTGCATTTATTCCAACTAATGTTATTTCAATTACAGATGGTCAAATCTTTCTAGAAACTGAACTTTTTTATAAAGGCATTAGGCCAGCTGTTAATGTAGGTTTATCGGTTTCCAGGGTTGGATCTGCCGCTCAGATTAAAGCCATGAAACAAGTTGCTGGCACTATCAAGTTAGACCTAGCACAATATCGAGAAATGGCTGCTTTTGCACAATTTGCATCTGATATGGATGCCTCAACAAGACAACTTTTATCAAGAGGAGAGAGGTTAACCGAATTACTTAAGCAACCTCAATATTCTCCAATGGATGTTGAAGAACAGGTAGCTGTTATTTTTGCTGGAGTGAAAGGATATTTAGATCAAATTCCAACCCAAAAAATTGGTGAGTTCGAACAGTCATTTATCCAAACACTAAATGCCAAGGGCTCTAGTATTTTAGAAAAAATAAGAAAAGATAAATCTATTTCTGATGATACTGAAAAAGCTCTTAAGGACACACTAGACGAATTAGTGAAGAATTTTTCTTAGATAATTTGAATAAGTAAGGATTAGGTTTATGCCTTCTTTAAAAGATCTTAAAAATAGAATTGGTTCGGTCAAGTCAACACAAAAAATCACATCAGCAATGAAGATGGTTGCTGCTGCTAAATTACGTAAGGCTCAAGAGCAAGCATTAGCCTCGAGACCATACACTTCTCTTATGGACATTGTTGTATCCAAAATTTCTTCTAAAGCGGTTGGAAACTCTATAGATCTACTAAGTGGTAAGGAAGAAATTAAAACTCATTTATTAGTTGTTTTTTCTGCAGATAGAGGATTATGCGGTGGTTTTAATGGATCAATTACAAGAACAGTTAGGTCTGAAATTAAAAAACTAAAAGATGATAGTATAAATGTTAAGTTACTTATGGTTGGAAAAAAATCTGCTGATGCACTCAACAGAGAATTTGGTGACTTGTTTGTTGAAAAAATAGATGGGAATTCAGCAAAACCCAATTATACAGATGCCGAAGTTTTAGCAAAAAAAATAATTGATATGTTTGAAAATAATGAATTTGGTGTATGCAGAGTAATATTTAATAAATTTGTTTCTGCAATTACCCAAGAAGTGACTTTTAAATCCCTTATCCCAGTAGAAGTTAAAAATTATGAGATAGATGAAAATGATTCTAGTTCAATATACGAATTTGAACCAAGTGAAGAAGAAATATTAAATGATTTGTTACCTCGTAATTTAGCTACACAATTGTATAGTTCTCAAATCGAAAGTACAGCAAGTGAATTAGCAGCTAGAATGACTGCAATGGATAATGCTACTAGGAATGCTGGGGAGATGATAGATAATTTAACTCTACAGTATAATAGAACAAGACAAGCTGTTATCACAAAAGAATTAATTGAAATTATATCAGGTGCAGAAGCCTTATAATATAAATATGGAGAAACATTATGGCTAAAAAACCGTCTACTAAACAAAATGGCAAAATATCGCAAGTTATTGGAGCTGTGGTTGATGTTGAGTTTGATGCAAATCTTCCTCAGATATTAGATGCTCTTCAGGTAGATAATAATGGACAAAAACTCATTTTAGAAGTAGCTCAGCATCTTGGTGAAAACGAAGTAAGAACAATAGCTATGGATAGTACAGATGGTTTAGTCCGTGGAATGGACGTTGTTCAAACAGGTGCGCCAATTACAGTTCCTGTTGGGCCAGAAACTTTAGGAAGAATTCTTAATGTAATTGGTGATCCCGTAGATGATGGGAAGCCAGTAAAGTCCAAAACAACATTACCTATTCATAGAGATGCTCCAGAATATGTTGATCAATCTACTTCTGCTGACATTTTAGTAACAGGAATAAAAGTGGTTGACCTTTTAGCACCTTATGCAAAAGGAGGTAAAATTGGACTTTTTGGTGGTGCTGGTGTTGGTAAGACAGTTTTAATTATGGAGCTTATAAATAACGTAGCTAAAGCACATGGTGGATATTCTGTTTTTGCTGGTGTTGGTGAAAGAACTAGAGAAGGTAATGATCTTTTTCATGAAATGGTAGAATCTGGAGTTATAGTTCCGGATGGCCCAGGTTCTAAAGCAGCGCTCGTATATGGTCAAATGAATGAGCCTCCTGGAGCTAGAGCAAGAGTGGCTCTAACAGGATTAACTTTAGCTGAATATTTTAGAGATCAAGAAGGCCAAGACGTTTTATTTTTCGTTGATAACATTTTTAGATTTACTCAAGCTGGATCTGAGGTTTCAGCTTTACTAGGAAGAATACCATCTGCAGTTGGATATCAACCAACGTTGGCTACAGATATGGGAGCACTTCAAGAAAGAATTACGACTACGACAAAAGGTTCTATTACTTCTGTGCAAGCAATATATGTTCCTGCAGATGACTTAACTGATCCTGCTCCTGCTACATCTTTTGCTCACTTAGATGCTACTACCGTATTATCAAGACAGATAGCAGAAATAGGAATTTATCCTGCGGTTGATCCATTAGACTCAACTTCAAGAATGCTAGATCCTAGAATTGTTGGGGAGCAGCATTATGAAGTTGCAAGAAAAGTTCAAGAAGTTCTTCAACAATATAAATCGTTACAAGATATCATTGCAATTTTAGGTATGGATGAACTATCTGAAGAAGATAAACTAGTTGTTAGTAGAGCTAGAAAAATTCAAAGATTCTTATCTCAACCATTCCATGTTGCTGAAGTTTTCACTGGATCACCAGGTGTTTTAGTACCTTTAGATGACACTATAAAAGGATTTAAGGGAATTGCAGACGGTGAGTATGATGATTTACCAGAAGCTGCTTTTTACATGGTGGGTACTATTGAAGAAGCAATAGAAAAAGCAAAGAAATTAGCAAAAGATGCTGCTTAATCTTTTGAACATTTTTTAGATGAGGTAAGAATGGCAGAAACAACTAATTTAGAGGTAGTAACCCCTTCAGCTATAATAGTGTCTGAACCTGTTGAAATGGTTGTAATCCCAGGATCAGATGGACAAATTGGTGCCCTTCCAAGACATTCTAAAGTTATATCTACTCTGGACAGAGGTTTAGTTGATATTTTTAATGATAATAAAATTTCATCGCAGATAATGATAGATGGTGGAATAGCTGAAATAAATGAAACTACAGTTACAATATTAGCAGAAAGAGCTGAAAAGATTGATAAAGCAAACAAACAAGTCCTTGAGGAAAAACTTCTAGCATTTCAGTCTCAAGAAAATCATAACGATCAAAATATTGCAGATCTTGCGGTTAAAAACTCGTCTTTTATAAAGGCTGTTTTAGACAAAATAGGTTAATTTATTTTTGTAACACTTTTTCTATTTCAGAGCTTATCTTCAAAAGATGATCATCTTCATTTGTAGTTGCATTTAACATAATTCCAACCGGTTTTTCGTTTTCAAAATAAGGTATAGAAATACTACAACCATTCATATAGTTAGCTAAAGTTGTATTTCTTAAAGATGCTAAGTTTACTTCATCATAGAATTCATTATTTTTACAGTGTTCTAGTAAAGGTGGTTTTATAGTCACAGTTGGCATAAGTAAAAAATTATTTTTTAAAAATTTATTAAATTCTTCTATTAAATTTTCTCTTATTTTTTTTAACAAATTATATTCAACAGCTGTTACTTCATTTGCTCGTTCTATCCGTCTTAATACATTCGGATCAATTAATTGTTTTTTTTCGTTATATAAATAAAAGTACTCTGTTGCACACTCTACTGATGCAAATTGCCATATTGGTACCTTTTTGTATAAATCTAAAACTGGTACATTCATTTTAATGACATTATAGCCACTTTCAGTAATTTTTTTCTTAGCAAAATCAAAAGCAGCTTTGATTTCATTATCTATATTTTCAAATCCAAAGTTAGAAGGAATTATAAATTTAAGATTTTTATTTTCTAATTTTTTATGTTTAGTATTTACCTTGCTTGTCATCGCTTGGTAGCCAAGTGTACAGAGCTTAACGTTTTTTGCCATTAACCCAACACTATCTAGGGTAGAAGAAAGTGTAAGAACACCATCTCTCGAAATACTATCTTGTGTCGGTTTAAATCCTGTAATTCCTGTGAAAGCTGCTGGTATCCTCGTTGAACCTCCAGTGTCTGTTCCTATAGCAATATCAGACAAATCTAAAGCAACAGAAACAGCTCCACCAGATGTCGATCCACCTGGCACAGAACCAGGATATAAAGGGTTATCTGGAGTTCCATAATGAGGATTTATTCCTAAACCTGAGTAGGCAAGTTCAGTCATATTTGTATGTCCAAGAAGTAAACCACCAGCGTTTCTTATATAAGAGATACATTTTGCGTCGCTTAAAGAAATATTTGTTTCTAGAAACTTAGTTCCTCCTCTTGTATGATATCCCCTAACATCAAATAAATCTTTTACAGATATTATTAAACCTTTCAATAATCCACTTTCAAGTTTATTTATGTCATTTAGCTGTACTTCAAAATCTTTTTCAAAAAGCTCAGTAAATATATTTTCAAATTTTTTTGGATCGTCTTTAAATTTTGTTAGTATTTCAAAAACTTTATTAACAAGCTTTTCGTCATTTGAGTTTATCTCTTTTTTCATAATAATTAATTAAAGTTTGACGCGTTAAAGTTATTGATTATTGGGATGAATATTTCATTAATTTTTCTATAAACGTCTTTTTTAAATGAAATTGCTTTTTCAGGTAATAATTCTGGATTGAGCCAAATCCAGTTTTTAAATTCAGGATGATTAGTATTTATGTCTATTTCTTTGTCTTTACCCATAAAATGAAATAATAGCCACCTTTGAGTTTGTCCTCTATATTTTCCTTCCCAAAGATTGTCAGCTAATGGTAAAGGAATATCATAATTCAACCATTCTGGATATTCACTAACAAACTCAACATTAATTATACTGGTTTCTTCTTTTAATTCTCGGTATCCAGCTTCAATAGGTAACTCTCCATAGTCAATACCTCCTTGTGGTAATTGCCAAGCCTCAGCTTTATTATCAAGTCTTTGCCCACAAAATACATTTCCATATTTGTTGAAAACCATTAATCCAACACAAGATCGATAAGGCCTTTCCATAATAGGAATATTATTTTTAATTATGTTCAATTTCTAAAACTGCTTACTCTATTTTGTATTTGTTTTGTTGAAACTTTAGGGGTAGAATTCGTTTTTTTGTTATTACTAAACAGATTAATTCCTCTTATTAGGTCAACTCCTCTAGATATTTGATTATCTTGTAAAAGTTTTTCAACCGGTGTTAACTCTTTCTTATCTGAAGTATTTTTTTCAGTTGTTTGTTCTTTTTTATCCAAAGCTCCCCTAAGATTTTCTTCGCGTCTATTTTCTGTTGCTTTTTTAGATAATTCGGTTATACCAGCTTCAACAATAATATCAGGTTCAATACCTTTTGCTTGTATAGATATCCCACTCGGAGTATAGTATCTTGCTGTTGTAAGTCTCATTGCACCATTTCCGGCTAGAGGTATTATAGATTGAACTGATCCTTTACCAAAACTGCGAGTACCTACTATAATTGCTCTTGAATGATCTTTCAGAGCCCCTGCTACAATTTCACTAGCAGATGCTGATCCACTATTGATCAAAACTATCATTGGTTTACCATCAATTATATCCCCTTTTTTTGCAAAAATTCTTGAAGTATCATCTTCTTTTCTACCTTGTGTCGATACTATTTCTCCTTGGTTTAAAAAAGAGTCAGTAACTGAGATGGATTGATTTAAAAGTCCTCCTGGATTATTTCTTAAATCCAGTATAAGTCCTTGAAACTTCTCTCCAAGTTCCTTTTTAATTTCATCTACAGATTTTTCAAGACCAGAAGTTGTGGTGTCTGAAAAGGTAGTTAAACGTACATAACCTATATTTTTAATAATGTTGTGTCTTACAGATCTTATTTTTATAATATCTCTTATTATTTCAATTTCAAAAGGATCTTTTTTATCACGAACTACAGTGATAACAACCTTACTTCCAACAGGCCCTCGAAGTTGTGAGACAGCGTCATTAATTGAAAGTCCTCTAATCGACTCGCCATTTATACCAATAATTAAATCACCAGACTTCATGCCTGCATCAGCAGCAGGAGTGTCATCTATCGGTGAAACAACTTTAACCACACCATCTTCCATAGTGATTTCAATACCTAAGCCACCAAATTTTCCTTTAGTCTTTACCTGCATATCTTTATATGATTTTGGACTTAAATAAGAGGAGTGGGGATCAAGAGATTGAAGCATACCTGAAATTGCAGATTCAATAAGTTTTTTGTCAGTGACTTCCTCAACGTATTGTTCCTGCACCCTTTGAAAAACATCACCAAAAAGATTTAGCTGTTTATAGGTTTCTTGACGATTTTCAGCTTTAGCCTTATTTTGTTTAATCAAACAGACATTAAAAACCAAAAACAATGCAAAAAAAACATTTATCTTATAATTCATACTATAAACATTAATTTTTTTAATCATTTTAAAGGCCTAAATTTAATTTAAAAGCATATAGTAATTATATAGAATATATTTAGTACAACAACTATAGAAAAATTTAATTATAATTTTTATTTCACTAAAAGTGATTTTCCACTCATACTTTTAGGGGAATTGATAGAAATAAGTTCTAGAATTGTTGGAGCAATATCAGCTAATCTGCCATCTCTTAACTTATAATTTTTATTTTTAGAAATAAGCACCAAAGGAACTTTATTACATGTATGAGAAGTATGTGGTAAATTCATTATCTCATCAAACATAACTTCGCAGTTTCCATGGTCTGCTGTTAATAGCATGACCCCATCATATTTAATTATTGTGTTTTTTATATTTCCTATTGCTGTATCAATAGTTTCAACTGCTTTAATTGCGGCCTTTAAATCACCTGTATGTCCAACCATGTCTGGATTTGCAAAATTAATTATAATTAGATCATACGTTCTATTTTTTATAGAGGATATCAGTTTAGCTTCAACTTTTTTAGCTGACATCTCAGGTTTTAAGTCATAAGTAGATATCTTTGGAGAAGGTACCATTATTCTAGTCTCACCAGGGAAAACAGTTTCCTTTCCTCCATTAAAAAAGAAAGTAACATGAGGATATTTTTCTGTTTCAGCTAGTCTCAGTTGTGTTAAATTTGCTTTCGAAATGACCTCACCAAGAGTATCTTTAATATTTTCTTTTATAAAAATAGAATTCATAAAATTAGACAATTTTTTTGAATATTCAGTCATTCCAAGATTGTTTGATAAAATTGGAGTATTAGTATTTCTTTCAAATTCTTCAAATGTAGGATCAAGTATTGCTGTTAATAATTCTCTAACTCGGTCTGCCCGAAAGTTACACATGATTAAGCTATCACCATCCTCAAATCCTTTATAATTTCCAATCAGAGTTGGCGAAATAAATTCATCTGTTTCATCATTAACATAAGCTTCTTCTAATCCTTCAAATACATTAGAAAATTTTCTATCATATCTTCCGTATACAATAAGATCAAAAGCCTTTTTTATTCTTTCCCATCTATTATCCCTATCCATTGAGTAGTATCTTCCTACAAGTGAGACTACCTTACTATTTTTTGGAAGAGACATTTCAAATTTTTTAATTTGCTGGCCTAATTGTTTTGGAGAACAATCTCGTCCATCTGAAAAAATGTGGATACAAACTTTACAATTATTTTTTTCTAAAAGTTTTGAAATTTCAATTATATGACTTGAATGAGAATGTACTCCACCATCACTACACAAACCTAGCAGATGGACAGTCTTATTTTTATTATGATTTAACAAAAAACTCTGAAAATTTTTATTTTTTTCTACTTCATTATTAGAAAAAGCTCTGTTTATCTTTGGTAAAGTTTGAAGTACCACTCTTCCAGAACCAAGATTCATATGACCAACTTCAGAGTTTCCTACTTGACCTAAGGGTAAACCTACATCTTCACCAGAAGCATCTAAGGTTGAGTATGGAAAAGTTTTAGTTAAAAAATCTACACTTGGAGTTTTTGCTAGTGCTACAGCATTATTTTGAGAATTTTTATTAATTCCCCAGCCATCCATTATACACAAAACTATTGGTTTTTTTTGTTTGTCATTCATAAATTAAACTCATTAAGAAAATTTTATTTGTGGTAAGGATGACCTTTAATAATAGTTTCTATTCTGTAAATTTGTTCAGCAATCATCATTTTAACCATTTGATGTGGCCAAGTAAATTTCCCGAAAGCAATAATTTTATCTGCTGTTTTTTTAACTTTCACTCCATTTCCAAAAGCACCACCAATCGCAAAGTTTACATTTGTAATGTTATTATTGCTCCAATTTAATATTAATTTTGCAAGATCTGAGCTAGATATATTTTCACCTTGCTCATCTAGCAAGATCAATTTTCCATTTTTGGGTGTTGAGTAAATTAATTTATCCGCTTCTTCCTCTATTTTTTTCTTTTTATTTTTCGTTTTAACTTCATAATGTTTTAATTCAATATTTTTAATTCTCTTAAGGTACTTTCTAGTGATGAAGTCTTCATCATTATATTTAATTTTACCAATCGTCGAAATTCTATATTTCATTTTTATTTTTTTACAGCTTCAATAGAGTTATTAGCTTGTTTTTTTTCCCACATTTTTTCTAAACTATAAAAGTCTCTTACTTCTGGTCGAAAAATATGAATTAAAATGTCATTAGCATCTATTAAAACCCAATCTCCATTTGACATTCCTTCTGGAGATGATAAACGGAGGCCTATTTCCTTATATTTTTTAATTAGGTTATTTGCCATAGCAGTTACCTGTCTTACAGTATTCCCACTTACCACTATCATATAATCTGCAATGCTACTTCTTCCAATAAGATCAATACTAACAATGTCAATTCCTTTATCATTTTCTAGTGATTTTAATGTAAATTTTAACAAGTCTTTAGAAGATAAACTTTTTGATTTGTCCATTATATATTCCCATTAAATGTAATTTTTATTTTTTCTTATATCTGATGACGAGATAGATAATAATTTATTTTCTAAAAAAACCCAGGCAGGTTTTTTTTTATGAAAGATAATTCTACTTTTGTTTGTTCTAAGTTTTTTCCCAAGATATGGAATTCTTAAGGTATTTAAAAAAGAATTTATGTAACCTGGCCTCGAAATGACTGCAATGTGAAAATTCTGAGCTATTACATTTGGATAAAGCCATTTATTAAAATTGTCTAAAATATCACTTCCCATTAGCCAAACAAATTTTACCTTTCGGGTTCTCTGATTTAAAAAATTAACTGTTTTGTATGAGGCATATAGCTGATTTTTTTGTTCAAGGTCCAAGACTTTTATAAAAGAAATATTTTTTGTTAGTAGCCTAGCATAACTCAGTCTTTTGTCAAAATTCTCCATATCTAAACTAGATTTTAATCTATTTTGAGGGGCGACCAGCCACCAAATCTCGTCTAGTCCAAGATTTATAAGAGCAGTATTACTAATGTGAATGTGTCCAACATGTGCAGGGTTAAATGAACCACCTAAAATACCGATTTTTCTTTTTCTAGAATAAGAATAACAAACTGGAATTCTATTTTTAAAATTGACTTTCAGATTTTTACTCACGTATTTGGTCATTTCCTCTTACAATGTATTTAAAACTAGTTAATTGAGCAGCTCCTACAGGACCTCTAGCATGTATTCTACCTGTAGATATTCCTATCTCTGAACCCATTCCAAACTCGCCTCCATCCGCAAATTGAGTTGAAGTGTTGTGCATAACAATTGCACTATCAACATTATTTAGAAAAGTCTCAGCTACAATAGTATTTTCAGTAATTATAGATTCTGTATGGTTTGATGAATATTTACTTATATGGTCTATAGCTCCTAACACTCCGTCAACTAATTTTATGGATAAAATAGCGTCAAGATATTCTGTATGCCAATCTTTTTCTGATGCTAATTCAATTTCATCTACAATTTTCTTTGTCTCAATGTCACCTCTAATATGACATCCTGATTCAATTAAGTTTTTAACTATGATTGGCACAACTTTTTCAGAGATATCTCTATCTATAAGTAATGTTTCTAAGGCGCCACATATACCAGTTCTTCTCATTTTTGAGTTTACAACTATTTTTATTGTTTTGCTTATATCTGCATCTTTATCTACATATATATGGCATATTCCTTCTAAGTGAGCAAAAATTGGAACTCTTGCTTCATCTTGAATTTTTTTAACAAGAGATTTCCCTCCACGAGGTATAATTATGTCAATTTCCCCAGTCGAAGTAAGCATTGCTGAAACAGCTTCTCTGTCAGTATTTTCAACTAATTGTACAGTGTTGCCGGGTAAATTGGCACTTTCTAAGCCTTTTTGCATGCATTTAGCTAATGCTTTAGAAGAATTAATCGAGTCAGATCCACCTCTAAGTATTGCGGTATTTCCAGATTTAATGCATAGACTACCAGCGTCAATAGTTACATTAGGTCTAGATTCGTAGATAATACCAATTATGCCTAATGGCACCGAAATTCTTGAAATATTTAAACCATTTGGTTGTGTCCATTTTGATAATTCAACGCCAATTGGATCACTCATTTCAGAAATTTGCTTTAATCCTTCTACAATACTATCAATTCTTTTATCGTCTAGCAAAAGCCTATCAACAAAAGCATTGTTAAGTTCCTTTTTTTTAGCATTTTCAATATCAATTTTATTTGCTTTAAGGATCTCTTCTTGTTCTTTTTTAATAATTTTAGATGTATTTAATATTGCTAAATTTCTATCTTTCGAACTGCTTCTTGAGATTACATCAAAAGCTTCTTTTGATTTTTTATTAATATTTTTTATATATTCAAAAATCTTGTTGCTGTTCATTTATTTTACTCTTATTTTTTTTCCAATACTAGATCATCCCTGTGGACTACTTCGTCCTTACCTCTGTAGCCTAAAATAGATTCAATATCATTACTTTTTGATCCTTTTATTAAATCTACTTCAGAATTATTAAAATGTGTTAAGCCTTTTCCAACAAAGTTTTGTTCTTCATCTACTATTTGTATTAAGTCACCTTTTTCATAGTTGCCTTCTGTACTTACTATACCAGCAGATAGCATGGAAAAACCTTTTTTCACAGCCTCGGTTGCACCTTTGTCTATAGTTATTTTCCCTTTGACTTGTAATGCGCCAGATATCCATTGTTTTCTCGAGTTCAACGGTTTTTCTATAGCTCTAAACCAACTGAAATCCATACCACCTAATTTTAACTTTGATAAAGGACCATTAAAGTGTCCATTGCAAATGATCATATGACAACCTGCTTTGGTAGCAATTTTAGCGGCAGCAACTTTGGTAATCATTCCCCCAGATGCAATTCTAGAAAGTGGTGGGCCTGCCATTGTTTCAATTTCATCTGTAATTTCAGGAATTTCTTCAATTAAAACCGTATTCTTATTCTTATTGGGATCAGAAGAATAAAGACCATTTATATCAGACAGTAATATGAGCAAATCTGCGCTACACATTTGTGCAACTCTTGCTGCTAATCTGTCATTATCTCCAAATTTAATTTCTTCAGTAGAGACTGTATCGTTTTCATTAATTACAGGTATTACTTGTAATTCAATAAGTTTTAATAATGTTGCTCTTGCATTAAGATGTTTCCTTCTTGTCTCAGTATCATCAGGTGCAAGTAAAATTTGTGCTATATTAAGACCAAATTTTTCCATAATCTCTTTCCATGCATGAGCTAGGCTTACTTGACCCATTGCAGCCGCAGCTTGTTTCTCATCTAAAGACAAATTACCTATTAGTTTCAATTGTTTTTGACCAAGTGCAATAGATCCTGAGGAAACGATTATAATTTCTTTTCTTTGTTTAATAAGTTTATTTATATCTTGTGCTAAAGACTCCAACCATTCATTTTTAAGATTACCTTTGCTTTTATCTATCAAAAGTGAAGAGCCAATTTTAATTACAATTCTTTTTGAGTCTTTTATTAAGTTTTCTTTTTTCATTTTTGTTATACTTTATGGAGACCAAGATATAATTTTTTTTGTTTGATCTTTTATATTTTCTTTATTTTTCATCTTTAGTATAAAGTTTTGTAAATTTCTAATTAGGTAAGTAATATTTTCTCCTGAAACTGAAGAAATATTAATAACATTTTCTACATTGAGATTTTTAAAAATTTTTTTCGCTGACTGAACTTTTTTTTCTTTAACTGCATCACATTTTGTTAAAACTAAGATCTGTTTTTTTTTCGATAAATTACTATCATATGCTTTAATCTCACGAATAATAGTAAGATAATCTTTTTCAATATCCTCAGAGGTAACGTCTATTAGATGTAATAACCCTTGGCAACGTTCAACATGGCCCAAAAATCTGTGACCTAAGCCGTATCCTTCATGAGCACCCTCTATTAATCCAGGAATATCTGCTATTACAAACTCCATATTATCTTGGTTTACAACTCCAAGATTTGGATGGAGTGTAGTAAAGGGGTAGTCGGCTATTTTAGGTTTGGCTGCTGTAATTCTGGAAAGCAATGTGCTTTTTCCAGCATTTGGCAGTCCAATTAAGCCTATATCTGCTATTAATTTTAGTCGAAGCCAAATCCATTTTTCTTCTAATGGACCTCCAGGTTGTGCTTTTCGTGGTGCTTGATTTACAGAAGTTTTAAAAAAAGCGTTACCTTTACCTCCTTCGCCTCCCTTAGCCAAAACAATTTTTTGGCCAATTTCTGTCATATCAGCCAAAATAAAACTATTTGTTTCATCTAATATCTGCGTTCCAATGGGAAGCTGTAGAACAATATCTTTGCCGCTCATTCCACTTCTATCTCTTCCTTTACCACCCTCTCCAGGTCTAGCTTTGAAATGCTGTTGGTAACGAAAATCTATTAGTGTATTTAGACCATCTGAACATAAAGCAATCACATCACCCCCTCGGCCACCATTACCACCATCTGGTCCACCAAAAGGAACATGCGCTTCTCTTCTAAATGAAATAGATCCAGGTCCACCATGCCCACTAGCTATATAGATTTTAGCTTGATCTAAAAACTTCATTATAAAATCCTAATATATAGTATTCAAGATGAAAAGAATTAAAATAAAAAAGGAATAGCTCAAAAAGCTATTCCTCAGTTCAAATAAAAAGGATTTGATTATTCAGCTGCTTGCTTTAATGGCTCAACAGAAACAAACATTTTTTTTCCTTTATGTTCTTTAAACTTAACATGACCGTCTATAAGTGAAAATATCGTATGATCTTTTCCCATTCCAACGTTTAGTCCTGGGTGAAACTTTGTGCCTCGTTGTCTAATTATTATGTTACCAGCAACGACGGCTTCGCTACCAAATTTTTTAACACCTAATCTTCTTCCAGCGGAGTCTCTACCATTTCTAGAACTACCACCTGCTTTTTTATGTGCCATTTGTTAATCCTTTACTATTTTTCAGTAGTTTTTTTCTTTGTTTTTGTAGTTTTTTTTGTTTTAGCTTTTGTCTCATTTTTTGTAGAAGCTGATTTTGGATTTATTTCAGTTTTTTTGCTTGTACTTGACTTGGTTTTAATTTCTTTTTTAACTTTTTCCACAACCGCTTTTGGCTGGGATTGGGTTTTTGGTTTAGCTCCAACTTTAATCTTTTTTTCTTTTGATTTAACAGTGGCTTTTTTGGGAGATAATTTTGATCCTCCAGTTTCAGCTATATCAATTATTTTAAGAAGTGTAAGATCTTGTTTATGACCTTGTTTTCTTCTACTATTCTTTCTTCTTCGCTTATATATCATTGTAATTTTTGGACCACGAGTTTGTCTGATAACTTGTACCATCACTGCAGCATCGTTAACAAGTGGAGTCCCCA
>CACBDG010000006.1 GCA_902537945.1 uncultured SAR116 cluster alpha proteobacterium
TCTACCGTGGTATTTCTATTAAGGTTTAGAATATAATTCACGGTAGCTGAAATATCTTCCAAACTGATAGAGTTTTGAATATCATTACCAGGTTCAAAGTTTAAATTTTCAAAAAAATTAGTCCTTACCATGCCAGGATTTATTATACTTACCTTTATATTTTTTTTTGCAACATCCTTACTTAAAGCCTGAGAAAACCCTCTTAATCCAAATTTTGCAGCACAATATAAACTTCCATTTTTTTCGCCCAATAACGCTGCTTCAGATCCTATAAAAATTATGTCTCCCATTTTAATTCTTTTAAAATGAGGTAATAAGAGTTTTGTTATGACCAAATGTGAGGTTAAATTTGTAGCCATAAAATGATCAATCTGTAACGTAGAAAAATTTTCTAGAGCACCAAACTCACCAAAACCTGCGTTGCTTATAAGACAATTAATTTCAGGATGACTTTTTAAAATCTGTTTAAAAAGTATTTCTAATTCTTTGTGATTACTTAGATCACAATTATATATTATATAGTTTTTATTTTTTAATTTATATCTATCATGATTTCTAGCTATTCCAATAACCTTTGCTCCTAAATCAAGAAGTTTTGAAGTTATTTCATAACCTATTCCACTTGAACTTCCAGTAATTAAAACACATTTATCTTTCATATATCATTACCAATAAATCTATATAGAACATTTAAATATTTGATCTTCATTTACATATTTTAATGATAAGTTTTTACAAAATGAAGTCATTTCTTCTTCTATCTCAATATCATATGATATCATCTTGTTTTTGTGAGATAATGGACCAGTAAATAATGGTTCATTTGGATATAGTTTAAAAATATCTTTGAACATTCTTTTTGGAAATCTTAATGAGCCAAAGCTAACAGAATGTAAACTATCAAGAGAGATATTGTTGTATATATTATCTAAAAGTTCTTGATACAATTTTTTCCAATTTTTACCATGTATCAATGGATCAAATCTTAAACCTATCTTCCAACCTCTTGAAGCTAGTTCAGAAATGACTCTAATACGTTTTGAAATCGACGGTGCTTTGTTATCTAATGAACTTGACATTAATTCTGGCATCAGACTATAAGCCAAAATAACATTTCGCATTGGTTTTGTAGACAAAAACGGTTCTTTTTGAATGCTTTTTGTCCTAAATTCTATTTCAAATTGAGGGTGTTTTTTAAAAAATGATAAAATATGTTTTGCAAATCCTGTAACATTCTCAAATGCAAGTGAGTCACAATCATAACCCGAAAAAAAAGTTAATTTTGAACTTAAATTATTTTCTATTGTCTTCTTAAGTGCAATTTCAAAATCTTCAAAATTTACAAAAATTACATAATATGCTGAAGAATACATTCCTTGCAAAAAGCAATATCTACAATCATATATACAATTATACATGTGAGAAAAATAAAAATTTTTTGATGAACCTATTCCGAATCCTTCAGGTGTTGGCAACACAAAACTATCTTTTTTATGCGCAAGAATTAAATTAGGATTAGCTTTTTGAATTCTAAAATTTTGATTTCTTTTGTTAAATATTTCTACATATTTATTTATTGCTATAATTCGAGATTTTTTAAATTTCTTTAAAATAAATTTTGTTCTTGGGTGATTTTTAATTGCATCTTCAACGTAGATTGTTTCAATCAAAATTTACTCCAATTGACTAAATTATTTTTGATCTTTGAATTTAAAACATTAATAACAGAATTAGAAGTTTCACAACCTTTAATTTTTTCTTCAATGTCATTTTTATTGCAAAAAGATTCAACACGTCTTAACAAAGTTTCAAGTCTATGAGATTGTGTTACTGAAAAATGCCATGTCGATTTAATTTTATAAAATAATTTCGGCTTTTCTGCTATTTGGCTTTCTTCCTCAGAAAGTCTTTCATAGTATGAAATTACATCAATAATTTTGGAGAGATTTTCTTTTATTAATTTACTTATTTTTTTCTTAGTAATATTTTTAATGTCATTATATGGATCATCAGATATTACCTTCATTAAACAAATAAGTTCTTTTGATGTCAACTTGCTAGCAATATCAAAAAAAGCACTTCCTTCCATATCAATCAATTCATGAGTTGAATAATTTGATATGGGAATATCTGAGGTAAACAAATGCATCTTTGGTAAATATGTCTTTGGCATTGTTGAAGGAAATGTACTTTTTTTTCTATTATAAGTTGAAATTTTATCTACTAAATACAAATCTCCATAATTACCTTTATCAGATCCAGCAATGCCTACATTTATCCAAGATGTATATGTTGATGCTTCACTATATAAATAAAGATAAGCAGTAGATGCGGCCGCATTGCTTTGACCAATTCCAGATATAATTAACCAATGTGTTTCTTGTTTATTTTTATAAATTGGGTAAATAGTCTTTTCATTAACTACCTTAAGTTCGAAATGATCTAAAATTACTTGAGCCTCTTCTTTTAGAGCCACAACCCATCTAACAGAAGATTTTTTAATTTTAAAATTTTTCATTTTTAAATTTATCTAATTCCAACAACCAGTAATTCAGTTTTTTCTTATATTTTCTGTAGATTTCTTCATTATCTCTTTTTTTTGCTCCATTTGATACAATAAACAATTTTTTAATTAATATATTAAACACACTTTTTTTTTGATTTCTTGAAAACCAATTATTTTTCAAATTTTTTTCTAAAGATTTAATTCTGAACCTATCCATTCCCCAATATTTTTTTGAAAGTTGATCATTATGTCCTCCATATTTAATTAACAATGGCTTATCTAAAAAACCAACCTCCTCTTTTGCTGTTATTCTTATCCACATATCATAATCTTCACAAACTTTTAAACTTTCATCAAAAAAACCATAATCATCAAAAATATCTTTTTTAATAAAAGCACTACTCGGAGAAATACAGCAAAGTTCAAGAGATTGTTGAAAAATATTTCCACCGGATTTTTTATGTTTTTTTAATTGATTTTGAAATTTATTATTATTATACCAAATTTCATTTGTATGAATTAGTCTATATTTTTGACTAATATTTTTTGCAAAAAAAAGTTGTTTTTCTAATTTTTGTGGCTCCCAAACATCATCAGAATCTAAAAAAGCAATCCATGTTGAATGAGAATTTTTAATTCCCAAATTTCTTGCTATACTTACACCTCTTTTTTTTTCGTAAATATATGTAACGTTTGGAAATAAAGAAGATATCATTTCATATGTATTATCTGATGAACCATTATCAACTATAATAATCTCTTTGGTACAAATAGTTTGGTTAAGAACAGAATTAATAGCTCTTTTTAGTAATTCACATCTGTTATATGTAGGTATTACAATAGATATATCTTCAAAATTTATAATATTTGACATTAATGTTTTATGTTTTAAGGCCTTCGTTCAAAACATTTCAAATTATCATCTATTTGATGGAATTTTTGTTTGTCAATTGTGAAAATTGCTATTTTAGGGTCAAAAATTGATGGGTCATCAAAAGTACCAACCTTCAAAATAATTGATTCTGGCCTCATTGGACTTCTTGTCCCAATTGCTGTTCCACATTTTTTACAAAAAAGCCTAGTGACAGCATTTTCTATATCACCTCTTTTAAATTCTTGAGTTTTTCCGCTTACGAATCTAAACTGATTAAGTGGCATAATCATTATAAGATTTGGACTTCCACCAGTTATATATTGGCATTCTCTGCAATGACATTGTATTGAAGCCTGGACCTCTCCTTCAGACTCATATCGTATTTCACCACAATAACATCCCCCTTTAATTTTCATAACAATTAAGCTCCTATTATTTTTCTCAGAATTATATTTTTTTTACTTCTACAACTTCAATAGTTTCTTGGCCCTACATAATGTTAGGATCTTCATAATCATGAGGTAGTTTTGTCAACTTTTCAATATCTAATGTATCTACCCAAAGTAGAAAATTAATCTCGACATTTGCAGAAGTATCAAAAGGTAATTATTTTTTATATTAAATTTATCATTAAAAATTATACTATCCTCTTTCATTTCTCTGAATGATCCCTTGCTTGGATGGTTACTGTAAAATGTAACCTCAAATCTTACACTCCAATTGTTTTTAGTTAAACTTTGCACTTTAGATCAAGCGTCAACTCTCTAATTTCAATTTTTGTTTTTTTTCAGTTGACCTTGCAAGAGCAGGAGCTGGTATTTCTTCTGTGATTTCAGCTTTATGGCAAGTTAAAAGGTTCATAACTTCTTCTGCTTTTTCCCTTCTACTCCATGTATGAACTACATGATCTTCTAAGTCTTTGTATAAAAACCAGTCTTTTTCACTTTTAGACAACCACACTCTTATTGCATAAACTGACATAATAAACTCCAAATTTTATAAATAATGCTCTTTAATAATACGTCACTAAAAATCATTTTTGTAGAATTATAAATTAAAATTATAATAAAAAGAAATAAAAACAGAATATTTAATGTTAATAGATATGAAGAAAAAAATTACTTATAATCTAACATTTATTTTTATTTCTTAAATATTCACGCACTCTTTCAAGGTCTTCCAAATTATCAACAGCGAATGAATTTCCACTTAATTTTATCATTCGAACATCATATCCCATTTCTAAAAACCTTAAAATTTCTATATCTTCAATTTGTTCTAAAGGGGTCTTGCTTTTTTGTTTAGTAATTATTTTTAAACACATCAACACATTATCAATAAAATTTGTATATATTTTAATGTAATATGGTTTTATTGGCATCAAATCAAAAATATAATTACCTGAAGAAATTTACGGATAATAGAACAAAATGTTGGTAGCGGAGGAGGGACTTGAACCCCCGACACCCGGATTATGATTCCGGTGCTCTATACTTATAACTCTTTGTTTAATAACAATATTTTTACTAATGTAAATTAGCTGCCACATCTCCGTCACAACGGAGGGAAAATAGTGGCTAGTTTTCGTAAAAGAAATAACTTATGGCAAGTACAAGTAAGAAGCAAATACATAGGTTCTATATCTAAATCATTTCATAGTAAATCAGATGCTCAGAAATGGGCGAAAGAACAAGAAGTCTTGATGCAGTGTGGTCAATGGTCAAGGAGCAAAGAACAATCATTCACTCTTCATTCTCTCATAACAAGATATAAAAATGAAATTACACCAAAGAAAAGAGGGCTCATTTCAGAAGATCAAAGGTTAAGAAGGTTACTTAAAGAAAAAGACCTTATGAAAATACCTTTAGAAAGACTCCACCCCCCCTATTCTGGCTACTTTTAGAGACAGAAGACTAAAGGATGGAGTTCGAGCTTGTCAGTATGATCTAGTTTTGATTAGACATGCTTGGAATATTGCATCTATAGAATGGGGCTGGGACTTAGGTGATAATCCAGTTGAAAAAATTAGACTGCCTAAAAATAATCCTCCAAGAGAAAGACGATTAAAACCCGGTGAATATGAAAGATTGAAGAGAGCATCCTCTGAAACAAAGGTTTGGTATCTATGGCCCATTATTGAATTTGCCATTGAAACAGGAATGAGACGAAGTGAGATCTTAAGTATGAAGTGGGAACATATTGGAATTGATAATCAAAGGGTCTTATTACCACTAACAAAGAATGGTAGTTCAAGATGGGTGCCTCTTACTAAGAAAGCTCTGGATATATTGAGCCAAGTTCCGCGGAACATTGACCGTGTGTTTCCTGTTACTGATGTGGCTTTGAGACAATCTTGGGAAAGACTTCGTAATAGAGCTAACCTAATTGACTTTACCTTTCATGATCTAAGACATGAGGCAATATCTAGAATGTTTGAAAAAGGATTGAATGTACCAGAGGTTGCATCTATCAGTGGTCACAAGACAGCTAGTCAATTATTTAGGTATGTTCAAGTTAATGCTAGGTTATGAGCCTGACGTTTTTTAGGGATTTTTAGGGTTTTTTGTAATGTTTAGCTATAAGTTTAGCTATGAAATCTACTTTGCTTAAAATTTATAGCTAAACATTTTTAACCTGACGAACTTTAGTAAGGTTTATGTTGCCTGACGACCTTACTAATATTTAAATTAATATTATAAGGTGAATTTAATATTATTAGTTAAAAGGAAATTAATTTGAAGAATTGATTTTAATAAAGAGACTATTAAAAAATATGAGTATAAATATTAAAATTATTAAAACTCAAAATTTTAACTAATCTTTACAAATTTTTTTGCTTAAAAAAAATGAAGTACCAAACTAGGGGGGAATGATACTTCACTGAATAGGAGGGATATATATTTACTGTATTGTTTTTTTTCTGTTAAGCTAGGTATCAAAGTGATATCGAATAAAAAAACTAAATATGATTAAAATATCGACAATAATATAAGAATTTTATTATTTTTTTATAAAGAGTTAATAATAATTCATATTTTAATTATTTTTTTGCATCTCGTTAATTATATTTGTAACACCTATACCAACGGCTTCGTAGGCATCATATATTTCATCTGCTCCTGAATTTTCTAATATTTTTGTATTTTCATTTGATCTTGTTGGGACTATGATTTTTCCTATAAAGCCGTATCTTCTAGCTTGTAAAGTAGACCAATTTTGTGCATGAAATTCTGGTAATGCGAGTACAATAACTTTTAATTTTCCAAATCTTAATTTAGACCAAAATCCTGGATCTTCAGCATCAGCGAATGCCACCCTGTTTCCTTCTGATAATTTATTTAAAGCTATTTCTGTATCAGCGTCAACGCCTACAACTTTTAAACCTTTCTCAGTTAATTTATTAAAAATTGAACTCCCAATTCTACCCATACCGACAATCATGATCTCAGCTTCTCCAAAAGTATGTGGTTGCTCATCAGGATGATGTTTTTCTCTTTCAAATTTTATTAAAAAATTTTCAAGATATACAAAAATTTCATGAACATATTTATTCAACACGGAACCAATAATAAAGCTAATACATACTGACAATACTAGAATAGCTAAAATCTTTTGGTCTATTATATTTAAATCATACCAATATGTAGCAACTATGAGACTAAATTCTGAATAAGTTATTAATGAGATTGAAATTAAGAACGAAGAATATGCTCTCAAATTAAAGAAGATTAGTAGAAAAAATAAAGATAAAAACTTAACTACTAGCAATAAAATTAAGAAGAATGAATTTAAAATAATTTCCTGATTAAGATTTAATTTCATTCCAAGAGATACAAAAAATGCTACTAGTAAAATCTCTCTTAAACTCCATATCTTTTCACCTAATCTATCAGCAAATTTAATGTTTGATAACATCATTCCCATTATTAGGGCACCTAATTCTCCCGACAAACCAAGTTTTTCAAACAAATATCCTCCTAAAAAAAGACCAATTAATACAGAAGTAAGCAGTTGTAATTCTTCATTTGATTGTAATTTTTCTAAAACGATTTTTACTATTGGAATGCATAAAGGAGTAAATAAAAGAAGAAGTGTATAAAATGATAAATTAGTTTCATTTGTATAAAGTAATAAAAAAAGAGCTAAAATATCTTGAAAAATTAAAATTAAGATTGAGTTTCTCCCATGAAAAGAATTAATTTCTTTTCGATCCTCGAGAGATTTTGAGGCTATTACTGTGCTTGAAAAAGTTAAAATAATACAAAGCAAAATTTTTGCTTCGAAATCTATGTTTATATTTAATAAAATAAAATAAATTAGTGTTATTAATAAAGAATGGAGAAAAAAAACATTTAAAAAGCTTAAACTTAGAAATGAAGAAGGTTTTACCTTTAAGCCTATAGAAAAAAGTAATAATTCAACACCAATTTTTGAGGGTATTGACAAAATTTCATCATTATCTGAAAAACTTATGTATGAGAAGAAATATCCAGAGGTTATAAAACCAATTAAAATTGGCAGTGATAAAACCTTGAAAATAAAACCAAAAAATAAAGCTCCACTCAACCAAATTAAGATCAAATCCATACAGTAATATAGAATTAAATGATAAAAAAGTGTAAAAATAATAACTCGTGTGACCTTTTTTTATATTTTGAAGTTTTGTTTGATGAAAACTTCATCAATTCACAATGAAATTTATGATATATTTATTTCTAAATTAGATTTCATTAAACTAATTAATTGCAACGACAGAATTAACTTAAAGCTTTATGATTAATATCTGGACCTTATTTAGTTGCCTGATAAATTATTCATTTTTTTAAGATAAGACTAACTTTCAACTTCGAGTATTTTAATCATAAAATCATATAAACCAGGACCCTTTTGATCCACAGCATCCCTAATCGTGAGATGGATGTTATTTGGATTATTTCCATTCAACATTATCATTTTCTGTCCATCTGTAAAATTAGCTTTAGACAGTTTTAAGGGGATATTTTGAATAATTAACCTCAAGCGCTCGATATTGGCTTTTAGCCATTTCTTTTCAAGATCTTCTTCCCCTGCTGGGAATATATATCGTCGGTCAACCAATTGTTTTATGTGAAGAACACGCTCAGCAATTTCTTGAAGTTTTGAGTAGCCCCCAATTGCACTAACTGCGTCTCTAATGTCACGATTAAATCCACTGCCGTCAGCACGTATCTTTGGGTTTGGGGGCATCGCATAAAATGGTAATTGAGGGGGGGTGTCTGGCGAGTTACACTCATTAGCGACGCTAAGTATATGCTCAATTGCCTTAAATGATCCTGAATCCTTAAGCAGTGAGGCAGAAATATTCTGGCGTAACGTAGGCTTTAACAAACCAACTTCAACTAATTTTTCTTCAGCATTTGGGATGCCATTAGGGCGATCGACCGCCTTCGTATACTTTTCTGAAGTCTTCAGATTAAGTTGCTTTAAAGCCTTTTTTATTAGCTTTTTGCTAGTGCTAGATGGAACTTTTCCGTGACGTCCCACAAGATAATCAGCAATGCCAGGATAAAGAGAATGGTATTTGTCACGGCCTTCTAACTGATTCCAGAGTGATAGTGCAGCTTGACCAGTAGTATTTGCTGCATAAGGGGTAACTTGGGTTGGTTGACCAAGATCTTCTAAAATTTCTGCTTGCATTTTATATATTGCAATCTGGATTTGGTCCCAATCAGCATGATTACCATTCACTCCTAAAAGCCGTCCAAGATTCTCAACCAGTCCAGGTATTGATTTAAGTGTTGCAGACGCTCCACCGGGTGTACGTGCGTCATACATTGCTTCTACAAGTTCAGAATTATAACGTGACTCTAAATCACGATATTGAAAACGCAACCTATAAAGGGAAGACATACTAGCCTTTATAGCATCGTTATTTAATTGTGGGGATTTTTTTGCAACTCTCTCATCAGGATAATTCCTTATAAGGTTTAACATCTTGTTCATGCTTGGTTGCGCTGTTGACCCTGAAAGAGCTGGATGTTGTACATCCATTGTTATGTCCTTATTTAACTCCACAGCTGCCAAAACCGCAGCCATGTAACAGACAGGGGCCTCACCATAAGTGGAGTGCGCATGAATGTTTACTTCATGGTCAGGAAAACGCTTATATAATGCTGATACAAGTTCATATACGAAATAGGCGCTTAATCTACCACTGGCAGATTTCAAATAAAATCCTTTATGTCCAAGTTCTACAAGTTCATCAGCAAAAGCAATACATCTGGCAACAGTTATGTTTGGATTATCTTCAATACAAATTGTTCCCTGTGCTATAATATCATAACCTGCACCTTGGGCTTCTGCGACTGCTTGAGCAACACCGGAAAGACATGCTGCATCATTAAGGCCGTGAAAATTCTGCAGGATATTCATTCCCATACTAGCATACTCAAAAACTACCGCTCTTATTACATCATATGGTTGAGGCTCATAACCAAGTAGAAAATCTCCACGTATAAGGGCAGATTGCCTCACCCCAAGGCTTTTAAAATGAAAAAGCAATTTTTCAACTTCTGCCCATTCATTTCGGCCTTTCTTGGCAAAAATATCAAAAAATGTACCCCCACCTGTTTGTATCGCGTCAGTACCAATCAGATGTGCGGTTGGATAAGAATCTATGATTTCCTGTGCAGACGGGTTAGTTCCAAATAAAGACTGAATAGAATCGCGTAAAACGTCTTGGAATTTTATTTTTGACATAGCAAATTTCTCAATATCAGTAGCAGTGTCAGTTTACTAAAGTACAAAATAGAAGTATGAATACGACCATTTTTAAGTTCTGTTTTTAACTTTTGAAAATTGAAACTTTAAACTAAAGTCTAGTCTTCATAAATATTATAGTTAGGTAAAGGTGTACTTAAAACAACAACAAGCCTAATTATCTGACAAATTCATAAATCTGTTAATAAAGTGAGCAATATTTTAGTAAATTGTCTAAAATCAGCGATTAAATCTAGAAAGCTTTTCCAGGTTTATTTTATGATAATTTGAAGGAGTTGGTTTTTATATAAATTTAATTTTAATAATGGAGCCCAATATGAATAAAAAAAATGATGATGATAAGTTAGCTGTTCAAAGTTTATACAATTATGTAACTTTATTTAATGAAAAAAATAAGGATAAAATTTTAGACTGTCTTCATTTTCCACATATGGCTCAATCTGAAAATAACGACCCTGTAATTTATAATAATAAAGAAGAAATATGGAGTTATCTAAGTTTTCTCTATAAGAAATTAGAGACCGAGGAAAATTGGGATCATTCAACATTAGACAAAGCTGAAATCATTCATAGTTCTAAAAATGCTGTTCAATGCAGTGTTGAGTTTAATAGAAGAGATAAGAATAAGAAAAGTTATGCAAAAGCAGTAGGTATATTTACTTCAACAAAAAAAAATGGAAAGTGGGGATTACAGTTAAGAATAATGATACCAGCTTCAGGCAATGTAACTTTGGCTGGAGCAAACATTAAATAAGTCAGCTATTGATTATTTTTGTTCACTGTCGTCAACCACGTGCATTAGAAGCATGGAAAGGATTCGTAATGGGGCTAATTTACTTGACTGCATGTTCTGGGGTATAAGGCATAAAGCAATATCAATATTGGATTTATTTATATATTTTAGTACCATAAGATAATTATCAAAAAATTAATAAATAAATTAAACTATAATTCCAATGAAGTTAGAAAATAAATTAAAAGAGAAACTATTAAATAAAAAAAAGGTTCTCGGTTGCTGGACAAGCCTAGATAATGAGATAACTTCAGAATTACTTGCTCTAGTTGGATTTGATTTTTTGTTGATTGATCATGAACATGGTTATGGTGATGTAAAAGGCATAACTAGACAAATACAATCGCTCAAAGAAACTGAATGTTCCCCTTTGGTAAGAATGCCAAAAAGTGACGAGGTGTATGTAAAGAAAACTTTAGATACTGGGGTAAATAGTCTGATGTTTCCATTAGTAAATAATAAAAAAGAGGCTGAAAATATTGTAGAAATGTGTAGATATGCACCTAAAGGTTATAGAGGAATGTATATCAGCAGAGCTTCAAATTATGGGATGAACATAAAGAAATATTATGAAACTATTGAAAAAAATTTGCTGATAGTTTGTCAAATTGAAACTTCTGAAGGTGTTTCTAATATTGAAGAAATATCAGAAGTTGATGGTATTGATATGTTGTTTATTGGTCCGATGGATCTCTCTACTAGTATTGGTAAGTTTGGACAATTTAGCGATCCAGTATTTATAGAAACAGTTAATTTAGCAAAAGAAAAAATAATGAATTCTAAAAAGTTTTCTGGAATGATGCCCTATGGAAATTATGATTGGAAAGATGTGTTTTCACAAGGTTTTGATTTAACTACAGCAGGTACAGAACTTTCAATATTAAGAGATTCAGCAATTTCAATCTTAAAGGAGTTTAATAATTTAAGGATAAACAAATGAATAAAACTAAATTTAATATTAATTATTAAAAGGGAGATTAATTTGAAAAAACCTTTAGTTAAGAGTTTGTCTGTTATTACTGTAAATGTACCTTTAAAAAGACCTATAGTTGCCTCATTAGGAACATTTGAATATTGGCCGTATATGCTAATTGAAATATCTTTAAGCGATGGAACAATTGGTAAAGGTTATATTGGTCCGTACTTAGTAGATTATACTCAAACTATTACGTTAGCAATGAAAGAGCTTTTTAAAAATTTTCAAAATAGAGAAATTGCTCCTTATCAGTTTTATAATGAGGGTATGAATCATTTAAGTTTATTAGGAAGATCAGGAATTGCACTTTATGCTTTAGCCGGACTAGATATAGCTTTTTGGGATGCCTGTTCTAAAATATGTAATGAGCCATTATGTGTTCACTTAGGTGGATCAGTAGATAAGGTTAAGGCATATAACTCCAGTGGATTATGGCTAGATGATCCCCAAACATTATATGATGAAGCATTGACTCTAATATCAGAAGGAAATTTTGATGCTGTAAAGGTTAGATTAGGTAGAAAAAAATTAGATGAAGACCTCAAAGCAATTGAAAATGTTAAAAAAGGTATTGGGGTTAATTCAGAACTTCTTTGTGATTTTAATCAATGCTTATCACTACCACAAGCAATACATAGGTTAAATGATTTGGATGATCAGGGATTATATTGGTTTGAGGAACCAATAAAATATTATGAGTTTGAAGGTTACAAAGAATTAAGAAAAAGAATGAAAACACCAATCATTTTAGGAGAAAACTTTCATGGTTATGATGATGCTTTTACTGCTTTAAAAAATCAAATTGCAGATTTTATAATGCCAGATTTATTAAGAATTGGTGGTGTAAGTGCTTGGCTCAAAACTGCATCTATTGCTGAAGCATTTCAAATATCTGTTTCTTCTCATTTGTATCACGAAGTCTCATCTCATCTAATGCGCGTAACACCAACAGCAGGTTATTTAGAGTGGACTAGATGGTCAGACATTATTTTAGAAGAGCCATATGAATTAAGTGATGGACATGTAGTAATACCTAATAAAATAGGGACTGGCATTGATTTTAATAAAGAGACTATAAAAAAATATGAATATAAATATTAAAATTATTTTATATGTAAATTAAAGAATTAAATAAATTAAAATAAATAGCGGAAGCAATAATGTTAAAAAAACATCAAATAAGTGGTCTGATGGATCATCTCAAAATAAATAAAGCATTTATTGCTAGTCAATGTTCAAATGACATTGAAGATTTTTGTTCAGAATATCATAATAAGATCCTTGGTTTAAGCTTGGTGGTCCCAATTACTATTAACTCAAAAAAGTTTTCAGAGCTTGAACAAAAAATCATGGTCTTAAAGAGTGAGTTTGGCGTTACAGCTAACTCAGTTAACACATTAAAGAATGAAATAAGTAATTTAGAAATTATTCAATTGAATAATTACGAAGCCCTTGCTTGGTCTGATATTTGTGAAGATAAATCAAGTGAAACATGTGAAGCATTAATCTCATTTTTTAAGGGCTTAAATATAGAAAACTACTCTGTAAAAATAAATAATCAAAAAGGACAATTTGAAAATATTTCTTATAAAGTGATTGGTGAAGGCCCCCCACTTTTACTATTTCCATTTTTTTTATCTGCTAAACAATGGAACCCTATAATTCAAAAATTATCTGATTTTTTCACGCTAGTTATAATTGGTGGAAAAGATTTTGGAGCAATTCCTTCATTAGAAGATAGAGCAGAGTTACCTACTTATAAAGCAATGCTAGAAACATTAGTATCGAATATGAATATCTCCAAAAACGGTAAAGTTTTAGAATTAGGTTGTGGCCCTGCTTCATTATGTAGACAAGTATTAAAACTTAGAAAAGATCTGTCGCTGGTTGGTGTTGATATAAATGAATATTTGTTAACAGAGGGTAGTAAAATTGCTCAAGATCAAAATTTCAAAGTTAATCCTTTTTTTAAGAATAATTCTCAACCTTCAAGATCAAATTTAAAACCTAATGAACTTAATTTGTCTTATAGTGATGCTACTGACATTTCATTTCCAGATAATTTTTTTGACGCAGTTTACTCAGTTACCGTACTTGAGGAATGTGATGCACAGAAATCAATTGCAGAAATCAAAAGAGTTCTTAAACCTGGTGGTGTTGCTGGCATTGTAGTTAGAGCATTAGATGCACCTCAATGGTGGAATATAAAAGTTTCAGATTCAGTTAACAAAATTATCAGTGTACCACCTCAGATGGTATCTCCAAAAGGTGTTGCTGACATGTCTTTATATGAAAAAATAAAACTGGCAAATTTTAAAGATATTCTTTCATATCCCTTTTGGTTTACAGCTTCTTCAGGTAATAACAGTTATATATATAACATGTATTACGGGAGAGCACGACAACTCTTAAATAACAAGCAACAAGAAGAATTCGACAAAGAAATAAAAAATGTAAATGAAAAAAGTCAATCTATTTTATCAGTACCACTTCATTGTTGTATCGGATATAAGTAGAAATGATATATATTTAAAAATAAAATAAAACTCTATTTAAAAACAGAAAACCTGACGACCGGTTGGTATAATGGTTGGTACAAACACTTAAAGTTACAACAAAAAACCCCAAAAACCGAAGTCTTTGAGGGTGATCTAAGTCATTGATTTTATTGAATAAGTTGGTTGAGGGGGTAGGATTTGAACCTACGACCTTCAGGTTATGAGCCTGACGAGCTAGGAATATATTAAACGAAAGGTTACTGCACCCTTTTCCTAATCAACAATGATCAATGGTCAGGGGTGGTCTGCCTATTGACCGTAGTCCATGGAACACGGACCAGGGTTCAATGATGGGTTTGAAATAAGATTGATTTAGTAAACTATAAGTTAATTTTAAATTACAAATTTTCTGTACAATCAAAATCCAATTATAAATAATTAGCAATTTATTTTAAATTAAATTTGACCAAAAAATAATCAATTTCAAATTGGACTAATTTTAATTGAATTTCAAATAATTGATATAATTGAATAAAATTTAAATTTCAAATCTCAACAGACGTGGGTTCTAATATTTGCAATTCATAAAAATAACTCATCAATATTTACTGTTCTTATTTAATTCGAGAAAGGTGAAATATTATGAGATTATTAATTACTATATTGTTTTTATGTTTTAGCAGTCTAGGTTTTGCAGATGGACATAAGAAGCCAATAAAAATTGGAATTTTACATTCATTATCTGGAACAATGGCTATTTCAGAAACTACATTAAAAGATACAATGTTGATGTTAATTGAACAACAAAACAAAAAAGGTGGCATCTTAGGTAGAAAAATAGAGCCCGTAGTTGTTGATCCCGCCTCAAATTGGCCCTTATTTGCTGAAAAAGCGAGAGAACTTTTAACAGTTCAAAAAGTTGATGTTTTATTTGGGTGTTGGACTTCTGTCTCAAGAAAATCTGCACTACCAGTTCTTGAAGAGTTAAACGGTTTACTTTTTTATCCAGTACAATATGAAGGAGAAGAGAGCTCTAAAAATGTTTTCTATACAGGCGCATCTCCAAATCAGCAGGCTATCCCAGCAACAGATTATTATTTAGAAGAGCTTGATGTTAAAAAGTTTGCTTTATTAGGAACTGACTACGTATATCCTAGAACAACTAATAAAATCTTGAAACAATATCTTATAGATAAAGGAATACCAGAAAGTGATATTTTTGTAAATTATACTCCATTTGGACATTCTGATTGGTCTAAAATTGTTTCAGATGTAGTTTCTTTAGGAGCTGATGGTAAAAAAGTTGGAGTTATTTCTACCATTAATGGAGATGCTAATATTGGATTTTATAAAGAGTTAGCTGCTGCAGGTGTTAAAGCAGATGATATCCCGGTAGTTGCCTTTTCAGTTGGTGAAGAAGAATTATCTGGATTAGATACAACAAATTTAGTTGGTCACTTAGCAGCATGGAATTATTTTCAGTCAGCTGAATCTGATCTTAATTCAAGTTTTATAAAAGATTGGAAAGCTACAATGGGAAATAAAAGAGTTACAAACGATCCTATGGAAGCTCACGTTATTGGATTTAACATGTATGTTAAGGCCGTTGAAAAGGCCGGAACTACAGATGTTGATGCTGTTAGAAAAGCTATGTATGGTATTAAAGTTCCAAACTTGACTGGTGGTACGGCTGAAATGTTGCCAAATCATCATTTATCTAAGCCTGTCTTAATTGGTGAAATATTGGAAAATGGCCAGTTTGACATTATAAGTCAAACTAAGGAAGTGCCAGGAGATGCATGGACAGATCATTTACCTGAATCTGCTGTTTTAAAATCTGATTGGAAGTCCCTTGGTTGTGGTATGTACAATACTAAGACAAATACTTGTATTCAACTCAAGTCAAATTATTAGATAAACTATATTGAGGATAATGCTATGGTTTCCATAGCATTATCAATATTAATTTATGAAGTACTTATTAATTATTTTATTTTCATTATTAAGTTTCAATTCTGCATTTTCAGAAGAGAACTTTGACAATTTTTTATTTAAAAACTCTAAACTGATTATAAATAGTTCTTCAAAAACAGTTGGAACATTTTTAGAAAAAATAAATGTTTATGATCAAAATACCGTATCAAGATTTTTAAATCTCTGGAAAAATAAGAAATTATTTTACATAAAAGAAACAAAAAAAATTGTACTAATTTCCAAGTTTGATAATAAAACATATTACGCAATTGATATTTTTTCCAACGCTAAAATTGGAAAAAAGAAAAAAAAAGATTTCAAAAAAATAAAACCGAATAGTGGTGTAAGGGCAAAGATTGCAACTGCACTTGTGAACTTTCAAATATTTAGTAATGATAAAAATAAAAGAATAAATAGCATAAATGCTCTTGAAAAAAAAATATTACCTGAACATTTAAAACTCCTTAGAAAAGCATTTTTATTAGAGGAAGATGATAGGTTAAAAATTAAAATAAAAAAATTATTACAATTTGCAATTTTACAACATGGAACTGACGATAAAGAGAAAATTAAAGTTCTGAATGAATTAATGACTAATACTTCAATAGAAGTAAGAGCAGTTTTGTCAAAACTCCTAAGGACATCTGAAATTAAAGTTACTAGAAATATTGAAGATTTAAATAATTTAAATATTGCTCAAATAATTAAACCAGAAGTAATTAGTAAAAAACAATTCGATGAAGTTATAAAAAGTTTTTTCTATAAAGAAAAATTAAAACTTAGTGTTATTGATGCTTACAAAATAGCACAAAAAAATGGATTTTTAGATAAGAGAGTCAGTTTAAATGAATTAAAAATAATTTTAGAAAATAACATTGTCGACAATAAAATTTTAGGAATTGATATAAAGGAATTTAATGAAAATTCTAAAAGAATCGAAGTTTATAATAAATTAGCCAAGATAAAAAATCTTAATATTTATCGAGATGAAACAGAATTATTAAATGATTTAAAACAACTACATTTTTACAAAATTTACATTGAGAAAAATAAATACATAACAAACAAGACTAAACAAGTTTTAGATTCAATTAATTTTAAAGTTAAATTCTATAAGTATTTAGATTTATTTATTGATGGTCTTAGTCTTAGTTCTATATATTTTCTTGGTGCTATTGGCTTGGCAATAACATTTGGAGTCATGCGTGTGATTAATATGGCTCACGGTGAATTTATAATGATGGGAGCTTATACTGGCTATGTTGTTCAATCATATATTACTAATCATACATTATCTCTGATAATAGCTTTTCCTCTCGCTTTTATAATTACTTTTATTGCAGGGGTTATAATGGAAAGGTTGGTGATAAAACATTTATATAAAAATCCTCTTGATACTTTGCTAGCAACTTTTGGTATAAGTATAGCTCTTCAACAACTTGCTAAAAATATTTTTGGTACTCAGGCTAGACCTTTAACATCACCTTCTTGGTTAGATGGATCTTTAATAATAAATGATGATCTTTCGATAAGTTACATTAGGATAGCTATATTTGTTTTGGGAGTTTTATTTTTTTTAATATTATTATTTGTAATGAAAAAAACTAGATTTGGATTAGAAACTAGATCCGTAACTCAAAACCCTGTAATGGCATCGAACATGGGTGTTAACACTGAAAAAATAAATATGTTAACTTTTGGTTTTGGGTCAGGCATTGCTGGTGTTGCTGGTGTTGCTATAGGTTTGTTTTCCAAGGTCACATCTGAACTTGGCTCAGAATACATTGTTCAAAGTTTTATGACAGTTGTAGTTGGTGGTGTAGGAAGTATTTGGGGTACACTTGCAGGCGCTTCATTAATTGGCTTTTTACAAAAGTTTATAGAATGGTTTAATCCTTCTAATACATTAGCTGCTCAAACATATATGATTATATTTATAATTTTATTTATTCAATTTAGACCAAGGGGATTAATTGCCTTAAAAGGGAGAGCAGCAAATGATAACTGACATGAATAAATCTATAAAAAAACATTCGCTGATTTTTTTAATAACTATTTTTTTATTTACGTTGTTAGTCACCTTTTTAAGTGAACCTTTTGGTATAAACTTTATATCAACAAGCTTTGTAAAAGTCCTTGGAAAAACTCTTTGCTTATGTATTGCTGCAATTGCTATGGATGTTGTGTGGGGGTATTGTGGTATTTTATCCTTAGGTCATTTTGCTTTTTTTGGCTTAGGTGGATACATGATAGGCATGTGGTTAATGTATGAGAGAACGTCTATTATTGTATTGAATTCTTTAGATGACTCACAATTACCCTTTACTGAGATAGAATTACAAGAAGCGATAGGTAATCAAATTTTTGGTGTTGTTGGAGGAACAGAAATACCACTTATTTGGACATTTGCAGATAATTTATATTTTCAAATAATTTTTGTTATTTTAATCCCTGGTTTAATAGCATTTATTTTTGGTTGGCTAGCTTTTCGTTCAAGAGTAACTGGAGTATATTTGTCAATTTTGACTCAAGCAATGACCCTAGCTTTATCTTTATATCTATTTCAAAATGATAGCGGGTTAAGAGGAAATAACGGATTGTCTGGATTGCAAAATATTCCTCATCTTGAAAACTTAAGTCAATCTACAATTTCAATATTATTTTTATGGTTAAGTTCAATCGGACTTATATTTTCATTTGTAATTTTTAATTATATAATTCAAAGTAAATTTGGATCAGTAATTACCGCTATCAGAGACAATGAAACGCGTCTTCGTTTTTTTGGATACAATGTAGAAATATACAAACTTTTTATATTTGTTATCACAGCCATAATTACTGGATTAGCAGGAGCTATATATTATCCTCAAGCTGGTATAATAAACCCAGCTGAGATTGCTCCTATTGCCTCAATATATTTAGCTGTCTGGGTTGCTATTGGTGGACGAGGAAAATTGTATGGTGCAATTTTAGGTGCAGCTTCTGTTTCTTTGCTATCCTCTTGGTTTACTGGAGGAAATGCTCCAAATATTCCCCTCGGTTTTTTTACAATTGAATGGGTGAATTGGTGGACTGTATTTTTAGGAATTGGTTTTGTGGCAATAACAATTTTTAGTAAGGGTGGTTTAATTGGTATGCTAAATACATTATTGGTTAAAATCAAATGAAAACGTTGTTAGAAGTTGATAATGTTTCAATCTCTTTTGACGGTTTTAAAGCAATAAAAAATTTAAGTTTTTCAATAGGGTATAATGAATTACAAGCCATTATTGGACCAAATGGCGCAGGGAAAACTACTTTTATGGATATAATTACAGGTCAAACAAAGCCAGATAATGGACATATTTTATGGGGAGAAAAAAGTATTGATCTAATCAGAAAAACAGAATCAGAAATAGCATTACTTGGTATTGGACGAAAATTTCAAAAACCTACGGTATTTGAAAATAAAACAATTATTGATAATTTAATTTTATCTCAGAAAAAAAATAGAAATCCATTTAAGGTTTTATTTCAAAAAAATACAAAATCTGAGCTTACAAGCATTGAAAAAATTTTAAAAGATATAAATCTTTACATGATTAAAGATAGTATTGCTGGTGAGATTAGCCATGGTCAGAAGCAATGGTTAGAGATTGGGATGCTTTTAAGCCAAAATCCAAAATTAATGCTCATTGATGAACCTGCTGCAGGCATGACACAAACTGAGAGAAATCAAACAGTTAGTATTTTAAAAAATATTGCAAAATCTAGTTCAATTATTGTGGTTGAACATGATATGGAGTTTGTACGTAATTTAAATTGTCGAGTAACAGTACTTAATGAAGGTAGCATTCTTTCTTCTGGTTCAATTGACTTTATAACTCAAAATGAAAAAGTCATAGAGGTTTATTTAGGAAGATAATTATGCTTGATGTTAAAAAAATAAATTTAAATTATGGCTCTTCTCAAATCTTGTTTGATGTTTCAATAAAAGCCAAAAAAGGCAATATAACATGCTTAATGGGATCAAATGGCGTAGGTAAAACTTCTTTACTTAAATTTTTGTCTGGAATACAAAATGCAAAAAATGGAACTTATTTCTATAATAACAATGATATATTTAATCTTCCATCTTACAAACTGGCAAAATTAGGAATTGGATACGTTCCTCAAGGAAGAGATATATTTCCCCTTTTAAGTGTTAAAGAAAATTTAGAAATTGGATTTGCATGTTTGAATAAAAAAAATTGGTTTATCCCTGATGAAATATTTAACTTATTTCCAATATTAAAAAAAATGCTTCATAGGAGAGGTGGAGATTTGTCTGGAGGACAACAACAACAGTTGGCTATTGCAAGAGCACTTGTTGCAAAACCAAGTTTATTATTGATGGATGAGCCTACTGAGGGTATTCAACCGAATATAATTAAACAAATAGGCGAGGTAATCTTATATTTAAAAAAAGAAAAAAAAATTACAATATTTTTAGTCGAACAATATTTTGATTTTGCATTTAATCTTTCTGATTATTTTTATGTAATGCAAAGGGGGAAAATAATTATAGAAGGAGATAAAGAAAAACTAGGTAAAAAATTACTTAAATCTCAATTAAGTTTTTAGTTGGCCAATTTCGTCAATCAAAAATTTTTTGAAAGCCTTTAATCTTTGGTCATCTTTTAAATGATATTTATAACATAATGAAATATTTAATTTTGGACCCTTTAATTCAGATAATATTTCTTCTAAATTAATAAAACTTTCCATCCAACTAGGTAAAGAAGATATACCTACCGAGTTTTGAGTTGCTTCTACAATGCCGTGAATATTTGAAATTTCTAATATTGGATTTCTAATATTATTTTTTTCTCTTCCAATATTTAGCAACCAATTTAATCTATTTCTGTTTAGAGGTGGTTGAGCAGTTTCTCCATAGGCAATTATTTTGTGATAATCTAATTCATCTACTGTTTTAGGAACTCCAAATTTTTTTATATATTCTTTAGAAGCATATATTTTATATCGGAATTCTGAAATTTTGATTTGAACGTCATCTTGTGAATTACTTTCTGTCATCCTAATTTCTAAGTCAGAGGCGTAGTGTAAAACTTTAGGCTCAGAATCTCTTAAGTTTAATGCAATTTGTATTTTAGGATATTGTAATAAAAATTTATTTATCCTTGGTGTAATCCAAAGCGCGCCAAAAGCATTTGTTGCAGCAATCTTTAGCTTTCCAATTGGTTCGGATGAACAAGAAAAGTTTCTTAAATTTTCAATTTGTGAAGAAACTTTATTTACTTCTTTATATAATTCCTGACCTTCTGGTGATAATGACAAACCTTTTGAATTTCGAAAAAAAAGTTTTGTTTTAATTTCACTTTCTAAAATACTAATTTGTCGGCTTAGGGAAGAATGACTTATATTCATAATTTCAGAAGCTCTTTTCAAATTAAGAGTTTGAGAAACAATATGAAAATATTTTAAACGATCCCACTTCATAGTTAAGCATCTCTAATATTTGAAATTCTTCAATTCTAATTAATGCAACTCTGAATGTATTAATCAGAGATTCAATATAGTTTGAAAATAGTTAATATATAAAGAATATCCTCCCTACCCGCTTGAGAGCATACTCTGTATTACAGAGTATGCTCTAATAAAATTAAAATGAAATTATTTTAAAAAACTATTAAATTTATATTATAAGTGAACATCTTTTAATCATTTGATTTTTATAATATAATGATCATTAGATAATTAATTAACAAAAATTTTATATTGAAAATTCTAATTTTAACTGAGGTTACTGCACCCTTTTACTAATTAACAATGGTCAATGGTCAGGTGGTGGTCTGCCGATTGACCGTAGTCCATGGAACACTGACCAGGGTTCATTGATGGGTTATTGGAGTTTGTAATTAGTAGTTTTGTTTAAAGTCTTTAATCATTTCAATAATTTTAAAAAAAAATTAATGTGTATTTACATTATCACATTTGATCTTTAACTATCTTCATTCTTTTATTTAAAACTTTTTGTAAATTTTTAATATCATAGGGTTTTAAACTTTTCCATTTTCTAGTTTCACCTTTAGTACGACCACATCCCAAACACCATCCATTAGGACCAATAAATTTACAAACGTCTATGCAAGGACTTTTAGCTTTTTTCATTTTACTCTACTAGACAAAATTATAGTTTAATCATGTGTTATTTTCTTCTCAAAAGCCATACAAAAAAAATTCCTCCTACTAATCCAGTAACGATTCCAATTGGCATATCCTCTGGAGGCATTATTGTTCGAGCAGCAATATCTGCCCAAAGTAAAAATATTGATCCCAGCAATGCTGAAAGAGGTAAAACTCGAAAATAATCACCTCCAACGAACATTCTTACTATATGAGGAACCATTAAACCAACAAATCCAATTATGCCAGAAAACGCTACCATAACTCCCGTTATAAGGGCGCATACCACAAAAACAACAAAACGAAATTTAGTTACATTTATTCCAAGAGTTGAAGCTGTCTCATCACCAACAGTCATGGCATTTAATACTCTTGCTTGACTAAAAAGCCAAATTCCACAAATTAACAAAACTATAAGGGGATAAATCAATTGATTCCATTGAGCTAAACCTAAGCCACCTAACATCCAAAAAACAACAGTATGAGTAGCTTTTGGATCACCAAGGAAAATCAAAATATTGGCACATGACATGATTATAAAAGATACTGCCACGCCAGCTAAAACTAAACGATCTGCACTTGTAGCACTTGTTAATCTTGAAACTATCAAAACTATAAATGTTGCAAAAAGAGCACCTAGAAATGCTAGCAGTGGGACAGTTAACAAACCAATAAATAATCCAGTATGCAATAGAGCTAGAATTGCTCCAAAAGCACCACCAGAAGAAATGCCTAACAAATGTGGGTCAGCAAGTAAATTACGAGTAACTGATTGCAAGCTAGCACCAACAACTGCAAGACCTGAACCAACCATTATTGCTAATATAGTGCGAGGAAATCTAATATCCCAGACAATTGCCTCTTTTCCTTTTGACCAAGTCTGTTCAATAAGATCCGGCGAAAATTTATTTAATATAATTCCCCAAACAGTACTGGTATGGACAGAAACAGCGCCTACAGATATTCCAATTGATAATGATATAAACAATAATATTGATCCCAAACAGAAAAATGAAATTACTTTTCTGTTTGGTTTAATCATTTCATAATTTACTACTTTTGAAGCCAAAACATCTATTTCCTGAATGCCTTAGCTAATTTTTTGATTGCTTTAATGTTACGTGGACCAGGTGTGGCTTCCACATATTCCAATGTTACAAAGCGATCATTTTTGACTGCATCTATATTTGCGAAAGCTGGATTAGACATCATGAATTTTCTTTTTTGTTCTGCTGTAACTTTTCCATAATTAACAATAACAACTATCTCAGGATTTCTATCAATAACTTCTTCCCAAGTTACTGTACCCCAACTTTTTTGAAAATCGTCCATTATGTTGATACCTCCTGCAGCTTCAATAAGAGCGGTTGGCATAGCATAGCGTCCAGCCGTAAAAGGAGTGTCTTCACCACTGTCATAAACAAAAACTTTCTTTGCAGCTATGGGTTCGAGCTTTTGAGTAAAGTTTTTAAGGTCTGTTCTATATGCATCAACTATTTTTTTAGCACGATTTTCAATTTGAAATATAAGACCCAAATTTAAAAGATCATTATACATATCATCCATACTAGCTTTTTTCTTAGACATTATGTGGATACAACTTTCAGTTAATTCGTAAACATTAATTCCAAATGGTTTTAATGTTTCTGGTGTAACTTCTCCGCCAACCTTCATACCATAATTCCAGCCAGCAAAGAAAAAATCCGCATCTGCTCCAACTAAAACTTCTTTTGTTGGGTACTTTGGTGATAATTCTGGTAATTGCTTTACTCCTAAACGCATTTCTTCGTCTAATGTTTTCCAACCAGATATACCCGTATATCCAACCATCTTGTCAGAGAGACCAAGAACAAGCATCATTTCTGTTAAATTAACATCATTAGATATTGCCCTTTGAGGAGAACTGTCAAAAGACACAGTTCGATTACAACTATTTACTGAAACTTTACTTGAAGCCAAACTATTAAAACTTATTATTAGAATAAAACTCAAAATAAATATTTTTAACTTAGAAACTAAATTCATAATTTTTTCCTTAATGTAAATGAAAAGTTATTTGTTTGGAGTTACTTGGTGTCAATAATTCGTGACACGCTTTCACCCTGAAAGCTTCTGAAATGTTACTTTCAGAAAGAATAAGATTTGGTTTACCAAACCCTAAAGTGAAACCATCCTTCAATAGAAGGATTTCGTCGCAATTACTTCTAGCCATATTCAGGTCATGAAGAGATGTAACAACTGTAATAGATAAATCTTTTAAAAGATTTAAGATTTCAAGTTGTTGACGAATATCTAAATGATTAGTTGGTTCGTCTAAAATTAGTATATCAGGTTCTTGAGCTAACGCTCTAGCAACCATTACACGCTGACGTTCACCACCAGATAAAGTATTTAAGTGTCGATTTTCGAATTTATTTAAAGAAAGACGATCAATTGATGATTGCACAATTTTCTTATCATTTTCACTGTTTGAATTACTCAACCATTTAGAATAAGGAGTACGCCCTAAAGTAACAATTTCCATTACAGTTAATGAAAAATCTGAGGAATTTTCTTGTAAAACTGTTGCAATAGAACAAGCTACCTGACGAGAAGTCAATTTCCATATATCAATGCCATTAATTTTAATTTTTCCTGTAGTTGGCTTATAATAACGATACAACAACCTTAAAAGAGTTGATTTTCCAGCACCATTTGGCCCTACTACGCCAAGTATTTTTCCTGGGCTTAATTCAAAACTTAAAGGATAGAGAATTTTCTGTTTTTTTTTTTAACAGACCAACTTACATCATCAACAGTAATACCCAAACCTTTTTGCATTTTCTTAACTTTTATATAGATATGTCACAAGATCGGAGTTACTTACGATAGAAGGAAGCCTTCCAAGTATGTTAGATCTGAAAAGTTGAGGTCTTTCTCCTCTTCTTAAAAACCCATTTGGTGAGTTTGAATATGTTCTTATTAAATTAAATAATTCACTTGTAAACTCCTGATTGTCAGGGATTATGTCACCAAAAACATAGGTAAAATTATTTTCTGATGTTAGAGAAATTACACATGATCTTTTACACTGACTCATACAAGCAACTGATCTAACTTTTAAATTTAGTATTTTGTTATTTTTTATTTTATTAAGAAAATTATCTAAAAATCTTTGTCCACCACGACTTTTTAGATCATCCTCTTTGCCATCTCGGCATCTGTTACAGATTGATAATATTGTTTTATTCGTATTCATGATTTAAATTATGTTATGTTATAACATTACATTTATTACTTAAAAATCCAGTTGTCAATAAAATGTGATGTTATAACGTTGCATATTAAAAATTAATTGATATATTAAGTTAGACTTTTCAAAGTTAGGGTTTACAGATGTCAGTTATAAAAAATCGTTTAACACATGCAGATCGTATTTTTAATTTTCTTAAAAAACAAAAAAAACCGTTAACAGCTTATGAAATACTTGAGTTGATGAGGGTAGAAGGAATTAATGCCGTTACTACAGTATACAGAGGGCTTGATACATTAAATAAAAAAGGATTAATTCATCGCATCGAGTCGTTAAATTCTTGGACAGTATGTTGCGGATCACATAAAAATAAAATTCCAGTTTTTGAAATCTGCAATGACTGTGGTGATGTAAAAGAGCGTTTAGATCAAAAATTAACTGATAATATTAAAAAACTCTCTGATAAAACAGGATTTAGGGCTGACAATCCAGTTCTTGAAATACACGGGCTTTGTGGCAATTGCTTAACAAATTAATAATTAAAAGGATTAAGACATGAATAATACTTCTGAACAAGTTCCTGTAACAGTTTTGACTGGATTTCTTGGAGCTGGAAAAACAACTCTTCTAAATAGAATACTTACAGAACAACATGGTAAACGGTATGCAGTTATTGTAAATGAATTTGGTGAACAAGGAATCGACAATGATCTTGTCGTAGATGCTGATGAAGAAGTTTTTGAAATGAATAACGGATGTATTTGTTGCACAGTAAGAGGTGATTTAATTAGAATACTTGGTGGCCTTATGAAAAGAGCTGATAAACTAGATGCTATTATTGTAGAAACAACAGGACTTGCAGACCCCGCTCCAGTTGCTCAAACTTTTTTTGTTGACCAGGATGTATCTGATAAAACTAAATTGGATGCAATAGTCACCGTTGCAGACGCAGTGCATCTTAGTAATCAGCTTGGTGAACACCATGAAGCCGAAGAACAGATAGCATTCGCTGACATTGTTTTACTTAATAAAATTGATCTTGTAGATGACAACTCAATTGATAAGGTTAAAGCAAGAATTAAAAAAATTAATCCATATGCAAAAATTGTCAAAACTAATCGTTGTGATATTCCACTTAATGAAGTTTTAGGACTTAATGCATTTAGTTTAGATCGTGTTTTAGAAGTTGAACCTGATTTCTTAGATTCTGATCATGACCACGAGCACGATGATGATGTAACAAGCATGTCATTTGTTTCTGAAACACCATTAGACATGGACAAATTTCAATCCTGGTTTGGTAATTTATTACAAACACACGGACAAGATATTCTAAGGTCTAAGGGTATATTAAGTTTTGAGGGCAAAGATGATCGTTATGTCTTTCAAGGTGTACATATGCTTATGGATGCGTCCCCAATGGGTACTTGGCCTGAGGGAAAAGAGCGCAATTCAAGGATAGTTTTTATAGGTCGAAATCTTGAAAGCATGGGTCTTGATGAAGGTTTTGAGCAATGTAAATTGAATTAAATAACTATAATTTACTTCAAGAATAAATTCAAAATGTCAGATAGAGAAAAATTTTTAGAGCAAAAAATATCTTACTTAGAGCCTGAAGAAACAGAACTAGAAGGTAGAGGTAAGGAATTAGAAATAAATGCTCCAGTCACTGGTGCAGTTACAATTCCTGAGGCTGTTGTTGCAGGATTTGGTGACGGTACTGTAAGATTTTTTAGCTCAGAAGAAACACCAAAAATAATTGATGCGCATGATGGTGTGGTACTCTGTATAGCCACAAATGGTAGTGAGGTGTTCACTGGTGGTGATGATGGTCGATTTTTACAAATATCTCCTGATGGAACAATAACTGAAATTGCTAATTTTGGAACTCGATGGGTTGATACTGTAGCGGCAACAAAATATAATATGGTTTGTTCATCAGGTAAAAATGCTTATTTGTGGTCTAGTGGTAATACAAAAGAAAAAATTTTGGAGCATACAAGCACTATAGGAGGTATGGCATTTGATAGAAGTGGAAAACGTTTAGCAGTTGCCAGCTATGGAGGGGTTACTCTTTGGGAGCAAGGTAACAGACGATGGAAATCTTCACGGCTTGTATGGAAAGGGTCTCACAGTAAAGTAAGTTTTAGCCCTGATGGAAAATATATCGTGACTACCATGCAAGAAAGTGAACTTCATGGATGGCGTATACGAGATAAAGTAGATTTAGCTATGAGAGGGTATCCAGCAAAGATAAAAAGTTTTGCATGGGTAGGTGACATTCCTCACCTTGCTACTGCTGGTGACCATCAAGCAATTTGTTGGCCGTTTGATGGTAAAGACGGACCACTTGGTAGAGAACCAGTTTGTGTTGCTGATTGTGGTAAAAAAATCTCAACTTTTATAGAACCCTTAACAGGCGAAAAGGCTATTTTTGTGGGCTTTAATGATGGTACAGTTTTATTATCAGAGGTAGATGATAGAAAAAATCCATTTGTTGTTAGAAATCCTAAAGGTTATGAAATATCTGCAATATCACTTTCATCAGATCGTTCTTATATTTTGATAGGCGACTTAGGTGGTAATATATTGTGGTCTCCATTATGGGCAAATTAAAAAAATGAATGACATGTTTAATCAAAAAAAAGCAAAACCTGAAAATATTAGATATTTAAAAGATATAATCTCTAAAAAATTAAACTTACCTGAAACCACAATATTAAGTATTGCTGAACTTAGCTGTCACGAGCCTGGTTGTCCTCCAAAAGAGACAGTAATTACCACTAATGCAAATGATGGAACAAGTAAAACTTGGAAAATTGAAAAACCAATAGATCAGATTGATAATTTTGATGTTGAAAATTTATTGGAGAGTTGATTTTAACATGAGAAGAGAAAATTATTTTTAATAAATTTAATTAATGAAACTGCATTACATATACCCAATATTAATATTCGTTAAACTAAATATGTGAATAATATAGATAAAAACCCAGTAACTCTTTTCAGTATTTTAGATTTCAAACTGAGGTTGCTGCACCCTTTTACTAATTAACAATGGTCAATGGTCCATGGTTTTATTTTAAGTAATGTAAATATATTAAACTAAGTTTACCATATCTTTTAAGCTTACATTAATTTTGTTATAATAAAACCCATGTTAGGTGGTTTTAAAAAGACAACAAAAAGAAACCTTTTAAAAGGCATACCCTGGCGTTTTGGCCCTAACTGGCCTGGTAAAAGATGTGAAGCCAAAACTAGAAAAGGTACACCTTGTCAACGTCCAGCTAAACTGCCAGTAGGTCGATGCAGACTTCATGGAGGTGCTAGCACTGGTCCAAGGACTGAAGAAGGCCTAAAAAGATTAGCAGATTCTAAAACTAAATATGGACGCTTTACAAAGATTGAAAGAGCAAAAGCTAGAGCCAGAGCAGAGCAAGGGAGAATAATTAGAAGTCAACTAAAAGAACTCGAAGCTTGGTTCATTGACCACGGACATTTGAAAAAGAATTGGCGAAAAGATTGGGCATAGTAAAATGCAGCAGAGGTGTAGAGGTGTAGATTATTTTCCTTAAAAATTTGTTCAATGTTAGTTTTTAAAAAAAGTTTTTAAGATTATATCTGCACCCCTACACCAACTGCTTGTATCTGATATAGTTAGAATGTTTGTCCCTACCCATTTCAAGCTCTACATCATCCCTAACTAATTGCCTAATCCTTTGTGCAAATCGATTTCTAGTTGGGACATATTGACCATCTCCTATTTCTTCCATGTGTGTTTTAAATTTTGAATATGCATCAGTAATTCCTACTTTTTTATTTTTACGAGCATCTAACAATTCATGAAGATAATTTTCCTTAAACCAATATAATATTGAGTCTGAATCTTCAAACCATTGAGTTGTAGACTGTTCAACTACACTTGGGATGATGAAGCCATCATTTTCAATAACATCCAATGCCCCTTTTATAGCGAACTTAAACAATTCATCTTTTTCATATAAAACTATTTTTTCAGCAATTCTTGGCACTCTCTCTTTCATAGGAATAGATCGATCGAATAGTATAACTTTTACCCTTCTATTAATTCCTTCATCTACTCCTCCCTTGAAATTAGGGAGAACATTGGTTGCAAATATGTGGATCGCATTTGGTTTAAATGAACATACTGGTTTATAAACTTTTTTACCTGACACGGTATCACCAGTTACAACTGCTTTAAGTTTGTCTGATCTTATTGCATTAGCCCCTGATAATTCGTCAGATAAATTTGCCATTTTACCAACTAATTCTATTAAATACTGTTCTTTGCCTAAATCAGCTGGGGGTATAGATGAACAAGCATTTTTGGGTAGAGGAGACCGTATTAATTCTAAGATCTGTGACTTACCATTGGATGCAGAAGGGCCATATAAAACAAAACATATTGGAGTTGACAATTTTGTTGCAATCCCAGTTATACTTACCCCTAATATTTGTTGAATGAGTCTTATCAGTTGGGTTTTGATGATTTCATCTAAACTCATAAAACAACCGTTGATTAGTTTCCTGAGATAACCAGAAAGTATAAAATCTTCATCATCCCATTTGGCATCATTTACAAATCTTTGTTTATGATTTGGATCATGTTGCAACAGTTTAGTTTTTTTATCGTAAGACATCTCTAAAAAACCATTCTTACAGTTCACTCCCATTGGTTGATCTTCAAAGAATCCTGGCTCAGAACACATTGACATTAATTCGTGAAGGCAGCCATCTATGAACTGTTTACTTACTTGAATCAATTTGCCAGATTTGGTTTTCTTTTGATCTAATTCGTGGACTAACTGTCTTAAGTCGCTATCAGGGATAATCTTCCAACACAAACCATTATATTTCCAAAGTTCCCCCTCATCGTAGAATGGTATTGGACCTTCTAATTCAAATTGCTTTTTTAGATATTTTGCTATTGAAGTGTGTGTATTACTCTCAATTTCAAAAATACCACCTCCTTGCCAACCATTTTGGGTTGCAAGTTTAAATATATATCTTTTGTCAATTTTTTCTGGATTGAATGAATTCCATTTTTCTTTGTTAAACTCTTTATTTTGATAATTAGGGCATGGAGAACCATCTATTTTATATTTTGACCAATCATCAAAGATTTCAAACCCATCTCCTTTAAAAGTTTTTTTAAGAGCATGGCCTAAATTTACCCATGTATTATAATCTTCAGGATCTATATAGCTTAAGGCACTCCGTACTAAAGGAATATCCTTAATACCCTCTTCCCTTTTGTGTTCATTTATAGATGTCTTTATTGTTGATATTTTAACTTCTTTTTGTACAACATGATTTTGTATTAGCGTTTCAGATTGAGTAATAATATTTTTCACTTGTTTAAGGGTTACACATGGAAGATCCTCACTGTGCACCTCTAAGGGACTTTCATCAATCCATTGATAAGATTGTTTTGTTTCTGGGTGAGTTCCAAAAATTATACATTGTGTGCCACTAGCTAATACTTCTAATTGAGCTTTTCCTTTTTCAAGATTAAAAATTTTAGTAGATTTTTTTCTAAATTCATCTCCACTTCTTCTATAAAACAATGCTCTCTTTGGAAATTTTCCAATTCTTTCTATCGTATCACCCAGTTCACGAATAATTATGTCTCTAATAAGAAGGCTTTGTTTGTCATCTAGAATATCTACATCAAATACAATTAAATCATTTAATAGAACACCCACACCTGCATGTGGGTATTCTAAGGATAGTTTCTCAGTTTGGGCATAATCATTCTTGATGCTTGACCAATTTTTAATGCTTGGCCTTTTTGTTGCTGGAATGATTGGGATTGGAATATAGCCATTTTCATGTAACTTTAAAGCTGCATTGCCGTAAGACTGTAAAGATGGCATTATAAATCTCCATCATCACGTCTTATTTCCATTTCCATAAGCCAATCATCTATTTCAGAACACCTCCATAATCTTGTTTTAGATGAGGGTTTAATAGGTTTTGGAAAATCTTTATTCTTCATCCAATCTTTAATTGTTTCTGAAGTAACCCCAAAAAATTTAAGGATTTCTTTTCCATTTACATATGTTTTATTTTCAAATAGTGCCATCGTGGCCTCCTTTTAATTAGATTAAAAAAACAGGCATCGATTTTTTAAGATGAGATTCAACTTCTACGATGTTCACTGAAGTTGTTGCATACTGATTACGCTAGTATGGCAGCGAGGTGCCCTCACCGAGCATATACATTATATCAGGTCCAGAATCGCTAGAAAAGGCCCTATTTAGATTTTTTTTAATTTTTTTTAAGTTATTGGATTTACTAAAAAGGAGATAAAAATTAATTAAAACCGGTCACATCTCCGTCACAATTGCTTTGACTTTTATGAAAAATCCTGAGATTCTATAATTATAACAAGTGAGGTGTGGCTTATTATTCAAGGGGTTATTGGTAGCGGAGGAGGGACTTGAACCCCCGACACCCGGATTATGATTCCGGTGCTCTAACCAGCTGAGCTACTCCGCCAACAATTAAATATTTACTAAATATAAATTATTTTCTAGTCAAGCAATTACATTTTTAAAATTAGATTATAGTGAAATAATAATATTTCTTAAATTATCTTTAAGATTTAATTTAAAGTTTGAAGAGTTTTGTTTAGTTGTTGATGAAACTAAAACATGCTCAATTTTCCCAAAAGAACTTAAAAAAGTATTTATATGTTGTTGTTTTTCAGAAAGTTGAATTTCAAAGCTAATTAGTTCAAATTGATTTTTTTTCATTTGATAAACGGGTTTCTCGCTTTTCCAAGAAATTAAACTAGGTATGATACCTGTTTCTATTATTTCACTATCTAAAATATTTTTTTTGCAAGTTGGCATTGCAAACTTCCATTTATAGTTAGCACGAGACGCTTCAAAGAATGGATCATAATATTTTGATAACTTCATATGGTTATTTTTAATAACATAACCAATGATTTGTGGAGATTTTTTTAATTTAGATTGTAAATTTAAGTTGTCTAAATTAAACCATTTTCTATTTTTTAATTTCTTCATTTTGGGATCAATTGCGATTACTTCTAAGTAAACATCTTCACTAATTCTTATAACCCTATTGTGTGTTCCCATATCTTTATGATAGCCAATATCACTTAATTTAGCTTGAAGAATACTCTCAACAAACAGTGTTCCTTCTTCTAAATTAATAGCTCCAAATACAATATGATCTAATTCATGCATTATAAAATTTTAATATCAGTTAACTTATTGGGAGCTTTTGTTATCCACCCACCACCTAATACATGAGAACTTTGATTAATATTATAAAAAACAGCAGCTTGACCAGTTGAAACACCAAATTGAGGTTTATCAAAAGATAAATAAGCAAAGCTACTGTCAAAATTAACTTTAATTGTTCCATTTACTGGTTGTGACGAATTTCTTAACTTAACTAAAACTCTAAATTCTGTTTCTTTTGGTAAATCAATTATCCAGTTACAATCAGATATGTTAATTTTATTACATGATAAAAACTCTCTTGGACCAACAATCACATTATTTTTTTCTATATCAAGACCAATTACATATAAAATACTATTATTATCATCTACCCCTTTTCTACCGCCAACTCCAATACCTTTTCTTTGACCAATAGTAAAGTCAATTATACCGTTGTGCATTCCTAAAATATTCCCATGAACATCAATTATATTACCTCTATCAATGCTTCTTGGTCTTAATTTTCTTACTACATCTGCATATTTCCCTTCGGGAACAAAACAAATATCTTGACTATCAGGCTTGTCTGCCACATTAAGTTCATGACGTTTCGCTACAGATCTAGTTTCATCTTTTGTTAACGAACCTAGAGGAAATCTAACGAAATCAAGTTGTTTTTTAGTTGTAGCAAACAAAAAATAAGATTGGTCTTTTAGGGGATCTATTCCTGTATACAAACTTGTCGTCCCAGATATTTTTTTTCTTCGAATGTAATGTCCAGTTGCCATTGCACTTGCACCCAATTTTTTTGCTCTATCAAACATATCTGTAAACTTAACTGTCTGATTACATCTTACACAAGGAATTGGAGTTTCACCTTTAAGATAAGAATCTGCAAAGTCATTCATAACTTTATCTTGGAAAAGACTTTCGTAGTTCAAAACATAATGAGGTATTCCAAGCTTACTTGAAACTGATCTAGCATCATTAATATCTGAACCTGCGCAACATGCCCCTTTTTTTTGAAGAGCTTTTCCATAATCGTACAATTGCATGGTTAAACCAACAACATCATAGCCTGCTTCGACAAGCAAAGCAGCAGTAACAGAAGAATCTACACCACCTGACATTGCTACTACTATACGATGATCTGATGGATTACCCTCTAAATCCATTTCTTTAATGACTCGGTCAATATTGATCATTAACCTTACTCTTCAGGTATTGAAACTTTAAGACCATCAAGTTTTTCAGTAATTTCAATTTGACATCCTAATCGAGAAGTTGGTTGTAAACCGTCAGCTAAATCAAGCATATCTTCTTCATCTGGGTTAGGGTTTCCAACAACTGAAAACCATTCTTTATCAATTATGACGTGACATGTACAACAAGAAATTGATCCTCCACAAGTTCCCTCAATTCCCAAATTGTTATCTCTGGCTACTTCCATTAGAGATAATCCAATTTCTGCTTCTACAGATTTTTCATTGCCATCTGAATTAACAAACACAAGTTTTGGCACATTGAACTCCATAATATTAATTTAATTTCACAAATTTGACCAACAACGAGCTAATCTATCTAATTCTTTTGTAGTTATCAAGCTTTCTGAATTCAAGATAGCATCATTTGGGGGAAAAGAAAATCTTATTGAGTTTGAAGCAAGTTTATTATACCCCATTGCACTAACAACATGACTTTTAGAAATTTTACCAGAACTACAAGCAGAACCAGAACTAACTGAAAAGGATTCTAAATCTAATTTCATTAAAGCCAAATCTCCAGGTATTTTTGGTAGAGCAATTAATAATGTATTTGAAACTCTATCTGCTTTTTCTCCAAAAACAAAAGTTTTAGGACTTAAATTTTTTATTTTTTCTTGAAAAGAATCTCTAAGAAATTTTACTTTTGAAGAATTACTTTTTTTTGGGTTACTTATTAATTTTGCGGCTTCACCAAACCCCCTTATTCCAAGAATATTTTCTGTTCCTGCACGCAATCCTTTTTCTTGCCCCCCACCTAAAATTTGTGGTGTTAAATTTATATTGTCATTATAAACCAAAGTACCTATTCCAGTTGGAGCACCAATTTTGTGACCTGATAGTGTTAAAAAATCTAGTTCTATTTCTTCAAAATTTATTTTTACTTTACCAAGAGCTTGTGCAGCATCACAATGAACTAAACATTCATATTTCTTTGCGATTTTAATAACATCTTTAATTGGCTGTATTACACCTGTCTCATTATTTACCCACATTATGGAAACTAGAGTTTTTTTATTGTTTATAACTAATTTTTTTAGATATAATTCAAGAAAATTCAAGTCGACAATACCATCTTGATTTACGGGGATTATGTGTTCACCTTTAGATGCAGATAATACAGCCAAATGTTCTATAGAACTTACAACAATAGTCTCAAAATTACTAAATAATAGATTAATAGCCTCTGTTGCAGAACTAGTAAAAATTATATTATTCTTATTTGCATTAATTAATTTACCTATGTTTGTTCTAGCAACATCAATTATATCTTTTCCTTTTCTTCCATAATAATGAATTGAAGATGCATTTAATGGGCCAAAATCCATACAATCTATTAAGGAGCTTTTTACTTCCTTTAATAAAGGTACTGTTGCGTTATAATCTAGATAAATTTGTTTATTCACAACTAAAACTTTTAACCTTAAACATTAAAAATTTAATTTTTATTTTTTGTATTTTTTTTTTCATTATCTAAAGTTTTTATTTTCTTTTCTAAATTCTCTACTTTTTTAAGTAAATTTACTAATATTTTTTCTCTTGGATCAGAAACATTTGTTGATATTCCGTAGGCTTTAAAAGATTCCTTTTTCTTTGATCTTGCAAACTCTCTTGCAGGAACTCCTGCAACAGTAACATTTGCTGGCACATCTCTTGAAACAACAGAATTAGCTCCAATTCTGGCATTATCTCCAATTTTAATTGCTCCTAAAATTTGTGCACCTGAGCCAATAATTACATTATCGCCAATAGTAGGATGTCTTTTTTGATTTCTCTGAGATTTGCTTTCTATTGATGGCATAATACCACCCAGTGTCACTCCTTGATAAATTGTAACGTTTTCACCAATTTCTGTTGTCTCGCCAATCACTATACCTATACCATGATCCATAAAAAAATTTTTTCCAATTTTTGCAGCTGGATGTATTTCAATACCAGTAAAAAACCTAGCAAAATACATTATCATTCTAGCAAAAAATTTTAAGTTATATCTCCAAAAAACATTCCCAATTTTATAAAAAAACATCACATGAAATGTCGGATATAAAAAAACTACCCCAATTCTACTTCCGGCAGCAGGATCTCTTTCTATGATAGAGTCAATTTCATTTAAAAAATTCTTAAAAATCATCTTGTTTTTCCAAAATTCATTTTATTTTTACACTATATTTAACATAAAAGTAATTTAAATTATAAATCCAAAATTAATTAAAATTTTGAAATAATATTGACAGATCTAAATTTAGTAATTAATCGATGGATTATTAAACTGAGCGCAAGCATCTTTAGAGTTTTATACAAACATTATTTTATGATATAAATTAATAATTCATTTTCTGGAGAAAATAAATGCCTGAGGTAATTCTTAATGGTCCCCACGGAAGAATAGAGTGTAGATATCACTCTGGGGCCTCACCTGACAGCCCTATAGCTTTAATATTACATCCTGAACCTAACCAAGGTGGGAGTATGAACAATAAAGTTACCTATGGTTTATATCATGAATTTAGAAATAGAGGGTTTTCGGTTTTACGTTTTAACTTTAGGGGCGTAGGAAGAAGCGAAGGTGTTTATGAAGGTGGTGAAGGTGAACTAGCAGACGCAGCTGCAGTGTTAGACTGGATACAATCACAAAACATTCATTCAAGATATACTTTTATCGCAGGATTTTCTTTTGGTTCTTGGGTTGGAATGCAATTAATGATGAGAAGACCAGAAATTGTTGGTTTTATTGCAGTTTCACCTCCTGCAGATAAATTTGATTTTTCATTTCTTGCACCTTGTCCTGCGTCAGGTCTAATTATTCATGGAGAAAATAACAAAAGAGTACCTACTGAAGTTATACAAAGACTTGTTGATAAAATATCTATCCAAAAAGGAATTAAAATTGAAGTAGAATATCTAAAAGATGCTAATCATATGTTTTCTAATCATGATGAAGAATTAATGGATTCAATTAAAAAGTATCTTAATAACGTCCTGGAAGCCTCTGAATATAGTGAATTCTAAAAATAAATAATTATGAGATTATAAAATGAGTAAATTGAATACCTTTGATTTTGTAAATATTATGTTTGAACGAGGCTTTATTCATCAAATTACTGACAAAAAAAATCTCGAAAAGGAAATATTTATCAATCCAATTTCAGGGTATATTGGTTTTGATTGTACTGCTCCATCTCTGCATATTGGATCTCTAATTCAAATAATGATGTTAAGATGGTTACAAAAAACAGGTAACAAGCCTATAGTTTTAATGGGAGGAGGTACTACAAAAATTGGAGATCCGTCAGGAAAAGATAGCGCCAGACCCCTCCTATCAACTGAAAAAATTAAATTTAATAAAGAAAATATTAAAAAAATTTTTAAGAAATTCTTAAAATTTGGTAACCATGATAACGATGCAATTATGGTAGATAATGCAGACTGGTTGGAAAATTTGAATTATATATCTTTTTTAAGAGATTATGGTTCATTTTTTTCTGTTAACAAATTGATTAACTTAGAAAGTGTCAAACTTAGACTAGAAAGGGAACAAAACTTATCTTTTTTAGAGTTTAACTATTCACTATTGCAAGCTTTTGACTTTTTACAATTATATAAGAATTATAATTGTAAAATGCAAATGGGAGGCTCTGATCAATGGGGCAATATTATTACTGGATTAGATTTAGTAAGAAAAGTTACTTCAGACCAAGCTTATGGACTAACTTCACCACTTTTGACAACTAGTAGTGGATCAAAAATGGGTAAAACCGCCAATGGAGCTATTTGGCTTAACGAAGATCAATTATCTGATTGGGATTTTTGGCAATATTGGAGAAATACCGAAGATTTAGATGTTATTAAATTCCTAAAATTATTTACAGAACTTCCAATTTCAGAAATAAATAAATTAGAAAAATTAAAAGGTGCTGAAATTAATGATGCTAAAATAATTTTAGCAAATGAAGTTACAAAGTTATGTAGAAGCGCAGATTCTGCTCAAAAAATTTCATCCTCATCATCAAACTTATTTAACAAATCTAAAACAGATGAGAATTTACCAAGTGTAAAAATTAGGAGCAGTGAAATAACCTTTATAAATGCTTTAAAAATTCTTAATTTTTTAAATACAAATGGGGAAGCTAGAAGGTTAATTAGAGGAAATGGAGCAAGAATCAATGACATTGTTGTTAATGACGAAAACTACACTTTATGCAGTGAAGATTATCAAAATGGAAAAGTAAAAATTTCATATGGTAAAAAGAAACATGGTCTTCTCATTTTGAGTTAATTAATTTAAACTTCTGTTTAAAAAAAAGTTATTATTGTCAAGCCAATCCTCTGAAAACAAATCTCTCAAAATTCCTGGCGCAAATGACATTGTGTTCAATTTTATCTCTGGGTTATCAATTGAACCTAACATTCTAAATTGACCTGCAAATAACCCTTCTTTTTTTAATCCTGTTAATAATTCTCCAATAGCAGGTACAATACTTATTATTCTTGATATTAATTTGATTGGGGCTATGGAACCTCTTAAATCAATTAAATTTTTCTTTAAGTTTAACTTACCTTTAGCAGAGATACCAAGAGATTCACTAGATAAATACAACTTTTCAAAATTAAAAATTTTGTTTTTTACTTTAATATTTACTCTCCCTTTATCAAAAAATACACCCTCACCAGAAATTATAGACCCTATTCCAGAAAAACTTAAAACTGAGAGGGAATTAATTATTCCAGGTGCGTTTATTAAACTAAATTTTTTAGATGTTATTTGCCCTTCATAGTGATCATATTCATTATTTAAGAAGTTTATGTTAATAACCATCTCTCCACTTTTTATATTCTCTGTAAAGCCTAAAGAATTTAGTAATTTACCCCCATCTAAAGTATTAAATATTAATTTAGGAAAACCATCCTTCTTTTTTTGTAAATTAATTTTTGTCTCTGCTCCACCCACTAAACCCAAACCTTTAAGTCTAGAAATTTTATCATCTACATATATCTCAAATTTACCATTATCAAGTATAGAAGCGTCTCCTAATAACATTTTACCGTATGCTGTTGACTTAAATAAAGAACCTGTAATTTTTCCATTTAAATTTCCAATTAAGGATATTTTAGGATTTAACTTTATTATATCTGCAGTTAAATCAAGAAATATTAGTTTATTTTTTTTCGTATTATATTTTAAATTTTTATTTAGATAAGATAAATCTATTTTATCTCCTGATGCCAAAATATATATGCCTTGATCATCTTTAGTAAATAATAGTTCATTAATATCCAAGTATGGCGATTGTATATTTTTAATTAAAACTTGATCTGTTTTATTCTTACTGAACTCAACCAGATCTATTGTATAAATTTCATTTCCAACTAATAAACTTGTATCTTTTAAAGACACAATTTTACCTTCAATAAATAAAATTTCTGACTTGATTGAAGATTTAATATTTTTTTTCTTAATAATATCTAAATAATCAATTTTCAGATATGAGTGTTTAAGATTAGAATTCAACTGTAAATTAAAAGATAAACGTTTAAGGTCACCTGACAAAGATATATCTAAATCCGCATCTCCAACTAGATCAATGTCAAATTTCTTTTTTATAAATTCTGATATATCTGGATTATTTTTAATTTTTAATAAACTTTTAGTAAGATTCATATTACTTATGATTGTATCACTAAAGGTATATTGTATTTTTTTATCTTTAATGCGCTCGATTTTAGAAATAAATAAATTTTTGTTGTTAATATTAACATTATGAAAAGAGTATTCTAAATCTTTGTTTTTAAAAAAATCTGCCTTAGAAATTACATAACCATTATTATTAAACTGACCATTGATTTTAACTTCATTAAATTCATATCGTATATCAGGATTTTTAAATAAAATAATTGCATCTGATACAATCAAGTTTAAATTAACAAAATTTTCATCAACTTCATGAGGGTTTAATTTAAATTTAAAATCACCAGAGACTATACCTAATATTTTTTTAAAAATTTCATCTTTATGCTCAATTCTAATATTATTAAAATTTGAAATTCCAGTAATCTCTTCTATATTTAATTTTTCAAATAACGAAAATTTTATATTTAATCTAATATTCTCAAAATTTCCTCCTTTAAAATCGTTTAATTTTTTTTTCAAATTAATTTTAAAAAATGGATAGTAATTATGATTCAATTTAAGCAAATAATTTTTACTATCTTCAATTAAAAACTTTTTTATAGAAATATTCAAAGATCCATTTTTGGAATTAAAGTCAAATTCACCAAATCCCAATAATTTATCTCCTAATAAAAAATTAGATAATTTTAATAAATTATTTTTCTTTTCCCATGATAACTCAGCACTAACCTGAGTCTTAAACGCTTCATCATTTCCTTTATTATTTGAAACTAAAATTGAATTATCAAATATTATATTAAAATTTTGTAATTCAAAATTTTTGCTGGTTTTAATTTTATAATTTCCATTTAAATAGCTATTTACATCATTTTTTATAAAATTTAAATTTTGCTTAAGCCAATTATTTTTAAGTATTTTAGTGTCTAAGTTTTTAAAATTTCCACTTAAAATATTAAATTTTTCATTAAAACTTGTTTTCAGTGAAAATAAGTTATCTTTCTCTAGTAAACAATCCATATTAAGAGATCTAGATCTATTTAAATATTCAGATATTAATACATTTTGACACATTACTTCTAAAATTTGATTCTTAAATATATCCTGTCTAACATCTATTAAAACTTTTACATTTCCAATTTCAATTTTATTATCTAATATTTTTTTTAAAGGAGGTTTTATTATTAAATTTTTTTGGTTTATTAATGATAAAATTTTGACTAACGGGCCTGGGGTAAATTTATGCTTATCAATTTTTATATTTAAAGTTAGGTCTTGAAAATTTATATAACTGAATTCAATATCATCTTGATTTAAAAAATTTTTAATAATGTTATTGTAGGATATACCTAATTCTATAAACTTGATATTAGATTTTCTGTCTTCATTTAAAGAATGAATGTCAATATTATATAATTCCAATTTAACTATATTTGGCCAATCAGGCTCTAAAAAATTAATTGTATCTATATTAACATTTATATTTTTATTATTAATTTTCGTGGCAATAAATTTTTTTAACTTTTTGTTTAAATAGGTCTTAAAATTTAAAGATTCCATTATGAAGTTTTGTGTTCGTTCTGGAAAATTAAAAATTATTGAGCCTAACCCAACTCCAAATAAAATAATGAAAATAAAAAATGATATTATAATTTTTTTTCTCATTTTTACAATTTTCCTACAACTGTATTAGTTAAATGATAGTTGATAAATTATTTTGATATAATATAACTTAATAATAAAATTAATTCTAATTATATGAGAAATTATTCATGTTAAAAATAAATGACAAAATACCTGATTTTGAGATAATAACCGACCGAGATGTATTTAAAATTTCACAACACATTGGGAAGAACATAGTTATTTTCTTTTTTCCTAAAGCTGATACTTCTGGTTGTACAGCAGAGTCAATTGCGTTTACTAATCTTCAAAAAGATTTTGATGAATTAAATTGTATCGTCATTGGTATCTCAAAAGATAAACCAAAAAAACAAGAAAAATTTAGAGAAAAATATAACTTGACTTGTGAGCTTGGTGCGGATTTTGAAAATAATGTTTGTGAACAATTTGGTGTTTGGGTTGAAAAATCTATGTATGGGAAAAGATATATGGGAATTCAAAGAGCTACATTTTTATGTAACAGCCAGGGTGTTATTACAAATGTTTGGGAAAAAGTCAAAGTACCTGGTCATGCAGAAGAAGTTTTAGAGGCAGTTAAAAAAAATAGTAATTAGTCTTTTATCTTTTCATACCAACTTTAAGTGCAAGTGCAGCCTCAATAAAAGTATCAATACCGCCATCCAATACAGACTGAGCATTTCCGATCTCAACATTTGTACGAAGATCTTTGACCATTTGGTATGGATGAAGAACATAAGATCGGATTTGACTTCCCCAACCTATTTCACCCTTCTCAACTTCATTTTGACTATTTACCTCTTCTCTTTTTTTTAATTCAATTTCATATAATTTAGCCTTAAGCATTGACATTGCTTGAGCTTTGTTTCTATGTTGGGATCTGTCATTTTGACATTGAACGACAGTATTAGTTGGCATGTGTGTTATCCTTATTGCTGAATCAGTTTTATTAACATGCTGACCACCTGCTCCAGATGCTCTATATGTATCGATTCTTAAATCTTTATCTTCTATTTCTATATCGATTTCATTATTAATTTCAGGGTATACCCATATAGAAGCAAAACTTGTATGCCTTCTAGAAGAAGAATCAAAAGGTGAAATACGTACTAGTCTATGAACGCCAGATTCTGTTTTTCCCCATCCATAGGCATTAAAACCTTCTATTAGAAGTGTGCAAGACTTTATACCAGCCTCATCCCCAGAACTTTCATCTATGTACGAAACGGCAAAACCTCTTTTTTCAGACCATCTTGAATACATTCTTTGTAACATCAATGCCCAATCTTGAGCTTCAGTACCTCCTGCTCCCGCGTGTATTTCAATATAACAATTATTTTTGTCAGCTTCACCAGATAATAAACTTTCTAATTGAAGTTTATTACAAGTTTTTTCTAAATTTTCTATTTGTAGGGTTATTTCATCAATTAACACATAATCTTTTTCATCTTCTGCTAATTGAAACAACTCAAATAAATTCATCTTTTCTAATTCTACAGATTTAATTTGGTCTATTATTTTTTCAAGTTGTTTTTTTTCTCTCATAATTAATTGTGCTTTGTTAGTATCATTCCAAAATTCTTTTGTTTCAATTAGTTTGTTATATTCTTCTATTCGATCAAAAGAATTTTCCCAATTGAAGTGTTTTTTCAAAATGTTTACAGCATAATTTATGTTATTAAATTTTATTTGAATATCAGCCTGCATAATGAATAACTTATGTTTTAATATAAAGGAGATAAATTTTTTAAAGCATTTTTTGATTTTTTAAAATCAATTATTTTTTTATCATAATTTAAATTTGGAAGTTGTCCTGGTTTGAAAGCTTCTAAAATGGATCCCTTTTCTTCTGCATTAACTTTAAAACCAGTTTTAGGACTGACAGAGATAATTTTTATACCTGCTGGTCTTCTGAAAGGTAAATCAGGAGTGTTTTCAAGAGCTTCTTTCATAAAATCTCTAAAAATTGGGGCGGCTACAGAGCTTCCCGTTTCTTTATAACCAAGTGGTCTGGGATCATCAAACCCTACAAAAACACCTGCAACTAAGTCACTAGAAAACCCTACAAACCATGCATCGGTATTTGCGTTTGTTGTACCAGTTTTACCAGCTAAATTTCTTCCCAAAGATTTAACAACTTTGCCAGTCCCCCGAGTAACTGCACCTTTTAACATTGATACCATCTGATATGCAGAAGCAGATGAGATAATTTCTGTTCTTGTATCTTTTACAGCTACTAAAGGTATGTTTGAGGCGTTAGATTCACTTCCACTACAATTTTTACATTCTCTTTTGTCATGTTTAAAAATTGTAACGCCACGTCTATCTTGAACGCGATCAATTAATGTAGGTGTGATTTTTTTACCTCCATTTACTATCATCCCATAAGCATTTGTTATACTAAGTAAATCTGTTTCACCTGCACCCAGAGACATTGACAAAAATGAGGGCAGACTATCACTTATACCAAATTTAGATGCATAATCTTGAATAATATTTTTATTTTTAATTTTTTTATCACTATTTTTTTGGTTTATGTAATCAACAATAATGTTTACGTTACGAATACTTTTATTCAATTTTTCTGCAATAAGATTATTTGAAAAACCCATATCAATATAATTTTTTATGATTGCCTCCTCTTCTATTAATTTAATGGCAAGTCTTGCTGTCATTAAATTTCTAGATTTTTCAATTCCTAACCTCATCGGACTTGGCCCATAGAATTTTTTAGTATAGTTGGCAGGTTTCCATTTCTTGCAACCAACACATTGATCATAGGCTAATGCAGCGTCTAGAATTAAATCAGTTGGCTTATAATTTCTTTCTAAACCAGCCAAATAAACAAATGGCTTAAAAGCTGATCCTGGTTGTCTTTTAGCTTGAGTAGCTCTGTTGAACTCGCTTTTTTGAAAATTGTATCCACCACTCATTGCTAAAACTCTACCAGTATGTGGATCTAAAGCGACTATTGCACCATTTACATTTGGGATTTGGGAAAGAGAATAATAAATTGAATTATTATCTTTGTTTTTTTTAATTACAATTACATCTCCAATTGAAATAAATTGCTCAAAGCTTTTAAATTTTTCTCCCAAATAAATATTCAGTCGATTATTATTGTCTTCTTTAATTTTCTGAGGTCTAGCCCAAGACGCATTTTTAAATTTTATTTGAGTTTGCGTTCCTCCATATAATAAAACATCAATGATGTTTTTAGATACCTTTAAGACGATTCCAACCATTCTTTTTTTTGGAAGTTTTTTTTGAAAGTTTTGTAAATATTGCGATATTTCTTCATTTGTGAATTGTAATAAATCTATATTACTTATCGGTCCTCTCCATCCTTGCCTTTGATCCAAATTTTCTAATCCTTCAGAAAGAGCTTTTTCTGCTTTAAGTTGAATTGAAGGATCAATTGTGGTTCTAACTGAATATCCATTAGTATATAATTTTGATCCAATATTTTTATTTTTTATCAAAATTTTTCTTACTTCTTCTGCAAAATACGGAGCATAACCTTTGTCAAATCCGCTTGATTTACGAATATTTATTAATTTTGTACTCTCTATGTCTTTTATTTCTTCATTGATATATCCATTTTTTTCCATTTGGGATAAAACCCAATTTCTTCTCTTTATAGCTTGTTTTTCTTTATGAATCGGATTGTAATTATTAGGAGCTTTTGGTAAAGCTGCTAAAAAGGCTGCCTCAGACAAATCTAGATTGTCTAAACTTTTATCAAAATAATTTAGAGATGCAGCAGCAACTCCATAGGATTTAAAGCCTAAGTAAATTTCATTTAAATATAATTCTAAAATTTCATTTTTTGAAAATGCCCGTTCTATACGTATTGATAAAATAGCTTCTTTTATTTTTCTTTCGTACGTTAATTCAGATGATAACAAAAAATTTTTGGCAACTTGTTGGGTTATTGTTGATGCGCCAATCAACCTTTTACCTGTTCGAAAATTCTTTATATTGGTAATAAGGGCTCTTAGGGTGGCTTTTAAGTCTATACCAAAATGATTATAGAAGTCTTTATCTTCAGCTGAAATAAATGCGTTAATTACTTTTTTAGGAATTACATTTATTGGCACAAAAACTCTTTTTTGCGCAGCATACTCTGCTAATAAAGCACCATTTCCAGCATGAATTCTTGTAACAACGTTTGGGTTATATTTTGATAACTCTTTATAGTCTGGAAGATCTCTTCCAAAATGCCACAAACCATAAAAGAAGACAACTATCCCAGATAAGATAAATAAAAAAACCAATGTTAGTAAATAAGAAAAAAATTTCATATTACATAAATATATTATAATTTAGACATTTTTGGGACAGATTTATTTTTCATAGTTTTCAAAATAACTTTGAATAGCAATTGATAAACCATGGGTAAGGTTATTTAAATACTTAGAGTTTAGTAATTTTTTTTCTTCTTGTTTATTTGATAAAAATCCAATTTCAATCAAAACAGAAGGAATATTATAAGATTTTAAAACTGAAAATCCAGCAAATCTGTGCCCTCTATTTACTGCTAAATTTGTTTTTTCTAAATGAAATAAAATATTTTTAGCTAAAAATGAACTATCATTCATTGCTTCTCTTTGAAACATTTTGATTATCGTTCCATAAATCATAGGATCAACAATTTTTTCTTTATTACCTAGAAAATTATCTACTTCATTTTCTTTTTGAGCTAAAATTTCAGCCTCTTTATCTGATGCTTTGTCAGAAAGACTAAATACCGAAATTCCTCTAGCTTCTTTGTTTTGACTTGAATCGGCATGTATAGAAATAAAAATATCTGCTTTATTTTTTTTTGCTAACATAGTCCTCTTTTTTAGGGACAAATAAATATCTTTATTTCGTGATAAAATTGGAATGAATTTTTTGTTCTTTCGCAAGGCATTTGATAATAAAATAGAAGCTTTCAAAGTTATATTTTTTTCTAGCGTGCCTAATTGTCCAATAGCACCAGGATCTCTACCTCCATGTCCTGGATCAATAAAAACAGTATACTTTCTTTTTGATTTAGATTTTTTAAAATTTTGTTTTTGAATATTGCGTAAATTTACTTTTTCAGATTTTCTTTTGGATTTGTTAGGTAAAAATTTAATATCACTTTCTAATGAAAATATATTTCCTTTATTTTTATATAAAATATGTTTGGCAATAGCATAATCAACTTCAGAAGTTTTTGAAAAGTACATTGTAAGATTAATACTTTTACTATTAATTTTATTATACTTTATATCGGATATAATAGTAGGATTTACAAATTCCAAAACTAATTTTGAGTTAGAATTTGGATTATTATAAAACCTTACTCCTCTTACAAAATCTCCCTCATAATTTTTTTTATTTTTAATGATTAATTTATTTTTGAAAACAAATTGAATTTTATATGGGTTGTAAAATAGGTCAATTTTCAAATCTTCATTAGAATGAATATTTAGACAATTAATGTTTACATCATTGATATGACAAGTCGTTGTAAATTCTTTTTGCTTTGCACACGCAATTGAAACAACAATTAAATGTGAGATAAAAAAAATAGTTGCTAATAAAAAAATTCTAAAATCTTTTTTAAAAATCATCACAATTATTTTTGTAGTTTTATAAGTTTAAATAAATACCTATACAACAAAAAATAAAGTTTGTCTTGGTTACGTTTAAGTTATATAAGTAAATATGGAATTTTGATTATATTTTAAGTAGGAATTTTTAGCAAAAGAAAGAAGAAATATTTAATTAAATGATTTAAACGCTATGCGTGTAAATAAATAGGATGAGTTAAGGATTAAGTCAGATTGTATCATTAATAATGAGGTTATAGTTGAATTTTTTTTATATTAAGTATCAATTTACGATTTTCAAATCTTGTAAATGTAATTTTATAAATAAATAACTAATTAAATTTAAGTTTATATATCTTTTTATTCTCATAAATCTCATCCATAAGTTGATGTGCTATCAAATTTTTTTGATATCTCATTATTTGGAGACTGATTATGAATAAACGTTTATTAATTGATGCAAGACAATCTGAAGAAACAAGAGTTATAACTACGACAAATGATCTTATAGATGATTTTGAATATGAAGTTCATTCTAGAAGACAACTGAAAGGTAATATTTATTTAGCCAGGGTAACAAGAGTTGAACCTAGTCTCCAAGCGGCATTTGTAGAATATGGTGGAAATCGTCAAGGATTTTTAGCTTTTAGTGAAATCCATCCTGATTATTATAGAATACCTGTAGAGGATAAAAAGAAACTTTTAGCTGAGGCCTCTGCTAAAACTGATGAAGAAATACAACCAAATGAAGAAGATGTTGATGATCATACAGATGATTATAATGAAGAAGAACTTAAAAAAATTAAAAAAAATTTATACAGAAATTATAAAATTCAAGAGGTAATAGCCCGCCGTCAAATTTTATTAGTTCAGGTTGTAAAAGAAGAACGTGGAACAAAAGGGGCAGCATTAACCACTTACATTTCTATAGCAGGAAGATATTGCGTTCTTATGCCAAACACTCCAAGAGGTGGAGGGGTTAGTAGAAAAATTGGAAATATTACAGATAGAAAAAGACTTAAAAAAATTGTTGATGATTTAGATGTTTCCGATGGAATGGCTGTAATAATTAGAACAGCAGGAAGTAAAAGAACAAAAACAGAAATTAAAAGAGATTTTTCTAATTCATTAGCTATTTGGGAAAATGTAAAAAAACTGACTTTGGAGTCTAATGCCCCATTCCTTATACACGAAGAAGGTTCATTAGTGAAAAGAGCTATAAGAGACCTTTACAATAGTGAGATTGATGAAGTGTTAGTTGAAGGTAGTGAGGCTTACAAAGTTTGTAAAAACTATATGAAAGCAGTAATGCCTAGTCATTCAAAAAAGGTGCAACAATATAATGATGATAGAAACCCATTATTTCAAAGATTCAAGCTAGACTCACAATTACAAGATATTTTCAATCCAAGAGTTACCCTTAGATCTGGAGGCTATTTAATTATTGACCAAACTGAAGCTTTAGTAGCAATAGATGTAAACTCTGGAAAAGCAACACGTGAACGATCTATAGAAGATACAGCTCTTAAAACAAATTTAGAGGCCGCAGATGAATTTGCCAGACAGTCAAGACTAAGAGATTTATCTGGTTTAATTGTAATTGATTTTATTGATATGGAAGAAAATAAAAATCGTAACTTAGTAGAAAGAAAATTAAAAGAAGCTATGAGAAAAGATAGAGCTAGGATTCAAATTGGTGAAATAAGTAATTTTGGTCTTCTTGAATTATCTCGTCAAAGACTAAGACCTTCAGTTGTTGAAAACTCTTCCGAGTTATGTCCTCAATGTGGTGGTTCAGGAAGAATTCAATCAATTGAAGTAAGCGCAATTCAAATCTTAAGATCTATTGAAGAAGAGGGTAGCTCTGATGAAAACATTGGTATTAAGGTGTCTGCACATTCTGATCTTATACTTCATATATTAAATCAAAAACGTTCACAATTAAGTGAAATTGAGATGAGATACAACATTTCCATAGACTTTATTAATGATGATTCAATTATCCCTCCTCAAAAAAAATTAGAAATAATTAAAAATAATCCTAGCACGAATCAAGAAGAATTAGAGATCAAATCAAATGCAATATCTATTGATGATGAGGATAATCAAAGTAGAAAAAAAAGAACCAAAAGAACAAACAAAAGAAAGAAAAAGACACCTAGTAAGACTAATAAAGATAATGTTACTTTGTTTAATGAAGAAGAGGCTAAACAATTAGAAAATACAAATCTGGAAAATGCAGAAGTTTCATTAAAAAAGAACCAGTCTAAGAATAAAAAATTAATAGAAAAAAAATCGAAAAATTTAAAAAATGTAAAGTCTAAAGGCTCTCCAAAACAAATAATACTTGAGGAAAAAATAGAATTAGAAACTAAAACTAACAAATCTAAGATTAGAGAAATTAAATCATCACAACCAATCGAAGTTACACAAATTGATGAAAAATCTAATATAGAAAAACCCAAGAAAAAAGGTTGGTGGTCAAAATAAAAATAATACTTTTAATATTTTTTATATTTTTTTCGAACTATGGTTTTACCGCTCAAAAAATTCAAATAGTTAGAGATGCAGAAATCGAATTTTTTTTACATAAATTGATAAAGTTAACCATAGAAAATAAAAAAAAATACAACTTTCATCCTCGATTAGTTTTAAACGATCAATACAATGCTTTCGTGACTGGTTCAAATAAAATTTACATAAACACAGGGTTAATTTACAAAGCTAAAAATTTAAGCGAAATACAAGCTATATTAGCTCATGAAATTGGACATTTAATTTTAAACCACCATAGTACAAGATTGATAAATGCAAAAAAACAATCTAATTTCTCAAAGTTTGCAACACTTGCAGGCTTAGCTCTTTCAGCAGAGGGTAAATTAGACACTAACTCAACTCTTGGATTAATTGTTGGATCAAGTGATTTGGCAAAAAAATCTTTGCTTCAATTTTCTAGAATTCAAGAGCAACAAGCAGATAAATTTGCTTTAGACCAAATGATAAAGAATAAAATATCTCTAGAGGGATTAGAGATGTTATTATCTAATCTCAGTAGTGAAGAACTAAATAATACTAATTCTTTATCTTATTATTACAGATCACACCCCTTTTCAAAAAATAGATTAAAACAATTAAAAAGATATAAAATTAAATATCAAAACGTACCTGTCGAAGAAAAAAAAGTATTAATAAATAATAATATAGTTCCGCTTAAATATATAAAAAACAAGATAAAGTCTTATAATGAAAGTCCTTATAAGATATTAAAAAATGAATATAAAAAAAATGGGTTTTTATCGAATTATTCACAATTAGTTGATTTTTATAAGACTGGTAAATATGATCTTGCAAATCAAAAACTTTCAATATTAAAAAATGAATATAAAGACTATCCATTCTTTTATGAGTTAGAGGGTGATATTTACTACAAAAAGGGTAATTTTAACAAAGCAATAATAGAATACGAAAAGGCAATTGAGGCTATTCAAGAAGTTTTTGTTCCTTCTATAGATCTTATAAAATTTTCCCTTGTTAAAGCACTTCTTCAAACTAATATGAAAGAGAATTTGAATAAATCCATCTTAATTCTTGAAGAAATGCTTTTAAATAATCCTAACTGGAGTTTTTTATGGAGATTATTAGCTAAATGTTCTGGTAAATTGAACAAAAAGGGTGTGTCTTATATCGCTTTAGCCGAAGAAGCGCTTATCAAAAAAAACTTTATTAAAGCCAAAAAATATGTAGATTTAGCTAATAAGCAAGTTAATTTGCCTCATCCTTATAAAATTAGAGGCTCGGATATACTTGAAAGAATAAAACTTTATAAATAAACAATTGTAAATTTTGGCGTAAGAAAAGTGAAAAAAAATGTTTTAAAATATATTGTCATTATAATAAGCTTGCTTTTAATAAATTTTTCATCTCATTCTCATGAGATTAATCGTGATGATATTGAAGATATAGTAAAAGAATTTTTAATTAAAAATCCTGATTTTATAAAATCTACATTAGATAATCATCAATTATTTCTCGAGAATAAAAAAAAACAGAATGCAATACGTATTTTAAAAAATATTGATAATCCAGGAATTTTTCAAAAAAATGCCAATATTACGATATATGAGTTTTTTGATTATAACTGTGGATATTGTAAGTTAGTAGTTAAAACAATTATGGAAGTTTTATCTGAAGATAAAAAGATTAATTTTGTTTTCGTTGAGTTTCCAATTTTATCTCAACAATCATATATTGTAGCAAAAGCTGCTCTTGCTTCAAAAAAACAAGACCTTTACAATAGTTTTCATCTTTCATTAATGAAAATTAAAGGTAGAGTAGATCAAGACAAGATTTTTAATATTGCCAAAAAAGTAGGTTTAAATATAAATCAATTAAAAATTGATATGAATAGTCCAGATATAGAAAAACAATTGACGCAGAATAGAGAAATTGCAAAATCACTCGGCTTAAACGGAACCCCAGCATTTATAATTGGAGATATTATTTATTCTGGCGCATTAGACAAAAATAATTTAAAGAAAATAATAAAACAATATCGTGAAAGTTAATCTAGCTTTGTACTTTGTCTTAGAAATTACAATATAAAAAAATATAATTTCATTGGAGAATTACTTTGAAAAGAAAATTATATATTATTAATGGACCCAACTTGAATCTTCTTGGAATAAGAGAACCCGAAAAATATGGAAATATTTCTCTTGATAAAATTAAAACATTGTGTGTTGAAAAATGTAAAAGTTATAACTTTGATCTAGTTTTTTTTCAATCAAATATAGAAGGTGAATTAATAAGTGAAATTCATAAAGCTATTAATAATGGACATGGAATTATAATAAATGCAGGAGCATTAACTCACACTTCTATTGGGCTCCTAGACGCTTTAAATATGTTTATAGGACCTAAAATAGAATTACACATAACTAATATTTACGCTCGTGAAAGTTTTCGACATAAATCTTATATTTCACCAGTAGTAAATGGAATAATTGCTGGATTTGGGTTTAATTCTTACCTCCACGCCATAGATGCAATCAAAAGTCTCATAAAAGATTAAATTAGAAAAGGTAAAATTATGACCAAAAAAAATATCCATAAAGAAAATTTGAGTATAGTTCAAGAGTTTGTCGATATGGTTAACAAAGATAATTTGTTAGAATTGGAATATGAGGCAAGTGACTTTAAGATTAAAGTTGTAAAAAATATGAAGATTCCTTTTACTACTCCTCAAGAACCTATTGTTAATATTACTGATACTCAAGAAATGTATGATGTATCTAAAAATATTGAAAAGGTAGAACAATTTACAAACAAACATCATGGCGCAGTGAATTCTCCAATGGTTGGTACAGCATATTCTGCTCCCGAACCTGGTAAAGATCCCTTTGTTAAATTAAATTCTCAAGTTTCAAAGGGCGATACGCTGCTAATTATTGAGGCTATGAAAGTAATGAACACAATAACTGCCCCCAAATCTGGTAAAGTGGTATTTATTGGTTTTGAAAATAGCCAACCTGTAGAATTTGATCAATTGCTAATTGTAATTGAGTAATTGAATCATGTTTTTCAAAAAAATATTAATTGCTAATCGTGGTGATGTTGCATTAAGAGTTTTAAGGGCTTGTAAAGAGCTAAATATCCAAACGGTTGCTGTTCATTCAACCGCTGATAGCGATGCAATGCATGTTAGGCTAGCAGACGAAACTGTCTGTATTGGAGGACCAACATCATCAGAATCATATCTAAACATCCCCGCTATAATCACAGCAGCTCAATTGGTAGGAGCAGATGCTATCCATCCAGGAGTAGGTTTTTTATCAGAAAATGCTGATTTTGCAGAAATTGTAGATGCTCACAATATTGTTTTTATTGGCCCAAAACCAGAGCACATAAAATGCATGGGTGATAAAATACAAGCAAAAATTACAGCAAAAGAATTGGGTATTCCTCTCGTTCCAGGCTCAAAAAGCGATGTTGTAGATTTTAAAAATGCTTTGATTGAAGCTAAAGAAATTGGCTATCCAGTGTTAATCAAAGCTGCCTCAGGTGGAGGTGGTAGGGGTATGAAGGTCGCTATGAGTGAGACTGAACTAGAGTCAGCATTCACATCAGCAAAAAGTGAAGCGAAAGCAGCATTCGGTGATGATCGTGTCTATATGGAAAGATATCTGCGAAAACCAAGGCATATTGAAGTTCAAATTATTGGAGATAAATTTGGTAATGCTGTCCATCTTGGTGAAAGAGAATGTTCAATACAAAGACGCCATCAAAAAGTAATTGAAGAAGCACCATCACCTGTTTTAGACCAGATTACAAGAGATAAAATTGGCAAGATAGCATCTAAGGCTGTAACAAAAATGGGTTATCTGGGATTAGGTACAATTGAATTCTTGTATGAAGATGGCCAATTCTTTTTCATTGAGATGAATACGAGGCTACAGGTTGAACATCCTATTACAGAAGCAATTACTGGAATAGATCTAGTAAAAGAACAAATTATGATTGCTGCTGGTCAACCCATATCTTTTAACCAAGATGAAGTGAAATTTAATGGTCACGCTATTGAATGCAGAATTAATGCAGAAGACCCAAAAACATTTATTCCTTCACCAGGAAAAATTACCCAATTCCATTCTCCATGTGGGCTAGGAATTAGAATTGAGTCATGTGTCTATTCTGGTTACGTGGTTCCTCCATACTATGATAGTTTAATTGCAAAATTAATAGTCCATGCTTCTGATAGAGAACAATGTATTTTAAGACTTAAGCAGGCTTTGAAAGAAATTGTTATTGAACCAATTTCTACGACTATTGATTTGCATATAGATATATTGGAAACTAGTGTGATGAAAGAAGGATCATATGATATAAGATGGTTAGAAAATGAATTGTTAAATAATGAATAAAATAATCATCATGAGATCTTAATTATATTTTGAGCACTAAAAATAATAAAATAATTACTTCAGACCAGCTTATAAAAGCTTATAAGCTTGGTATGTTTCCAATGTCTGAAAGCCGAACAAATAAAAAAATTTTTTTTGTTGATCCAGAATTAAGAGCAATCATTCCAATCTTTAATTTTCATATTTCAAAAAGTCTTCTACGGATTATAAAAAAAAAACCTTTTAAAATTACTATGAATGAAGCTTTTCCTGATGTAATTAAATCATGTGCAACAATAAATAGAACTGAAACATGGATAAATAAAGAAATAGAAGATTTATTTATTTCATTGCATAAAAATAAATATGCTCATTCCGTAGAATGTTGGCAAAAAAATAAATTAATTGGCGGAATATATGGCTTAGCAATAGGCGGAGTTTTTTTTGCTGAATCTATGTTTAGCAGTGTTTCGAATGGAAGCAAAATAGCTTTGTTAAATCTTGTAGCAAGGTTATGGAAGACTGGATTTAAGATTTTAGATGTTCAATTTTTAAATGATCATTTATTACAATTTGGAGCTTATGAAATCAGTAAGAGCGAATTCCAAATTAATCTTCAAAAAGCAATTCAGTTAGAGGTAGATATTCTTTCTTGTGGCTTATCAGATGAAGATTTTTCTGATTGTTTGTCTACTTTCTTACAAGCCAAAATTGAAATGTCATAAACTGAATTTTCTAAAGCATTGAGTGCAGGACTAGAGGCAAACATCCAACCTTTGAATTTAACCTCCGATAACCTGTCAGAGTTATCTTTAATTCTAATATATGCCAGAGATTCAGGCTTAAAAATAGGTTTAGAAAAAATACATCTTTCTACAAAGATATCCAGCACACCAAATTTATAAGTTTGTGATACATCAACTTCAAAAGTTTCTATCCTGGCTGTAATTTTATCGAGACCTTGTATTACTAATCTATTACCTTCTATCCATTGAGATGAAAATGTTAATTTTGAAACTAATAAGAGAGTTAGAAAAATAAATAATAATAAAATACGCATTATAAAAACCAAAATTATTTTGAACTATTTATTAGTACTGGAAAAAACAACTTTTCCTAATAAGTCAGTAAAGCTTACAGCATCAGTTGTATCATATATAATATCACCTGGTTTAAGAAACGTCTCAGATGAACCAGGTATAATGTCCAAAAAGTTACCACCTAAAAGAGATGAAGATGTAATTCTGGCTTGTGAGTCATCCGGTAATTTTATTTCATTATTAAGCTTAATATTAATTTTGGCATTGTAATTTTCTAGATCAAGATCCAACTCTATAATCTTTCCTACATTAATTCCTGATATTTTTACATCATCACCATTTTTCAAACCTGCAGAAGATCCAAATATAAGTGATATATCGTATCCATCTTTTTGTTTGTTATCAATTGATTCCATACCTAATACCAAAAAGAAACCAGCTGCCACTAAAACAATTGCACCCATCAAAATTTCAACAAAACTATATCTCATTTTTTAATATTCCTAGTTAGCTTATTCATACTATTATATCTCAATTAAAAAAATAATAAATCAGCATTATTAACTTTATTTGCGTGTTATTTTTATTATGCCTTAAAATTATAAAAATTAAGTAAAATTAATGAGTTAAAAAAAAAAATAAAAAAAATTGAATTATGTACTTTACGAAAGCATACTAAATCATGTAGTTTATATTTCTGTTGTAACTATATCTTGTGTTTATCCACAGACATTGTAATAACAGAAATTCAAAAAAAATTTAATTAATTAAGGAAAAACAACACGTTATTTAAATAAAATTGTACTCACTAACTACAATATAAAAACTTATCCACAGGTAGTTTCTAAAAATAGTACAATAGTTTCTAAGTATTGTTTTCTTTATTGTAAAAAAGGGAAAAAGATGAAATTTGAAAGACAATTTACAAAAAAAGAAAATGATGCATATTCAGGTATAGAATTTAAAACAACTACTAGTGAAATTAAGAACCCTGATGGAACTGTAGTTTTTAGTGCACCTGATATTGAAGTACCCGCCAACTATTCTCAAGTTGCAGCAGATATTATCGCACAAAAATATTTTCGAAAAGCTGGTGTCCCTGTATATCTCAAAAAAGTAAAAGAAGAAAATGTACCAAATTGGTTGTGGCGATCAGAACCACATAAATCAAAATTAAATACAATACCAGAAGATCAAAGATACACAGGTGAAGTGTCAGCAAAGCAAGTATTTGATAGACTAGCTGGCACATGGACATACTGGGGCTGGAAAGGTGATTATTTTACAACTGAAGATGATGCAAAAACGTACTTTGATGAAATGAGGTTCATGCTGGCCGCTCAAATGTGTGCTCCAAATTCACCACAATGGTTTAACACAGGCTTGCACTGGGCCTATGGTATAGATGGTCCAAGTCAAGGTCATTACTATGTTGATTTCAAAACAAAGAAACTAGTTAAATCTAAATCTTCATATGAACATCCGCAACCTCATGCTTGTTTCATTCAATCTGTGGCAGATGATCTTGTCAATGAAGGTGGAATAATGGACCTCTGGGTTAGAGAAGCAAGGCTGTTCAAATATGGTTCTGGAACAGGATCAAATTTTTCTAAATTAAGAGGTAGTACCGAAGGTTTGTCAGGTGGTGGCAGGTCTTCAGGAATGATGAGTTTTTTAAGAATTGGTGATAGAGCTGCAGGTGCAATTAAATCAGGTGGTACCACAAGAAGAGCTGCAAAAATGGTTACAGTCGATATAGACCATCCTGACATCGAAGAGTATATCAACTGGAAGGTTGTTGAAGAACAAAAAGTTGCTGCCCTAGTAGCAGGTTCTAAATTAACAGCAAAAAATTTAGAATCTGTTATGGATGCCTGTAATTTAGATAATTATAATGACCAAGACAGATTAAATCCAAAAGTTAATAATGAACTTAAAAAAGCAATCTTAAATTGCCGCGCAGTAATGATACCTGAGAATTATATACAAAGAGTAATTCAATTTGCTGGCCAAGGATTCAAAGAGATTGAATTTCAAACTTACGATACAGATTGGGATAGCGAGGCATATTTGACTGTTTCTGGGCAGAATTCAAACAACTCAATCAGAGTAAGTAATAATTTTTTAGAAAAAGTATCTCAAAAAGCTGAATGGGATCTATTAAGAAGAACTGATGGCGGTGTTCATAAAACAGTAGATGCAAAACAGTTATGGTCAAAGATTTCTGAAGCAGCTTGGGCTTGTGCAGACCCTGGCTTGCAGTATGACACTACTATTAATGAATGGCATACGTGTCCTAATGCTGGTAGAATTAATGCATCTAATCCTTGCTCTGAATATATGTTTATCGACGATACTGCATGTAATTTAGCATCAATAAATTTATTACAGTTTAAGAAAGATGATGCCTCATTTGATATAAAAGCATATGAGTATACAACCAGATTATGGACACTTACTCTTGAAATCTCGGTGATGATGGCGCAATTTCCTTCAAAAGAAATTGCGCAAAAATCGTATGAATATAGAACACTTGGATTGGGTTACGCAAACATAGGTGGCTTATTGATGTCTTGGGGTATCCCTTATGATAGTGATGAAGGAAGATCAATCTGCTCTGCCCTAACATCTATAATGACAGGTATATCATACGCAACATCTGCAGAAATTGCTGGTGAATTAGGTCCATTCCCCAAATATAAAGAAAATGCAAATAGTATGTTGAAAGTGATAAGAAATCACAAAAGAGCATCAGAAGGAAAAACAAGAGGTTATGAGGACTTATCTATAAATCCTGTTCCTCTAATGTCTGAGGATTGCCCTAATCAAAACTTAATTACAGCGGCTAAAGATGCATGGGCAAAAGCACTTTCTTTAGGTGAAAAAAATGGATATAGAAACGCTCAAGCTACAGTTATAGCTCCAACTGGAACAATTGGACTAGTTATGGATTGTGATACTACTGGTATTGAGCCTGATTTTGCTATGGTTAAGTTTAAGAAATTAGCAGGTGGCGGATATTTTAAGATCATCAATCGTGTGGTACCAGAAGCTCTTGCACGTTTAGGGTACGATTCAGACCAAATTATCGACATGCAAAAATATGCTGTTGGTGCTGGAAGCTTAAAAGATTGTCAAGCAATAAGCCACAACGCATTAATTTCAAAAGGTTTCACTGATAAGGAAATAAAATTAGTTGAAGACTCTTTAGAGTCAGCATTTGACATTAAATTCGTATTCAATCAATTTACTTTAGGTGAAGAATTTTGTAAAAACACACTCGGTATTTCTTCTGAACAATTGAATGATTTTAGTTTTAATATGTTAGAATTTTTAGGTTTCACACAAGAAGAAATAGATGTAGCAAATATTCATGTTTGTGGAGCTATGACTTTAGAAGGTGCTCCTCATTTGAATAAGGAACACCTTGCTGTATTCGATTGCGCAAATGTCTGTGGACGAATAGGAAAAAGATTTTTATCTGTTGAAAGTCATATTAAAATGATGGCAGCAGCACAATCTTTCATATCAGGAGCCATATCCAAAACTATTAATATGCCTAACGATGCTTCTATCGAAGATTGTAGTGATGCCTATATGTTATCATGGAAATTGGGAATTAAAGCTAATGCACTCTACAGAGATGGCTCGAAATTAAGCCAGCCACTAAACTCTGCACTTCTAGACGATGATGATATTGATGAAGACAATACTACAAATGAACAAGATATCACAAAACGAACCAGAGAAGTTGTTGAAAAAATTGTCGAAAGAGTTGTTAGGGCTGAACGTGAAAAATTACCTCACAGAAGGAAGGGCTATACCCAAAAAGCAATGGTAGGTGGTCACAAAGTTTATCTTAGAACTGGTGAATATGAAAATGGAAAATTAGGTGAAATTTTTATAGATATGCATAAAGAAGGCGCAGCTTTTAGATCCTTAATGAACAATTTTGCTATTGCTGTATCAATTGGTTTGCAATATGGAGTTCCTCTAGAAGAATTTGTTGAAGCTTATACTTTTACACGCTTTGAACCTCAAGGAATGGTAACTGGTAATGATACTATAAAAATGTCAACTTCGATCCTTGATTATATTTTTAGGGAGTTAGCTATATCATATTTAGATCGAAATGATCTTGGACATGTGGGACCAGAAGATCTAGATTCGAGTACTACAGGCTCAGGTGATAACAAAGCCCTATTATCAGAAAAAGTAGCTAGTCGAGGCTTTGTTAGAAGAGAATTAAAAGTCGTATCTGGAGGTTCAAACAACATTTCAATGATGCCGCAAACTATTTCTCTCAAAAATGAAAATGTAGAATTATCAGATAACAATGATACTACAATTACTTTTGATGAAACAAAAGCTCCAAGTCTCGCTCAGGAAATAGAGGCTAAAATTAAAGGTTATGAAGGCGAAGCTTGTGGAGAGTGTGGAAACTTCACTCTCGTAAGAAATGGAACATGTATGAAATGCAATACATGTGGTGCTACTTCAGGTTGTTCTTAGATTAAGGATTTTAAATGGCTAAAGATATTAACAAACGATTAAAAGAATTAAATATAAAGATTGATGAACCCAGTGCTCCAGCTGGGAGTTATGTTCCATATGTATTATCAAATAATTTAGTTTTTATATCAGGACAATTACCCTTTATTAATGGTGAATTAACTGTTAAAGGAAAAATTGGGGATACTGTATCTGTTGAAGAAGGAATTGAAATGGCTAAGGCTTGCGCAATGGCTTTGCTAAGCCAATTAAAGGCAGCTTGTAATGGTGATCTAAACAAAGTTAAAAAAGTTGTTAAATTAGGAGGATTTGTAGCCTCTACACCAGACTTTACTGACCAGCCTAAAATAATAAACGGGGCATCTGATTTGATCGTTAAAATTTTTGAAGAAAAAGGAAAACACGCAAGATTTGCTGTTGGAGCGCCTGCTCTACCAAAAGATGTTCCAGTAGAAATTGAAGGTATTTTTGAGATTGATAATTAAGATGTATTTTCTTAAAACCTTTGATAATGAAAGTTGAATTACTATCCAAATTATCTGATATAAACAAAAATGATTGGGACAGTCTAAATACCTTTAATCATCCATTTATGTCATTTGATTTTTTGAATTCTTTAGAAGTTTCAAAATCAGTTCACCCGTCAACTGGCTGGAATCCAAAGCATATAATAATTAAAAATACAAATGACGAAATAATTGGTGTTTCCCCGAATTATTTGAAAATGCATTCATATGGCGAATATATTTTTGACCATTCTTGGGCAAATGCTTATCAAAATGCTGGAGGTCAATATTATCCAAAATTACTTTGTGCAATCCCTTTTACACCCGCAGCTGGTCCAAGAATTATGATTAATGCTGAAAACTCAGAGCATAAGAAAATTTTTGAATTAATAATAAAAACATTTGAAATGATTGTTGGCAATAACAAGTTAAGCTCAGCACATATTAATTTTACTACAGATAACTTTAATAACAGATTGCAGAACGAAAATTGGATAAGAAGAACAGGATTACAATTCCACTGGCATAATAATAATTATGAAACATTTGATGATTTTTTAAATCAACTAAAGAGTTCAAAAAGAAAAGCAATTAAGAATGAAAGAAAAAAAATTAAAAATACAAACTTAGTTATTGAAAAATTAACTGGTGAACAACTAACTGATAAAATTTGGGATTCTTTTTATAGTTTTTATTTAAACACAATTGACAAAAAATGGGGAGGTGCATATTTAACAAAAGAATTTTTTTATTTACTAAACGAAACAATGAAAAATGATATTTTATTAATTATTGCTAAACAAGACGAAAAAGTTATTGCTGGCGCCTTGAATTTTGTAAGTAAAAATACTCTTTATGGTAGAAATTGGGGTTCTATTGTTGATATACCTTTTTTACATTTTGAGCTTTGTTATTACCAAGCGATTGAATATGCAATTGAAAAAAAAATCAAAATAGTTGAAGCAGGAGCTCAAGGTCATCATAAAATACAAAGAGGATATATTGCAAAACCGACTTACAGCAATCATTTCTTGCCGAACGATTCGTTTGCGAAGGCCATTAAAAACTTTACTAAATTAGAAGAAATAGAAGTTAGAAAACAAATAGAATTTATTAATACAAAAAATTCACCGTACTCACATGTCTAAGTTAGTTCAGTAGCATCTTTATTTTTATTTTTTGGATCTATAATCTTCTTCTTGTCTTTGTCAGCAGAACTCTCTGTTTTTAATGTTAATTTGTCTTTTAATAAATCAACATATACAACTCCGCCATCAACTAATCTTCCAAATAATAGCTCTTCAGCCAAAGGCTTTTTTATATGCTCTTGAATTACTCTTCCTAATGGTCTAGCACCAAAAATTTTGTCATAACCCTTTGTTGCTAGCCAATCTCTAGCTTTATCAGTTAAAACAACAGATACACCTTTTTCAGATAATTGTGCTTCTAATTGCATAATAAATTTATCAACTACCATTCTTACAACTTCTAATGGTAAATATCCAAAAGGTATTATAGCATCTAATCTATTTCGAAATTCTGGTGCAAATAACTTGTCAATTGCTTCACCATCAGCTCCTTCACGATTTTCTTTCTTGAAACCTATTGCTGCTTTTGATAGCTCTTGTGCTCCTGCATTGGTAGTCATTATTAAAACCGTGTTTCTGAAATCTACAGATTTACCATTATTGTCTGTTAATTTTCCATGATCCATTACTTGAAGAAGTAAGTTAAATAAATCTGGATGAGCTTTTTCTATTTCATCTAACAACAATACTGAATGAGGATTTTGGTCAACAGCATCAGTTAAAAGACCACCTTGATCAAAACCAACATAACCTGGAGGAGCCCCAATTAATCTTGAGACAGTATGTCGTTCCATATATTCAGACATATCAAACCTTATGAGTTTTACCCCAGTTGCTTCGGCCAATTGCTTAGCAACTTCAGTTTTTCCAACACCCGTTGGTCCTGAGAATAAGTAACAGCCAACAGGTTTTTCACCCTCTCTTAGGCCAGCTCTTGATAATTTGATACTTGAAACTAATTCAGAGACTGCTTTATCCTGTCCATATACCATTCTTTTTAAATCATCTTCTAATTTTGAAAGGGCTTTTCTATCATCTGTTGACACATTTCTAGGAGGTATTCTTGCAATTAATGCAATAGTTTCTTCAATTTCAACTTTACCAATAATTTTCTTTCTCTTTGATTTATTTTTTAACATTTGAGCTGCAGCTGTTTCGTCTATAACGTCAATAGCTTTGTCTGGTAACTTTCTGTCGTTTATGTATCTAGCAGATAGTTCAACAGCTGTTTTAATAGCAATATTAGTGAATTTTAAATTATGATGTTTTTCATAACGAGATTTCAGACCCATTAAGATTTTTACAGTATCTTCAACATTTGGCTCTGGAACATCAATTTTTTGAAATCTTCTTACTAATGCTCTATCTTTATCAAAATATCCTCTATATTCTTTATACGTTGTTGAGCCAATACATCTTAATGAACCATTTTGAAGTGCTGGTTTTAATAAATTAGATGCATCCATTGCTCCTCCACTGGTCGCTCCTGCACCAATTATAGTATGTATTTCATCAATAAATAATATAGCATTTTCATTTTGTTCAATCTCTTTCATTACGGCTTTCAAACGCTCTTCAAAGTCACCTCTGTATCTTGTACCTGCTAGCAATGCACCCATATCTAAAGCATAAATTTCTGAATTCAATAAAACTTCCGGAACATTACCATTAACAACCTTATCAGCTAAACCTTCTGCAATTGCAGTTTTTCCTACACCAGGGTCACCCACCAATAAAGGATTATTCTTTGTTCTTCTACATAAAACCTGAATGGTTCTATCTAACTCAGATTGCCTGCCTATTAAAGGATCGACTTTACCATCAGCTGCTTTTTCATTTAAGTTAACCGCATATTTTTCTAGAGCTTTTTCAGATTTTTTATTATCACCATCTTCAATTTCGGTATCAGCTCCTAATGGTATAGATGATTTTGAGTAATTTGGATCTTTCGCCAATCCATGACTTATAAAACTAACTGCATCAAGACGTTTCATATCCTGTTTTTGGAGTAAATAAACTGCATAGCAATCTCTTTCAGAAAACATAGCTACTAAGATATTTGCTCCTGTTGCTTCACTTCTGCCTGAAGATTGAGTATGTATTACAGCTCTTTGGACAACTCTTTGAAAACCTGCTGTTGGCTGTGTATCTGCTTCTTTATCTGATGTAACAATTGCCTTCAATTCTTCTTTTAAATATCTATCTATGTCTTCTTCTAATATTTTCACATTCACTGAACATGCTTTTAAGACTTCCACAGCATCTTGATCTTTTAACAAAGCAGAAAGTAAATGCTCTAATGTTGCAAACTCATGCTTTAATGAAGACGCATTTGTCATGGCTCGTCTAAGAGTTTCTTCTAAAGATTTAGATAACATTGTTATTCCTTTTCTAATTGAACTTGTAAAGGATGCTCATATTTACGGGCATAGTTCATAACTTGCATCGCTTTGGTTTCTGCTAAATCATATGCATAAATTCCACACACACCAACTCCACGTTGATGGACATGAAGCATTATTTGTGTAGCCTCTTCTCTATTTTTTTTAAAAAACTTTTCTAGCACTTCAATAACAAACTCCATTGGGGTATAGTCATCATTCATCATTAATACTCTATAGAGTGGTGGAGTTTTTGTTTTTGGCTTTACAGCTAATTTTATATTTCCTTCAACTTCATCTTTACTATCTTTATTTTCACCCATAGAGATCGATGGTATAACTCTTAAATCAAAATCTTGAAGATTTCTATATTTTCTGTTAATGGACAATTTCTTGGATATTCCTTTTTTAGTATAAACTATTTAATAATATAAGAACGACTTACAGCTTCAACAAGTTTAAGTTAATTTTTTTTTAATATACTCTTTCATAATTATTACTTGTATTTTATACTAAATGTAGTGTTTTGTTAGAAAAATAATCTAAATGATGTATTTATTTTTATGTTCAGATTATATTTTTTTTAACTTTTATGCTATTAAACATCTTTAAATTAATTTTTTTGGATAAAAAATTGCTTAAAAATTATACTAAAATATTAAATTATCATAAATATTTTTTATTTCAAAAACACTATTCAATCCATTTAATAAAACTAATTCTCAATTCTATATTTATTTTATTTTTTATGGTTGTTGCTTCATCTGCTAAAGCTAAATATGCCTCTTTTATTATAAATGAAAATACCAAACGTATTTATCATAATACTAATGCAGATACCAGGAACTACCCTGCTTCTTTAACAAAAATTATGACTTTATACATGATATTTGATGCTTTAAAAGATAAAAAAATTTCTATGAATACCAAATTTAAAATTTCTAAACGTGCAGCTAGACAACCTCCATCTAAATTAAATCTTTCTCCTGGTTCTAGTATTACAGTTAAAAATGCTATTTTGGCTTTAATTACTAAATCAGCCAATGATGTAGCAACAGTTGTAGCTGAAAACCTTGGAAAATCAGAAAAAAATTTTGCTAAATTAATGACAAGAAAAGCTAAAAAATTGGGTATGACACGTACAATTTTTAAAAATGCTTCAGGTTTACCTAATAGGGGTCAATTATCTACAGCTAGAGATATGGCGGTTCTAGGAATGGCTATTAGGAAAAATCACCCTAATTTTTTTAAATTATTCAAAACTAAATCTTTTGTTTATAAGGGAGTTAAATATACCAATCATAATAATCTGCTAAGTAGTTACTCTGGAACAGATGGTATTAAAACTGGTTATACGAATGCCTCTGGATTTAATCTTGTCGCTTCTGTTGAAAGAAATGGACAAAGAATTATTGGTGTTGTTTTTGGTGGTAAAAAGGCAAGATCACGTGATAGACATATGATAAATTTACTAAATAAATACTTTAAAACTAGTCTATCTAAACCACTTGTCAGAATAGCAAAACCTTCTGAAATGCCGAAAGTTCGACCAAAAATTATTATTGCAGAAAAAAATGTAAAAAGTTTTAAAATACCTCATAAAACCAACAAAACTTTCTACTCTGAAAATATTCAAGAGGATTGGTTTGTACAAATTGGTGCTTTTAAGAATAGATTAAATGCTCATAAAGCAGCCCGTAACGCTAGAAATATTGTTCCAGAACAACTTGGTAACTTACCTGCCTCATTAAGTAAGATTACTAAGACTAACAATTCAAATAATAATTTAGAGTACTTATGGAGAGTTCGTTTTATTGAATTAGCAGAAAATCAAGCTCGTTCAGTTTGCGCAGAACTCTGGACTTCTGGTCTGAGTTGTATTCCACTTCCTTCTAATAATAAATCTTAATACGAATAATTCTCTAAGATACTTTTAATATGTCAGCCCAATTTGTAGTGTAAAAAGGAGATCTATAAAAAGATCGCATTCTCCATTTATCTTTTCCTATTTTCTTTCTTCCTGAGTATTTTACTATCCCTTGAGAACCGTAAAATAATGTCATTTTTCCCATTTTAGTATTTATGTCGTCTAATATTTTCATACAGGCATCAGATGCGTTAGCAATATTTTTATAATTTTTGTCATATGTAAACAAGTTATCTTGAATAACATAATCGTTATTTTTCAAGTCTTTTTTTCTTTGTTTTAAATCAAGTAATATTACTCCAATTTTTTTATAATTATAATTTGGACGATAAAGTCTATCTAATACCTTAAATGCTTTTTGCATTATGATATTTGTATTATCTGTTAAATCTTCGAAGGGTAATATAGCACTATTATTATATTGTAAATCCTTCTTTCTAAAACGATTAGTATTAATAAAGACACAAATCTCTCCACATAAACTATCTTGACTTCTAAGCTTCTCTGCTGCTCTTGCCACATGATTTGCCAATGCTTGTTTGAGATTATATTTATCGTTAATCATATTGCCAAAAGATCTGGAAACTGTAATAGATTTTTTATCCACTATATTTTCTAGGGCAAGACAAGAATTTCCTCTTAATTCATAAACCATACGTTCACCAACAACTGATACTAATTTTCTGATCTGACGAGGATCTGATTGCTGTAAATCAAATGGATTATTAACTCCTATTGATTTTAAACGATTTGCCCATCCTTTAGAGATACCCCAAATATCTTCTAATTGGATATTACTTAGTATACTGGTTAAATGATCAGATATACTTAAAACATAAACACCGTTAGATGAATGTTTCTTGGCCATTTTATTTGCTAATTTTGCTAATGTTTTAGTGGGACCTACTCCAATCGACACAGGTATACCAGTCCACTGATAAATAAATTGCCTAATTTTAAACATTTCTTCTGAAATAGTTTTTATATTGAATTTTCTTAAGTCAAGGAATGCTTCATCAATAGAATATATCTCCATATCAGGTACGAAATAATTTAATGAGCTCATTACCCGAGAAGACATATCTCCATATAAAGTATAGTTTGAGGAATATGTAAATATTTTATTCTTCTTTATTAACGTTTTGTATAAGTGTAATGGAGCTCCCATAGGAATTCCTAAAGATTTTGCTTCATTAGATCTAGCAATAATACACCCATCATTATTGGATAATACTATAACTGGTTTGTTCCTCAATAAAGGATTAAAAACTCTTTCGCAGGAAACATAAAAATTGTTACAATCAACTAGACCATACATATCACAAAAAATGAACCGAACTAGTTACCACTCCCCAAATTTCCATATTCATATGATCTTCAATTTCAATTGGCTTATACAAATCGTTTTCTGGCATTAATATTATTTTTCCAGATTGCTTATATAACCTTTTAACGGTCATTTGTCCGTCTAAAACAGCTATAATCACTTTCCCGTGTGCAGGCTTAATACTCCTGTCAACAACCAAGATATCATTATCATTTATACCAGCATTAATCATTGAATCACCATTAACGCGAACAAAAAATGTTGCAGCAGGACGTTTAATTAAATAGCTATTTAAATCTAAACTTTTCTCTAGGTTATCATCTGCAGGAGAAGGAAAACCTGCTGAAACTTTAGAGCTATAAAAAGGGAAAGTTTGAGGACGATTTAAACATGGTTTAAATACTTCTAGTTTATCTGACATCTTATAGTGTCCGTTTTGGGCTAAAATTCTTTTGGTTACTTCTAAATTTAAATTAATCATTATTTCATTCCAAATATTTTGTTCATGTTTTGTTCTCATATAAATATGATAAAAAGTCAACTGTTAAAAGTAAAATTAGATAAAAATTAGAAAAAAAAACTTAATATATATTCTTATATTAACGATCTTTCAATTTTTTGAGCAAACTATCTAAATCGTGATCTACTTGGTCATCAAAACCATTTTTAGACGAAAAATACGCTAAGGACATTAGACCGGAACCTAATAAAATGGTAAAGAAAGCACCAACAAAAATTGCTATTTTTCCATTATAACTAATTGTAACATCTGACATTTGTAACCATAAATTAATTGCAAATATTGTTATTAATATCGCAATAGATATAGCTAGAATAATTAGAAATAAAGTATTTTTCATATCTATATATATATTAGTAAATCCAAGACAAGTCTATCAATATTATCTAAGGGGCATTTCTGATTTAACTAATTGTTCCCAGTATGCAATACCTAAGGGTAAAATATCGTCATTAAAATCGTACTTACTATTATGTAGCATACAACCTAACTTCCCTTCACCTGCTCCCAACCATATATATGACCCGGGTATTTTTTCTAACATATAAGCGAAATCTTCAGCGCCCATAGAAGGTGCCATATTAGTTTTAACCGAATCTTTACCAAATAAACTTGATGAAACTTCAATTGCTTTTTCACTAGATTCAATGTCATTTATTGTTACAGGATAACCTTTAATGACAGATACATTGGCTGAGCAACCATAAGCTATTGCTGTAGCCTCACAAATTTCTGTAAATTGTTTATGAACATTTATTCTAGTGTCTGAATTAATAGTTCTAATAGTACCGATAAAATTTGCTGTTTGGGGTATAATGTTAAATCCAGAACCAGCATTAATTTGAGTTACAGAAATCACAATTGAATCAAGAGGATTCTGTCTTCGAGAAACTATCTGTTGTAAAGCCTGAACAATAGCAGTAACAGCCAAAACAGGATCATTTGTTGCTTGAGGCATTGCGGCATGGCCACCATTTCCATTTATAGTAACTTCAAATTTGTCTGCTGCTGCCATAACAGATCCTTTATGAACAGCAACACTTCCTTCACTCATGCCTGGCCAATTATGCATACCCCAAACACTATCCATAGGAAACTGTTCAAACAAACCATCCTCTATCATGGCAAGTCCACCACCCCCACCTTCTTCTGCAGGTTGGAATATAAAATACACAGTTCCATCAAAATCCTTTTTTGAAGATAATAATTTAGCTGCCCCAAGTAGCATGGCTGTGTGACCATCATGACCACATGCATGCATACGACCATCAAACTTTGACTTATAAGAAAAATCATTTTCTTCGGTAATTGGTAGGGCGTCCATATCAGCCCTCAATCCAATAGCTTTATTTCCTCCACCACCAAGACTAGCATTAGCTCCCTTTAAAACTCCAATAACACCTGTTTTAGCCATTCCTCTGTAAATCTCTAAACCAAAAGATTCGAGTTTTTCTGCAACAAAGTTAGATGTCCATTCTTCTTCATAGCCAAGCTCTGGATGAGCATGCAACTCATGCCTCCACTTTTTTATTTCAGGAAAAATATTAATAATTTCATTTGATATTTTCATCTGACTCTCCTTGAAATTATTATAAATACTCTTGAAACAAAAGGTCAACTTTCTAATCATTGAGCTATCGTATAGATATTTAATATGCTAACTTGTTAAAACTTAATCTTCAAATCTACAAATCAGTTTTTTTAAAATAATTTTTTGGAATTTAGCGAATATGAAACAAATAAATATTCTTCCTAAAAATAACTTACAAAAATTTATGTTTATTTTCTTACCTTTCGCTTGTGGGTATTTTTTATCTTATCTTTATCGGTCAACTAACGCCGTTCTTGCTCCATATTTAAGCAATGACTTGAACTTAAATGCAGAACAACTTGGTTTAATTACATCTGCTTATTTTTTAACATTTGGTTTGTTTCAGTTACCCTTAGGAGTTTTACTTGATAAGTTTGGCGCAAGGAGAGTTCAAAGTATTCTATTTTTCGTTGCTGCAACTGGAGCTATATTATTTAGCTTTGGAAACAATGTTTGGTCACTAGTTATAGCCCGTGGATTAATTGGACTGGGCGTTTCTGGCGCTTTAATGGGAGCATTTAAAGCTTTTGCAGTTTGGTTTCCTAAAGAAAGGCTTCCACTTTTAATAGGTCTGTTTATGTCAGCAGGCGGAATGGGCGCGATTGTAGCGTCAATACCTTTAGAAATGGCTATGCAAATAACTGATTGGAGAGGAGTTTATTTATTTCTTGGAGTAATTACAATTTTTATTGGAATTCTAATATTCTTTATAGTTCCAGAAAAAAAAGAAATTGCTAATAATGAAAAAGTATTACCCGTTCTGAGAGTGTTAAAGGAAATTTATACAAGCTATGCTTTTTGGAGAATTGGTCCGTTATCTGGAATTGCAGGAGGCACTGGCCTTGCTATATTAGGACTATGGGCAGGTCCTTGGCTAGCCGATATTGGTAAGTTTAATAAAAGTGAAATTGCTAGTATTCTCTTTATTTCAACAATAATGATGACCATTGGAACAACATCTTTAGGTATAATTACAGATTATTTAAGAAAATTTAACATATCACCTGTTGGTGTTATGGGAGGCGCTTTAATAATATTTATAATTCCATTTACAATAATTACATTTGGATTAATGCCAAAAGCAATATGGCCATGGATTATCTTAAGCATAACATCATTAGCAGCCACATTAGCTTATGCTGGGCTTAGTCAACATTTTCCTAATAGCTATGCTGCTCGTGCGTCTACAGCTATAAATTTGATATGTTTTTTAATGGCTTTTATAGCTCAATATGCAATTGGTTTTATAATGCAAATAGTTGAGCCAGGAAAACAAAGTGGATATTCAATAAAAGCTTATCAAGCAGGTTTTGGCTTATTTTTAGGACTATTAATTATTTGTTATATAATTTTTATAATAATGAGTTTAATTGAAATAAAAAATAAGAAAAAAATTATGGGTAATGACGTTTAGCAATCCACTCATTTTTCGCATTAGTAGGTTTTAAAATAAATCTATCGTGCAACCTAAAATCACCATCTTCCCAAAATTCAAACTCTTCTGGTTTTAATGCAAATCCACCCCAAAAACTTGGACGAGGAATATCATCGTTTTTATATTTTTCTTCGAGTAATTTTACCTGTTGCATTAAAAACTCTCTAGATTCTAATTCTCTTGATTGTTTTGATGCCCAGGCACCAATTCGACTACCTTTTGAACGAGATTGATAATATTTATCAGACACTTCATCAGAAACTTTATAAAGATTACCAACTAACCTTACTTGACGATTTAAAGTTTTCCAATAAAAGCATATAGCGCCTTTACCCGTTTGAATAATTTCTTTAGATTTGCGACTTTCATAGTTTGTGTAAAAAACAAAATCTCTGTCAATAATATCTTTTAACAAAACTGTTCTGACTGAGGGCATTCCATCTTTGGATACTGTAGCTAATTGCATTGCATTAGGATCTCTAATTTCTTTTTCTTCAGCTTCAGATAACCATTTTTTAAATAATTGTATTGGATCTACAATTTTATCTAATTCCAACTAAGATCTCCATATTATTATTTTAGTGTTTAGTACTAATTTTGCCATAATTCATGAGTATATATGTATTAAATTTAAATTTAAAAGATTAACATGAGGTATTAATGCTTAAAAATTTCTTATTATTTGGATCCTTAATATTACTTACAAGTAATGCTTACTCAAAAACAAATTTTTATCAAGTAACTGGATCTGTTTCTTCGGTTGAAGTACTTAAAACATATTCTACACAAAAAGTACCAAGAAATGAAAAAAGATGCTCAATTCAAAGAGTACCAGTAAACCAAGACGCTAATAAGTTTGGTGCAGATAATTTTATTGGAGCTTTAATTGGCGGTGCTATTGGTAATAGACTTGGTGAAGGTGGCGGGAAATCTGGTGCTACAGCTATAGGAGCCTTGATTGGGTCTGAAGTTGTTAGAAATGAAAAAGCAGAAGCAAATCAAAATTTTGTTGAAAAAGAGGTTTGTCGTGTCCAAAAGGTTATACACACTGAAACTACAGAGCAAATTAGTGGATATAGACTAATTATAGATGTAGATGGGGAAACTGTATCTTTGAATAGTAATAGATCTTATAACCCTGGCGATTTGATTACTTTAACAAAAAAAATAAGTTATTCTCTTAATTAAGTCTCAAATTAATAATAGTTAAATATTTCAAAATGATATAATTAATTATATAATAATCATTAAGTAATCTCATTTTAACTTTAAAGTATAATTTTAGGTCAGGAATGTTAGATAATGAAACAAGAAAACCACAGTAACGGGATCATGCACGGCAAACGTGGCATTGTTATGGGTGTTGCCAATGATAGGTCCATTGCTTGGGGTATAGCTGATGCAATTGCAAAACAGGGTGCAGAAATAGCATTTACGTACCAAGGTGAAGCATTACAAAAAAGAGTTAAACCTCTTGCTGAATCAGTGGGTTCTAATATTGTTATACCCTGCGATGTTTCTAGCGATGAAGCAATTGACAAAACATTCAATTTGCTGAAAGAAAAATGGGAGACCATTGATTTTTTAGTTCATGCAATAGCATACTCAGATAAAGAAGAATTAAAAGGTGAATATATTGATACAACAAGAGAAAATTTTTATAAAACGATGGATATATCTGTATATTCATTTACCGCAGTTGCTCAAAGGGCTGCTGCAATGATGCCAAATGGTGGATCTATGATTACTCTTACATATTATGGAGCAGAAAAAGTAATGCCACATTATAATGTAATGGGAGTTGCTAAGGCTGCACTTGAATCTTCAGTAAGATATTTAGCTGCAGATCTGGGAGATAATAAAATTAGAGTAAACAGTTTATCTGCAGGCCCTATCAAAACCCTTGCTGCCAGTGGTATAGGTGATTTCAGATATATACTTAAATGGAATCAATATAATTCTCCACTTCGTAGAAATGTTACGCTAGATGATGTTGGTGGATGTGGTGTTTATCTTTTATCTGATCTCTCAGGTGGAGTAACTGGCGAGACACATCACGTTGATTGTGGTTATCATGTCGTAGGTATGAAAGCTATTGATGCACCAGATATGTCTCCAGAAAAAAAAGAAATTTAAATTAGTAAAATTTTTCTAATTGAAAGAATTAAATGGCAAGCAACTCTTTTGGACATATTTTTAAATTTACTAGCTTTGGCGAAAGTCATGGTAAAACCATTGGATGCATAGTAGACGGAGTACCTCCTTTAATTCCTATAAATGAAGGAGATATTCAAGTTTACTTAGACAGAAGAAAGCCTGGTCAATCTAAATTTGTTACACAAAGAAAAGAAAACGATATTGTAGAGATTCTTTCTGGAACTTTTGAGGGCAAAACCACAGGCCATCCAATTGCGCTCAACATAAAAAATGAAGATCAAAGAAGTAAAGATTATTCAGAAATTTCTAATCAATTTAGACCAGGACATGCTGATATTACATATCAGAACAAGTATGGAATAAGAGACTATAGAGGTGGAGGCAGATCAAGTGCAAGAGAAACGGCTGTAAGAGTTGCTGCAGGCGCAATTGCATTTAAGGTATTACAAAATAAGTTAAAAGAATCTATAAAAATTAGAGCTAGTGTAATTCAATTAGGACCTAACAAGATTAATCGTGAAAATTTTGATTGGAATGAAGTTAATAAAAACCCTTTTTTTTGTGGAGATCCAAAAGCAGCCAAAGAGTGGGAAATTTGGTTAGATGACCTTAGGAGAAATGGCAATAGCGCAGGTGCAATAATTGAAATTGTTGCTGAAAATGTCCCTAGGGGATTAGGAAGCCCAGTCTATAAAAAATTAGATAGTCAAATTGCAGAAGCTTTAATGAGCATAAACGCTGTTAAAGGAGTAGAAATTGGTTCAGGGTTTGACTTGGCATCTTTAACAGGTAGTGAAGCTAATGATGAAATTTATCCTGACAATAAAGGAGATTATTATTTCGGCTCTAATCACTCTGGGGGAATATTAGGAGGAATCTCGTCTGGCCAGCCTATAGTAGCTAAATTTATTGTTAAACCAACGAGTTCTATTTTAACAGAAAAGAATTCTATAAATTTACAAAATGAACCTATTAAAATTAAAACAAAAGGTAGGCATGATCCCTGCGTTGGAATTAGAGCTGTTCCCGTAGCTGAAGCTATGATGGCTATAACTATTTTGGATCAATTGTTAGAGCATGAAAGTCAAATTGGGAAGATTGAATAAAAATTTTAATGAATTAAATCTTTGTAGCCACAACTAAGAATTCTTTGTTTCCACTAGGGCCTAAAATAGGACTTTCTATAATTCCTAAAACATTCATTTTAATTTCAAATTCTATCCATTTTGCTATATTATTGATTACTGCTTCATGTAGTTTAGGATCTTTTACTACACCACCCTTCCCAACAAGACCTTTACCTACTTCAAATTGGGGTTTTATTAAAGCTACCAACCATCCATGAGATTTTAGAAACCCAAGTCCTGAAGGTAAAACTTTCTTCAACGATATAAAAGATGCATCACAAACCAAAGCATCTAATGGGTCTTGAATAATTTCATTTGTTAAGTATCTAGCATTTGTTTTTTCTTTAACTATAACTCTTTCATCTTGTCTCAATTTCCAGTCTAATTGCCCATATCCAACATCTACTGCATAAATTTTACTAGCACCATTTGTTAACAAGACATCTGTAAAACCTCCTGTACTTGCTCCAATATCAAGTGCTATAATGGAATTACAGTCTAAATTAAATTCTGATATAGCTTTATTTAACTTGATACCTCCCCTAGACACCCATGGATGTGTTTTTCCTTTTATTTCAATTTTTGAATTTTGTGATACTTGTTGTCCAGGCTTTTCAACACGCTTATTATCAGCAAATACATTTCCGGTCATGAGAATAGAATTAGCTTGCTCTCTACTTTTGGCAAAGCCTTTTAAAACCATAAGTTTATCTATTCGTTCTTTACTTATTTTAAAGGTCATAAAATATTTTTTAAAGTTTAGTTAGCAATAGTTCTATTTTTTGCATTCGACAAAGATATCATTTTAGAAACTACCTTCATCAATCCATCTGTATCTAAACCTGCTTTTGCTAATTGCTCATTTTGAGAAGCATGATCTTGAAAATTATCTGGCATAGTTAAACATCTAATTTCTTTATCATGTTTATTAAGAAGATCCTTAGATGATAAAAAATGTAAACAATGAGAACTAAACCCTCCTACAGAACCTTCCTCTATTATTATAAGTTTTTGATGTTCGTTCCACAACTTTTCAAGTAATTCAGTATCAATTGGTTTTGCAAAACGTGCGTCAGCAACCGTTATATCTAAATTATCTTGCGATAGACGATCTGCAACTTTTAATGCAGTTCCAACTCTCGTGCCTAAAGCAAGAATTGCTAAATCTTTTCCCTTTTTTATTATTCTTCCTTTACCAATTTTAACATCTTGAACAATATCTGTAATATCAACGCCTTCTCCTTCACCTCTGGGGTATCTGCAAAAAATTGGACCATCACTATATATCGAAGCAGTTATAACCATTTTTGCTAACTCTGCTTCGTCGCTAGGTGCCATTACTACTACATTTGGTAAACAACAAAGATACGCTAAATCAAATGAACCTGCATGAGTAGCTCCATCGGCCCCTACATACCCTGCTCTATCAAGCATAAACCTTACAGGCAAATTTTGTATTACAACGTCATGAACTACTTGATCATAGGCTCTTTGTAAAAAAGTTGAATAAATGGCTACAAAAGGTTTTAAACCCTCTGAAGCCATTCCAGCAGCAAATGTTACAGCATGTTGTTCTGCAATTCCAACGTCATAAAATCTATCTTCAAATTTTTCTGCAAACTTATTTAATCCCGTTCCTGAAGGCATAGCTGCAGTTATAGCTAAAACTTTTTTATCCTTTGCGGCAATCTTACACAAGGTTTCCGCAAAAACATTAGTATAAGTAGGTGTGTTAGATGTCGATTTAACTGAATCACCAGTAATTACATTAAATTCAGATACAGCATGATATTTTTCGAGAGAGCCTTTAGAAAATGGATGTCCTTTTCCCTTTTCTGTTACCACATGAAGTAATATTGGTTTTTCTTGAGATCCATTTTTTAGATTTTTTAATATTTTAACCATCGATTTAACATCATGACCGTCTATTGGACCTAGATAATTCATACCCATTTGACTAAAAATAGTGCCTTCTGCATTCCCTAAGAAATTTCTTGCTAGACTTTCAGCTCTTTTAGCTGTTTCACTAAATTCTTTAGGAAAAAGATTAACCATTTGTTTAGCAATTTCTCTTACGTTATTAAATGGTCGACTTGATACAACATTAGATAAATAGTTGCTTAAGGCGCCCACAGCTGGCGCTATAGACATATCATTATCATTTAAAATAATTAATAAATTAGTCTTAAGAGCTCCAGCGTTATTAATTGCTTCATATGCCATTCCGGCGCTCATTGCGCCATCACCAATCACAGCGATTACATTGTTAGATTTTCCAAGTTTATCTCTTGCAACAGCCATTCCTAAAGCCGCAGAAATTGATGTTGATGAATGTCCTGCACCAAAAGGATCAAAAATAGATTCCGTTCGCTTTGTAAATCCTGAAAGACCTTTAGACTTTCTAAGAGTAGACATTTGTTGTCTTCTGTTGGTTAAAATTTTATGAGGATATGCTTGATGTCCAACATCCCATATTAATCTATCATCAGGAGTATCAAAAACATAATGTATTGCAATAGCAAGCTCAACAACACCTAAACCTGCACCTAAATGACCACCTGTTTTAGAAACAATATCAATCATATCCGAGCGTAATTCTAAAGAAAGTTGATCTAAATCTTCTATTTTTAGAAATTTGAGATCATCCGGATTGTTTACCTTATCAAGTAAAGGTGTAGTAACAAATTCTGTTTTTTTATCTTTAATTGCCATGTATTAACTTAAACCTAAAATAATAAACTTTAAATTATTTATTTCTATTTACAGTATATTTAGCTAAAGATACAAGATTTTCTGATTCTAGTTTAAATTTTTGAATCAAATTTATAGCTTTGCAAGACTCCTCTAAAGCTCTTTTTGTAGCTTTTTCTTTACCTAAAATCGTTACAAAATTAGGTGTTTTATTTTTAGTATCTTGCATTACAGGCTTCCCCATTGAAGACTCATTTCCATCAAGGTCTAACAAATCATCAGCAATTTGAAAAGCTAAACCAATATGATTGGCATAATTAATAAGATGGCTTTTTTGATCATCGCTAGCGTTAAATAAAATTGACGCTACATGAGAACAACAAGAAATTAAAGCACCTGTTTTATGATTTTGAATCCACTCAATTTGTTCTAGATTTAAATAGTTTTGTTCAGTAAAGTCCATATCTGCTTGTTGACCTCCTACCATACCATTCGATCCAATAGCTTTTGCCAGAACAAAGCAAATTTCAGATCTTTTTTCTGGATCCACGATAAATTTACTATCTGCAATTATTTCAAAGGCCCAACTCAATAGTGCATCACCTGCTAATATCGCTGTATGGTCGTCAAATTTAATATGATTAGAATCTTTTCCTCTTCTAATAGGAGAATTATCCATAGCTGGCAAATCATCATGTATTAACGAATAAGAATGAATTGCTTCAATAACTGATGCAACAGTGACTAATTCATTATATTTTGATCTGGTAAAATCCTTGTTGTTGACTGCACTAAGAAACCGTCCAGATTCAACAACTAAATAAGCTCTTATTTTTTTTCCACCACTAATTGAAGAATATCTCATTGCTTTAAAAAGTTTGGAATTTAAGCCATTACCAGATGGTAAATAACTATCTAAGAATCTGTCAATCTCTTGCGAATTTTTTTCAAGCTTATTTTGAAATTCAATCATAAAACTTTCCTAATTAACTTTGTTATAAATTAATCAGGTTTAAAAGGTGATGACATTTCTGGAATAGTGTCAATATTATCTGATGATTGTATAGTTTCAACCTTCATTTTTGCTTCATGTAGTTTTTTTTGACAATAATCTTTTAATTGTGAACCTCTGTCATACGCTGATATTGCTTCATCAAGGGAAATATCTCCTTCATCAAGACTATCGACAAGTTTTTCCAATTCTTTCATAGCTTCTTCAAATGTTAGTTTTTCTAGGTCATTATTATTCATAATTAGAGAGAACCTATTCCAATTAATAATTATAAAAAGTTAACCTTTCAAAATAATTTAATCAATAGTTTACTTTAACATTTCAAGAGCATTTATTAACTTTTTACTAATATTAGTTTCAAAACCTGAATGACCTGCATCATCTACAATTTCAATTTTTGCAATATCCCAACAATCCGCGAGTTTTAGCGCTGTTAATGGAGGACAAATTACATCATGCCTTCCTTGCACGATAAAAGATTTTATTTTAGAAATTTTATTTAGGTTTTTAATAATATAGTTATCTTCTATAAAACAGTTATTCATAAAATAATGAGTCTCTATTTTTGATATTGCTAAAGCTTGTTCTCCAGAAATTGGTCGTGACACATAATTAAGGGATGAACAAGAGTTCTCGTATTCAGCCCAAATAGATGCCGCTTTAAGATTTTTGGATCTGTTACGATTATGTAGTTGAGCATGAAACCATTCAAGAATATTGTTTCTACATTTTTCAGGAACAGATGATATAAATTTTTTGTAAGCTTCTGGGAAAAATTTTTTTATATCATACAAAAACCAGTCTATCTCAGTTTTAGTACCTAAAAAAATTCCCCTCAAGATAAAACCTAAACACTTACTAGGGTAATCAATTCCATATAATAATGCCAAAGTGCTACCCCATGATCCCCCGAAAAGATACCATTTATCTATTTTTAGTGATTTTCTTAAATTTTCAATATCTGAAATCAGAAGTTGAGTGTTATTATAATTTATTTCAGCATAAGGTATACTTTTACCAGAACCTCTTTGATCAAAAAAAATAACCCTAAAAATATTTGGATCAAAAAAACTTTTGTGAGAATTTGAAAACCCAGCTCCTGGACCGCCATGCAAAAACAGTATGGGTACACCTTTGGGGTTTCCATATTGCTCAAAGTATATTGAATGTCCATTCCCAACTTCTAAATGACCCATATCATATGATGGAAGACAATCAAAAAAAAAATTAGATTTATTATTTAAATTTAGCATTTATTTAAATCTTAAATCCAAATATATTAAGCTGCTTCCTCGGCATTATCATCAATTATTTTTTCTAGTTTAACGACAGCACTCTCTTTATCAGTATTATCAACAGCAGCGAACTCACTGGCCAAACGTTCTAAGGCTGCTTGATACATTTGTCTTTCAGAATAAGATTGTTCACCTTGGTCATCTTTTCTATATAAATCTCTAACAACTTCTGCAATGGAAACCAAATTTCCAGAATTAATTTTAGTTTCATATTCTTGAGCTCTTCTTGACCACATCGTCTTTTTTATTTTTGCTTTGCCTTTTAAAGTAATAATAGCTTCTTCCATCTGAACTTTACTTGAAAGTGTTCTTAGGCCTGATTCTGTAGCTTTTGATAATGGTACTCTTAGGGTCATTCTTTCATGCTCAAATCTTATAACTAATAATTCTAGTTCTATATTTTCAACGTTACGCTTTTCAGTTCCAATAATTTTACCTACACCATGACTAGGATATACTACGAAATCACCTGGTATAAATGAGCTAACTAAGTTTTGGTCTTTTGACAATTTAATCACCTATATTAAAATTTTAAATTTATTTTATTTGTTAAATAGATTTTAAAAAACGGATTTATACCATAAAATCTTCAAAAAAACTAGTTATAAACAAAAATCTTATGAGAAGTTAAATAGTTCCAGGTTTTTTAGAGCCGTATTTTTGAAATTTTCCCTCCTCGTCAGTATATTTTTCGCAATTAGGTAAAGGATCAATTTTCATTGTAATATTCGGCCAAATTTCTGACATCTCTCTATTATATTCTAACCATTCATCTGCTCCAGGATCAGTGTCAGCTTGGATAGCATCTACAGGGCATTCTGGTTCACAAACTCCACAATCAATACATTCATCTGGATGAATAACGATAGTATTCTCTCCAAGATAAAAACAATCCACAGGACAAACTTCAACACAATCAGTATGTCTACAGTTTATACATTTATCATTTACTATATAAGTCATATCAATCTCAAAAATTATCTTTATTTAAACTACAAAAATCATGATTACAAGTACAGAATTAGTATAATTTTAATCTCTACCCATTAACCTGTCAGTTTGGCGCCTTTCTCTTTTTGTCGGACGACCAACTCTTTCTACAAACTTAATATCAGGCTTAAAACTTTCCTTTTTGGGAATGCTTTCAATGGGGGTAATGTCTTCGTAAAAATTTAATGCTTCTGAATATGGACCTCTTCGATTAGGTATATCCAAAACTTTAAATATCTTTATATTATCGTTAATTGTTATTGTTAATACATCACCGATAGAAATCATTTTATGTGGTTTCTGCGTGATTTTTCCTGATATACGTAACCTATTGGTTGATACAAATTTTGTTGCTATGCTTCTACTTTTAAATATCCTAATATAATATAAATAAACATCAAGTCTAAGAGTCTTTTTTCCCAAAATATTAGAAGTCATGTTATTTTTTAATCTTAATTGATTTTAAAACTGCAAATGGTGACAAAGGATCTGGTAGTTTTTCTTTATTTTTTGTTTTTGAAAGCTTTATGTCTTTATGATTTTTGTTTTTCAAAGCTTTTTTATTAAATTTTTTGACTTTAGCTTTATACACTTTTCTATTTTTTTCAAAAATAATAATTGGTACCTGGTCGGCTAAAGTTGAAAGTTCTTCACCACACTTTGAGTAACCTAAATCATAAAGAATTTCTTCCATTTGAATTTTTGTTGCACCTGCTATAGATAACATGGCATCATTGATCCTAAATTGACCAGCTCTGGCTTCTATCCTTATTAATGCTGACAATCTCTCAGCAATGTCTGCTCTAAGAGCCAAATTCCCTAAAGGCACAAAACCTATAGCCCTGTAAAACTCTCTTTTAACGTTTGGTAAAATTTTTATACTCACGCGTCCATCAGGTGGAAAAGCATCTTTTGGAAAATCTTGATTATGAACAGACCATAATAAAGCTCTTAATTTTATTGCGGCTGGCTTTAAGAGATTAGGTAAATAAATAGTTTCAACACCTAATCTTAGTCCCAATCTTGCTAAATTTCTTTTATCAGCTTCTGAAAGATTAACTGTCGACATTGATAAATTATTAATTTGTGCTGAACCTAATCCTTCATAAACTTGAAATGCAATGCCTAGAGCTTTCCCGGAAATATTTTCACCATATTTTTTTTCATCATCATTTGTTGTTACTGAGACGTTGTGATGTTTTTCACTTTTACTTTTTTGTTGTTCGAAATTTAAAATAGGCTTTTTTAAATTAATAGCTTCAGATAAAATATTTTCTATATTTTTCTCAACTGCCTCATTTATTCTAATTTCTATTTGCTTAATCTGTTCGTTAGACAAAAATTCTAAGTTTGTAATGATGACTTTAGGCGTATATAAGATTTCACCATTTATTAGTTTTGCAACCTTATTATTTTGCCATAAGATAGATGCATCATCGTCAAATTTAAAAGCTGCATTATCAGACATTAAAAGCTCTCTAACACGTCTTTCAATTTCTCTAGGTAAAATTTTTCTTGCCGCAGATAAAATCGGACCAGCTTTTTCACCTTCTGAGAGAGAAGGAATAAAATCAAAACCTTTTAATAATCCTACTTCTTCACCTTCAACAATTACCTTGCCATCTAATCTTATTAAAGCTTCCAAATTACTATGCTCTTTTAGAGTTTTATTTAAAATTACAATTCTCTTATCAACAAATCTTTGAGTTAATCTATTATGCAATTCATCAGATAGTTTATCTTCAATTGTTTTTGCTTCATTTTGCCAATATTCAGATTCATCTATCCATTGTTGTCTATTTGTAATAAATGTCCAAGTTCTGATATTTGATATTCTATTTAATAGAGTATCTATTTCTCCATCAACTCTATTAAGCCTGTTTAGCTGATACTTTATCCACTCATTGTCTAGTTTTCCATTAGCTAATAATAATTCAAAAGTTTTTTCTAGCAAGCTAAAATGAATACTTGATAATGAATTACTAAAATCAGGAATTTGACAGACATCCCATAATAAAATTAATGCTTTCTTATTGTTAATTTTATTTTTGATTGAACTAATTTCAGATAAATGGTTGAGGCAAAGTGAGTCTAATGCCCCAACCTTTCTCCTCATAAAGTCAAACGGTGGATAGGCTTCTAATGAACTAACTAATGCTTCCAATGAATCAAAATTTAGTTCTGAATTTCTCCACCAAATATTTTTTAAAGGAAAAAAAGAATGATTTTCAATTTGTTCAATTGTTTCTTCATCAAACTTCAAATAATCCTCTACCACTCCAAATGAACCATTTCGTGAATGTCTTCCAGCCCTACCTGCTATTTGAGCGATTTCTGGGGGATTAAGGTATCTTGGTATTTTCCCATCAAATTTTGTATCAGATGCGAAAGCAACATGGTCAATATCCATATTTAAACCCATACCAATAGCATCTGTCGCAATTAAATAGTCAACTTGACCATTTTGATAAAGATCAACTTGAGCATTTCTTGTCCTAGGTGACAAAGCCCCCATAACAATTGCACCACCACCTTTTTTTGTTCTAATTAATTCAGCAATTTTGTAGACTTCTGGTATGGAAAACGCAACAATGGCAGATCGAGGCTTCAACCTTGTGAGTTTTTTTACACCTATATAGCTTAAAACAGAAAGCCTTGGTCTTATTTCTATTAAACATTTTGGTAAAATTTTTTGTAGTAATGGCTTTATAGTTTCAGCACCAAGAAGAATTGTTTCTTCAGTCCCTCTTGCATTCAGAATTCTATCTGTAAATATATGTCCTCTATCAGGATCGGCTGCTAATTGTATTTCATCTATTGCGACAAAAGAAAAAGATCTCTCTGATGGCATAGATTCTACAGTACAACAAAAATATTTTGCGTTTGGAGGAATAATTTTTTCTTCACCAGTTACAAGAGCAACTTTAGATTTTCCAACCTCTAAAACTGCTTTATCATAATTTTCTCGAGCTAATAACCTTAGAGGGAATCCAATTATCCCAGAATTATGAGAAAGCATTCTTTCCATTGCATAATAGGTTTTACCTGTATTTGTAGGACCTAAAAGAGCCTTGACTTTAACATTATTATTTATTGAACTATGCCAAAAATTTGATTGTTTTTTTGAGCTTAAATTCATAATACAGACTCTTTGATATAAATATTTTAACGATAAGCTATTAATGAGAATTTATACAAAATCTAAGTGTCTTAATCAAAAAATTAATATACACTTTTAAGATAATTAATAAGTGAATAGTAGTTTTATTGGAGAAAAAACTAAAAATATGAAACGTAGAGTAATTATTACTGGAGGCAGCAAAGGAATTGGTAAAGCCATAGCTGAACGGTTTTCAAAAGAGGAATGTGATATTTATCTGCTTGCCTCTAATAAAGAAAATTTAGAAAACACCAAATCCGAATTACAAAGTAAATATAATGTTAATGTAAATTATTATGCAGCTGACTTAAAAACAAAAACAGGATGTGAAAATGCTATTAAATCTGTGAAAAAAAAGTTTGAAAATTTTGATACGTTAATTTTTTCAGCAGGAGCAACAAAAAGTGGAGATTTCCTCAAGCAACCTATTGAAGATTTTGAAGATGGGTTTGCACTTAAATTTTATAGTGCCGTTAGATTATCAAAAGCATTTTGGCCAACCTTATCTAAAAACAAAGGATGGATTGTTTCAATTAATGGGGCAATGAGCCATTCTCCTGACCCATTTTTTATGGTTGGTGGAGCTGTCAATGCTGCTTTTCTTAACTTTACAAAAGCTTTATCAAAAAGAGGATTAGTTGATGGAGTTAACGTAAACTCTATTAATCCTGGTATGACATCAACTGATCGTTTGATAACAATCATACAAAATAATGCTGAAAGAGAAGGTATAAGTTATGCTGATGCAGAAAAAAATGCCTTAAAGAATATAGGATTGGATAGATTTTTAACTCCAGAAGAAGTCGCTGAACTTGCTTATTTTCTATGCGACCCTAAAGTTAGGCACTTTACAGGGACAGAAATTAATTTAGATGGTGGAAAAAAACCAACAATTTAAATGAGGGTAATATAATGTCAAAGAAAGCTGCTTCAGTTTTTGTTCAAACTTTAAAAAATCATGGCGTTGATCGTTTCTTTTGTGTGCCTGGCGAATCATATCTATCCGTTATGGATGAATTATTATATTCACCAGGCATTGAGGTTGTGACTTGCAGGCATGAAGGAGGTGCTGGCTTTATGGCTGTAGCAGATGCAAAGTGTACAGGCAAAGCTGGTGTTGCCTTTGTAAGCAGAGGGCCAGGAGCAACGAACGCCTCAATTTCTGTTCACTCAGCGCATCAAGGTGGAATACCTATGGTTTTGTTTATTGGTCAAGTCAATCGCATTAGTACTGGCAAAATGCATTTGCAGGAAATGGATTTTATCAAAACATTTTCTGATATGGCAAAGCACGTAGAACAGATCAATACACCAAATGAAATTGCAAACGTAACTGCTAGAGCATTTCACATTGCTGAAAGTGGTATACCAGGTCCAGTAGTTATAGCCATACCAACTGATGTTTTAGAAACTAAAATCGAAACAGAAGATGTAAAACGTATAAAAATAAATCCGCCTTTGGCTTTTCCTGAAAAGGTAAAAGAAGTATCCAACTTCTTATCAAACGCAAAAAAACCTATTTTAGTGGTAGGTGGACAGGTTCATATATCAACTAGATCAAGAAAACTTGTAGAAGAAGTTGCAAAAGCTCATAATTTACCAGTTTTATGTACTTATGAACATCAAGATATTATTTCCAACAACAACTTACATTATGCTGGAGAATTAGGGTTAAGACCCCCAGAACCTGTTAGAAAAAATGCATTAGAAGCGGACTTAGTTTTAGTTGTTGGTCACAGGTTTAATGGAGTACCGAATATGGCCTATAAATTTCCATCATCAAAACAAATGTTTATTCATGTAATACCTGATCCAAATACAATAGGCAAAATTTTTCGAACTAATATGGGTATAGTTGCTGATAGTGAAAACTTTTTAGAACAACTATTAAGTTTTGCAAAGGATAATTCAAATAGTGAAAGAAATGAATGGGTCAAACTCTGTCATTATCGTTATTTGAATAATGATGCAACTGTAACGCCAAGAAATGCTAACGACGGACTAGATTTTGCTCATTTTATTGATGGTTTAGGTGAAATTGCACCAGAAAACTCAATAATTACAAATGATGCTGGGAATTTTACAAGTTGGATACATCATAGGTTTCCGTTTAAATCTACGATGAAATTAATAGGTTCAGAAATTGGTGCTATGGGTATGGGAATTCCTGCAGGTATTGCGGCTGCACTTAGGTTTCCAGACAGACAAGTTTTTTCAATTGTTGGAGATGGTGGGGCTTTAATGACTGGTTCCGAGCTTGCGACAGCAGTTGCTCAAAAGGCTAAAATAAGAGTTATTGTAGCTAATAATAATCATTATGGTACCATACGATATCATCAAGAAGTTCACTTCCCGACTAGAGATCATTATGCAACAAATCTAGTTAATCCAGACTTTGCTAAGTACGGTGAGAGCTTTGGTTTAAAATGTTTTACAATATATAATACTGAAGAAATACTACCAACTATAAAAAGTGCAATGGAAGTAGATGGACCATCATTAATTGAATTTAAAATGAGCCTTGAATTAAATACGAGCACAACAACTATTTCTCAACTCCAAACAAACTAAAAAATTTAGTTTTGTTATTGATTCATAACCATAACTATAAGAATATTGTTTTCAGACAAATGTTTTACCTTTTTTATGTTATCTCTTAATTGTTTTATAAACTTCTGTGTGATCTGGGTTACCACCTAAAGCTTTAAGTGACTCTGAAAGATGATTTAAAACATCATTTGAAAATGGTTTGTCAGAAGATAAGTCTCTAATTAAACCATTAGCAATCGAGACATCTTTAACCATTAAATCTAGTGCAAATCCTGAGTTAAATTTTTCTGAAATCACAAATTTATCCAGCTTAACTTGAGTTGTATTATTTTTACCTGTTGCACCATTAATAATTTTTAAAAAATTTTCTGGCTTAATACCAAAAGAACGGGCTGTTGCTAACGCTTCAAAACTTGCTATTAATCCAGCAGCAGAAACATAATTATTGAGAGCTTTTATTGCATGACCAGAACCTAGAGGACCAGCAAATTGAACTTGTCCCATTACAGAAAGTAGATCATCTACTTCTTCTAAAAGTTTCTCACCACCACCTGCCATGATCATCAAATCGCCAGTTTTAGCTCTTGAAACACCTCCAGAAACAGGTGCATCTAAAAATTTTATACCTTTGTTTTTTAACTTTTTACCTAATTCCAATGTTTCTTGAGGATCACTTGAAGACATATCTATAAATACTGATTTTAAATTCATTTCTAATAATTTAATGGCCATTTCATACACAATTCTTCCATTGGGTAACATAAAAATTATTACATCAAGATCACTAAATTCATTTATATCTTCAACCTGCTTCACTCCAGATAATTTATCTATTTTAGCTTTTATGTCATATCCAAGAACATTATATCCTGACTTTACAATAAGCGGTGCCATTACAGAACCCATAGCACCTAGGCCAATAAATCCAATATTTTTAAATTTCATAAGTTCATCCATTTTTGAATTATATTTTTATAGTACCTTTGGAAACAAAGCTTTCAATCTCAAATTCTGAATAACCCAAATCAGTTAATATTTCTTTGGTGTTTTCTCCAAGAGATGGAGCATGCAAACTCTCAGCAGTTTCATCTTCATTAAACTCTACTGGAAAGCTTGGATACAATAATTTTCCCTCAGTTGGATGATCTTGGACTTTAAAAAAATTTGTTCTTTCAAGATGCTCATCTTCAAAAAGGTCCTTTGGAAAATTTACTTTAGTTGCAGGGATATCTTGTTCTCTTAGATTTTTGATCCAAAAACTAGTATTTCTTTTTTTTAATTCTTTAGATAAAATCTTGTATAATTCATCAATATTTTGGTTTCTTGATTCTAACGAACAAAATTTAGGATCTTTCAAAATCTTTTCTTTTTTTATAATACTAAAAAACCTTAACCACTGATCATCACTATACGGAAGTACTGCGATAAATCCATCTAATGTCTTATAAGGTTTTCTGTTTGGAGAGGATTGTCTAGGATAAACAGGTGGAGCTTTTGGTGGTAAAAAATTATAGCCATATAAATGTTCGACTAAAGTAAAATCAACCATGGTTTCCATCATTGGAACTTCTAATTCTATGCCCTCCCCTTTCTTTTCTCGTTTAAATAATGCGCTTATAATTGACATTCCAAGCATCAAACCAGTAACTTTGTCAGCTGTTGCTCCTGATGTGTAGCTTGGTTGATCTGAATAAATTTCTTGATATGCTGCCATCCCACTTATTGCTTGAATTGTATCATCAAATGCTGGAAGTCCTGCATATGGACCTCTGGAAGAAAAACCAACAGCATTAGCTGTAATAATCTTAGGGTTAATCTTAATAAAATCAGAATGTGTTAATTTTAATTTTTCTAGAGACGCTTTTCTAATATTAGACACAAAAATATCTGAGTTTTTGATTAATTTATATATAATCAATCGGCCATCTACTGACTTTAGGTCAATGCTAATACTTTTTTTGTTCCTATTAATATTTAAAAAAACTGCCGCCATTCCTTTGTTGACACTAGGGCCAATATATCGGGTATTATCACCAGAAAGTGTTTCTACTTTTATGATTTCAGCTCCCATATCAGCTAATAACCTTGTACAATAAGGAACCATCAATATCGAAGACGCATCAATTATCTTAATACCCTTCAGAGGTGCTTCTTTCATGATTTACTCATCCATTTGATTAAGTTTAAGAATTTATAGTTAAAATAATTGAGTATTATTATTTATTTCAACAGTTTAAAAAAACTCATTTATGTTACAAGACTTTTTATGAATATTGTATAAAATTAATTTATAATCAAATTAACAGGTACTAAATGATTTATCTGCAAAATGTGACAATAAAAAGAGGCTCTAAAATTGTTTTTTATAATTGGAGTGCAAAAATTGAGAACTCCAAAATCACAATCATCAGTGGTAAAAATGGTGCTGGAAAATCCACCTTATTAAGAACAATAGCTGGCATGATACCTTTAGAAAAAGGTAAAATAAAAAATTATAATAATGAAATTTTTAAAGATCAAATTAAATGGGGACAAAATTTAATATATATTGATTCGAAAAACGGGTTATCCAAGGATTTAACTGTTTATGAAAATTTAAAAACATGGTCAGAAATGAGGGGTTGGAACACTTCTGATAATGATCTTCAAAAAGCCCTCGACAGTGTAGAAATGCTAAACCATAAAAACTTATATGTTTCACAATGCTCAGAGGGTTTAAAGAAAAGAGCAGCATTATCCAGACTATATTTATCTCTTTTATTTGATGTAGAATTTTGGTTATTAGATGAGCCTACAAATGAATTAGACCAGAAAAGTATCATTTTATTTAACAAATTAATCCAAAGATTTTTAGAAAATAAAGGTACTGTTTTGTTAGCTTGTCATGAATTAAAATTGTTTGACTTAAATTATGAATTATTAAATTTAGATTTATTGAAGAAGTAGAATTATAAAATGTCTTTACAATCAAGTTTTATTCAAATTTTTATTTCTCACATAAAAAGAGAATTTTTGATAAATTTCCGATCATTAGTTGATGTCATATCAATTATTAGTTTTATGATTTTAATAGTAATATTATTTGTTCTTGGTATTGGTCCATTTGAAGAAAAATTGAGATTGGTTTCTAACGCTATTTTTTGGATAGGGTTAATTTTAGCAATAATTCCCTCTTTAGAAAAAACTTTACAAAGAGATTATGATAATGGATGGCTTGATCAAACTATAACTAGCCCAACACCGATGGAAATTATTCTATTATCGAAAAGTCTGGCTTATTGGTTAATAGTAATAATTCCGTTGATAATTTCTTTACCATTATTCATAGTCCTATTAGACATCAACTTAAAATTGATACCATGGCTCCTTATAAGTATACTGGTTGGTGGCCTTTCAATTTCACTTATTGGTATTATTGGCTCTGCTTTAACTTTAGGTGCAAAAAGAGGAAATATTTTATTACCAATATTGATCATACCTTTGATAATTCCTATCTTAATATTTGGAGTTGGCGTAAGTGAAGCAGTTAGAATAAATGAGTCGCCTGTGGGTAATTTATTTTTATTAATTGGATTTACATTAATATATCTCGTGATATCGCCTTTTATTTCAGCTTTTCTGATTAGGATAGCAATAAGTCGGTAATTGATTTTGGTAAAAAATACAGATGTTTGAATTTGATAACTTCATGAATATTAAAAGAAAGAATTTCGTTAATGTTTGATTGGCTAGCTAATCCAAATAGATTCAACAGAATAAGTGAAAAAATGCAGCCATGTATTCTTTTAATAGCTATAATAACACTTATTTCAGGCCTATATTTTGGTCTTTTTGATAGCCCAAAAGATTATCAACAAGGGGATGCCGTAAGAATAATGTATGTGCATGTTCCCTCCGCATGGCTAGCTTCATTTCTATATTTTAGTCTCGCTATTTCGTGTGTTTTTTATTTAGTATGGAAACATCCTTTAGCTGATCTAATTTCAAGTGCAATTGCACCAATTGGTGCCCTATTTTCAGCTTTAACATTAGTCACTGGTTCACTATGGGGCAAACCAATGTGGGGCACATGGTGGGTATGGGATGCAAGATTAACATCAATGCTGGTATTATTCTTTTTTTATCTGGGCTATATATTACTAAGCAATGCTTTTGAAAGAAAAATTGATGGTTCTAAAACAGCATCTGTTCTAGCTATAGTTGGGCTAATTAACCTCCCTATTGTTAAGTTTTCTGTTGATTGGTGGCATACTCTTCATCAACCAGCGAGTATTATTAAAATTGGAGGTCCGTCTATCGATGATAAAATGTTGTTACCACTTATCCTTATGATTTTTGCTTTAAGTTTTTTTTCTTTATATATGATAATTTTAAACGTAAAAACCAAATTGATTGAAAAAAAATGTGAGGCATTGTTATTAAAAGCAAATTTAGAGGAAATATCGAAAGCAGGTTAAAATATGAATGAATCATTTTGGATAATGCAAGGTTATGAAATTTATATATGGCCAAGCTACGTATTAACTTTACTGAGCTTAGGTCTGCTTTTCGTTTATTCAACCAAACAATCTCAAAAAGCTAAAAAGTTACTTAAACAGTTATCAAAAACGAAAAATTAAATTTTAAAATATAGATAGATGAAAATAGATGAATCCCAAATATAGACGCCTATTTATTACAATTTTTATTGTATTAACACTTGGTCTCGCAACTAAATTAATATTAATGGCCTTGGAAGATAATATTGTATATTTTTATACGCCAAATGATTTAATTGAAAAATTTGGAGATACACAAAATATTCAAAACAAAATCAGAATTGGCGGTTTGGTTCTTGAAAACTCAATAAAAAAAGTGGATAAAAAAACTATCTTTATAATTACTGATAAAAAAAAAGAAGTTAAGGTTGTATTTGACGGGTCTCTGCCAGATTTGTTCAGAGAGGGTCAAGGTATTGTTGCAGAAGGTATGTTCAAAAATAATAATTTTATTGCTAGTGAGGTACTTGCAAAACACGACGAAAATTACATGCCTCCGGAAGTTGCTGAAGCTTTAAAAAAAAATAATGTGTGGAAAGGTGATGCTGATTAAATGATACCTGAATTAGGACATATTCTTGTAATAATCACATTTGTTATTTCAACAATGCAATGCTGTTACTGGCTTTATAATTTGAGATATACGAACATCGATGTAGTGCGAGTTCTTCAAAAAGGTTCTCTTATAAATTTTTTATTTATTTTTTTATCTTTTTTAATTTTAACATATAGTTTTATTACATCTGACTTTTCTCTATTAATTGTCTCTAACAACTCACATACTTTAAAACCATTGATATATAAAATTAGTGGGGTATGGGGTAATCACGAGGGTTCACTTTTATTGTGGGTATTAATTTTATCTGCTTTTACTTTTTTTGTTTCTTTAAAAGATTCTATAAATTCAAAACTTTTGGCTTCAATTATTGGAGTTCAGACTGTAATTTTGTCACTTTTTTTAGCTTTCATTTTATTTACATCTAACCCTTTTGAAAGAGTTGACGAATTACCTTTAGATGGAAGAGGTTTAAATCCTTTGCTACAAGACCCTGGTTTAGCTCTTCATCCTCCAATGCTTTATATTGGATATGTTGGATTATCAGTATCATTTTCTTTTGCAGTAGCGGCACTTGTTACTGGTGAAATTAGTAAAGATTGGGCTCGTCAAATGAGGCCATGGATTGCAATTGCTTGGTCTGCTCTAACAATTGGTATTGCTCTTGGAAGTTGGTGGGCATATTACGAATTAGGTTGGGGTGGTTGGTGGTTTTGGGATCCAGTTGAAAATGCTTCTTTTATGCCATGGTTAATTGCAACAGCATTACTACACTGTGTCAGAATACTCGAAAAAAAATTAATATTTATAAACTGGACAATTTTGTTATCAATCCTGGCTTTTTCATTTTCTTTATTAGGCACTTTTATCGTAAGATCAGGATTATTAACATCAGTACATGCTTTTGCTTCCGATCCTTCGAGAGGAGTTTTTATTTTAATAATTTTAGGTATATCAATAGGTGTTCCTTTAATTTTATATTCAATTAAAAGCTCATCTTTTAATGAAGAAAAAGGTAATTTTGACATAGTCAGTAAAGAAAGTGCAATTTTAGTAAATAATTTATTTCTTACTACAGCAACTTTAACAGTTTTAATAGGCACTCTGTACCCTTTATTTTTAGATGCTATTAATGGAAACAAGGTATCTATTGGTCCAGCATATTATAACGCAACTTTTGCTCCAATTATGACACCAGTTGTGTTTTTGATGGCTATCGCTCCATTCTTAAATTGGAAAAAATACACAGATAAAAATTTTATAAAAAAATTAATATTTCTATCTGCTGTAACTTTGTTAGGAGGAACACTATTATACTTAATTGAAGAAAAATCAATTTTTGCATTAATATCTGGCTCTCTTTCAATTTGGCTTTTCACAGGAGTTATTACCGATTTAATTTCAAAAATTCGAGAGGCTAAGGTTAAATTGCAAAACATAAAACAATTATTTTTCTTTATCTCAAAAATTAATATAGGAATACATGTAGCACATATTGGAGTAGCAATTTTTCTTGCAGGAGTAACTGGAGAACAATTTTATAAAAGTGAGTATAATGTAATAAAAAAAGTTGGAGATATAATAAATATTGGAACAAAATCACTAAAGTTTGATAAAATTGAAAATATAGATGGACCTAATTACAATTCACTAATGGCAACCTTTACTCTTTACGAAAATAATAAATTTATTAGTAAACTAAGGCCAGAAAAGCGTTTCTATACTAATGAAAAAAGCCAGACAACAGAAGCCGCAATCTTATCAGATTTTTGGGGTGATACATATTTAGTTCTAGGTGAAGGTGACAAAAAAACAGGATGGTCTTTAAGAATATATTCAAACCCATTAGTATCTTGGATATGGGCTGGTGCTTTTTTTATGGCAGTTGGAGGCATCTTATCTGTCACACAGAAATCATCAAGATTTAGAAATGTTTAGTAAAAAATATTATGAAACATAATTTAAAAATTTTAAATGTTTTACCTCTAACAGTATTTTTTTTTATAGTATTGTCTTCGGGTATAGTTTTATATCAATTAAAAATCGACAAAAGAATTGAAAAATCTTTAGCTTCTCAATTAATTGGGAAAAATATTCCTGAAACATTAATTCCTAAAGAAAACTTTATTGAAAAAATTAATAATTTAGAAAATTTAAATTTTGAAAAATACCATGACCAAATTTTTGCCGTTAATTTTTTTGCATCATGGTGTGCTCCCTGTAGAATAGAAGCACCAATTATTGATGAATTAAGTAAAATTCTACCAGTTATTGGAATAGCATATAAAGATAAATATCTAGATACAAAAAAATTTTTGGATGATTTTGGTAATCCTTATATAGAAACAGGAATTGATAAATCTGGTAAAATAGCTATCGAGTGGGGAGTTTACGGAGTGCCAGAAACTTTTCTAATTAATAAGAAAGGTAAAATAATTTATCGTCATGCTGGCCCACTTCTATATAGCATTTTTAAAGACGAAGTTTTGCCGTATTTAGAAAGTAGTAAGAATGACTAGAAAGTATAAAATAATTATAATATTTTCTTTTTTATTTTTTTTTAGTAATGAACTTGAGATCTTTGCTAAATCTATAAATGATGAACTCGATATAAATAACAAAACAAGGGAAATTTCCCAAAACATTAGATGCCTTGTTTGTCAAAATCAAAGTATAGATGAGTCTAATTCTGAATTAGCAAAAGATTTAAAGATTTTGATAAGAGAAAAGCTTATAGCTGGCATTAGTAACGAAGAAATTTATGGATATTTGAGAGAAAGATATGGAGATTATATCTTGTTAAAACCACCTCTAAATTTAAATACTATCTTGTTGTGGTTTTTACCATTCATTGTTTTAATATTTGGCTCAATATTAATTTTTAAAATCATCAAATCTAACCAAAAATAAAAGAGAATAGATAATGTTATTTATTGCTATTTTATTTATAAGTTTTTTTACAATAATTTATATTTTTTTTAATTTTTCTAATAAAAATTTTTTGAAAATTACAAATTTCAAATTTAAATCCAATAAATTCATCCTGTACCTTAATATTCTATTTTTATTAAGTTCATTAATTTATTATAAAATAGGAAATCCATTTATAAACATGGACCAACTTTACTCTTTACAAGAAAAACTTTTTAAAAAAAATATTAAACAAAAAAAAAATATAAAACGTGATTTGGAAAATTTTGACAAACTAGTTTTGTTATCAGATCAAAATCCAAAAAATCTAGATATTCTTCTTGAATTAGCAAGGACTTCTTCACGACTTAATAAAACCGATGTAGAGATCTCATCCTTAACAAAAATATTATCTATCAAAAATTCTCCCAATCTTAAATCTCTATTAGCTCAAGCAATTATAAAAAAAGCTGACGGACAAGTCACACCAAAGGCAAAAAGACTAATTAAAGAAGCTCTATCTGAAGATCCATTAAATCCTGGAGCCAATTATTTAAACGGATTAGCACAATCACAAATTGGTAATGAAATGTTAGCATTTGAAATTTGGTCTGAATTATATAAACGAACTAGTAAAAATGATACTTGGAAAAAAGATCTTGAAAAAAATATAAGAACAGTAGCTAAAAACTTAGGGATTTCAAAAAAAGCTCTAGAAAATAAGTTAAAGAATAATGTTTTAGCAAATAACGAGTTAACGAAAGAAATTTTAGTTTTAAATGAAAAAGAACAAAATATAAGAATTAACCAAATGGTTGAACAACTTTCAGATCGGCTTAAAAATGACAAAAATGATATTGAAGGTTGGATTAGGTTACATCAATCTTTTAAAGTTTTAGGAAAAAATGAAAAAGCATTAAGAGCTATAAGAGATGCCATAAAACTTAATCCACAAAATATAAATTTAAAACAAATACTTTTAAGAGAATTACTACCAACGAACAAAAAGCCTGTTTTTTCAAAAGAAACAAACAAACTTGTAAATGATATTTTAGTTTTAGAGCCAAATAATGTAGATGGTTTGTTTTTTAGTGGCTTTGCTGCTTACAATAAGGGAGAAAAGAAGAAAGCCATTACTTATTGGGATTTATTACTTAAACAATTACCCAAGGATTCTTTAATGTCAAAAGAAATAAATAAAAGGATTAGATTACTTCAGGATTAATTCAATCTTTTTTGATTTGGTATTTTTGCATTATTGGCAAAGATAATAACCCAAACCCTAGGGATAAAATTGGAATCCCAAAAGCTTTAAAAGATACCCATTGATCAGTAGTTAAATTACGCCAAGCTATTTCATTAGCAATAGCCATTACTATAAACATACCAACCCATAACCATGTCAATTTGTCCCAGCCCTCTTCTTTTAACGAAACTGCAGATTTCATGATAGCAGCTAATGGGTTCTTCCCTAAAATTTTACCTGAAGCTAAAACTCCTGCAATTATTATAGATACTATTGTTGGTTTGATTTTAATAAAAAATTCATCATCAAAAAATATTGTTAATCCACCAAAAAAAACAACTGCAACACATCCAGCAGCAGCCATCATTGGTATATTTTTAAACCAATACCAAGATAGTATCAGAGAAAATAATGTACTTATCACCAAAATTGCTGTACCAGCCATTATGCCGTAAAAATAATTAACACCAAAGAACAATAATAGCGGACCCATCTCTAAAATGGATCTATAACCCTCTTTTTTGTCTACTTCTTGCAACGAACTCTCCTATGCTAAAATTAAACTCTTACTGTGAATAAACTCTTCTATATTGTCTGTAGCAAATCTTAACAAATCACCATTTTTTGAAAATCTTGTATTTTCACTTAGTTGACGTCTCCATTCTTTAGCACCTGGTAAAGAGTTATACAAACCTAAAATATGTCTGGTTACAGAGTGAACATTCCCATCATCGTTTTTTACAAATTCATCAATATAGTCAGCCATTTTCATGGCTATTTGGTATCTAGTCTTAATTTTTTTATTTTGATTTAGGACTATTTTATCTACAGAAGATAAAATATATGGATTTTTATATGCTTCTCTTCCAATCATAAACCCATCAAGTGAATATTGTTTAACTAAATTTTGTCCCTCTTGTATTGACTTTATTCCACCATTAATAATAATTTTTAAATCTGGCCTTCTTTTTTTTAATGCTCCAACCCTTGAGTAATCTAAGGGAGGGATTTCTCTATTTTGCTTTGGACTTAATCCATTCAACAGAGCTTTTCTAGCATGAATAACGAATAACTTTACTCCTTCAGCAGACACTTGATCAATAAAGATATCTAAACCTTTTACTTCATCCATATCATCAACACCAATCCTACATTTAATTGTAATAGGTAATTGACTAACATCTTGCATCGCCCTTACACATTCTGAGACAATTTTAGGTGTTTTCATAAGGCACGCTCCAAATGATCCATTCTGGACTCGATTTGAAGGACATCCAATATTTAAATTTATTTTTGAGTATCCATAACTTTGACCAAACTTAGCTGCTAAAGATAATTTCTTAGGATCATTGCCACCTAATTGAAGAACACATGGCAATTCTTCATTATTAAATGCTAACAATTTGTGTCGTGGCCCAAAAATTAAGGCATCAGCAGAAATCATTTCAGTATATAAAACTGCTGAACCAGATAAAAGTCTATGAAAATATCGACAATGCTTATTTGTCCATTCCATCATTGGAGCTACAGAAAACTTTTCCTCAAATATCAATTTATTGCTCTACAAATATTTAATAATTCATCATTATTTACAATATTTATAAAATTTAGCCAAGATTATTAAAATAATAATAAATAGAATTTCATTAATTTAAGCGTGTTTTAGTTTTCTTGAGATTTTTCTAAGGCCTCAGCTAAGTCGTCTAAAATATCATCTACATGTTCAATACCAACTGATAATCTTACATATGAATCTGATACACCAGATTTTAATTTATCTTCAGATGATAATTGACTATGTGTTGTAGTTGCTGGATGTATAGCAAGGCTTCTTGAGTCACCAATGTTTGCCACATGGTAAAATAATTTTAAGTTATCTATAAACTTTTTACCTGCTTCTGCACCACCTTTCAATTCAAATCCAACTAGACCTCCAAATCCCTTATTTAAATACTTAACTACATTTTCTTTAGAAATTCCTGTTTGTAACTCAGGGTAAATTACATGATCCACTGATTTGTGGTTTTCTAAAAAATGAGCAACTTTTGAGGCATTTTCACAATGTGTTTTCATTCTTAAACTAATAGTTTCCAGTCCTTGTAAAATTAAAAAAGCATTAAAAGGACTTAATGCACCTCCGAGGTCACGTAACAAAGTAACCCTAGCTTTTATAATGTAGGCAATGGGACCTAATGGTTTTACAGCATCTACCCATACAGCTCCGCCATATGAGGAATCAGGTGTGTTTAAAGCTGGTTGTCTTTCTTTTCCAGCTCCTTCCCAATCAAAATTACCACTATCAATAATCAAACCTCCAATTGAGTTCCCATGACCACCAATATATTTAGTAAGTGAATAAACAACAATTGCTGCACCATGATCAAAAGGTTTACAAATTATTGGAGATGCTGTGTTATCTATAATCAGTGGTATTCCATACTTCTTTCCGATTGTACTTACTTCAGAAATAGGAAAGACTTTTAATTTTGGATTTGGTAAAGTTTCAGCATAATAAGCTCTTGTTTTATCATCAGTTGCATTTTCAAATGCTTGTGGATCTGATGGGTCTACAAATCTAACTTCGATACCCATATCCTTTAAGGTGTTAGCGAATAAATTCCAAGTACCACCATATAAGTCAGTTGAACTAACAATATTATCTCCAGCCTTAGCAAGATTTTGAATAGCAAATGCAGATGCTGTTTGACCAGAAGATAATGCTAATGCAGCAACGCCCCCCTCTAGAGCTGCTAATCTTTTTTCCAATATATCATTGGTTGGGTTCATAATTCTTGTGTAAATATTACCTAATTCTGACAAAGAAAATAAATTCGCTGCTTGCTCAGTATTAGCAAACTGATAACTTGTGGTTTGATGAATTGGCACCGCAACTGAACCTGTTGTTTCATCTGCTCTCCATCCAGCATGAAGACTAAGGGTTTCTGGATTTATAGAATTACTCATTTATATATTCCTCATAAAAATATAGTGTTTAGGATAAAATTCTCTAGAAATAAATAAAAAAGGAAATATTTTTTTATATTTTTTTTTTACGCACTGATAATTAGAAAAATTTTCTTAAAAGTTATTTTTTAAAAGAAATAAAATTGTGAAATAATAAATGTTAATGATGATGGTGCTTTTTCTTCTCATTTGATTTTTTTCTTTTATCCGTGATCGGCATATTAACAACTATTGACCCTGCGTTTTTAAAATTAAATTTAACTTTTTGTAATTTTGTTTTTTTTAGAGATTTTGTTAAATCAATAAACATAATATGAAGGCTTCCAGGTTTAAAATCTAATTGTGATTTAGATTTAATCAACACTCCTTCTTCTAAATGTTTCATTATCATAATGTCGTTTTTAATATACATATCATGCAGTTCTGTTCTTTTTGAAAAATCTGTTTCCACAGAAATCAAATGCTCATTCTTCTCATTTTTATTTTCAATTTTGACATAACCTGCAGTTATATTATTATTAGCAATTACTTTTTTTATCCAAAAATCTGATAAAACTAAACCTTTAAAAGTAATTGTTTCAGAAAAACTTTGAGAAGATAACAAAATAAAAGTAAATAAATATAAGAACTTTAATACATACTTAGGTGAAACCATAAATTTTTATCCTAATTTATTAAATCATGATGTATAACTTATTAAGGTTAGTATCAAATAAATGGAAAGGTAACAATCAAGATTTATGCAATTAGCTGATAACCCAATCACAAAAATTATATTAGAAAAGTTAAAAAACAAAGATTTTCGAAACTTAAATCATCTTATTTTTGATGAAAAAAGATCTTCTGAATTCCAATATGAACTTCAAGATTTAAAAATTGATATTACAAGGCAATCCCTTGATAAAGAGATAAAGGAAGATTTGATAAATCTTGCTAAAGAAACTAAAATTAAAAAAAAAATAAGTGAACTTATTTCAGGTGTAAAAGTAAACTTATCTGAAAATCGTTCTGTTGATCATTTTAGTCTAAGAAAAGAAGAACGTTTCAAAACACAAGAATGGAAGAAACTTCGAAATTTTGTTCAAAATATTTCAAGCAAAAATAATTTTAAACATATTGTGAACATTGGCATTGGTGGATCTGACTTAGGACCTTTAATGGTTAACAAAGCATTGAAAAGTTTTTATAAAGTTCCTGATATTTTATATGTATCCAATATTGACCCAACCAAGATCTCTGAAATATTTATAAAATGTAATCCCAAAGAAACTCTATTTATAGTTACATCTAAAAGCTTCAGTACACTTGAAACTCTTGAAAACGCAAAGATTGTGGCAGAATGGTTATCCAAACATAAAGTTTCTTTAAATTATTCTATGGTTGCGGTTACATCAGTGAGAAAAAAAGCATTAGATTGGGGATTTAAAGATTCAAACATCTTTGAAATATCAGAAAATGTTGGAGGACGTTACTCTCTTTGGTCATCAGTAGGTATGTCAATATTTATTGGTTTAGGGGAAGATAATTATAAAAATTTTCTTCTTGGGGCAAGGACAATGGATGAGCATTTCATAAATGAAGAAGTTGAAAATAATATTCCGATTATCCTTGCTTTACTGAGAATATGGAACCGAAATTTTTTAAATAGAAATAATCATTGCATAGTTCCTTATACTGACAATCTTTCTAAATTCCCTGCATGGGCGCAACAATTAGAAATGGAAAGCAATGGGAAAGGTGTTGAT
>CACBDG010000007.1 GCA_902537945.1 uncultured SAR116 cluster alpha proteobacterium
AAGTAAAATAGGGCAAAACCAAATGGTGGAGTAAGAAATGAAGTTTGAAGGTTAATCGCCATCAAGACTAAAAACCACACCATAGTTTCTTTACGACCGTCAAGGCCAGTTAATTGCGAAACATGATCACCAAAATCTAGTAGAACCACAAGTGGAGCGAATATCGGAAGAATAATTAAAGTGATTTCAACCCAATCTAGGAAAAATCCAAGTAAAAACGTCATTCCCATTAAAAGAAATAATAAACCCCAAGAACCAAGACCAGCCTTTTCTATAAGCTCCTCCACTATATAGTCTCCACCAAGCGATCTAAACACATAAGCGAAACATGTAGCACTTAAAATGATCATAAAGACCATAGAAATAGTTAGACCAGACGAATGCAAAACACTCCTTAACATAGGTATAGTGAATTTATTTCCAATTATAGCTAATATAGTTGCTCCAAAGGCTCCAACTGCACCAGCTTCACTAGGTGTTGCCCATCCAAGCAAAATTGAACCTTTTATAAGGACAATCAATGCAACTGGAGGTAGAAATGCCTTTAAGACCATTTGCGGTAATTTACCTTTTTCATATTCCAAATCGCCTTCTTTTAGGGCTGGCGCAACATTTCGGTCAATAGAACACCATACAAAAATAAATACTAAATACATTAAAGCCAATGTTAATCCAGGAATAACTGCTCCCATAAACAAGTTTCCGACAGAAACCTGCATAATGTCAGCCATAATAATCAACATAATGCTTGGAGGAATAAGTATTCCTAGAGTACCTGATGCAGCAATTACACCAGTAGAAAGTGCATGACTATATTTATTTTTTAACATTGTAGGTAATGCTAGTGCTGTCATCATAGTAACTGAAGCACCAATAATACCAGTCATAGCTGCCAAAACCGTACCCATAACTGTCACAGACATAGCCAATCCACCAGGAACTTTTCTAAGTAAAATTTGTGTTGTTCTTAATAAGTCATTAGCAATACCACTTCTTTCCATCATGGTTCCCATAAAAACAAAGCTTGGTATGGCTACTAATATTAGGTTTTCTGCAGAAAACCCCCACATTCGAGGAACAAAGTTAAAAAATTCTGCGATTTTGAAAACTCCAAATAGATAACCTATAAATCCGTAAGTTATAGCTACACCACCAAGTATGAAACCAACAGGATATCCAATAAATAAAAGTACACCCATTGTAAGGAACATAAAAATTGGGAGATATTCTATGATAATATCAACAAAATCCATAACTGCACCTATGCTTTCTCTTTTTTAAAATTATAATTTTCATATTCTCCGGTATATCTTTGCCAAGCAACAATCCTTGAAATTCTCCAGCCATATTTAAGCGAGAGAAGAAGCAAACAAACAAAAATAGTCATAGTCAATAAAGATGAATTTTTTATAATCGCTTCGTAGAAGCAGAATAATACTATAACAGACGGAGCTAAAGAAATTATATAAGATGAAAATAATTCATAATTTCGTATAACACTAAATATCGAATAAATTACTGAAACAGAAGCTAATAACCAGATATAGTAAATCCAACTATTACCTTCAAATATTGATAACATTGCGGCTAATCCAATAATTCCATAAATAGTTCCAACAAACACTCCATATGCAGTTAACTCGTATTGAGATTGAGCCAAACTTAGTTCCTTAGCTTCAGTTAAGTATGGTGTTTTTTGTTTATCAAAAATATAACCTGGAACTTTTGAAAACCACATTGTTTATCTCGTAGAAATCTTGGTAAATAATTTTTTAATCTTATTTACTTTTATCATAATCAAGTACCATAAGATCAAGCTTCTTTTTATTATCGCCCCAAATTACAGCGATTAATTGTATCATAACTGACATTCCACCCAAGAATAAAAAGAAATATCCAATAGGCAAGAATGTTTTAATAATCCATCTATTACTTAAACCAACTAATGATGCGGATACTTCCTTAATTATGTATGAATCTACCATATAAATCCAAGAAAAATATACACAAATAAGTGTGAATGGAAGCATAAAGAATATATTTCCATAAAATTCAACTTTCGCCTTTGATTGAAAGTTAAAATTTTCTCTAAGAAAATCCACTCTTACATGCCTGTTGTGAGTATATCCATAACCCAAAACCAAACAAAAAACGACTGTATGAAGGTGCCATTCCATTTCTTGCATTAAAGTTGATTCAAAGAAAGAGCCAAAATTAGCCACCATCCAAATCTGTATCCAAACTAATTTTCTGGCAACCACATCCCACATTGTAATTATCACTAAAGGTACTAACAACCATGTACTAGCTCGTCCAACTCTATTTACAATTTCGCGAAGTTTTTCGCTAACTGAAATTAGACCTTCCATATTTTGTTCCGTAAGTGCCATTATTTCCCCCAGAAAAGTAGATCACTTGTAATTTTAATTAACTTATTAAATACAAAAATTCAATTTATTTATCAAAAAAAAAGTACACTTGTTACTATAAATAACAAGTGTACTCAGAATTAAGTAATATTTTTAGTACTTTTTAGCTTTTAAATAAGCTCTTGATGACCAAATACTGTAGTCTTCTCTGAACTTGTTATAGCTAGCAGTAATTTCTTTGAAAAGAGGATCAGATGCTGACTTCTCCTCAACAACAGCATCCCAAGCTCTCTTAAACTTAGAAATTTCTGAGTCAGGCCAAGTCACAAATGTAACACCTTTTTTCTCAAGTTCTGCCATAGCTGGAACTTGCTTAGCATCAGATCTAACTAAAGCCCACCACATTGTGTCACGACATGCTGTATTAATAACTGCTTGTTGTGTCTTAGTAAGACCACCCCATCCTTTGGTGCTCATTAGTAGCTCACCAATTGATGTTTGCTGGTGCCAACCTGGGAAATAGTTGAACTTTGCTAACTGATAGAAACCATAACTTAAGTCGTGTGTAGGCATAGAAAATTCTGTTGCATCAATAACACCTTTTTCTAAAGCTGGATAAATATCTCCACCTGCAAGTAACTGTGTTGACACACCTAATTTACTCATAACCATAGCACCAAGACCGAAGAAACGCATTTTCATACCTTTCAACTCTTCAACATTGTTGATTTTCTTTCTAAACCAACCTGATGTCTCTGGAGCGTGAGTTAAACAATTAAGAGCTTTAAGGCCATACTCACCATAAATTCTGTCTTTTAACTGCTGACCTCCGCCATATTCCATCCAACCATGGTACTCACTAGCACCTGGACCAAAAGGAACAGCTGTGAAGTAAGAAACTGCAGGAATTTTACCAGCATGGTATCCAGGTGTTGTGTAACCTGCATCTACTGATCCATTCTTAACAGCATCCCAAACTTCTAATGAAGGTACAAGAGCGTTTGGCTCGTGAAATCTCAACTGAACATCGCCACCTGAGATTGACTTAACTTTGTTAGAAAAATAAACAGCTGCTTCACCGTTAATAGCAACTTGGCTTCCCCAAGTACTTTGCATTTTCCAACGTAGCTTGTCGGCATTTGCTGAGACAGCTACTAAACTAGTTGCAGCTAATGCTACAGCGCCTACGAATAGGCTAGATTTGAATTTCATGAAATTCCTCCCTAGTATTATAAAAAAGGCTATCACCAAGAAATATTAAATCACTCAATAATTGCCCGATTAAAAGAAACAAATGTTTCTCAACTGATTCGTATCTTTCTCAATTATTAGAATAAAGGCAAGTAAAAACTTGCAAAATTTCAATTATTTTTTTTTGCTTGACTTACATTTTTATTATTTTTCCTGTTTTGTTATCTATGAATCAAAAATCCTTAAATGTGATTATTTTTTTGAGCAGAAATAATTGCTTACAAAATATAAAGAAATATTAAATCCATTTAGATAAAAACTCTTATAAGGCAAAGAAAAATTGATAAATTTTCTTTATATAATATATCAAAAATTTATTTAATTTTTAATCATCAAAGTGACCCGATGATGCAAAATAACCACCATGTGTCGTAACTAAAGGATCACTAGAATCAATAAATCCTTCTTTTTTTTCAATTAAACTTCTAAATTCTTCTGCATTATCTTTTGGCTTATAACCAATGTGTTTGGCATACTTATTATCAATTAGCACCGAATCGTTATTTGACACACCGAAAATGATGGAATGTTGTACATTGGAGCTATTTATACACGCAAGAATAAGACCCCTTAAATCATCATAACTGAGCCATGTAGATAAAATTCTGTGATCTTTAGGTTCCGCTAAACATGAATATATCCTTACTGATACAGTTTCTATTTTATATTTATCCCAATAATATTGAGCCAATGATTCTCCAAAGACCTTTGATAATCCATAATTACTATCTGGTCGAGGTGGGACTTTACTGTCAATGACTTCTGACCTTGGATAAAACCCTACAGTATGCACTGAACTTGCCCATATTACTCTTTTAACATTATTTTTTCTGCATCCCTCATATAGATTATACATGCCTATAATGTTTGAATTTAAAACATTATCCCAAGAACCTTCTATACTTTGACCACCCATATGAACTATGCAGTCTATTTTTTTTGTTAATTTTAATATTGATTCTGTTGAAGCAAGATCAGCAATTTCAACGTCCTCATTATGAAATTTTTTTTCTAAATTTACCTTGTCAGAAATTCTAAGTAAATCACATTCTTTAGATAGTGTTTCCCTAAGTTGATTACCTAAAGCTCCAGCTGCACCTGTTAAAAGAATATTTTTATATTTATATTTAGACAATTATTTAATCCCCTCATTTATTTGGTTTTTTTTATATTCTCTCCAAAAAGTGAATAGCCCTGCTGAAATTACAATTAATGATCCTATGACTATTTCACTCTCCAGTTTCTCATTAAACATTAATACACCAATTATAGAAACAAAAACTAACTGTAGATATGTAAATGGCTGTAATATTGAAGCCTCACTGTGTTTGAAAGCATTTATCATCAAAAAATGCCCTCCAGCTCCAAGCATGCAAACTAATAACAACCATATCCAATGCGCGTTATCAACTGGTATGTAAAAGAAAGGCCCTATAGAACCCAATATTACAAATCCTGTAATGCCAGTATAAAAAAGACTAGTGTCAGGATCATCTTCACTAGAAACATATCTTGTTAAAATTTGATAGATAGCGAATGCGATTGCGCATCCCAATGCTATTAGAGATAAGGGGTCGAAGACTTTAGTACCTGGCCGAAGCATAATTAGGATACCTATGAAGCCAATCAATATTGCACACCACCTTCTCCAACCTACTTTTTCTCCTAAAAAAATTACTGATAATGCTGCAACTATTAGAGGACAACTTGCAAAAATAGCATGTGTCTCTATAAGACCAATTTTTAAAAAAAGATAGTGAGCAAAACACATCTCTAGAGCAAGAATAGTACCTCTTAAAATTTGGATGAGTCTAAACTTACTTTTTGAAACAAGAATAATACTTTTATTTCCTGTACTGTTAATTGATATTACAAATAGAAATAAGAAGAAATATCGAAACATATTAATTGCTATTACATTATAATAATCTGTTAGGTATCTTGTAGCCCCATCCATTACAGACAAACACGATACAGCAGCAATTATAAATAATATGCCTTTTGCATTTGAAGAAATATTAAGAGGCATAATTCATTTTTTCTTTCTAGGTTTCAATAAAAATCGATTGTCCTTTTAATCCCATCTTCAAGAGAAGTATACTTAAATTTTTTAAAAATATTAGAAGGCTCATTTCCTCTTATTTCATCTACTACACTTAATGGATTGCCATTGATTCCTATATTCGCCAGCGGTATGTTTTTTTTAATTAAATTTATAAAATCACCAACATCAGCTGTTATTCCATTTATATTAAAAGTTAATGCACCTGAAGGCATTTGAACTATTGACATTTCAACTAAATCCGCGACATCTTCAACAAAAACAAAACCTGCCTTACCTAAAAAGTTTACAGTATAACTATCTCCTTGTTTTGCCGCCTTACAGGCTAAGGTTACCCCTGCAGTTCCCCCAACTTCTCTTCCTGGGCCATAAATTACATATGGCCTAATTCCAACACTTGAAATACCAGCTTCATTAAAATACGCCCTTGCAACCCCCTCAACCGCTAACTTATATGCACCGTAATGGGTTTCTGGAAATGGGTAATAATGATCTTTTTGTCCAAAAACACCTGCACTGCTTGCATAAACTAAAAACTTGATATTATTTTTTTTCAAAGCTTCAAAAACATTTATTGAGCCGAGGAGATTTACTTTGGCGCCTAAAATAGGATTTGAACTACAATCTGGGGTCATTAACCCAGCCAAATTTATAACATGGTCCATATTGCTGGCTGCTTCTTGGACCTGATCATAATTTGTTATATCACCATTAATAAATTTAATTTTATTAATATCCTCACCAACAACAAGGCTGACTAATTCTTTTTGGATTTTTAAGTCAAAAACTGAAACGCTATAACCCTTTTTTAAAAAGGCTCTTACTATCCAGCTTCCTAAAAATCCACATCCTCCAAAAATGATAATTTTTCCCATTTAAACTCTCTTTTTAAATACCATTGAGTTAGCAGCTTTTCCTATTTCTTTAATACATTCTATAGCTTTAGGAAAATGTAGAGAATTCGACAAAAAACCATGTATCTGACCAGGATATAATTTATAAGTCACTTTATTACCAAAGCTTTTTAATCTATTTGTGTAAGCTATTCCTTCATCCAGCAAAGGATCCAACCCAGCCGCAAATATGAATGTTTCAGGGAGATTATAAAGATCCTTGGCAAAGAGCGGTGATGCTTCCCACTTTACTGCATCATTACTTGAATTAAGATAATGTTTAACAAAATAGTCCATAGTATCAAAAGTTAAAGTCATGCCTTCTAGAAAAATATCCATAGATCTCATTGTTAACGTAAGATCCACACAAGGATATACCAATATCTGGCCTCTTATCGGAATTACCTTTTTGTCCCTTGAGTTAATAGCCAAAACAGTTGCTAAATTACCACCAGCGCTATCTCCACATACGAAAATATTTTCAAGATCAATAAAAAAATCTTTTTCATAATTTATAAGGTTATTAAGAACATCCTTAACCTCTTCTAATGCATAGGGAAACTTATGTTCTGGGGACAAACTATAATCCACAGCCACAACAATCATTTGAGACTCTAAACAAATTGATCTGCAAGTAAAGTCATGAGTATCAAGGTCCCCCATTACAAAACCACCTCCATGAAAAAATACTATAACTGGAATTTTAGTTTTTTTATTAAAGCTATTTGGAAAATAAAATCTTAATTTAATATCTTTGTTAAATTGGTTTTTTATTTTTAAATTTTCTAAATTATAAATTTTTGGAGGTGTTAAATTATCTTCCCTTAACTGTCTCAAACGTTCAGCTCTTAATTCTACAGGATTTAATAAGTGATGTAATTTTGAATTATTTTTAATACGATTTTTTAAAAAAATATCAGTTTCTTTATCAATTATCATTGAATTATGTATTCCCATACTGATTTATTTTGTTCTTTTAGCTTTATATTTTAAATAAAGTTTATTTATAATAAAAAATCTAGTGAATTTTTTTTAGGAGAAAAACATGACTGCATTAAAAGGAATTATTGCACCTTTTACAACTCCATTTAAGGCAAATGGAGAAATTAATCTTACTTTGATAAAGCCACAAGTGGATTGGTTAATTGAAAATGGTGTTCATGGTTTAGCTGCTGGAGGTAGCACAGGTGAAGGTCATGCTTTAAGTCAAGAAGAGTATTTGTCCCTAATGATGGAAACTGCTTCATCTTTAGATGGCAGGGTCCCTTTGGTTGCTGGTATTATTGCAAATTCGACATCTGAAGTAATTGAAAGAGGTAAGTCAGTAAAGTCTCTTAACGTTGCAGCCCTTCAAATAACACCACCAAGCTATTTATTTAGACCTGACGATGACGCAATGGTAAGACATTTTAAAGAGATACATGATGAATGCCAGATACCAATATTAATTTATAATGTTGTACCTTGGTGCTATTTATCACCAGATTTACTATTAAGAATTATGGATGAAATCCCAGGAGTTTTAGGGGTAAAACAAAGCGCTGGTGATATGAAACTTTTTGCTGACCTAATTAGAAGAGCAAAACCTAAAAATGTAATTTTCAGTGCTGTTGATGCTCTACTTTACTTATCATACAAATTGGGAGCCCCAGGATCAATTGCAGCGATTTTAACTGCTGCCCCAGGACCATCTGTCAAATTATGGGACGCTGTCATAGATCAAGATTGGGAAACTGCAAAGGATCTTCATGAAAAACTAATGCCTTTATGGGATGCAATTGGCTTAGATAATATGCCATCTCTATGTAAATATGCTCAAAGTTTACAAGGTCTTGAAAGTGGTTTTGCCAGAAGGCCAACCTCTCCTGCAACTGCTGATCAGAAAGAAAAAGTGAAAGAAGCCCTAATTAAGCTAAACCTCATAAAATAACATTGGGAGGATAAACATGAACCTTAATTATCCAAAGCCAACAGTATCAATAGAAGTTGCAAAAACTGACTTAAAAAAATGGGGTTATTGTTTACTTAAAAATGCTATTCCACCAGATCTAAATAACAGAGCTATGGAAAGGCTAATTGAACAGGCTAATGCAGAAAAAGAATTAAATCTTGCATACGAGGATGGCAGTGAAAAAAAGAAATGGGGTGATTTCAATAATAATACTGATGCCCCCGGGGTAAACCAACGAGTATGGATGTTGCCAAATAAAGGTAGAGTATTTTTAAATATTTTAGCAAAACACAATTATATGGATTGCGTAAAAGAAATTGTTGGAGATGAATTCCTAGTTTCAAGCTTTGGAGCAAATATTGCTAAGCCTGGTGGCGTAGCGATGGATCTTCATACTGATCAATGGTGGTTTCCAGACCCAGTCAATCGAAATGATGATTTTTTACCTCCAGGATCTATTAAAAGAAATAAATTTAATATCAAAATCAATGAAAATATTTGTAACAACGAACTTATTTCAAGGCCAGCTGTAACTAATGTTTTAATAATGCTAAATGGAATGAGTAAAGAGAATGGGGGTACGCGCATTGTCCCAAGATCTCATTTATTTGGACGTCATCCAGATAAAGTTTTAGATAAAGATATAGAAGTAATATCTGCTGAAGGTCCTCCTGGTTGTGCTATTATTACCGATGGTAGGGTATGGCATGGAACAGGTGCTAATATTACAAAGGATAATAGGCTTGCGCTATTAATAACTTTTTGTGGTCCACAATTTAGGCCTCAAGAAAATTTTACCTTGGGTATAAAAAAAGAAGTTTTTTCAAATTTAAATGACTATCAAAAAGAATTACTAGGGTTTAAAGTTTGGAATGGATACGGAAGAATTGGAAATCCTACTGATATATTTCTTGATATAGAAAACCATAAAATTGGTGAATTAAAAATTTAAACTATTGCCTAAACTTTATTTAAGTATCATAAAATCTACCTAACGATTAGATAGGTTTCTTATGAATTTTATAATTGAAAATGCTAGATGGTTGTTAGCTACAGCTCTTTTGTATTTTTGTTCCTGTTTTGGGCAAACTTTTTTTATCTCATTATTTGCTGGCAAAATTAGACAAGCATTTGATTTATCTCATGGCGATTGGGGCGCCATCTACTCTGGGGGAACATTAGTTTCTGCTATGGCTATGTTAGTTTTTGGGGGCTACGTTGATAAATATAAAATTACATCAAACATAAAAATTGTAATTATTTGCTTAAGTCTCCTTTGCTTAAGCATGACCTTTATTGAGATTGTTTGGCTTCTTCCATTAATAATTTTTGGTCTCAGATTTTTTGGTCAAGGAATGCTAATACACATACCTGCAGTGGCTATAGGTAAATGGTATGGGAAAAACAAAGGTAAAGCTTTATCTTTATCAATAATGGGATTTTCAATTGGGGAAGCAATATTCCCAGTAGTGTTTGTGAGTTTGTTTACAATTATTGGCTGGAGAAATAGTTGGGTTGTTGGAATGCTTATATTGTTATTCTTATTACCTGTGATATTGAAGTTATTATCCAATGAAAGAATTCCTAACAGTAAACAAGAGAACATTTCTAATCAATTAGGAATGCAGAATAAGCATTGGACCAGAAAAGAAGCTCTTAATCATTGGGTGTTTTGGGCTGTCATAGTGCCTTTTTTAATTCCTCCAATTTTTTCTACTGCCTTCTTTTTTAATATGGTTCACTTAACAGAAATTAAAGATTGGTCTTTAATTTCTTTCACTGCCCTATTCCCATTCTATACTTCAATGTCCATTTTCACTACCTTATGCTCTGGTTGGATACTAGATAAATTTGGTGTTGAAAAAATTTTACCATTCTACTTACTACCAATGTCCTTAGGATTGTTGATAATTTCTTTCGGTAACTCATATCTTCATGCAATGATTGGACTTGCCTTTCTAGGAATGACCCAAGGATTAGCAATGACAATCGGGGGAACTTTTTGGCCAAATTACTATGGAACAAAAAATTTGGGATCTGTTAGATCTTTATCAACATCAACAATGGTGTTTGGGACTTCATTGGGTCCAGCAATAGTAGGTATACTATTAGATTTTGGACATAATTATAATTATATTTTATTAGGAATGTGTATATTAGCTATGTTTGCAAGTATTTCTCTAGCTATTACAATGAAGCATGCACCAAAACTATTATGTAACAATATCAAGAAGGGAGCTTAATATGTTGAACATTTATCTTTCAGGAGAAATTCACACTGATTGGCGTGAAGAAATAATTAATTTATGCAAAAATGAAAATTTAAATATTTCTTTTTCCTCTCCAATAACAAATCATGAAGCGTCTGATAATTGTGGAGTAGAAATATTAGGACAAGAAGAAAAGAATTTCTGGAAAGACAGTAAAGGTGCTAATATTAACTCTATAAAAACAAGAAAAGCAATTAAAGATGCTGATATTGTTATTGTTAAATTTGGAGAAAAATATAAACAATGGAATGCAGCTTTTGATGCTGGTTTTGCTGCAGCTTTAAACAAATCTATAATTGTAATCCATAATGATGAACATCAACATGCATTGAAAGAAGTAGATGCAGCAGCATCTTCTGTTGCAAAAGATCAATATCAAGTTGTAAGAATCCTAAAATATATTCTAAAAGGTTCGCTAAATTAAACTAAGTTAGAAAATTTTAATGTTTCATATAATTTTATATAATCCTGAAATCCCGCCTAATACAGGTAATATTATGAGGTTAGCAGCTAATACTGGCGCTCAATTACATTTAATTAGACCATTAGGTTTTAATCTAAGTAATAGTTCACTTAAAAGAGCCGGCCTAGATTATAAAAGAGATGCAGATTTTTTTTTACATGATAGTTTTGATTTATGTTTAAATTCAATAAAGTCTAATGAAATTTATGCATTCACCAAATTTGCTAAAAAAACTTTTACTAAAATAAAATTTAAAAGAAATGATTGCTTCTTATTTGGAAGTGAGACCAGCGGATTACCTAATAAAATCTTAAATAAAATAAAAGTTACAAATAGACTTAGGATACCCATGATTATGAATAGTAGAAGTCTTAATTTAAGTAACTCCGTGGCAATAACAGTTTATGAAGGACTAAGACAAAATAAGTTTGAAAATTTAGTTTAAAGTTTAGTTTAAGGTTTAAGTTTAAATATGAGCATTTATGAATGGCTGTCTATTGCACTTATTTGTATAATAGGTGCAACAACACCTGGACCAAGTGTTTTAGTAATAATTTACATAAATAATACTAGAGGCTTTTTATCAGGAATCATTGCTTCATTAGCGCATGGGCTTGGTATATTTATTTATGCTCTAATCTCTATTTACACTTTAAGTTTGATTGATAAAAATTTACCCTCAATAATACCATTGATTCAATTAATGGGTGCGATATTTCTTATATTTTTTGGTTATAAAATGATGTTTTTTGAAACAAATGAAAAAAACATTAACAAAAATTATATAATATCAAAAAAAATTACAGATAGTTTTTTTTTGGGACTTACAACATCTTTAATTAACCCTAAAATTCTAATTTTTTTTACATCTGTTTTTAGTCAGTTTATAAATAATGACTTTAATGACTATAACAAAGTTGGGATTGGATTATTAACAGGAATAGTTGACACAGTCTGGTATATTTTAGTTTCCTACTCAGTTAACCTTCCAAAATTAAAAAATTACATTATCCTTAATCAAAAAATAATTTTTTTATTTTTTGGGTTTATTTTAATTATTTTTTCTATTTATTTAGTTAGTATTTCAATTGATTATTTTATTTGATAATCTATTAGGCTCATTATCTGAAGATATTTTTAAAACATCATAATTTTGATTATTTTCTATTTTCATCCAATCAATAGTACTTAATTGATCACATTTTGGGCAATGTAATTCCCAATTATGATTTTTATTTCCACAGGAATAACAAAAATAATTATATCCTTCTTTAGCGCTTGCAGCTTTTTCAAGATAATTCTTAACTGCTTCAGGATTATTTTGAGATCCAGCTATATCAGCCAACGCTTGATATGCTTTGGTTGTAAGTTTATCTTTGGGAATATCTTTTAATAGTTTTTCAGCCTCTCCCCAAATTTCTTCAGAAATAGCATAACATGCAACTTCTATTTTAAGATCATTTTTAATTTCTTGGGAAGATTTTTTATTCAAAAGATTAATCGCTTTTGAAACACGGGATCCTGATGTTTTTAAATTCCATTTTTTTGATAGTTCTTCTAAAATATCTGGGTTAGCAGTTAATAAAAAAGTTCTTTCTAGTTGATCGATTGACTTTGTCTTTGAACCAATACCCTTAAGCAGGCCTGACAACTTTACAGAAGCTCCAATATGACTTGGTTTTTGTTTAAAGGCTTCTTTTAAATGATTGGTAGCAAGATAACTTTTTTCATCTTTTAAGTAATCCAATGCCTTTAAGTAATTTAAATCCGCAGATATATTTTTGTATATATTATCTTCCATATAATTCAGTTTTTTTAATTTATTGAGGTATACAAGAGAATTTGAAATATCTTTCAGCTTTGCATATGAAAATAATAAAACTTCTAAAATTTGTTTTGACTTCGGTTCAAATTTAAGAGCCTTTAGGCCTTCATTAATAATTTCATTCAAATCTTTTTTATCAAATATTGCTTGTCTCATAAGTGCTAAATGACCAACAAATGCTGTAGATGGTTCATCAGTAAGCTGTTTAAAATAATTTTTTGATAATTCTTCATTTTCATTAGAGTTTTTGTTTATTTTGTTAAAGACATTAATGTGTGTGTTTAATAATTTACCCAAATTTTTATCTTTAGTATTCCTTGATACTAAAGCAGCTTCTTTTGCTGCAGTTTCTAATTCTCCATGACTTGCTAATAAAAATGCCTTTACTAATTTTTGTTCGACTTTTTTATTATTGTTAGCTTCAAATCGTCTTAATGTCGCTTTTGGCAAATTCAAAAAAGCTAGCCAAATTCTGTCAATAAAGATTAAAATTACAGAAAACAAAATAATAATTAGAATAAACCTGTCTGTAGGTATTTGAATTCCCCACTCCATCCAATTTATAGATGTTAATCCAGGACGCTCAGAAAAGAACTCTGATAAATACCATATGATGGAAATAAATATAATTAGTTTTAAGATTTTAAAAATCACTTATTCACTCTTTGTTTAATTTTGATTTAATGCTGTTTCAAACCTATTTATTGAGCCTTTTATAGTTTCTTTCCAATTCTCAGGAAGTTTCTTTATGATAGATAAAAAATTATTAAAATTTTTGTTTTCAAGCTCTTTTTCTGCAATTGTAATTAATCCTCTAGGGGTGGTGTTGTCTGAAAACTTTCTAAGTTTAAAAAAACCTGCAAAATAATTTTTCAATCTATTCAAATAGGTTTGTTCACTAAGAACTTCATCGTAATTGGAAGATGAACCAAAGTCTTTTTTTGAGAGAAGTTTTTCTATTATTATTTCACCTTCTTTTATAAGTTCTTTTTGAGATTTTTCTATATTTTGTGAAAACTTTCTCGGTTCGTAAGAGTTTTTAACTTGAACAGCATTATTATTTTGTTCTATTTCTTTATTTGCTATTTCAGATTTGTTTTCTAAAATTTTAATTTTATTTGAGATTTTATCTAGCTCTTCTTTTATCAATAACAAGGAATTACCTTGATTTTTAATTTCGAGATTTATTGTTTCGCTTGTATTAAAATCAAGAGTATTAAGCTTATTTTTAAGTAATTCAATTTCTGTATTAATTTCATTAATTTTTATATTTTCTGTATCTTTTAAAGCCTCAATCTCGTTGTTTAGTTGAGTGATTTTATTTGACTGTTGTTCAATATGATTTGGCAAATAATATACTGTTAACCAAATTAAAATTATTATAAACGAAAATACGGTTATAAACGGTATTAAAAAAATAGGATTTTTAAAAATAATTGTTTTTTGTGTTTCATTTACCGGCTCCATATCGATGATTGTTTCTTTATCACTCTTAGCTTTATGAGTTTTGGCTTTTATCATCGTTATGTCCCTGTTTACTAGGATGATTTGATTATATTATCTAAAAATTCTTTAGTAAAATTTTTCTTGATAATTTTTATATTTCTTAAACCTAAACTCTCTGCTTTTTTAGCAACATTTTCACTATTAACATATAAAGTTGCTTTATTTTTTACAATGTTGAATAAATTGTGTTTTTCTAAAATTTGTTTTGCAATTGATACATTTCTTGACGAAAATATGACTAAATTTAAAAATTCATATTCAATTAAATCCGTTTGCAAAGGCTTTGGTAATTCTAAAATTGGATGGGTGCTATAACCTTCGATAATTTCTATTTTTCTGTTGTTATTTAATAAATTTTTTTCAAGTTCAACACTTCTATTTTTAGCAGCAATCCATAAACCATAATCTTCTTTTTTAGTGTTAATTACAATTAAGTTATGTAAAGATTGAGAACTATTATTTGCCTGTAAAATATTAGTATAATATAATTTTTTCAATTGATATGTAGTTTCAAATCCTACAGAAAAAATTCTTATATCTTTAGTTAAATTCCCTCTTGTATCTAAAATTATCTTTTCTAGAAATTTTAATGCTTTAGGACTTGTTATTATTATATAATTAAAATCCTTTTTTGAAATATTTAAGCTTTTAAAATCTTCATATTTTAATGTTGTTATAGGAAACGCTTTTGAAAAAAACCCATTATCATTTAGATATCGTGAATTCCTTTCAGCATCTTTTTTCTCTCGAAGGACAAAAGTTATTGTTTTTAATTTTTTAATCCATCAACTCCTTTTTTAATGAAGTTATTTAAATAAAAAGTCACCGTTAGTTTGAGCTTTAATTTTATTTCCTAACTCTTTACCTAACTTAATTGCGTCTTTAATCGATCCTTTAATTTTAGATCTAATTACTTTCGTACCATCTAAAGTTGCAATTGCTCCATACAATATCAATTCTTTACTATCGGTAAAATGTGCGCTTGCTGAAATTGGAGATCTACAAGAACCATCTAAAGTTTTTAATAGACTTCTTTCGGCTAAAGTTTCAAAAAAAGTCCTTTCATCGTTAATTTTATTTAAGAGCATTTTTAATTGTTTTTGATATTCATCATTACCATTTGTAGTAGATTGAATTGCAATAACCCCTTGAGAAGATGCTGGAGGAATAATTTCTTTTGGAATTATGTTACCAACGTTAATACTTAACCTATCCAAACCTGCTTTTGCTAATATAATTGCATCATATAATCCAGAGTTTAGCTTTTCAATTCGAGTTCCAACATTACCTCTAAGAATCTTTATGTTTAAATCAGGTCTATAATATTTAGCAAAAGCAGCTCTTCTTACAGAACTTGTTCCAACAATTGCTTTATCTGGCAAATTATCGAGTGAATCATAATTTCCTAACAAGACATCACTTCTATCACCTCTTGGAAGAACAGCTGAGATTTCAGTATTTTTTGCAATATCTGTTTCCATATCTTTCATTGAGTGAACAGCAATGTCTGCAAATCCATTTAAAATAAAATTCTCTAATTCCTTTATAAAAAGACCTTTACCTCCAATGTCAGATAAAGATTTAGTTAAAATTTGGTCCCCTGATGTAGTAACTTTAATAGTTTCAGTTTCAACATCTTCTCCAAAATAACTTTTAACAATATCTACCTGTCGTAAAGCGAGTTCTGATTTTCGAGTAGCAATTCTTATTTTAAGTGTCATTTTAATTTATTAATCTTTTATATTATCAAGTTATTTATTAATTCTTGAATATTTCTATACACTTATAGTAAATCGTATAACATACAATATTAATTTATATTGCATTACTAAGTTTTAAATTTAATTTATAGTAAAATTTTAATTTAATTAGGAATTTTATGCGTGGTTCTAATGACATAAAGATACTTGGTATTGAAACAAGTTGTGATGATACAGCAATTGGCGTGGTTACTTCAAAAAAAGATATTTTGTCTAATGTTGTAATCAATCAAAACTCAAATTTAAATAATTATGGTGGTGTTGTGCCTGAAATAGCAGCTAGAGACCATCTATCTAACTTGGATCACGCAATTAATAGAGCATTAGAAGAATCAAAGCTAAATTTAAAAGAAATTGACTTAATTGCAGCCACGGGAGGACCAGGATTAATCGGTGGCGTAATTGTAGGTACTGTATTTGCTAAATCTTTAGCTATGTCACTTGAAAAACCTTACGTTGCTGTAAATCACTTAGAAGGTCATGCATTAACCGCCCGTTTAACAGATAATATTGAATATCCCTATCTTCTGCTTTTAGTTTCTGGAGGACATACTCAAATAATAGCTGTAAAAGAATATGGGAAATATACCAGAATAAGTTCAACCTTAGACGATGCAGCTGGAGAAACTTTTGACAAAGCTGCAAAAATACTAGGCATAGGTTTTCCAGGTGGACCCATGATAGAAAAAATGTCTAAAGATGGTGATCCAACGAGTTTTTATTTACCAAGACCAATGCATAAATCTAATAATCCAAATTTCTCTTTTTCAGGTCTCAAAACAGCTTTTAATCAGATAGCAATGAAAAACAAATTAAACAAAAAAATAATAAGTGATTTATCAGCAAGCATTCAAAAATCTATAACTGATTGTTTAATTGATAGAACTAGATTAGGAATTACAAAATTTAAGGAAATTCTTGGTAACTTGTCTAATACTCAACTTGTAGTTTCAGGGGGAGTTGCTGCAAATTTACATATAAGAGAAGAACTAAAAAAACTATGTTTAGAAACAGATAGTACTTTTTTTGCGCCTCCATTAAATTTATGCACAGATAATGGTGCAATGATAGCATGGGCAGGCTACGAAAAATATTATAATGAAGGTGAAAGTAATTTTAATTTCAAGCCAAGACCAAGGTGGCCACTAGATCCCAATGCACATTTAATAAACCCTATACATCAAAATATAGGGAAAAGTGGAGCAAAAGCATAAATGTCGATTTATTCAAATATATGTTTTTATGGAGGTGGTGCATGGGGGCAAGCATTAGCAATTACACTTTCCACGTTAAATCATAATTCCACTATATTAGTATCCAATACGAAACGAGAAACACAAATAAATAATAGTAAATCAGAGAGATTCCCTAATTTAAAATTAAGTCCTTTGATACAAGCAACCACAAACAAAGAAAAAGCCATCAAAGGTAGTGATTTAATTTTTATTACCACAGAAAGCAAAAGAGTTTTAATGGCTATCGAAGAAATCTCCTCTTTTTCTAAAAACAAAATAAATGTAATTATTACTTCAAAAGGTTTTGCAACAAAAAAAGGTGAAACTTTTAATGAAATTGTAGAAAATAGATTTCAAAACATATCACTTTCTATACTAACCGGACCTACTTTTGCTGATGAAATTGCTAAAAACAAGCCTGCAGCAGCGATAGTGGCTAATAAAAAGATTGAAGTAGCCACTTCTATTTGCGAATTATTTCACAATTCCAATTTAAGACTTTATCCTAGTAATGATCCAAGTGGGGCATCTATTGCAGGTGCAATAAAAAATATAATTGCTATTGGTGCTGGTATTGTTGAAGGTTTAGAATTAGGTGATAATGCTAAAGCTGCGCTTATTACTAGAGGTATTTCGGAAACATGCGAATTAATTAAAAAATTAGGTGGGGATCACGCAACGGCGTTTGGTCTTGCTGGAATTGGAGATATGAGCCTAACATGTAGTGGACCGCATTCTAGAAATATGGCATATGGGATTGATTTAATAAAAAATAATATTCAGCGTCCCACTCGTCTAGTAGAAGGTTTAAACGCTCTAGATGCTGCCATTTCTTTGTCCAAAGAACTTAATGTAGAGCTGCCAATCGTGGACGCAATTTATAAAATAATAAACAAAAAATCAGATATAAAAGACATTATAAAAAACTTACTTGCCAGACCAATTAAAAATGAATTCTCATAAATCTAGTCTCTAAATTAATATACTAAAAAGTTCTTCAAGAATTATTTCCTAGTTTTTTTTCTCTATATATAAAATATAAGTTTCTAGCATATATAAATACACCAACCGACTGTCCAGCAATGATAACTGGATCTTGTCTCCAAATTGCATATGTTAATAAAACCAGTCCACCTGAAATTGAAAAATACCAGAAAGTTATAGGTATGACTGACTTACCTGCATTTTCACTGCTAATCCATTGAATGATAAAACGTGTTGCAAATAATGCCTGCCCTCCAAAACCTATAGTAATCATAATTGCTTCTGGATGATCTAATAAATAAGGCTCCATAAATGGTAGAATGACAATTATTAACTCATTTAAAAAAATTGCACCTTTTTCTATCTGGGTTGATAAGAATGATATAAAATTCATTACAAATTCCTAATTATTTTAAAATCTCTTTAAAGGAAGTATTTTTTGGCATTCTATTTCTTAGCCAGATTACACCTACCACATCAAAAAGGCCAACTAGGAATCTACCTAAATTAGTATAATTCGAAGTCCCTACTACTCTTTCTCTATGTTTAACATTAAATTTTAAAACCTTGGCACCTTCACGTAAGGCTAAAGTTGATAAAAATCTATGCATATGGTCAAAATAAGGAAGCCTTAAAAATAATTCTTTATGAAATACTTTTATACCACAACCTGAATCAGGGTGAGTATCCTTAAGCAAAATAAATCTGCAATACTTTGCAAAAGATGATGCCAATAACCTAGTAATACTATCCTTACGATTTACTCTAACTCCGCCAATTAATACTAACTCATCTTTACAGCTCTTGAGTGTATTAATCATTTTGGGAAGATCTGATGGATCATTTTGACCGTCTCCATCCAAAGTTGCTATGAGTGTTGAATTTGATGCTTTAATACCTGTCCTTAAAGCTGCGGATTGACCTTGACTGATTTCATGACTAATAACTCTTAGTTTTTTGTTATTTTTCATATTACTTTTTAATTCTAATTCAGTATTATCGTCTGATCCATCATTTACGTATATTATTTCATAATTAAACTTTTTTAATGACTGATGAATTTCACTTACTAGGGTATCAATATTTCCTGCTTCATTTTTAACAGGAATAACTACAGATATTTCGGTTATTTTGGACATGTTTATTATTACAATAATTGGATATATAAAAACCAATAGCTATTTTAATCAGTTAGGTCAAACAATTGATTTTGAAAAATGTATATTTCTACGTGTCTTCCTTTAGCTATATTAAAACCTTTTACTATAGATATTTCATTTATTTTTAAATTAAGATCATTTGTTGTTTCAAAGAATTGTTTTAAATCATTTTTTTCTATTAATGCTACATTGTTTTTACCCTCTGCCATAAAAATACCAGCTTCGTGAGGATTAGATAATATAACATTACCATTTAATAAAAAAACAAGACTTGGTTCATGATAACCTGAAGACGCAACCGCATCAGTCTTAACTTTTTTTAATTTATTTATGATAGACTTACTTGGATGTAAATAATCTAGTTTAGGTAAAACAAAATTATAATTAATAATATTAAAAATTGATCCAAGAGCAATGATTACCAATAAAATATTGTAAAAACTTTTACTAATATCTAGGTATAAAGTTTTGAAATTAAAAATCAAAGTATGGGACAAAATAAAAATTACAATCGCAATTAAGACAAGCAACATTGTGAAAAATGTTAAAATATAATCGTTTTCAATATTAAACTTATAAGAAATATAAAAAATTCCTACACTTAAAATAATTCCTCCAAAGCTAAATAAAATAGAAAAAATATAAGTAATTTTTTGAAGTAATGCACTTTTTATTTTTTTGATATTAGATTTAAACTGCAATAGCCCACCTATTGCTAGAATTGCAATTGCTGGCAGAACTGGAAGTGGATAATGAAGAAGTTTTGTTGGAATTATTTCGATAATACTCCAAAATGGTAATATCCAACACATTAAAAATTTTATAATTATATTAGCTCTATTTTGTAAAATAAATAAAATCAAGCAAGGTAAAAAAGTTGCAATAGGCCATATTGAAATTGATAATGTTAACAAATGAGTTCCTGGCATCCCACCATGTCCCTCCTGACCACTCTCCAATTTACTAAAAAAATCTTCTTGAAAAGCTTTATGTAAAAACATACCGTTTGTTGCTTCATCAATCGCCAAAAACCATGGCAGAATAACTAAAGTACATATTAAAAAACCTAACATGGGTCTTAAAGATTTTATCAGACTTATAGATTTCTGAATTATGGAAAAGGCAATAACTGTAGGAAATAGTATAGCTATTGAAAGAGGACCTTTTACCAAAACACCAAAAGAAAAAGCTAGCCACACTAATATTGGGTAAAGGTATATTACTTTGAAAGTATTATCTTGGTCCAAAATTATTTTGAGTAAAAAATATTGCTGAATACAGATTAAACACAAAAGAGTAGCATCCGTTTTGGCAAGGTGGGCTTCACCCATAAATACAATTGATGATCCAAATAATAATGTTACGATAAGAGTCTGATAAAGAGGAAAAATCAACCTAGTTATCAAACCAACAAAAACTAGTGTTATAATAGAGCTTAATAAAGATGGTATTCTATACGAACCAATATCTTCCTGACCAAATATTTTTGCTGAAAACGCTTGAAGCCAATAAATGCCAATTGGTTTCTTGGCTCTAATTTCGTCTTGAAAATTAATATTTACATAATCACCACTCTGTATCATTTGACTGCTAGCTTGAGCAAAACGGGCTTCATCCCGGTCTATAGGAGGTATTGAGTGTTGGCCAGAGAAAAGAGCTAAAATTATTAAAATAATCAAGGAACCAAAAATTAAATAATTTAATTTTTTTAATTTTTTTAATTTTTTAAAAATTTCTGAAAATTCTAAAATACTATTCATTTCTTTAACTTTTTTATTAATTTAGAAATACCATATTTTGATAGTAATGTTATAATTTTAAATTTTATTACAAGGTAATTAAATAATGGTATATAATTTTAATGAGTTTCTAAATGGATTTTGCGAAAATAGAAAAATCAAATCAATTCCTCTTTATCTTTTTAACGATATAAAAAGTTTCAATTCAACTAAGTTGATATCCGAAAAACAAAAAAAATTTTTAACTACAAGTTTTACACTTGAAACGCAGCATTTTGGATTTTTCCCAGACAAGGAATTTGGTCTTGGTGGAGCAATTGCTATAATTAAAAAATCTCATGAACCGAAAAAAAGCTTAATTGACCAAGCAGCTAAACTATCACAGAAACTTCCAAAGAGAAAATGGAGTGTTCAATTTGTTGACAAATTTGAAAACTTTGACAAGTTAAACTTTATTTTAGGATGGGGGTTAGCATTCTATAATTTTTCCATAAAAAAAATAAACAAAAGTACCTATGAAAAGCAGTCCTTATGCTTATCTCAATGTAAAAAAGAAATTTCAAAAAATTCATTAGAAAAGTGCTTTTCAGAAATACGAGGTATTTTTCTAACAAGAGATTTGATTAATTTGCCACCAAATATACTAACACCATTAAACTACGAAAAAATAATTAAAAAATTATTTAAAAAATTTTCTCCTACAATCTTATCATATAAAGACAAACAACTAGAAAAGAATTTTCCCTTAGTAAATTTTGTTGGCAGATCTTCTGAAAACAAACCCGTGCTTATTGATCTTCAATGGAATAAAAATAACAAAAATAATTATCCTAACATTGTTTTGGTTGGTAAGGGAGTTACTTTTGATAGTGGTGGTTTGGATATAAAACCTTCCAATAGTATGTTATTAATGAAAAAAGATATGGGTGGTAGTGCAGTAGTTCTAGGAATAGCATATGCATTAATGTCAATAAATTGTTCTGTTAATTTAAGAGTAATTTTACCACTTGCTGAGAATGCGGTCTCTGAAAAATCAATGAGACCATTAGATGTTGTTTATTCAAGAAACCAAACACCAGTTGAAATTGGCAATACAGACGCGGAAGGCAGATTATTACTCGCAGACTCACTCACATATTGTCAGGAAAGTAAAATAAAAAGTGATTTTATTATAGATTTCGCTACTTTAACGGGAGCTGCAAGAATAGCTTTAGGTACAGAATTACCAGCATTATTTACAAACAATGATACTTTGGGGGAAGATATTATGAATGAGGGCATAAAACAAATTGATCCAATGTGGAGATTGCCTTTATTTAAACCTTATAATAAACAACTTGATAAAAATAATAATGTAATAAGCAGTACAGGATCGTCAGGAACAGGTGGTGCAATAACTGCAGCATTATTCCTAAATAGATTTATAGATAAAAATACAAATTGGGCACATGTTGATCTTATGGCTTGGAATACTTCATCACGGCCAGGCTTCCCTATAGGTGGAGAAGCTATGGGATTACGTAGCATAGTGAATATGATTATTAAGTATTGTTCAAAAAGTTAAATTTTAAATTAATTCATATAATTAATTGCTGTATCATAAATATTCTTATCTCTTGCAACAATTACAGAGTACTTGCTGAATAAATCATTTTTAAGATTAATTTTTTTAGATTTCCAGTCAGTTACAATAAGATCTTTTGATTTTAATATAGGTATCAATGGCAAGATATCATATGAAGAAAGACCTTCTTCAACTACTAAATCTAAGCCTCCTTTGAGTACCAAACAATAATTATGACAATCACCTGACCAAACATGATACTTGGATTTTTTTATCAAAGTTTCATATTTTTGTTTACCAATTTCAGAAAATAAATGTGGTCCTGTAGAGCCAATTGTTGCTTCAGATATACTTGTGATGGATTTATAATTTTTTTTAAAAGCTGCGTTGTTAAGTAAACATTTATTTTTATAACCAATCCATCTTTCATCTAAAGCAGGAAAATCAGCCATGCCAATAATTGGTTCACCTTTAAATGCAAGTGATATTAATGTACCCCATAAAGGCCTTCCAATAACATAGCTACGAGTACCATCTATTGGATCTATAATCCAAGTATAATCAGAGTTATTTGATGTAAATCCCATCTCTTCAGCAAATATATTATGATTTGGAAATTTAGCTGATATAATCTCTCTTAATATTTTCTCAGAATTTATATCATAGTCTGTTACAGGACTTCCATCATCTTTAACTTGTAAAGTTAAATTTGAGTTAAAACCTTCTAAAGTTATAACTTTTGAACGATCAGCTAATAAATTCATAAAATCTGAAATTTCAATAAATTCAGCTTCATTCATAAAAAGGACCTTTTCAAAAGGGATTTTTGTTCATTTCTATTTTATCTATGGCAAGGCTACAGGACTATCGCTCTTTGTTCTTAACCAAGCAATTAGATCAGCTCTATCTTTTGTTTTTGATAAACCTGCATAATTCATTTTAGTGCCTTTATAAAATAGTTTTGGTTTATACAAAAATTTATTCAGCTCTTCGTAAGTCCATTTACCAGATAATGATGCAAGTGTTTTAGAATATGCATAGTCAGCTTTACCTTGTTCTTTGTTAACGATATTATAAAGGTTAGGCCCAACTTTGTTTACACCTCCAGCCTCAAATCCGTGACAAGCAGTGCATTTTTTAGAAATTTTCTGACCACTATCTATATCTGCATTAGCTAAAAGAGCAAGTATAGGTTCAACCACTATTTCTTTAGTTTCTTTTGATTTTGTTTCAGCTTTTTCTGGAACTTCGATTGGGTATGCGTTTGAGACTTCTGTATTTGGATTAACAAGTAAATTACCAATTTTTCCAAAAACCATTATCAACAAAACACCTGATAATAAAGCTGCTGCTATCTTGTTAAATCTCAATGCATCCATAAATTAACCCACAAAAAAAATTTCAATAAATAATTATTTACATGCAAGAAATGCTTTCTTCAAGTATAAAAGTCAAAAAGGGTAATAAATTATTTCCAAGAAACTTTAAATATTATTATAGATGATTCATGGAGCCTAAAATTGGAATATACTGATACCATAATTATGATACCTGCTAGGTTAGGTTCATCAAGATTACCCAATAAACCACTACTTAAGATAAATGGTATCCCATTAATAATTCATGCATATAATTGTGCAAAAAACGCAAAATTAAATGCTCCAGTAGTTGTTGCAACTGATGATAAGTTGATTTTTAAAACTGTTAGTGAATATGGTGGGACTGCATTAATGACTTCTCATCAACATGAAAGTGGATCAGATAGGATATTAGAAGCTCTTGAAAAGTTTGATCATGAAAAAAAATATAAAAATATTATTCATCTACAAGGCGACCTACCAAATATTTCAGGAAATTTAATCAAAAAATTAGCTCAGGTAGCTAAAGATCCATTAAAGGAAATTACTACAGTAATTGTTAAAGCCTCTCCAGATGAGTTTGATGACCCATCAGTTGTGAAAGTAGCAACCACATTCATAAACAATAATCCCAAAGTGGATGATATTGGAAGAGCATTATATTTTAGTAGAGCATGTATTCCAACTGGAAGTGAAAATATTTGGCATCATATTGGGATTTATGCATGGCGAAGAGATATTTTAGAAAAATTTGTAAAACTAAAACCTTCTCCACTAGAAAAATCAGAGAAACTTGAACAACTTCGAGCACTAGAATCTGGAATGCAGATACACACAATTATTACTTCTGAACACCCGATTGGAGTGGATACTAAATCAGATTTAAAGAAAGCAGAAAATTATTTTAAAGACTTAATTTAGTTATTCATATAATAAATAAAGTCAAACAAAATAGAGATAAAAATGAATGATATAAGTAAACTTATAATTGCTTTTCAAGGTATGGCTGGCGCATATTCAAATATGGCATGTGAAGCTTATTTTCCTAATTCTAAAACTCTAGCATGTACTTCATTTGAAGACATGCTTAACTCTACCAAAAATGGTGAATCAGATTACGCAATGGTCCCTGTTGAGAATTCTTTGGCTGGTAGAGTGGCAGATATTCATCATTTAATACCAGAAAGTGGTTTATTTATTGTTGGTGAACATTTTCAAAGAGTGAATCATCAATTACTTGGGCTTAAAACTTCTAAACTAGAAGATTTGAAATATGTTAAAAGTCATGCACAAGGACTAGCTCAATGTAGAAAATTTATACAAAAATATAACCTAGTACCAATACAACATATAGATACTGCTGGAGCAGCGGAAGAAGTTTCAAGGTTAGAAGATCCAAAAATTGCTGCAATCGCATCAAATATGGCAGCAAAAATCTATGACTTACAAATATTGAAAAATAATATCGAAGATGCAGAACATAATACAACTAGATTTCTTATAATGGCTAGAGATTCTCAGACACCATCTGTAGACATACCAATTCCTGTGACTACTATAATTTTTGAGGTTAGGTCTGTTCCTGCTGCATTATATAAAGTATTAGGTGGATTTGCTACTAACGGAATAAATCTTACTAAACTTGAAAGCTATATTGGTGGTAAGGAGATGAACGCAGCAAGATTTTACGTTGATGCAGAAGGTCATCCAGATACAAAACCTATGCAAAACGCTCTAGAAGAAATGTATTTCTATAGCGAACCTAATTCAGTAAAAATTATTGGAACTTACTCTAGATCGAAGAAAAACTAATTCAAAAGCACAGAAATTCTTGCATATTATAACTATTTATAACATATATATTTGTGAAGGGTCACACGGACGTAATTCTTGCAAATCCGGTCAGGTCCGAAAGGAAGCAGCCGTAACAATGATAGCGGGTTGTGAGGCCCTTCGTTTTACTGATTATAAACGAGATATCAAATAAATAATATTATTGAACAAACCAATTATAGAGTTTTAGCTCGTAAATATAGACCAAATGATTTTAGTGAATTAATTGGACAAGACACACTAGTTAAAACTTTTAATAACGCTCTTAACAAAGGTAGATTAGCTCACGCATTTCTCTTAACTGGGATAAGAGGTGTTGGGAAAACTACCACAGCAAGAATAATAGCTAAAGCCTTAAATTGTATCGGCGATGGCAGTAAAGAAGATCCCTCTTTTGAAATTTGTAATAATTGCTCACCGTGCAAATCCATAAATAATGGAAATTTTCTTGATGTCATTGAGGTTGATGCCGCTAGTAGAACTGGCGTTGATGGCATAAGAGAAATAATTGACTCTGTTATATATTCACCAAATAATGCAAGATACAAGGTTTACATTATAGATGAAGTTCATATGTTGTCTAACGCAGCATTTAATGCTCTTTTAAAAACCTTAGAAGAACCTCCACAAAATGTTAAATTCATTTTTGCAACAACTGAAATAAAAAAAATACCAGCAACAATAATTTCAAGATGTCAAAAATTTGATCTTCAGAGAGTTGATTTAAAAACATTAACTAATCATTTAAAAAACATTTGTCAAAATGAAAGCATTTATTATGAGAATGATTCTATCTCACATATTTGTAAAGCAAGTGAAGGATCTGTAAGAGATGCTTTATCTTTACTTGATCAAGCAGCATCTCTATGTGGAGATGATATTAAGGAACAAACAGTCTTAAATATGCTTGGATTAAATGGTTATGAAAAAAACATTGAATTGTTTGAGCTATGTTTATCAAATAAATGTAGCGAAGCTTTAAAAGTTTATGATGATATTTTACAAAATGGTGTACAACCACTTCAAATTATCTCAAATCTTTTGGAAATAAGTCATTTAGCATCAAAAATTAATGTTATTAAATCAGACACTAATATGACTGAGTCGATCCAGAAAAAAATTTCTGAAATTTCTACAAATGGGTTACCAAAACTTGTTAGATTATGGCAAATTTTAATTAAAAGTTTTGAAGAATTAAAATATGCTCCTAATGAGGAACAAGCTGGTTCAATGGCAATAATAAAATTATGTTATGGATCATCACTTCCAGATCCAAGTCAATTTTTAGAAAAAATATCAGAGCAAACAAATACTCAATCAGAAAATAAACAAACTAAAGTTTCTGAGACTACAAATTCTAAAGAAAAAATAATTAAAGAAAATACAACCAATTATAAAGAAGAGAAATCAGAAAATGATCAAACTAAAGTTTCTGAGGCATCACATATTCAAGACAAGTTAAACAAAGAAGTTATAGTAAATAATGAAGAAAAATCAGAAAATTTGAAAAATCCTAAATCTTTTGAAGATATGTTAGATTTACTTTTAAAAAACAAAGAGTCTCTGCTCCATGCTCAATTGATCAATAATGTTCATTTAATATCTTTTGAAGAAAGTATTATAAAGCTAAGGTTAAAATTCAAATCTGATACAGAAATTCTAAGAAACTTATCTGCTACTTTAGAAAAAATAACCAAAAATAAATGGAATGTCACCCATTCTGAGGAAGATGGAGAAAAAACTATAGTTGAAAAACAAAATATTAAATTTAATGAGCAGAAAGAACAAATAAAAGCAAATCCTCATTTTGCAGAAGTATTTAAACATTTTCCTAAGGCTGAAATAACTTCAATTGAAGATAAAAAATCAAATTAAATTACATTTGGAAAATTAAAATGTCTGAACAATATTTAGAAAAACTAATAAAAAAAGTTTCAAAACTACCTGGTTTGGGCCCTAGATCATCCAGAAGGGTTGTTTTACACTTATTAAAAGATAAAGAAAAATTACTATTACCACTTATTGAAGATTTGACCACAGTAGCTAATAACATAAGAAGTTGTATTGAATGTGGCAATTTAGATGAAGATGTAATCTGTCAAATTTGCAAAGATTCTTCTAGAAATCAAAACTTATTATGCGTAGTTGAAACTGTTGCAGATTTATGGGCCTTAGAAAGATCAAATGTTTATAATGGGAAATATCATATATTAGGTGGTGTTTTGTCAGCAATAGATGGTATCAATCCAGAGCAACTTAATATTGCTTCTTTAGAAAAAAGATTAGAAAACAAATCTATTACAGAAATAATTATTGCAATCTCAGCTACACTTGACGGACAAACAACCGCACATTATTTGGCAGAAATATTAAGTAAATTTAATATTAACATCACAAGATTAGCCCATGGATTACCAGTTGGTGGAGAATTAGATTTTTTGGACGATGGAACGATTGCGCAAGCTTTAAAAGCTAGAAACAAATTATAATTTACTCATTCAATTTTTTTTTGTCGCTTACATCAATAGAATTTATCACATTGCCTCTATTTTCAATTTTTCTATGAGAAATTTTGATTTCGTCTAAGTCTTTTCTTGCTAAGTCAAAATGCTTATCAAGCTTTAAAATTCTATCAGCTAACAAATTTAAATCATTAGTTAACTTATCTACTTCAATTTGTATTTTTCCTGCTGTTTGACTCATTGTGGCATCTCTTAATATAGCCCTAACTGTATGCAGAAGCAGCATTAAATTATCAGGACCTGCCATATAAACTTTTTTATTTCTACTTTCATTAACTAGTCTTGGAAACCTAATATTAATTTCTGAGTAAATTGATTCACTAGGAAGGAACATAATAGCTGAGTCTGCGGTTTCACCTGGTGAAATATATTTATCAGCAATATCTTTAATATGTTTTTGAACTGCATTATGAAATGATTTTAGATTATCTTTTTTTTCGTGTTCATTTGAAGAATTTGCAAATTTTTTATAATCTTCTAGTGGAAATTTTGAATCTATACAAATTGAACCAGGTGGTTGTGGCATTTTTACAATGCAGTCAACTCTAGTATTAGACATCAGTGTATATTGAAATTGGTATGCATTCTGAGGAAGTGCATCTTTAACTATATTTTCAAGTTGGACCTCACCAAACGCTCCTCTAAGTTGTTTATTTGACAAAATATTTTGTAGGTCATTTACCTGTGTTGATAAGGAATGAATATTCTCTTGAGCTCTGTCAATAATTGCTAATCTCTCGTGCATCTCCATAAGAGATTTTTGTGTATTTTGAGTTTGTTGTGTAAGACTATTACCAATAGAAGCCCCAAAGTTACCTAATCTCTCTTCAATGCTACTACTTAATTGAGACACTGCTCCTTTTAATTCAGTAATTTGGTTTAATTCAAGATTTAAAGATGTATTAAGATTTTTATTTTTATTTTCAAAATATAATTTACAAATTAAAAAAATTATGATTGAGAGTATAAATAAAGAAATGATAGATATAATTAAATATTTTAAATCCATTTTGTCTCCATATTAAGATAATATAATATTACAAATTGTTTTTAAATTAACTAGCATAACATATATAAGGATTTTACTAAATGAGCCTAAGAGAAATTATTAAAGTACCTAATCCTTTTTTGAAAGTTACTGCTAAACCTGTAAGAGTTATTGATGAAAATATTTTAACCATTCTAGATGATATGATGGAAACTATGTATCACGCAAATGGTATTGGTTTAGCTGCTACACAAATTGCAGTTGATAAGAGATTAATTGTAATGGATTGTGGGAAAACAAAGTTTGAAACTCAAAATCTATCAGAAGAAGAATATAATGAAAAAATAAAGGATGAACAAATTGAACCTTTTCCAATTAAAATGATTAACCCAGAAATAATAAGTTTAGGAGAAAATCTTGAAGAAAGGGAAGAGGGTTGCTTGTCTATACCTGGATACAATGCAAAAATCAAAAGACCATCATCCTTAAAAGTTAAATATACAGATGAAAATAAAAAAGATAAAATCATTGATGCTGATGGATTGTTAGCAACTTGTATTCAACATGAAATAGATCATTTAAATGGTATTCTTTTTATTGATCATCTATCAAAATTAAAAAGAGAAATAATTCTTAAAAAAGCTATCAAAGAATACTCTAAAAGTTAAAATGTTACGAAAACGAGGGTTAGTTGAATATAATATTTATGGGAACTCCAGATTTTGCTGTCCCCAGCCTTAAATTTATTGAGAAAGATTATAATATAGTCGCTGTTTATTCACAACCTGCTCGCCCTAGTGGAAGAGGTATGAAAACAAAACTTTCTCCAGTTGAAAAAACTGCAAAAGAATTAAATTTAAAAACCATTACTCCTTCAACTTTAAAGCAGGATGATGTGTTTCTTCAATTTGAAAAACTGAGACCAGATTTAGTTGTGGTTGTTGCGTATGGACTGCTTCTACCTGAAAAGTTCTTGTTAACGCCCAAATTTGGCTGCATTAATGGTCATGCTAGCCTTTTACCAAGGTGGCGTGGTGCTGCTCCAATACAAAGAGCTATAGAAGCCGGTGATCATACAACTGGTTCATGTATAATGTTAATGGAAATGGGTATGGATACTGGACCAATACTATCATCAAAATCAATGAATATTCATACTAGCGATACTTCTAAAACTTTACATGATAAACTATCTAATTTGACAGCTGAAATGCTTGTGAAGACTATAAAAGAATATATTGATGGAAAAATTGTACCAACTAAGCAAAAGGAAGATGGTGTTAAATATGCAAAGAAAATTGTAAAAGATGAGGCTGTTATAAACTGGAGGTTGCCCTCGATAAATATTTTTAATAAAGTAAGAGCTTTTAATCCTTTTCCAAGCACTTATACATTTTTATCTGGTGTAAAAATTAAAATTGTAGAAACTAAACTTTGTAAAGATAGTCACCAATTTGAACCAGGTACAATAGTTGAATGTAACAACAAAATAATTGTAGCGTGCGGAAATAAATCAACGTTAGAGATTACATATATACAAAAATCTGGAAAAAACATCATGTCTGTCAAAGATTTTCTAAATGGAACTGAAATAAGTATTGGTGAAAAATTTGGAAGTAAACAAGACTGTTAAATTTGCTTTACTAATTGAGTATGATGGCAATAACTTAGTTGGCTGGCAAAAGCAAAATGAAGGAGTTTCTGTTCAAGGCAGTTTAGAAGAAGCTGCTAACAATATTTTCAATCAAGAATTAGAAATTCAAGGATCTGGTAGAACTGATGCTGGAGTTCATGCCCTAGGACAAGTGGCTCATATAAATTTTCCAAAAAATCATAGATTAACAACTAAACATCCATTTTATATAATTTCTGCTTTCAACTCATATTTAAGGAAATCTAATATTAGAGTAGTTTCTACTAAACAAGTTGAACCAGAGTTTAACGCCAGATTCAGCGCAACAAAACGTCATTATAAGTATAGAATTTTATGTCGTGCCGCACCACCTGGTATTGAAAAGGGAAAAGTTTGGCATTCAAGGAAAAAGTTAAATATTCAATTAATGGAAGAAGGAGCTAAACACTTAATTGGGAAGCATGATTTTACAAGTTTTAGAACTATAAACTGTCAAGCTAAATCTCCTATAAGAACATTAGACAAAATATCACTATCATGTGTAGGAGATGAAATTATAATAAATGTATCCGCAAAAAGTTTTTTACATAGTCAAGTAAGAATTATTGTAGGAACAATTTACAAGGTGGGTGACGAAACATTAGAACCTAATAACATAAAAAACATTCTTGAAGGTAAAGACAGAAATCTCGCAGGGCCCACTGCTCCATCAGAAGGCTTATATCTTGAAAAAGTAGAATATCCAAGTAATTTACTTGATGACAAGTGGCCAATAATTTATGACAGAAATCAGTATAATTGAATCAAATTGTCATTGAAAGTGAACGTGAAAACATTCCTAAACTTGCTTCAATAATAACTGATAAAAAAATCATGCCAGTAGCTCCCCAACCAGTCAAACCAACTTCTTCTTTTCCAATGCGCCATAAAGAAAACGTAACCCAAATTACAACCATAATACCCAAAAACACAAAAATTGACGGTGGTAAAATCAAACCTAACACAGCAAAACTTAACATTAAAATTGCCTGAAAAGATTGTATCCAGTTAAATGGTATAATAAATTTGTAGAACTTATCACCTTTTCCAATCTTTTCAAAAATTGTGTTGACTAAGATTGAGAATAAACAAATATCAATAATTGTAATTAAAAGTAATCTAGGTAATATTCCACTTTGAATATCACCATTAATATTCGCTTTAATTCCATAGGAAGCTAATATTGATACAACTGCGTTTACAAAAAAAACTATCCAACAGCTATCCCAAAAACTATTTAAATTTAAGTTGAATAATTGACTTGAATCACCTTTTTTAGACATGAATTGAAAAGCAGATAAAAATCCATCTTTTATAACAAAAGGATTTGGTGGTGATTTAATCATTTTTTTCAACTCTGAAATAATTATGTAGGAATTTATTATAAATATTTGTTAACTTCATAATATCATCTATATCAACATTTTCGTCTGTCTTATGCATTGTTTTTCCTACCAAACCAAACTCTATTACAGGACATATTTTTGTTATGAATCTCGCATCTGAAGTGCCGCCAGTAGTAGATTGTTTAGGATTTACATTTACAACTTTTGTAATTGCATTTTGAAGTGTTGATTTGAGTTCTTCATCACTTGTAAGGAAAGGTTCAGCATTACAAAAATAATCAAACACATAGTTTTTAGTAATAGCATCAAACTGGCTTTTTAGCATAGATTTTAGGGAAGCAACAGAATGTAGGGTATTAAATCTTATATTAAACTTTGCCTTCACCTCCCCAGGAATAACATTACTTGCATCATTATTCACATCAATTGTAGTAACCATTGCAGAACTAGGCTGGAATTCGTTAGTTCCTTTATCTAAATATATTTTTGAAAAAGGTTCTAACATTTTTAAAAGTGAATTTATTGGGTTTTCTGCTAAATCAGGATAACCAACATGACCTTGAACACCTTTCACAGTCAAAGAACCAGTAAAACTTCCTCTCCTTCCAATTTTAATAGTGTCACCCATTTGGTTTACATTGGTAGGCTCACCAACAATACAACCAGAAATTTTTTCTGACTTGTTTATAAGCCATTCAACTACTTTTTTTGTGCCGTTTATTGCCTTTCCTTCTTCATCACTAGTAATTATTAGGGATATACTACCATAATCTCGTAGATTATTATTCATTTTCATAAACTCTGAAACAGCAGCTATAAAGGCAGCTATTCCAGATTTCATGTCTGCAGCACCTCTTCCCCATATTTTACCTTTTATAATATCACCACCAAAAGGATCTACCGACCAACTTTTTTTATCACCAGTAGGAACAACATCCACATGACCTGCAAAGCATATATTTGGTTCTAAGGAACCAAGTCTTGCGTATAAATTTTCAACCTTTTCATCACCCTGTCCAAAGTCCAATTTTGTGCAGGTAAACCCCATAGGTTCTAAATATGAAATAATTAGGTCAATAGAACCTGCAGATGTTGGGGTTATACTTCTACACTTAATTAAATCTGAAGTTAACTCTACTGGGTTTAAAATCTTAGACATAAAAGGCCTTAACTAATCTCGTAATAATTCGTTTACAGACGTCTTAGAACGAGTCTGAGCATCGACTTTTTTTACAATTACAGCACAATATAAACTTGGTCCTTGAGAACCATCAGACATCAGTTTTCCAGGAAGAGAACCAGGAACCACAACAGAATATGCGGGTACTCTACCTATATATATTTCGCCAGTGTTTCTATCAATAACTTTTGTAGATGCGCCAATAAATACACCCATTGATAACACTGCTCCTGTTTCAACAACTACACCCTCCGCCACTTCAGATCTTGCTCCTATAAAGCAATTATCCTCAATGATAACTGGTCCAGCTTGAATGGGCTCTAAAACACCTCCAATACCTGCACCACCAGAAATATGAACATTTTTTCCAATTTGTGCGCAAGATCCAACAGTCGCCCACGTATCAATCATACTTCCACTATCAACATAAGCACCAATATTTACAAATGATGGCATTAATACAACACTAGGTGCAATATATGCAGAATGTCTTACCACACATCCAGGAACTGCTCTAAAACCAGCTTTTTTAAAATCTTCTTTATTCCATCCTGAAAATTTAGATGGAATTTTATCCCACCAATTAGCTGGGCCAGCGTTTTGACTTTTTGGTCCTCCAGAAATTACGTCCATATCATTTATCTTAAAAGATAATAAAACAGCCTTTTTAAGCCATTGATTTACTTGCCATTTACTATTTCCTAATGGCTCAGCAACTCTTAATTTTCCTTGATCTAAGTAATCTAATGCAGTTTCAATAGAATCTCTAATTTCACCAGTAGTATTTGGGTTAATATCTTCATTATTATCGAAAACTCTTTCTATAAGTGATTTCATATTCTCTATTTCCATCTTGATCCTTTCAATTAAATTAAAACAAATTATTTTTTTAAGAATCTAACATATTACTTAAAATAGATTTTATGTCTGATCCAGTGAAATTAATATATTTTATTAAAATATCAGCTTCTTTTCTATTAAAATCATTTTCAATCCATGCCGTACTCATTCCTAATTCACTAGCAGGCTTTAAATTTTTAGCTGTATCTTCAAAAAAAATGCTTTTAGAAATATTCTTATCATTAAGACCAAGTTTTTTTTTCATCATAAGATAAGAGTTGAGATCTGGTTTAGCTACATAATCTGCATCTTTAATGTCAAAAATAATCTCAAATTCTTCAAATATTCCCATTGATTTTAATATATTTTTTGCATGTTTAAATGTTGCATTAGTGTAAATTGATTTCTTGCCTTTAATTTTACCTAGTAATGTTTTAAGGGTAACATCTTTGTCTAATTCACTAAAATCTACATCATGTACAAATTCAAGAAATGGCTCTGGGTCAATTTTTTTTTCAATCATTAAACCTCTTAAAGTTAGACCATATTTTTTATACATATTTCTTTGAAGTGTAAGAGCATCAACCTCATTTAAATCAAAAAATTCTTCAATGTACTTTGTCATTCTTGAAGAGACTCTCCGAAATAAACCTAAATTAATATCATAAATTGTATTATCTAAGTCAAAAATCCAATGATCATATTGTTCATTAAAATTTATGTTATCTATGTTATTTAAAAATGATTTCATAAAAATAAAAAACTAATTAGAACTTTTTCTAATGATAGTTCCTACACCATGTTCTGTGAAAAGTTCTAGCAATAAAGAATGAGGCATTCTTCCATCCATAATTACAGATGCCTCTGCACCACCTAAAACTGCATTAATGCAGGTTTTAATTTTTGGAATCATACCCCCAACAACAATTTTATTTTTTATTAATTCTTGTGCTTCTGAAATAGTCAATTCTGTAATCAACTTACCATTTTGATCAAGAACTCCTGCAACATCAGTTAACATAATCATTCTAGAGGCTTTCATTGCAGCTGAAATAGAACCAGCTGCTGTATCGGCATTTATATTATAAGTTAAACCATCTTTTCCAATGCCAACAGGAGCGATCACAGGTATCATTTTTTCATTTATTAAAGCATCAATAACTTGAGGATCAATTTTTTCAGGCTCACCTACATAGCCAAGATCAATTGCTTTTTCCACATTAGAATCAGTATTCTCATCAACTTTAATTAATCTTTTAGCAGTTATTAAATTTCCATCTTTACCAGAAATACCAACGGATTTTGCTCCAGAATTAGCAATTGCTGAAACTATTGATTTATTTGTTACTCCGCTAAGAACCATTTCAACAACATCAATTGTTGCGGCATCCGTTATTCGAAGTCCATTTATAAACTCGGTTTTTATTTGAAGCTTAGACAACATTTCACCTATTTGAGGCCCACCTCCATGAACTACAACTGGAAGCATGCCAACTTGTTGTAACAAAACAATATCTTTTGCAAAGCTATTTACGTATTCCTTTTTACCCATTGCATTTCCACCAAACTTTACAACAATCACCTTATTTGCATAACGTTTCATAAAAGGTAAAGTTTCAGTAAGAAAATCAGCTTTTTTTAGCCATTCAGATTGAATTTGATCTTTATTTTTTTTCAATGTTTTAACCATCTAAAATTTTAATACTACTATTATTATCATATAATTTTGAAATTAATTATTATTTTATCTTTTTTTATGCAAAGCTAGCCAAATATGTTCTAAGCATACTAATACCACGATTTTTTAGACTTGAAGTAACCATTATTTCTGGAAAAGCAGCTGTGTGTTTAGAAATAATATTGCTTGAATTATCTTTCACTTTCATGATTTCTTCGTCACTCAATTGATCAATCTTTGTAAGAACTAAAATCCAACTTACTGCTGCCATATCAAGTTCTTTCATTATAGTTTTATCTAAGTCTCCAATTCCTCGCCTGCTATCAATTAACAAACATACAGTTCTGAGTGTTGGTCTTCCTTTTAAATACTTTAAAGTAAGAGATGTCCATGATTGTATATCTTTCTTTGGTGCTTTAGCATAACCATAACCTGGCAAATCAACTAATCTAAGCCTGTTGTTTTGATAAACAAGATCAAAAAATATCAATTGCCTAGTTCTTCCTGGTGTTTGACTAGTTCTAGCTAACATTTTTCTATTAGTAAGAGCATTAACTAGCGAACTTTTGCCAACATTAGATCTTCCTGCAAAAGCTACCTCATTACCTTCCTCAGGAGGTATAGCATTGATATTGAGAGCTGCTGCTACGAATTTACATTCTCCTGAAAATACTTTTCTAGCTTTTTCAATTTCAAGATCATCATATAACAAAAATTTAACCTTCTTATTTAGTTTCTTTATTCATCTTATTCATAATTACCCATTGCTGACATATAGAAAGTAGATTATTCCACGTCCAATATATGACTAAACCCGCGGGGAAAGTTGCTAATAAAAATGTAAATGCAACTGGCATCCAAGCAAATATTTTTGCCTGTATAGGGTCTGGTGGAGTTGGGTTTAGTCTTTGTTGTAAAAACATAGTTACACCCATTAACAAAGGCCAAATACCAATATTTAAAAAATCTGGTAACACTGATGTACTGTAAGGAAGTAAACCAAATAGGTTAAAAATGCTGGTTGGATCTTGAACAGACAAATCTTTAATCCAACCAAAAAAAGGTGTTTGCCTCATTTCAATTGAAACAAATAAAACCTTATATAGAGCAAAGAATACTGGAATCTGAACTAAAATTGGCAAACATCCTGCTGCAGGATTTACTTTCTCTTTCTTATAAAGATTCATCATTTCTTGATTTAATTTTTGACGATCATCACCAACTCTTTCTCTCAATTTTTGAATCTGAGGTGTTAGCACTCTCATTTTAGCCATGCTCTTATACGATTTATTTGCTAATGGAAAAAATAGTAATTTAACAATTACTGTTATAGCTAAAATTGCTAATCCAAAATTACCTAAATAATCATTTGCCCAAGATAAAGCATAAAAGAAAGGTTTCGTTAAAAAGTAAAACCAACCAAAATCAATAGCTAAATCGAAATGTTTAATATTAAATTTTTGTTCATATTCATCAAACAAAGATAATCTTTTAGCTCCTGCAAATGTCCTTGATAAAAATTCGCCTTTAGAATTTGCAGAAATTGTTACGGCACTGCCTAGGAAATCAGTTTGATATTGTCCACCATTTGAGCTTAATTTTCTATAAGTAAAATTGTATTTTTGATTTTGATCTGGTAATAAAGCTGTCATCCAATATTTGTCAGTTAATCCGATCCAACCACCTGCTTCGTTTGGCTTTATATTAATCCCCTTTTTTCCCACCTCTGTTAAATCACCGTAACTTTTTTCTGACAACGTTCCATCAAAAACCCCTAATGGACCTTCATGCAATACAAAAAAATCAATTGTTTGAGGTTCACCAGCTCTTCTAATTAAACCATATGGATATAGAGTAACTGACTTAGCAGAGTTATTTTCTACTCTTTGGTTAACAGTAATCATAAAAGTATCATCAATACTAATGTCTTGATAAAAATTAATACCTTCACCATTGTTCCACTTTAAGGTAACTTTTTTTTCAGGTGTTACAAAATTACTTGATGATTGCCATAATGTTTTACCATTTGGGACTTTAACACCATCAGGACTACTCCAACCAAATTCAATGAAATATGGTGTCCTACCGTTAGACTTCAATAATAGTTTAATCATATCACTCTCAGGCTCTAGTGTTTCTCTATACTGTGTTAATGTGATATCGTCTATTCTTGCACCTTTTAAGGATATGGATCCTGATACTTCTTTACTTTCCATCATAATTCTAGGAACTGTTTTATTTTGATCAGTAGGCTCTGTATTATCCGATGTAGTAATCCCACTATCAGCAATTTCAGGCAAAGGAATATTAGAACTGTCGTCATTTTCTTTTGTGATTGTGTTTTGTTGATATAAATCTTTTTTTGGATCAACGAATAATATTTGATAGCCTATAAGTACGGCCATAGATAAGCAGATAGCTGCAACTAAATTTCTTGTTTCTGGGTTCATTTTTTCTCGCTCAATTTATATCTTATAGAAATTTTACCATATTTTTCTTATATTTGTTTATCCTAAAGTATTCATGATTAAAAGAAATGAAATTAATAATTCATTTTATAGGATCATGTCCACTTTTTCCCCATGGATGACATTTAATTATTCTTTTAAAACCCAAACAAATTCCCTTTGTTAAACCATACTTGATTATCGAGTCTTTTGTGTATTCTGAACAAGTGGGTAAATATCTGCAATTATTTCCCAAAAGAGGTGAAATAATATATTTGTATGCATCAATTATAGAAATGGAGAAAAATGTTAAAAGTCTTTTCATAATGATCTACTCAAACATTCTTTCAATTGATGATGCATATCAAAAAAAGAAGCCTTCAAAATTGACTTTTTAGCTATTAAAACATAAATGTATTTTTCTTTAAACAGAATTTTATCTTCTTTTAATAATCCTGAGATCAATGCTCTCATTCTTCTTTTTGCCCTATTTCTTTTTACTGCGTTGCCAATCCTTTTGGTTGCAGTAAAACCAAATTTAAGCCCTTGATCTGAAATATTTGGGTTACAATACTCCTGTAATATGAAATTTTTGTTAAACTTTTTTTGCCCATGCTTGTTTGATAAAACAAAATCTCTTCTCTTTTTTAAAGTTACAAGTTTCATTTTAGCAGCTCATAAGCTATTTAACTTAACAAATAAGATATAGAAATGAATAAGAGAGTTAAGCTGAGAGTTTTTTTCTACCCTTAGCTCTTCTACTACGAATTACATTTCTCCCACCAACAGTGGACATTCTAGCTCTATATCCATGTCTTCTTTTTCTTACTAAATTACTTGGTTGAAATGTTCGTTTCATTGTGTATCTGTATTATATACAGCCTCTAAAATTATTTTTAATTTACTTAGACGCTTTGCATCAGTTAGTCAATATGATTATTTTTGTGTGCGCTCAGAAATTGTAGGAGCTGGCTTCATTTCCATATCCCAAGGAAAATAGATCCATGTATCTTGAGAAACTTCTGTTATAAATGTATCAACTTGTTCTCTGCCACTTGGTTTAGCATATACTGTTGCATAATGAGCATTTGGCAAATTTAATCTAATAGCTTTAATAGTCTCACCAGTATCAACAAGATCATCAACTATAAGCCAACCTTCACCATTATTTGCAACACTAGATTCTTTTAATATTTTTATATCACCCTTAGTTTTTTGGCTATAAGATAACACACAAAAGGTATCTATTAATCTGATATCTAATTCTCTAGCCACTATCGCTGCAGGCACTAGCCCTCCTCTTGTAACAGCAATTATTCCTTTACATGGCTTTAATTCAGATAAACGCCAGGCTAAAGCTTTACTGTTCCTGTGAATTTCTTCCCAAGACACTGGAAAAGATTTATCATATGTATTTATAGTGCTCATAAGAATTAAATAAAAATTAAAATAATAACTTTTACACTAAAATTAACAAAAATATAATATTTATTTTCTTACTTGATTATAATTATTTATGTAGATAACTATTAGAAAGAATTTAAAAAGTGCGCTCGTAGCTCAGCTGGATAGAGCACTAGACTACGAATCTAGGGGTCAGGGGTTCGAATCCTCTCGAGCGCACCATTTCTTTCTTATTAATATCAATTAGTTAAGAGAATAGAAACTAAATACACTTCAGAGAATACTCAGTTTTGACACAGATTTGACACAGTAAAAGGAGTCAAATTATGGGTTGTGTTCGTAAAAGAGGAAAATCATGGAACGCTCAAGTTAGAATATCTGGATGGAGAAGTTTTACAAAAACATTTGAAACTAAATTAGATGCAACTGAATGGGTTTTTAATTTTGAAAAAGAACTTAGGTCAAAACCAATTCCAGAAAAAAATATTAAAAGTTTAAAACTAAAAGACCTATTTAATAAATATAAATTAGAAATTCTTCCCAAGTTAAAAAGTTATAAAATTGTTTGTTTTAAGTTAAATATTTTATCTAGATCATGGTTAGGTGAGATTAAAGTTATCAATTTAACAAAAAGACATTTAGAACAATTTTGTACAGACAGAAAATTAATAGTCAAAGATGGAACTATTAAATCTGAATTGATGTTAATAAAAAGAGTTTTTAAAATTGCAATAGACAAATGGGATTATGGAATACCATTTAATGCTTTTAATGGACTAGAAATCCCCTCACCTCACAAACCAAGAACTAGACGACTTCTTTTAAATGAATTGTCTGTTCTTATTTTTAATGCAGAAAAACAAAGAAATAAATACATATCTACAATAATTCAATTTGCAGTAGAAACTGGAATGAGAAGATCTGAGATACTTAAACTTAAATGGAATGATGTAAACCTAGATACTGGAATTGCCTCACTCTATGATACTAAAAATGGGGACGATAGACATATTCCATTAACTAAGACTGCTATAGAATTACTATATAATCTAACCCAATCATCAGAGTTTGTATTTCCTATAACTGCAAACTGTCTTAGACTTGCATGGGATAGATGTAGAAACAAATCGAATATACAAGGATTAAGGTTCCATGATTTAAGACATGAGGCAATATCAAGGTTTTTTGAAATGGAATTATCTGTTCCAGAGGTTGCATTAATATCTGGTCATAAAGATGTAAGACAACTGTTTAGATACACTCATTTAAAACCAGAGAGTTTAATTGCTAAGTATTCTAATATATTTTGATTAATTTATATTTTAGAATTATTAAAAAATTTTGAGTTAAAAATGATTGATATAAATTTTGACGTTTATTCAGATACTCCTGAAGGGAAAGATCCTGACAGTTATAGTCCAACACTTCGTAATTATCACAAAATTCTTTGGAGTAAATCATTACCAAATAAACAGAAATTTAATTTAGATTTAGATTTTCCTAAACTGCTTCATCATCAATCAAATTTAGGTGAGTTTTTTTTATCAAGTGATTCAATCGGTCATACATATAAAAATGTAAAAAAAATGTCTCATATTGTAAGTCAATTATCATCTAATGACATGGAAACCTTTTTTAAAAAGTGCAGTACTGTTGGTGCTTATATGATTTTTCCATCTAAACAAGTTGATAGAAAAATGACTATCAATGCTGCAAGGGGAGTAAATAGTAAAATACAAGATAGGTTTGATCTTACACTAGAATGTATAAGAAGGTTGTATGTTCAAGAAGAAAGTCCTCTTACAGTCACACTTGAAAGATACACCTCATTCTTCAATCTATTTCAAGATTTTAAAGGTTATGTAGACTTCTTTCATCTTCAGGATTTAGTAGATAAAGACTATTCAAAGATCTTACATTGGCATCCATTTATAAATTTTGATAACTCACCAATGCCCAAAAATCTTGAGGAGTTTTCTAACTATAAAGATAACGTTATGAGTTTTATTACCAAACGTAATCAAAGAATTTTAATGTTTAATAAAACCATCTAAACTGCGGATAATTGTGGAATTTCATATCAAATCAATATACCTAAATACTAGAGATAAAGAATACTCCTTAAAACATTGTTCTGTTGTGTTCTGTATCTGTTATTTATGAGTACTTTGAATTAAGAGAGGAGTTTTTCATGAGGACTTCTCTCTTTTCATTTCTACTTTATGTGATTACAAACTCGTTTTAATATCATTTCACCAGATGAATTAGGAATAAGATATTCAAACTTGTCATTATATTGGTCAGTTTGAAAAGGTCTGTCAGTTGCTTTTAGTGTTTTGTGTTCATTTGCAACTAAAGTTCTCATTCTAAATAATTTACAGTCTGCTTGTATATATCTTGTCCAAGAGAGGATTAGATGTAGTTTTTGAAGTTTGTCATATTTTTTGATTGGTTTAGGAAATTCAGTTAAATCCCAATAATATACATATCCATCAACGTTTCTAATTCTGTCATAATCTACGTACCAGTTACCTTCAATTTTTGTCCATTCACTCCAAGAAGGTGATGAGAACATAACTGAAAACAAAATTGTCATTAATATTGATAGTTTTTTCATTCTGAATATTTCTTAAATTAATTATTAATAACAATTCCTTTAACTAATAATTTGGGTAATAATATTGCACTCCATCCACCTGCTAAAGGATTTTGTTTAACAACATTTCTTTGAACTAACTGTCGATAATCATCATAAATATCATTTTTAATTAGATATGAAACTGTGTTTGCCCAAGTCTTCATTTCAAATGATTTATTAGACATTTTAATTGCTAACATAACTCCGTCTAGATTTTCTTTAGTAACTTTAAAAGTATTAAATAAGTCATATTTAAATTTTAATTTGTGATTAAGAAACTCATTAACCCTAGTTATATTAGTGTTTGAAGTTTGAATATAATTGTATTCTCCTAAAACCCATTCCTCTTCTTTAGGTGTAAGGGGTGATATATCTTTAATAAAAACTTCTTTCAAAAACACTACTGTTTTTTTTGCCAAACAAAATCTTTCTTTGTTATTGAAACTTTTATCATCCATTAATCTACTCCATACATAATCCATTTCTTGTTTTGAACAAGATTTAAACTATTCACTAAAAGAATTAGAGGTAATAAAGAATAAAAATATAAAAATTAGAATTTTTCTCATAACAAAAATCCTATCTCTAAATTCCTAAAATTTCAATTTGTATAAATATCAATAACATACAATTTAGATTACAAACCTATTGAGTTACAATTATATATTGGAACGGATCTTAGTTAGGTAACCAGTTTTTATTATGAAACACCCAAGTTGGAATGGTGTTTAAATATTCCCAATAGGACAAGGGAGAACTTACCCTTACAGAATATGAAGTTTATCTTCATCAGACTCATATTCTGACCGAAGTTAAAGTTGAGAAAGAATCTGACTGCATTGTGCCAACTCTGGAATGCCTCAGATAGAATGGGATATCGGACTTCTCACCCAACTAAATGAATTGCAAAGGTAATGCTATTGGTTCATGTAGTTTCTCAGATGAAGATGTGAACTTGGTCATCAGACTCAAGAAAACCACTTAACCTTTGAGTAGGTTAAGTGTGTCCAAAATCATCTCCTCAAGAAGTTTGAACAATTGCTTTTAAAATATACTTCCTACTAACGGTATTAAAAAAAGTGCAATTATGTATGTCAAAATACCAGACCTGACTACAGCATCTGTTTTTACCTTGTAAATAGAAGCAAATACTAGTCCCATTGCTCCAATAGGTGTTGCAGAAAGCATTAAAGTAGTTTTTGCATCTATAAAGGAAATACCTGATAACCAAATTATTGTTATTAATACTGTTAAAAAACCAAATAATTTTAAAAATGTAATTAAAAAAGATAATTGTATCTGTGTTGTATCTGTCTTGTAAGATAATAAGATACCCATTGCTAATAAAGTTAATGGAACACCTGAGGCACATATAAAATCTACTAATCTATTACTACTTTCTGGAAGATTTATAGAACTATGGTAAATTATTAAACCGAGTATCAAACCTATAAAAGCAGGATTCTTTATCTGTTTTAACACTGCCTTTTTAATATCTAATCTATTTTGAGTAGTAAAATCTAATGCACACACACTTAATCCAACTGTAATAAAGTCAGCAGCAATAACTGTTTCAATCGGAACAATATCTTTAGCAGTAAATTCAACTAATAGTATTGGATATAAAAAAAATAAATGATTTCCAAAAGATGCCGTCATTCCAATTATGATACATTCAGGATTTTCTCTATTAAAAAACTTTTTTGCTATAATAAATGCAATAAAATAAATAAATCCTTGTGCTAAAAGGTAACAAAAATATAACTTCCAGTTTATGAACTCATAATTTAAGTTTCCAATTATTTTAATACCGAAAGCAGGCACTACAACTATAGCAACAAGTTTAGAAAATATTTTTGCTTCAGAATCATTAAATAATGAAAATTTTCCTAATGAATAACCAATAAACACCAGACCAAAAAGAGGTAAAGTGGAGAAAAATAGATTTGAAAACATTTATAAATATCCCACTTCCTTACACATTTAAAATGGAAAATTTAAATGTTGTCTTAAATTACTATGGATGATTTTTTTAACAAGTTAATAATTACTATCAAAATAAAATGTCTATTTTTCAATCATAAAAATTCTTAACAAATTATAAATTGGGATTTATGCGATAAACATAGTTAACTATTATTTATAAAATCATAAACTTAAATATTGGTGTTTAAATGACAATAATGGTATTATTAGACTTTGATATAAAAGAAGGTAAATTAGACGAGTTTCTTAAAATATTAGAAGAGACTTTACCTGACACTAAGTCATATAATGGTTGCTTATTTTTAAAAACTTGCGTTTATGAAGATCAAAATAAAATATGTTTAGTTGAAGAATGGGAAACAAAAAAACATCAAGAAGAATATTTTGCCTGGCGTGTAAGCACAGGTTTAACAAAAGCGATAGAACCGTATGTAAGTAATGTAGTGACTACTTATATGGATGTTAAGCAAAGTTTTTGAGATAGAACACAAGTTTTAAAAAAATTTGAAAATTAATATATCCGCAAAAGTATTATAAAACCACCTTAAAAATATCAAATATATATTCCTATAAACACTATTAGTATCCATTTAAGGACTGCTGAGTATGACTAAATACTCATATTGATAAACTATATTCACCTTATCAAATCACTATAGAAAAGAGTTAAAATGGACTTAAAAAGTAAACTAAGTTTTCTAGAAAAACTCAAAGAAGAACAAGATACAAAAGAACAAAAACTAAGATTTGGTGTTAAACCTAAATTCATACCTAAACCTATTACTAGATGGGGTATTAAAATTAAAAAATAAAATAAAGTTATAAAGGATAAAAAACATGAGAACACATAATTACCTATGTAGAATAAATGATGATCAATGGATTGATCTAATGAAGATAAAGTCATTAGACAAAAGAAGTTTCAATTCACTCATTCAAGAGGGATGTAGATTAGTGGTTCAAGAAAAACTACAACAACTATCTACACTGAGAAAGAATAGAAATAGTTTGCAGAATATGGTTTCAGCATAATATTAAACTAAGATGTTATCCTCTAAAACAATACCTCTATTGGCGAAGATCTTTATTGGCACTTTTGACTTATGTTGTTTTTCAATTTCTTGCCAAATAGGTTGACAGTTTTTGTATGCATTTTCATCTTTATACTCAAATATATGCCCTAATCTAAAACTACCATCTCGGTTCCATACTCTCATTATTGCATGCCTTAATAAACCTTTAGACTTTAATTTTGGAAGAAATATTTCTTTCTTATCTTGCCAATTATGCAATGTAATTAGCATATCAGATTCTGTTGAAAAATCTTGAGTACTATAATTAATTAACTTTGAATCTTTCATTATAACTCCTGAGAAAACTGTTTGATTAATTATTAATAATGTCGATCATTTTAACAATTATTTTTTATATATTTATTTAATACCAACAGTATCCAGAGAGAAATATTAATTACTCTTTACCTTCACAGAATATTTTGATTAGACTGTAATTATGAATAAAAAAAATAAAATTTCTTGTTCATGTGGTTCATGCCAATTATTTCTAAATGACCCATTACCTAAATATTCTGTAATGTGTGCATGTGAAGATTGTAGGCAGGCATTGCGATGGGCAGAGATAAATGGGGGTAAAAAACCTAAAGATATACTCTATTCTGTATATTTCCGTTCAGATATTCAAAGTTATAATGGAATTGAGAATATGATTGCAACTCAACTCAGAGGGGATGCAAGTTCAACGAGGATATATTGTAAGAATTGTTTTTCTTGTTTTGCAGTTGACCATGTCAACTATCAAAATAATGTGTTTATGATACAACCTGATTATTGTAAGCAGAACTTTAACTTGCAAATACCACCATTAGCAGTCCTTAATTTACAAGATTATCCGGGAGAATTTGCTGAACTAGACTCTGATACTATTCCTGTTTTTCATTCAAGAAAATATCCTCAAGAGAGAAAAAGATTTTTATCCATTGAACCAATATCTGAGTATCTTACCCCACCAAAAATTCCTGCTGAAGGAATAACAATAAGAGAACTTATCACAAAAATTGGAAAAATTAGAGTATTGGATTTAATTAGAGGTGATAATCTAGAGGAATTAGAGAATGAATAAGTTAATTCTTAAGCAGGAGGTTTTGGATGCGTATGATGGATATGTTAAGGCATTTGTAAAAGGAGATACAAAAGAAGTTGAAAACTATTTAAGTTTTCCCAACTATAGATTTCTCGATGGTGAAATAAAAGAATTTAATGAGTTTCATTCTAACCTAGACGAATTAAAAAACAGAGGTTACAAAGATACAATTGCACTTAGTATTGATGTTGTAGAAATTAATGAAGAAAAAGCACATTTAGTTTTAAAAGAGGCATTGAGAGTCAAGGATAAAAATGAACCACTAGAAGAAATAAGTTCATTTTATATTTTTATTAAAGAAGATGATAAATGGAAAATAAAATTCAGTTCTGCTTTCTTTTTTCCTAAGTAACAATTAAATACCCTCAGATTTTGACACAGATTTGACACAGTTACGCAGTAAAATATATGATAATTAAATAATAAATCTGTGAGAAAATAAGGGTTTAAAGGGGTCAACTGGATAGAGCACTAGACTACGAATCTAGGGGTCAGGAGTTCGAATCTTCTCGAGCGCACCATCATTTTTTATAACTCATTGATATTTTAACATTATTTTTAAAGTAATATAGCTGTAGACAAGGTTGTATACCAAATTGTATACTAAAATAAATATGATTTTGTATGTTATTAAAATGTTTAAAGGCATTACCTCAATGAATAGCTATCACCTTTAAGAGGTTTATAAATGAAAACCTCTTTCTTTTATATTTTCTATCATTAAGAGAATTTAGTAATAAATTTGTAAATAAAAAGGTTAATTCAAGACAGCTATTTATCAACCAAAAACCATAAACCAATGCTCATCTATAACCTTGTTAAGATAGTAGAAAGTTGTCTTTATTTGTTTTTATTGTTTCCTTCTGTTGGTGATTTTGCACTTTTATTGTTATATTGACTTCAAACATCTAAACTACTTAAATTTTTTGAAATCTTATTTAATGTTAATTATTATTCATTAATTTATATATGAAACAAAATTTTATGATTTATAAAAATTATATAACCTTTTTTTTGCTAAGATATTATTTCAGATCAAGCTCATAATTATTTAATTAAATATCTGTTATTAAGGGAGTTGAAAATGGCTGACATTGAAAAAACTAGAAAGTTACAATACAAAATTATGCAAGATATTGCTGCTGGAGCTCTAATTCCTATGATGAGAATAGGAGATGAACTAGGTCTTTTTAAAAATTTACATAAATTTGGTCCATGCACTTCCGATGAATTCAGTAATCAAATTAAGATGGATAAAAGATATATAAGGGAGTGGTTGCTTGCTTTAGCTGCCGCCAAATATATAGATTATAATAATAAAAATGAAGAATTTTCTTTGAGTGCAGAACAATTTTCAATTTTAGGAGATGAAGATAGTATTTCATTAATGATTGGAGGATTTGAAAATTTAGTAGGGGCGATCCATAATATAGATATAATAAAGGATAATTTTAAAAATGGTAGTGGAACTGGTTGGGGAAACTTACATCCATGTTGCCTATCTGGATCGGCAAGATTTTTCAAGCCATCATATTCAATTTTTTTGATAAAAAAATGGATACCTAGTCTTGATGGCGCAGACGAAATGCTTACTAAAGGTATTACTTTTGCAGACATTGGATGTGGACATGGTTACTCATCTTCATTGATAGCACAAAAATATGCTAACTCAAAAATTGTAGGAATTGATCCTCACGAGCCATCAATTTCTGAAGCTATAAAAAATAATAAAAACCTTAGTAACTTAGAATTTAGAGTTAATAACGCTAAAAATTATGATGGTAAATATGATATAATTGCTTTTTTTGATTGTCTTCATGACATGGGAGATCCACTTGGGGCCATTAAATATGCAAAGACAAAACTAAATCCTAATGGAATCATTATGCTTGTTGAGCCTACTGCTGATGACTTGCCAGAAAATAACTTTAATTTAATCGGACAACTGTATTATTCTTTCTCAACAATTGCATGTATTCCAGCCTCAAAATCTCAAGAAGTTGGTTTAGCACTTGGGGCCCAAGCAGGGCCTCAAAAGTTATTTTCTATATTAAACGAGGCAGGGTTTAAAGATACAAAAGTCACTTATAAAACTGCTTCGAATATGGTAATACAAGGAAAATTATAACATAAAAATACTACCTTAAACTTCTCTACGAATCCATCAATGAACCCTGGTCAGTGTTCCATGGACTTCGATTATTATATTAAAATATGCACAAAAAAACATCATTGTAATGAAACCTTAACAAAAAACTTTGATCTTTAATTTTATTAGTTTTTTAATTAAATTATTATTATTTTATGAAGGAGTTTAAAATTGGCAATTATTTCAAGAAGAATTTTAAGGCCATCTCTAGGAAAGTCCAAAATAGCGCTAGAACGTGCTACTAAGTATAAGGATGTTATGGTTTCACACGGCCTTAAGGCAAGATTAGGCTTATTTGTTGGTGGTGAATTAAATGGTTCTATCCAACTTACCGCTGCTTTCCCCAATATGACAGATGCTACTAAATCGTTTGTAGAACTTAGTAAAAATAAAGAAATAATAGACCTTATGGACAAAAGAGAAGAAGATCCTGCAGGTCATTTAATTGGACCAGAGGTTTATAGAAGTGTTTATGGACAACCATCTCCAGAGCATAATATATTATTGATTAGGGAATATGAAGTTGATAGAAAATTTCTTCCTCAGTCTATTGAAATCCTTACTGAAGCAGATGCGTTAGCAAAAGACGAAGATACCAATGTATTAGCCCTTTATCCAATTATAGCTGACAAAATGGATACTTTATATGTTGTCTATTATTATTCATCATTTGAATCTATGGGTGATATAATCGATAGAATTGGAATGTCTAAGGAATTCCAAAATTTAGTCAGCAAGGCTAATGAAACTGGCAAATTAAAAGCATCCAATGTTGTAAAAATAATTTAAATTTTAAAGGAATTACCATGAGTATTTTAGTACGTTTTTCACCACCATCTATGACAGCAGAACAGTATGATGCAATTGTTGACAGAATGTATAAAGAGGGCGTTCATCCAGATCCCGGACTTGAATTAGAATTATGCTTTGGATCTGGAGACCAAATGAAAGTTTCTTTGCTTTTTGACTCAAAAGAACATTTTGAATCATTTGGAGCTAAAATAGGCCCAATCCTCTCAGAAATGGGTATGGACCCTGGTGAACCTGAAGTTTTAGAGATTCATAATATAATCAGAAGAAACAGTTAACTGCTTAAATAAAAAATAACTGGGGCTATGTAAATGGAATTTCAAAATGAAATTGGCCTTATACAAAGAAAAATGGCTGCAAGCGTAGCAGGGTCTTCGCGAAGGCTTGAAATTTTAAATGTATTAGACATACAATCTGGTCAACAAGTGCTAGATATAGGTTGTGGAGGTGGACATTTGCTTGAAGAATTAGCAAAAGCTGTTGGCCCTAAAGGTAAAGCAATTGGGTTGGATACAAGTGAAGATCAGCTTAAACAAGCTAAAGGAAGATGCGCCTTATATGATAATGCTTTCACACTCCTTGGTTTTGCTAATAAGATAAATTTGGAGAGTAATAGTTGTGATGCTGTTGCCTCCGCACAAACTTTTGAATATATAGAGGATGTTGATGGTTCAATTGAAGAGGTTACTAGAATTCTTAAACCATCATCTATATTTGTAAATATATCTATTCTTTGGGATTATTACAAATTTTATGGTGCTGACGATAACTTAAACAATCTTATACAAGATACATTCAAGGCTCATTGTTTCCATCAAATGCTTCCCACAACATTATCTGGCAGACTTAAAAAGTTTGGTTTTAAACAGCTTAAACATAAACCATTACCAATGTTTATAACAACGACAGACGATAACTCGCCAGCTAAATATGCAGCTGAGGTTATGGCCCAATTTGCCTTACAACAAGGAGTTTCAAAAGACAAAGTTAATGAATGGCAAAATCAATTAAAATTAGCTGAAGATACTGGACACTTTGCTTACACAAACCTTCCAATATTAACTTATGGTTATCTAAGTTAAGAGTTTTATAACTGAAGCATACCATCAATTCCCTTAACCCATCATTGAACCCTGGTCAGTGTTCCGTGGACTACGGTCAATGGGCAGACCACCACTTTGACCAAAGATCAATCTTGATTAGGAAAAGGGTGCAGTAACCCCGGACCATGGGCTTTGTCTGATGTAGACAAGGTTGTAGACAAGCTTTTGTCATTGACGGATTCACTGTATTTGCTAAGCTATTGATATTGTTGGAGTTTAGACAAAACCATTGCTCTAGTTAGGCATCACACCTCATCTCGAGCGCACCAATTCTTTCATCTTAAAATCAATTAGTTAAGAAAATAGATTCTTAAGATACCTCAGAGAATACTCAGTTTTGATACCGATTTGACACAGTATAAGGAGTCAAATTATGGGTTGAGTTCGTAAAAGAGGAAAATCTTGGAACGCTCAAGTAAGAATATCAGTAAGATTAGTTACGACAAGACAAGAGAGAAGTTCAATTAAAACTTAAAATAAAGTATGATTTAACCACAGATTACATAAAATAAATAGATGAGGTAAAGATGTTTGCTGTAAATGTCACAATTAAAGTACAAAATGAATTAGCAAAAAAAGCAATAATACTTGCATTAAAAGACTGGAGTCATGATCTCTTTCAAAATAATGGATTATTGTTTAGGTGTTTTGTTGATAGAACAGAAAATCAAGTTGAAATATTTCACGTTTTTAGAACTAAAGAAGAAATGGAAGATGTTCGAAAAAATAAATCTAATAAATTTTGGGATCAAATTAAAGATATGGGTGGTCAAGTAACAAGATTTGAAGGAGATTGTGAAGTTGAAGTTTCTAAGGGGCTACAAGACTTAGATTTAAAATTTAAATAAATTTTGATGTTTATTTTGATACAATAAATTGATACAAAAAATAACAAATTTTAAGTTTTTATTTTCAAAAATACAGGTTGTAGTTGCGATTGTAAAAGATTTAAAGAAGATAATTACAACCAAAAAGTTACAAAACAGGCTATGGATAAATCGATTAAGTTTCTTGAAAAATATACAAAATAAAATGTTCTATAGATTCATCTATCATCATTTTTTTGATGCGGTCATAGTTTATTAAACCATATATTTATAGAAGTTTGCTATGTACAAAAATGACAAAAAAATTGTAAAAAATTGGTTTTAAGATAAAAATAATGAGAGAAGTAGTATTTTATGGGATGGAAATATAATCCTAAAAACACCAACGTTGTTTGGATTTTTATGTATGTTTGTTTTAGTACTTAGTCTTTTAGAGAAATTATTTTAAACATGCCTTATCACAATTACAAAATAAATTCTATGGGCTCCGCTAGAATTGAACCTAGAGGTTCATTTGAAGTTGGTTCTTGGCAAGAGTTAAAGTTGATTTACAAAGTAGGTAAGTTTGGAATTGATGATTGGGGTGGAATATCAATAGGTTTAAGACCACATTTTGATGGAAGTAAGCTTCAAAAAAATAACCCCGACCAAGAAGGTTATATAACTGTAGAAACATCTAATAAAGATCCAATTGAGTTTGAAATAGAAACTAGAAGATTAATTAGACCTAGAATGAAGAGTATTTTTATTAGATGTTTAAGGTTTCTTAGAGAAAACGATGAAATTATTGTTAGGATTGGAGACAGACGTTTTGGGTCACCAGGAATAAGAATGCAAACTTTTTGTGAAAAAATTTTTGATTTTAAAGTTTTAGTTGACCCTTTTGCAACTCAAGATTATATCCCCTTACCAGAAGGAAAAAACCCATACATATCTATAATTCCTTCAAATGGTATACATTGGAAAATAATTGCTCCTTCATTAAAAAGAACCAAAAATTATTTTAGAATTTCAATTAAATGTGAAGACAAATGGGGAAATCCATCAAATAAAATTAACGATGAATTATATTTTTCAACAAATCAAAAAATTAAAAATTTGCCAGATAAAGTAGTTTTTAAAATTGGTGAATTTGCAAAAACCTTAGATAAGCTAATGGTAGAAGAAGAATGTTGTTTCAAAATATTTCTTAAAAATAAAAAAGGGAAAATACTAGCTAAATCAAATCAAATTACGATAGAGGATCGTAAATATGAGCATTTCTGGAGTGACATGCATGGTCAAAGTAAAGAAACTATAGGAACTAATTCTGCAAAAGATTATTTTGATTTTGCTAGAAACAAATCCTTTTTAGATATTTGTGGACATCAAGGAAATGACTTTCAAATTACAGATGATTTCTGGAAAGAATTAAATGTTTTGACAAAAAATTATAATGAGGATGGAAGATTTCTAGCTTTACCTGGATATGAATGGTCAGGAAATACTGCTGTAGGAGGAGATCATAACGTTTGGTACATTAAAGAAGGTAGACCAATTTACAGGTCTAGTAGAGCACAAATTTATGATAATAAAGGAGAAGAAAATGATGCTCACACTTCAAAAGAGTTAATTAAAAAATTAAGAAATGAAGATGCTATGGTTGTGGCTCATGTGGGTGGAAGATATGCAGACATTACTTATGCCTACAATGCAAAATTAGAACCATCCGTAGAGATTCATTCCGCCTGGGGTACATTTGAGTGGATGCTAGAAGACGCATTCAAACAAAATTACAGAGTTGGGGTTGTAGCTGCAAGTGACGGACACAAAGGTAGACCCGGCGCAAGTTTTCCAGGTGACAGTCTTTTCGGGTCATATGGAGGATTAACCTGCCACTTATTAAAAAAGTTAGACAGAAAAAATCTATTTAAAGAATTTAGATCAAGACACCATTATGCAACTACAGGGGAAAGAATATTTTTAGATGTAAATGCTTCTTTTAAATCAAATTCCCAATTATTAAAAGATTACAATGATGAAGTAGTAAGCGAAAAAAAACAATTTTTAATGGGAGATGCTATTAAAACAAGTGATAAATCGTTTAATATTCATATAATTGTAAAAGGCACATCCCCATTAGAAAACGTAAAAATTTTTGATGGTTTGAAATTAGTTGAAAACATAAACCCTTTTAAAAATTCAAATAAAAAAAGAATTAGAATTACATGTTCAGGACAACATTATAGGGGAAGAGGTCGATTGGTTCAGTGGGTATGTAAATCTAAAATAACAAAAGGAAGAATTTTAAAAATAAAAGATATAAATTTTTGGAATCCAAATAGAAAGCCAATATTATTAAGTGACAAAGAGTTGAAATGGAAAGCTGTCACGACAGGAGGTTTTTCATCATGTGATATATGGGTTGATGAAATGGCGTTAACTGGTTCGTTGAAAATAAATACTAATTTTGAAAATATATCAGTAAAATTAAAAGATATAATCACTAAGGAAAGAACATTTAATTTTGGTGGTATGGATATAAAATTAAATATAAAATGCTTACCTGAAAAATTAAATAAATCATTATTCATATTCAAAAAAGAATTTGATTTAATTAAAAATAAAGAAGCAAAATTTTATGTAAAGGTTACTCAAGAAAATGGACATCAAGCATGGTCTAGTCCTATTTATATCAAAAGGAAATAAAAATTTATAAGGGGCAGCTATTTAGAGTACCAGACTTAGAAGCTAAAGGGTCATGAATAACAATCTTCTTAAACACACAATTTTTATCTTACACACTCAAAAATGAGGAATTTTATATCAATAATAGTTGACAAAAAAGTTTAAAATATCTTTTAACAATGGGGTGGCATGTGTAATTAAATAAAATGGTAAAAAAAGCATGTACAACGGAATTAGATTAGATGATTGTCTTATAATTTTACATAATGAAACCATTCCTAACCAAATTAAACACAAACCATCTAATATTTTTCTTTTTATTTAAAGTAATATTTTTACGCCAAACTATAAATAAAAGGCGATAATACAGTTCCTTGTGTTATAATTAAAAAAGAACCTAACAATAACATGACGATTATGAAAGGTATTAACCACAATTTTTTATTCTTAAATAAATATCTAATAAGATCAAAAATAATTATTTTAATACCTTCATAAAATAATTCACATTATATTAACATAAACAATTTTCTTAGATTAAATAAAATTACTATGATTGTATTAAATTATAATAAGAAGACTTTCAATAAGATATTTTAGATAGAAGAAGCTAGTTAAATATAAATTAAATTTAAAAAAAATGCTGTTTTTAAATTACAATAATCTTAAGAAAAGAATAAAAATCCTTTAATTTTTTAAAAATAGCTGCCAAATTATATTATGTATTGAAGAGATTATTTTGGTTATTTTTAAGTTTAGGATCGTAGATGAATAAATGGGGAATTATTTTAATAATTTTATTTGTTTTATTTGTTTTTTTTCCAACTATGTCATATTGGGTTAATCAGTGGAGTTTTTAAAAAATGTTTAAGTTAAATAGTTTTTGTAAAGAGTGTTTTGATCCACATAAAATTGTTTGGAGTTGTAAAAAAAACTATTTCGATAAAAATTGGACTTACCTTTGTGGTAATTGCATAAGATATTATAAGCATTTAAATGGGGAAGATTTTAGATCTCAATTCCAAAACATAAAATCTTTTATAAAGTGTCATTTACATTTAAAGGAAATAGAACTTCCATATTATGAATCAAATTAAATGATATTATGGAAAATATAATTTTTAAAATATTTATATTTTGTATGTTTATAATTTTAGGAGTTTTAATTTTCGGTTTAATACGATGTTTTTTTCAAAAAGCAAAATTATGTTACCAACACAACGAATGGCAAATTAGAATATTAATTATATTTCCAATAAGTGCTCTAATAATAATACCTTGGTTACTTGTTGAAACTTTAATTTCGAAAGGTTGTGCAGAACTAATTATTGCAATCATATTAGGGTCTATTGGATCTCACTATATTTTTGGAAATGAAGAAAAAAACGAAATTTAAAATAGTTAATTACATACCATGCAGTTATGACGCATAGTTATTGTTCAAGATGTAATCTTCTTTTCAAAAGGTTGTTTTACTGTAAATACTAAAAAAATGATAATGATTATTTTTTTTATGTGCTCAATGTGTATTTGAGTGGAGAAAAATTTTTAAAAAAACATTTAAATTAAAATCTGGAAAGTTTGTTTCAATTGGTTTGTTCAAATCTAGGAAAAAAAGAAGTATTTTTAAATCCTAACCAAAAATATCGAATATTCTTTACCTCTAATTTTAAATTTGATTAAAATAACAATATGACAAAAGCTATAAATTTATATTCCAAATTAGATAAATTTCACGATTACTGGTCTCCAAAAGTAATAGCTGAAATGAATAATTATCAATTTAAATTAGTAAAAATTAAAGGTGATTTTATAAATCATCATCATTCAGACACTGATGAAGTTTTCATTGTAATCAAAGGAAGTATGAAAATTGAGTTTAACACAGAAATTTTAGAAGTTAATGAAGGTGAAATGATAGTAGTGCCTAAAGGTGTAGATCATAAACCATCTGCAGAAAATGAATGTCACGTTATGTTGGTAGAACCAAAAGGAGTATTAAATACAGGTAATATTGAAGGGGATTTGACTGCTCCCAATGATAAGTGGATTTAAACAATGATTTCAGTTTATATAAAATTCTTTTTGATTATTATTTTTACATTTTTAATTTTTTTGATAATAAGTGCCGCTCACTCTGAAAACATGAGTGATTTAATTTGAAAAAATGGAATTTATTACAAAAAATCAACAAATTCTTCTTTTAGTGGTAAAATTAATGGTAATATTAAAGGCTTAATCACAAATGGAAAGAAAGAAGGTACATGGGTTAGATATTACAATAATGGACAATTATTTTCGGTATCAAATTATAAAAAAGGAAGAAAAAATGGTGCCTGGATTACTTACAACAATGAAGGTCATTTAATTGAAAAAGGTCAATATAAAAATGATCTTGAAGAAGGTCTATGGATACGTCTATTTAAAAATGGGATAATCAACTATAAAGGTAAATTTAAAAATGGAAAAAAATCAGGCTCTTGGATTGCTTATCATTATAATGGACAATTAAAATTTAAAGGTAATTATAAAAACGGTTTAAAGGAAGGCTATTGGGAGTATTTTTCTAAGTCTGGTTATTTATATGAAGATTACTCTGGTGAGTTCAGAAATAATAAAAAAGTCAGTAGTCAAATATGAATAAACATCATCAATTTTATTTCAGCTGACAATTCCTCTTAACATTGAAAGTAATGGAATTATTTTAGATGCAATAGTTTGAAATAGAGCTATAGGATTAATTCCAAATCTTGGCAAAATGAAGAATATCATTACTACGATTAATAATGTTAACATAATTGGAATAAGGAGCTTAGTACTTCCGTTTTGTCTTTTAGACATGAATAAATTAAATACAAAGTAAGTAATCGAAAAAATTATAGCTAGAAAAATGATGACTTTTAGCATTTATTAAGCTTATGCTTATTAGAGTAGGTTTGGTTTTTTTGAAAAGTGCTTAGACAATATTTTTTTTACGTTGCCTTTAATTTTAGAGTAATTCCAAATACATACAAATGAAGTTAATGCTAAAATAAAAGTAGAAAAGAAACTTGTTGAAGAAATTATGCACATATGTATTTTTTAAATTAGGAATAAAAATTTTTCAAGCTAAATTTAAAAATTATATATTTTTAATTAAATTTTATTTCTTATTTTCCATAAATTTCTGTCAATGATGGATTATTGTTTTTTGGATTATTTACATCCATTGAAACACGATAAAAATTTATATTATTGTTTGCTTTACTATTGAAAATATCATTTCCTAATAGGAATGATGAAATTTCATATTCTTCTAATAAAACAGGTTGTCTGTGATGTATATGATTTATTTGATCAACGGAATTTCTTGTCAATATTAAACAACCAATCTCATTATATAGACCAGCAAAAAAATTAGTTTGGGAAAAGTGATAATAAGGTATTTTTTTATTATCTTTTCTTTGCCACTCATACCAACCATTGTTAAAAATTATACATCTCTTTGCATTTTTAAATGATGGTTTTTGATTCATAGTTTCAGAACGACAATTAATTAAGTTCATATCTTGTTTCCATAATGGAGAATATGACCATTTCATTAACTGAGATTTTTCTTTAGTTTTTACTGGTACTAATTGTGAGGGGCATATATTATATGATAAGTCATATTCTAAATTGAATGCATTTTTTGACGATATAACAAATCTTCCACACATCTTAATAGAATAACTCATTCTATTCAAAACTAGTAAACAAAAAAAAATTAATTAATAATTATATTAAAGATTAAAAAATTAATGTTTATGTTGTTCTGAGTTAAACCTTTGCTTGCTGATATTATTTTAATTTTACATTTTCTTGTCGTAATTTTTATTACTGTTGGTTTTTTATTGGTACCTATTGGTTATTATTATGATTGGAGTTGGATAAAAAACTTTAAATTAAGGTTATTTCATTTTGGTCTGATGTTTATAGTGACATTCGAAACTCTTGTTGGCATAACTTGTCCATTAACCTCTATTGAAAATTATCTTCGAGGAATAAATAATAGTAAATTTTTTATTTCTTTTTGGATTGAAAAGATTATTTACTGGGACTTCCCAACTAGTTTTTTTATGGTTTTATATTTTGTATTTTTAGGATGGACCTTTTTGATGTGGAAGATTTATCCTCCAAAGTTTAAGGACAGTTATTTAAAATAATTTATCATAAATATTGGATTAAAAACTTTAACAAATAAGAGATTAATATGGATTTTAAATATGCTCAAAGTTGGTTACTTGGAATTGTTTGTTTTGTATATGGAATTTATAGAGTTATAGGTGGATCGGATGAATCTTTTAATTGGGTAGACGCTGCAGCTATTTTTGGATTTTGCTATTCAGTTTATGTTACCCAACTAAAAAAATCTGAAGATGATTAAATAAATACAAGGTAACGTATTTTTATACATAATATGCATAAATATGTATATAATAAATTTATTATATTAATTTTTTTTCAATAAGTTTTTAATGCTGTTTAAAAGTTGTTGATTATCGTCTTTATACTTAAATTTTATTAATGCAATTTTATCATCAATATTATTAGTTTTTTTCAGATAAGAGTTAAATAAATCGCTTTTCTTAGATTTTAGTTTTGCTTCAGCTTTAAATTTATTAAGCTTATCATTTTCTTTATTCATAAATTATCGTACCTCATGTCAGTTTTTAAAATAAATTAGAACTTGAAAAATTTTATTACTCTTTACGTTAAGCTATTAATCAGTTTAAGATTTACATATGATAAAAGATAAATTTTGCTTTGTATATGTAACAGTTGAAAATTTTGAGCAAGCAGAGCTAATTGCCGAACTTGCGATTAAAGACAAATTAGTTGCATGCGCAAATATTTTTCCAGAGTCTCATTCCATGTTTGAATGGAAAGGAGAAGTTAAATTGGAAAAGGAAACAGTTTTAATATTAAAAACATTGGTTAATAAATATGATTTACTTGAAAAGTTAATAATTAAAAATCATGTATACGAAACACCATGTATATTAAAGATAGATGTTTCTAAGGGGCATAAAGATTTTTTAAAATGGGTTGAAACTTCTGTAAGTCTATCTGATTAGAATGTATAAATTACATATGAAAAATATATCTATTGAAAAATATATCTATTTTTTTAATGATTTCGTTTATGTCTATTTCAATAGGTTATGCTTTTGAAAAAATAATCTTGGAAGACTATATCAATTTTTTTGCATGGGAAAAAAGGATAGTCCTTTTTATTTCAAAATCAAAATACATTTATTTCATAAATGAAACCGATAATTTTTTTAAAAAAAACAAGTATGAGAATGATAATAGAAATTTAAAGTATATTCGAATAGTAGGCGATGAAGTAAAAAAATATAATATTTCAGAAAAATTTAAAAACAAATATGGTATGTGGTTGATTGGTTATGACGGTCAAATAAAATCATATTCATCAGATATCTCATTATTAAGAGAAATTTATAATATTGTAGACAAAATGCCTTTAAGGAAAAAAGAAATATTGGAACAAAAAATAAAATGTGATTAATAAATTTAGGTTTATAGTTGAATAAAATAAAAAAATTACCAAATATCTTATAACGAAATCAAAACATCTGCCATACTCAACAAAATGATATTTTATATAACATTACTTCTAGTACTATCAATCGCCCCAATGATTTGGCTAAATTACGTATTTACTAAAAATGACAAAATTCTAATAAATATGCCTTTTACTGGATTAGAGTTTGGCAAAATTATTCTTAATGAGCTTGGCTTAAATGATGTTAAAATTGAAAAATCTTTAAGTATAGATCATTATGATCTTAGTGAAAAAAAAGTAAAAGTTTCAGAAAATCGTCTTTCTAGGAAAAGTCTTACTGCAATATCAATTGTCTGCCACGAAATTGGTCATGCAATGCAACATCATGAAAAATATAAACCTCTTGAACAGAGGACAAGCCTTGTTAAGAATACAGCTTGGATCTCACAGCTGGGCAGCGGGTTATTACTAATGGGTATACCAACAATCTTTGCGACTGGTTCTTATTCATTAATAAAAGTATGTCTAATATTAATATTATTGTCACTTATAATAGGTGTAATAATTCATTTAATAACTTTAGAAGTTGAATTAGATGCTAGTTTTAATAGAGCTTTGCCAATAATTAAAAGTAAAGTTCCAAAAGAGTATCACGATGCTTGTCAATCTATTCTTAAAGCTGCTGCTTTTACCTATGTTGTTGGAGTTATAAGAAACTTTGTTTCTCTGAGATTTATTTGGTTATTACTTTCAAGAATTAGATAATTATGACTAATAAAAAACAAAAATATATTATTACGCTTTTAGTAGATAATAGAGAATGGAACAGCCAACCTATAGAGGGAGAATTGGGTAACCTTCAGAGTATAATTGATGAAGCATTAGAACAACACAGAATTTCTAGATTTTTTACGATTAGACCAAAGCACGTAGAATTTAAAAGAGCAACGTTACTAAAATAAATATATTTGATTTAATCTATAAAATTAATTTCTTTAATATAAATATCTGCTGAGTGATCTCTCCCAAATGCAACAACTCCTACAGATGTAATATTTTCAGGAATAATTTGTTTAGATAAGAAAACACTAGACCTTTTAAATTTATTAATTGGTAATTTAAATATTTTGAAATCATCAACAACTTTAAAACTAATTTGATAATATTGCCACGGTAGTAAAGTTCCAGACGTTCTCAAGTGAATAAAATAATTTTGATGATTACCTTTTGCAGTTATCTCTATAAATTTTGCGCCCTTTAAACTTGATTTTTCAAGTTTTCTTCTAATCTGAATGAAGCCTCCCTTGTTTTCTGTGGAAACGTTTCCAGTCAAACGTGCATACAAATTATTATTAATATTTATAAATTCAACTTTACCCGAAGACATGCCACCCATTACTTGATCTGAAATGAATTGCCACTTATTTGGATCTTCGAAATTGTCTTTAAATATCGTATTACCTATTGCTTCTTGGATTATAATAAGGAAAAGAATAACAAATTTAAAAATATTCATATTAAATAAGCAAATTACGTTTTATAGTGATAGTTGTCTAATTTTATTAGTAAAAAAAGTTTATCAATATTTTGATTAAATAAAACTTAAATATATTGGAAAAAAATGAAAAAACAAATTATTGGCTGGATTATAGTTGCATCTGCATTTATGTGGGGCATATTAAGATGGATAGATTTAGTTGAACCCAATTTTGTAATAAATTTTTTTGCCATTGGTGGCTTCTGCTTTGGAGTTTACCTTACTAAAGATCCAAATGAAGAAAATGATGAATTTAAATCTAATAATTAGCACTTAAATTTTAGGAAAATTTAAATTTGAGACCGAAATGACCAAAAGGGATTATCCAAAAGAAATCAGCCAAGATGAGTGGCTAAAAAGACAAAATTATTTTCTTGAAGAACAAAACAAGAGACTAAAAAGTGAATTAGCTGAAGCTAAGGAATATATAAATTTCCTTATTAACAAATTGAAGCTATATCAATCAAAACATTAACCTGGAGACAAAAATGACGCTAACGAGTATTCTGATATTATCTTTTCTATTAGTCCTGATCCAAATTACCATACCTGTACTAATAAGCCTGTTAACAAATAATGTAAAATTATCTTATTTATTCTCTTCCAGAGATAATGCAACAAATACTTCAATATATATAGATAGAGCTTATAGGTCATTAAAAAATTTATATGAAACACTACCAATATTTATTGGATTAATTCTTTTATCAATTTTTAATGATGTAGATAACTCTTTACTAGCAATGATCTGGTTATTAGCGAGAATAATTTATGTTCCGGTATATATTGCTGGAATAAATTATGTTAGGACAGGCATTTGGGTAATTGCTCTTATATGTTTAATTATAATGAGTGTTAACTTTTTATAAGAATTTAAGAATTTGTATCAACTATAACCTTACCACTATAAACAACTTCTTTAGGGGATAAGGAATTAGGAATAGAATTATGTTTTGACAAGTAAGATCTAATTTCCTTCAAATGTTTTTCATCGTCATATTTCCAAATACTTGTCACTTGGTTTTTAAGTGAGATATTTTGTATCATTGTAAAATTTACTTTAAGTTTATCTTTAAGCGCATCTTCATAAATCTTTTGAGAAATAGCAATAAACATTTCTGCATGTTGTTCGTTTTGGAATGTTCTAACTGTTATTCTTATTATAGACATTAAAATATTCTATAAACTGATTACAAGAAATTCAAATATTTTATATAATACTACTTAAGTTTGAAATTTTTATATGTAATGAAAAGTATTGAGGTATAAATGGCCAAAGCAATAGTCTTAAGAGAACACGGTAATTCTAATGTTTTAAAATTAGAAGACATTGAAATCAAAAAACCAAAAGAAAATGAACTCCTTATAAGACAAACAGCAATAGGAGTTCATTTTCATGATATTTATGTAAGATCTGGGCTTTATAAAACGCTTGAGCTTCCTGGAATACCAGGCCTTGAAGCAGTTGGCATAATAGAAGAAATAGGAGCAGGTATAGATAACTTTAAAAAAGGTGATAAAATAGGATATATTACAAAAAATTATGGCGCATACTCAAGCCACAGGATTTTAGATAAAAATCTGGCTGTTAAGATTCCTGATTTTATATCAGATGAAATAATGGCAACAAATTTTTCGAGAGCAATAACAGTACAAATGTTAATAGATCAAGTTACGAAATTAGATGATTCTGATACTGTTTTAATTACCGCGGCTACAGGCGGTATAGGAAGAATTTTTTCTCAATGTGCAAAATCAAAAGGAGCTATTGTTATTGGAACTGTTGGAAGTAATGAAAAAATTTCTACCGCAAAGTCTTATGGATGTGATTATACACTTACTTATGACCAAAAAGATTTTACCAAAAAAGTAATGGAATTTACCAATGGGAAAGGTGTAGACAAAGTTTTTGATTCTGTAGGTAAAGATACATTTGAAAATTCGCTTAGGAGTATTAAAGTTTGTGGGCATTTAATAAATTTTGGACAATCATCTGGACCAATCGATCCAATTTCAATGTCTATTTTAGCTAGTAAATCACTAACAATTTCAAGACCTATTTTATTTGATTATATTTCTGACTCACCTTTATACAAAAAAATGGCCAATTCAGTTTTTCAAGCATTAAAAAATAATAAAATTACATTGCCAGAATTTCAACCTTTTAAACTTAAAGATGCCAACTTAGCACATAATATGTTAGAATCTAGAAGTGGTGGCGGAAGTGTATATTTGGAGCCTTGAAAAAGTTTTTGTTAACATAGAAAATTAAAAATCATGAAATTAGATACTTGGAAAAATCCCGAAGCGATTGTTAGCTGTGAATGGTTAAGCCAAAATCTTAATAACGATAATATAAGAATATATGATTGTACAACCTATCTACATTATAGAGACAATGACCCAACCTTACCCTACTTTGTAGAAAGTGGTAGAGAAAGTTATGAACTTTGTAATATTACGAATTCTAGTTTCTTAGATCTTCATTTAGATTTATCAGATAAAGCCAGTCCGTTTAGATTTACATTGCCTAAACTTGAAATTCTTGCTGATAGTTTTAAAAAACAGGGAATTGGAAGTGATTATGATGTAATTCTCTACTCAAGGAATGGAGCACAATGGTCTTCACGTATTTGGTGGATGTTAAGAGCTGTTGGATTTGATAGAGCAAGCATATTAGATGGTGGATTTAATCAGTGGCAAAAAATGAACTTACCTACTTCAAAAGGTAATTTGACTTTCTCAAAATCTGATTTTGTTTTTTCACCAAGAAATGATATTTTTGTAAATAAAGATGCAGTTCTTGAAGCCATGAATAATCCAAAGTTTATAATATTAAATTCTTTAACTGCCGATATCCATAATGGTGAAAACCCGAGGTATGGAAGACTTGGTAGAATCCCTACAAGTGTAAATATACCATTTCATGAATTACTTGATAGTGAAACAGGGAAATTTAAAAAATTTGATGAATTATTAAAAATTTTTAAAGTCAATAACATATCTAGAGATAGCTGTGTTTTAAATTACTGTGGTGGCGGTATTGCCGCATCTTTAGAGGCATTTGTACTATATCAATTAGGTTTTGAAAATATTACAATTTATGATAATTCCCTCCACGAATGGGCAGCTATTGATCAAACCTTACCAATGGAGAATAATTAAATTTTAAAATGTTCTTTTGTTGAAGGTCCAATCTTACATAGATTAAAATACGGTAAAGGTAGAGGCCAAAACCTTGCTAAAGCTGTTGGTATGAAATCTAATAAAAATAGAAACATAGTAGATGCAACAGCTGGACTAGGATACGACGCATTTATTCTTGCCTCTATTGGTGCCAAAGTCACGTTAATTGAACGATCCGACAAAATGTATGAAATACTACAAAATGGTATCAATGAAGGAGTATCATTTGGCGGTGAAATTGAGAAAATAATAAATAGAATGGATTTATTATTTGGAGACTCTAAAGATATTTTACCAAAGCTATCTCCTGAGGTTATTATGATCGATACAATGTATAAAGACAGAAAGAAAACAGCTCTTGTTAAAAATAATATGAGGTTAGTTAGAGATATAGTAGGACCTGATTCTGATTATATTGAGCTTTTGGAAGTTGCTTTAAGTTGTGCCAAGAACAGGGTAGTTCTCAAACAACCTAGATATGCTGATCCAATTAGAGAGATTAGAAAATGCTCTCACCAGATTTTAGGAAAAAGTATACGCTATGATATATTTATGACCAATTAGCTTTTTACATTAAGAAATGATTTGTGGTATTGAAAGTATAATCTAAATATTTTTAAAAGAAAATTAAATTTTCTTATTAGTTAGACGTATTAATTAAGTATATAAATTTTGGAATTTTTAATGATGAAAATATTTTTTTTAATATTATTGTTCATTTTTTTATCTGGTTGTTTTCATGAAACATCATATATAAGTAGATATGGTCAAAGTATTGTATTAAATCCAAAGGAAGCTCAAAAAAATATCGAAACAATTTCTGACCAAAAATTAACCAATCCTGACAAGCCTAATATATCTTTATCAAAAAAAGACATAAACTATTCTAATAAATTTCAAAATATTGATTTCTCTTCTAGTAGATTTCTAAAAGGTAATCCTAATTGTATAAGTATAATCAGAGTAAGAGTTCTTGGTAGTTTAAGCTATGATGAATTAATGTACGAACTTAAAAAAAGAGCTGCTACTATGGGTGGCAATGCCATTGGAATCAATGATTTAAAAGAAAATAAAGAAATTATTTACGCTGATAAAGAAATTAAAGGAAAAAATATTTTGGACGTACGTTACGCATTCATGAAACAGACTAATTTACTATCAAGTGTAACTGCTGATATTTTTAGATGTAAATCAGATACATAATCAAAAGTTTTTTTTTCTTAAAAAAATACTATAATTATAAAATGAGATTTTTCATTTTAATATTATGTTTTTTACTCCCCTTTACGTTAGCTTATTTGATCAAAGGTGCTCATTTAAGTATTTTTGCGACTATTATAATAATAATTTTATTCACTATTCTAATACTTAGTTATCTAAATAAAAATAATAATAGTGCTCAATTTTCTTTGAAAAGTTTCTTTTTCAAAACAAAGAAAAAAAATTAAGCTTAAGTTAATGTATTAACTAAATTCATAGCTATTGCAGTACAGCTAACAGATGAGCCAATCATAATAGCCCTATCGCCCCATTGCATTCCAACATAAATCCAACCGATACAACTAACTATATAAGCTATCTGTCCATAGAGAATAAAAGATGCACTTATTAAAAAAATACCTGCAACTGCTAAAAGCATAGAAATCCACTTTACGTACCAGTCTGTAGTACCCGTTGGAGTTGTAGGTTTAATTTCATCATACTCAGTCTGAAGTTCTTCCAACTCTTGCTTAAGTCTTTTTTTCTCATGTGACAATTCCATTGCCAATCTTCCAGCTTTTGTCATGGAGCTTCCTGCAAGAGGAGTATTAGTGTCATTAGGTTGATCAGAGATTACAGTAATGTTTTTATCTTCCATTTTATTTACCTCAGATAATAGTGAGTACTTCTTTTAAGTTATTTTAAAAATTTGTCAAAATTTAGTTTAAAAATTTTTGAATTAACATAAAATATTTATTTTAAATAAATCTGAGGAATAGTTTTATGAAATGGGAGAGTGGGACTTTACTGCATATACATATCGCTCCTAAAGCTTCAGCTGATATGGTAGAATTAGAAGAAGCAGAATTAGTTGAAGGAAAAGGCATTGTTAATGATCGATACTATAACCAAACAGGTACATATTCACCAAAACCAGACATAAGGGATATAACTCTAATAGAAAATGAAGTTCTAGATGCATTGGCAGTAAATCAACCGCCGCTTCAAGAAAAGCCTATATTTTTGAAACCAATAGAGCATAGAAGAAATTTAACAACTTCTGGTGTTCCACTTAATTATCTAGTTGGAAAAAAATTCAAAGTTGGTGATGTTATTTTACTTGGTGGAAGGCTTAACTTTCCATGTAAATATCTTGCTGATCTTCTTAAAAAACCACTTGTTCTGCCATTATATAATAGATCTGGTCTCAATTGCTCCATAGTTAAGGGAGGTATAATTAAAAAAGGTGATAATATAATTCAAATTGAAGACTAAATTATATAAATGTAAGCATCCAACCACAAAGCGAAATAAAAAATACAGCTGCCCATTGTGGCAATTTTGTAAAAAATAAAATTACAAATGAAATTAAAATAAGAATAAAATCGTAATAATTTTCTAGACTAGAAATGATAATGGGATCATATAATGCTGCAATCAATAGTCCTATAACACTGGCATTAACACCTTTAAAAGCATTAATGATTAAATTAAATTTTCTTAATTCTTCCCATATAGATAAAGTGCCAATAATTAATAGAAATGATGGTAGGAAAATGAAAAACAAACAAAATAAGCTTGTAATAAAGGTATTGATTTCACTTTTTAAGAAAATTCCTAGAAAAGATGAAAATGTAAATAGAGGACCTGGTATTGCCTGTGAAGCCCCATAACCTGCCAAGAACAAATCATTTTCAAGCATTCCCCTAGCGACAAATTCTTCTTTTAATAACGGTAATACAACGTGGCCTCCTCCAAAAACCATTGAACCAACTTTAAAAAAACTATTAGCTAAATTTAATAGATTTGAATTAAAGATCTCATTGAATATTGGTGTAATTAATAAAAGAACAAAAAATAAAATTAATGGAAAAAGTTTCCAAAAATTTATTTTAATAAAGTATTTGTTATTTTTTTCTTTTCTTTTTTCTTTTCTGTAAACAATCATCCCAATTAGACCACTAATAATCAAACACATTAATTGGTTTAACGATGATGGTAAAATTATTAAAAACGAAGCTGTAAAAAATGTAATTATATAACCAATGTTGTCTTTCAATAGATTTTTACTCATCCCTATTATTGCCTGAAATACAATTATGACAACAATAGCTTTCAAGCCTTTCAGAACACCTTGAGGAATTGAACTATCATAATTTAAAATAGCGTAGCCAAATAACATAAGAATTATAACTGAAGGCATCGTAAAACCTAACCAAGCTAAAATAGCTCCTTTTATACCTTTAAAATAATAGCCAATAGATATACCAACCTGACTAGAAGACGGGCCTGGCAAAAAGTTACAAAGAGAAACAAAATCAGCATAAAGTTTTTCATCTAACCATTTTTTTTGTTTAACAAAAAAGTTTCGAAAATAACCAATATGGGCTATGGGTCCTCCAAATGAGGTTAAGCCTAATAATAGAAATGAGAGAAAAATATCTAAATTTTCAATTTTTGTTTTATTATTTTTTTTCACTATTAAGAAGCCTAATTTTATTTTAACCTATGTTTGTATACTACTAAATAACTACGCTTAACAGAGGATTAAATATGAAAATTAAAAATATGATAGTTTATATAAGCTTCTTATTAATCTCCAACATTGTTTCTATAACCCCTTTACTTGCTAAGGTAGGCGCAGAGGGAATAGTTAAAGAAAGAATGGACAAATTTAAGATGAGTAAAAAAATGATGCAAACTATTCATAAATCCATTCAAAATGAAGATTTTGAAAAAATAGAAAAATCCTCAACTACTCTCTATAATTGGAGTAAAGAAATGATAAAATTTTTTCCAGAAGGAAGTGACGGAGCCCCTTCTGAAGCCTCTACAGATATTTGGTTAGATCCAGAGGGTTTTAAAAAAGCTGTTAATAATTTTGAGTTAGCCTCTTTAACATTAATTAATAAATCTAAAGAAAAAGATTTTGACAAGACTGTGGATGCTTTTCGAAGCCTTGCTGGAACGTGTAAAGGATGTCACCAAAAGTTTAGAAATTAAATCATATTTAAAGGGATAACGTTATGAAAGGCATTGTTTTTTTAGGTGATAAAAAACTAGAAATTCAGAATTTTGAAGACCCTTCACCAGGACCAAATGATGTAATTATTGAGATCAAAGCTTCAGGAATGTGTGGAAGTGATCTCAAATTCTACAGGGCAAATAGTGGTCCATCATCTCTAGGACTAGGTGGAGACGACAAACCAGTTATTGCTGGACACGAACCATGTGGAACAATCATTGAAATAGGCACCAACGTGTCCAAAAATAATTTTCAAATAGGTAAACGTGTAATGCAACATCATTATGAAGGCTGTGGCACTTGCTCACACTGTTCCACAGGATGGCAGCAACTTTGTGTTGAAGGAGTAAAAGCCGTATTTGGAGTTACTGGTCACGGAGCCCATGCTAAATATATGAAATGCCCTTCTAGTACATTAGTTCCTTTAAGGGATGATATATCATTTGTTTCTGGTGCAGCAATATCATGTGGAACTGGAACAGCATGGGGAGCTTTAGAAAGATTAGATTTAAAAGCAAGTCAAACCATCGCAATTTTTGGAATGGGACCTGTTGGATTATCAGCTGCAATGTTAGCTAATAAAATGGGGTCTAAAGTGATCGCAATAGATATAAACAAAAAAAGATTAGAGAGATCTATTGAATTTGGAGCTGATATCATTTTAAATCCAGAAGAAAGTAAAGACTTATTAATTGATATAAAGGATCTGACAAAAGGTCTTGGAGTCGATGCCTCACTAGATGCATCATCTTCACCGGTAGCACGATCAATAGCAGTAAAATGTGTAAAGACGTGGGGTAAAGCATGCTTTGTAGGAGAAGGTGGAGATGTCACTATAGATGTAAGTAATGATCTTTTAAGAAGACAAGTTACAGTAATTGGGAGTTGGACATTTTCAAAACACGGACAAGCTGAATGTGCAGACTTTGTCGCAGATAAAAAACTTAACATAGACAAATTATTTACTCACAGATGGTCTCTAGATCAAGCTGAAGAAGCCTACAAATTATTTGACAAACAATCAGATGGCAAAGGTGTTATCATACCTTAAATCCTTCAGATTAATTTTCTTTATAATATAATTTCCAAGGTCCAAAGTGTAAACTTAGACTAATAAATAAACCATAAATTATCAGACCAGACGACATTGTTATAAATAATAAATGCGGACTAGCTAAATTGTTATATAAAAAAATTGAAGTTAAAATTACGACAAAAAATAATCTCAAAAAGGTTCCTAAAACTGGCCAAAATAGAGTATTAAATGCCTGACAAACAAAATAAAGACCAAGACCAAGAGCAAAAAAGGCATAAAAAGGAGCAACTACCGTCAAATAAACTTCAGCTGCATCTATAGCTTGCGGATTATGTGTAAAAAAATTAGACCAGAGTTTAGGATAAAGTGAAAAAATCAATCCTGTAATACCAACAATTAAAACAGAAAAGGCTGTGCCCTTCCAAGTCATTTGTACAGCTCTTTTTAATTTATTTGCACCAACATTTGCACCTACTATAGCAATTAGAGCACCTCCAACACCAAAAATTATAGGTATCAAAAGCAATTCCAACCTTATTGCAATACCAAATCCAGCCGTCCAATGTGAGCCAAAGATTCCAATCACTGCTGTACAGAATAACGCTAGCAAAATTGTCATTAAAGACTGACAACTTGCTAATGAACCTGATTTAACTAACCTAAAAAATCCATCTAATTGTAAGATTTTTGAAAATGTAAATGTATAAGAATGACTTCCAAAGAAATAAAAACTTACTATAAATACTATTCCAAAGAAATATCCAGACAATAATGAGATGGCAGACCATTCTAAAGAATTAAATAAATAATTCTCTTTTAAAAAAATTACATTATTTTTTAAAATAAAACTTCCATCAAGATAATCAAAATTAAAACTTGCTAGTAAAACGTGAAAAGACAAAACAATCAGCCAACTAAAAGCTGGCAAAATTGTATTGCCAGAGCCTCTTGTTACAGCAATAATAATATTGAACAACCAAATTAAAAAAATTCCACCCAGTAAAATGTTACCATAACTTAAAGCTGCGCTACTTACCTGTTGGTCTATTTTCATAAAATTGAAAAATCTCTCTGAAAGAGAAAAATAAAGTAACATTATAAGTAATGATCCCAACAACGAAATTAATATTGCTGATCTAAAGATACATTCCGCTAGGTGTAAGTTTTTACTTCCAAAAGCTCTCGCAGTAGCACCGCTTATAGCCCCACCAAAAGCTCCATTAGATAACATGCTTGTTAACATGAAAATTGGAAAAATATAGGCCACACCAGCCAATTCAGAAATGCCTATTTTTCCTATATACCAAAGATCAAATATTACAGTACTTGCAGACAAAAAAGTCGCGCATATATTAGGTATTGCTAATTTAAAAAAAATCTTATTGAATGGTAATTCAACTAATTCATCAGAAATTTTTTTTTTTTATTCAAAACCAATCTTTCAAGATTAATTTACAAATTCCAATGTCTTTTCTTCATCCTTTACAGATTTGACAATGGTACCAGGTCGTTCTTTTGTAAATTCCCCATTTTTGTAAGTAACTTTACCTGACACAATGGTAGTTACATAACCTTTTGTGTGTTGCATTAATCTTTTTCCACCTGCTGGTAAATCTTGGGTCATAAAAGGATCAGAAGAACCTACATTTTCCCAGTCAATTATGTTGATGTCAGCTTTTAAACCAACTTTTAACAAACCTCTGTCGTTCAAACCAGCAGCGTTTGCTGTGTCAGAAGTTAATCTTCTAACTGTCTCTTCCATAGAGTATGCTTTTTTCTTAACTGACCAATATGATATAAGCCAAGTTGGATAACCTGCATCTAAAATAAATCCAACATGAGCACCACCATCACCTAATCCCATTATTGCATTTTTATCATCAAGCATTTTTTTACATACACCAAATGTATGATCAGCGTAATTTACCAATGGGGCATAAATAAAGTTATTACCATCATTTTCTATTAGAATTTTATATGCTAATTCAGCGGCTGTCACTCCCTTTTCTTTTGCCATTGCTTCGATTGAATCTTCTGGCTTAGGATTATAATTAGGTGGTGAACCAAATCTATACATTTGAGTATATCCAATCCTATTTATTAGTGGGAAAGTGCTTCCCTTGATTGGATCTTCAGATAAAATTTTATTTTTTATTTCATCTTTCCTCATTTCAATTACGCGTCTATCTAATGGCAAATTTGAAATAGATTTGTATGTATCTGTTCCAGAAAATGGATTTTGACTTCCATTTAATCCTAACAACAAACCAATAGGTCTAGGAGTAACAACTGGTCTAATAGGCAAGCCTTCTTTTTGAGCTTGTCTTGCCATTGCCATAAGATCTTTCCAGAAGTGAGGCCTATCATGTCTTTGTGTACAACTAAATACAACTGGTCTCCCCGATCTTTTAACAATTCTCTTTAGAACTTCAAATTCTGTTTCAGGATCAGGTTCATTCCAATCTGAAACTATTTCCATAAATCCTGATCCTGCATCTGATAATCCCATTGCAATAGCTGTTAATTCATCTTCGTGAGCTCTTAAAGTTGGAGTATATTCTCCTTTCAAACTCTTGTGACTAATTGTACGTGATGTTGAAAAACCAAAAGCTCCAGCTTCAACAGCCTCCTTTGCAAGTTTCCTCATTGTTTGCATATCTTCTTTTGTTGCAACTTCGTGCTTAATTGCCCTTTCACCCATCACATATACTCTGAGTGCCGCATGAGGTAAAAGTGCACATATATCTATGTCTAACTTATTTTTTTCGAGAGCCTTGATATATTCCTCAAAAGTCTCCCATTGCCAGTTTAAACCTTCATGCATCACTGGAGCAGGAATATCCTCTACACCCTCCATAAGCTCTACTAATTTAACCCTATCTTCTGGTTTACAAGGAGCAAAACCTACTCCACAATTACCCATAACCACAGTAGTTACACCATGAATTGATGAAGGTTTTAATTGACTATCCCAAATTGCTTGGCCATCATAATGAGTATGAATGTCAACGAATCCAGGTGTTACAACTAAATTAGTTGCATCAATCACTTCATTAGCTTCACCTGAAAAATTGCCAATAGCTGCAATTATACCATTTTTGATAGCTATGTTACCTGGTTTTGACTTAGATCCTGTTCCATCAACCAGAGTGCCGTTTTTAATAATTAAGTCAAAATCATTTATTTCTCTATTTAAGCCATCCATGAATAACTACCCCCTAATATAAATATTTTGTTATTTAAATTATTTGATGTCAATAAAACATTTTAATTTAATTATTAGTAATTAATTAATAATTTTGTTTTTCCTTAGCATCTGTATCTGTTTTTCTGATATACCAATCTCTTTAAGTACTACATCTGTATCACCTCCCAAAGATGGTGCGGAATGTCTTATCTTTCCTGGAGTTTTGCTTAATCTTGGAAAAGCCTGATGCATTAATACATTACCATATTCTTTATTAAAATGGTCAATAAGGACTTCCCTGTCTTGTATATATGGATGCTCTATGATTTCCGATATATCTAGAACAGGTCCAACCGTAATTCCTTCTTTTGAGAAGATATTTAAGACTTCTTCTCTGTTATATTTTTTAATAAATTTTGAAATGGGTTTTTCCAAATCATCTTGATTATTTAGTCTATCACTATTAGTCAAAAACCTTGGATCCTTAATCAAATCACTTGAACCTATTGTTAAGGCCAGTTTTTCCCACATTGACTGCATTGATGCGGATAAAGAAACATATTTATTATCTTTAGTTTTATATATCCCTCTTGGTGCAGCCACGTTACTTCTATTTCCTATTCTTTCAGGTACCTTACCTGAAATTTTATAACTTGCGGCCCACGGACCTAAAATTGAAAAAAAAGGCTCAAAAAGAGACAGGTCTATTACTTGACCACCAGTATTATTTTTTTTAGAAGCTAAAATAGCCATCAAAATAGCACCAAATCCTGTTAATCCAGCAACCATATCAGCAAGAGCTAGGGGAGGTAAAAGAGGAGATTGTTTTTCTTCACCAGTCATTGCTGCAAATCCACTCATACCTTCTACAAGAGATCCGAAACCTGGAGCATTTTTGAAAATCCCAGTTTGTCCCCAACCAGAAATTCTTAAAATAATTAAATTCTTGTTTAACTCATTTAACTGTTCTGGACCAATTCCCCATTTCTCTAGAGTGCCAGGAACAAAGTTTTCGATAAAAACATCTGCTGCTTTTACTAATTCTTTTAAAAGATCTAAACCCTCATCTTTTTTAAGATCTATAGAAATACTTCTTTTGTTTCTTGAATAAACAGCCCACCAGTGAGAGATACCATTTATTTTCCAATTTCTCAGGTCGTCTCCTTTTCCTGGTTTTTCTACTTTGACAACATCTGCTCCAAAATCAGCAAACATATGACTTACCATATTGCCAGCCGCCAAACGAGATAAATCCAAAATTTTAATATTTTCTAATGGTAACAAAATTTAAAATACCTATTTTTTATATTTCATCATTATCAATTTTTAATTTTCTAAGTTGTTTCAACAAGAAATTTCTTTTTTTAGCTCTTTTTTCTAAATTGTCTTCACTAAGAACCTTTCTTCGTTCTACCTCAAGTTTTTTACCAGCATTTTCTGACCAATCTGGTATTTTAGTTTGTGATTTAGCCATTTCAATAAATATAGAGCCATATCTAGCCATATAATCTTTGATTCCACCTGGTGCATTTAAATCAATTGTTTCAAAAGGTCCCATAAATGCCCATCTCAGACCTAATCCGTCTTTTATAGTTGCATCAATATCTTCTGAGCTAGCATATCCTTCTGAGTATAATCGCATAGCCTCATTTAAAAGTGCACCTTGTAATCTATTTAGTATAAAGCCATCAATTTCTTTATTAACGGTTACAATAGATGAACCAGAAAGTTTAAAAATTTCTTTTGCTTTTTCGATAGCTATTGTTGATGTGTTTTCACCTGGACAGATTTCCACACATGGTATTAGGTGCGGTGGATTAGCAGGGTGTGCTATAAGGCATCTATGTTGTCCTCTTAGGTTTTGTGTTATTTTTGAAATTGGTATCGCTGAAGATGAAGATCCTATCACAACATTTTGAGGTGACAAGTTATCTAACTTTGCAAATAATTCTTGTTTAACAGATAAAATTTCAGGTGCGCTTTCTTGAATATATTCAACTTTAGAACACAATTCTTCGAGTTTTACATTTTGCGAAATGTTATTTAAGCATCTATTAACATCAACTGTGTCATCTATAGCTTTTAATTCCTCGAGAAACAAAGTTACTCTTTCTTCATAAGCATTAAAAACTTCAGGATATGGGTCATAAACAAAAACATTAAAACCACTTTTAGAAAATATTGCCGCCCAACTAGAACCAATTAATCCACCACCAATTATGCCAATATTTTTCATGTAAATTCCTTTAAATTTAATTTCAATTAATTCTTACTTTATTTATAATTCAACAAATAAATAACTTAAATTATTTATTTATTTATATTTTGAAAATCGTGTTAATTTATCACTAAATTTAATTTTTGGGATTAATTTATGGGACAATTGGTCAGTGGCGTTTGGACAAAAGGCTCAGTTTCAAACAATCAAAAAGACGGAAGTTTTAAAAGAGTAGATAGTGTTTTCAGAAATGAAATTAGTATTAATGGCCAAATTTATAAACCTGAAACAAATAGATATCACTTATATGTAAGTTATGCATGTCCATGGGCTCATAGAACGTTAATATTTAGGTATTTAAAAAAACTTGAGAACCATATCTCTGTGGATTATGTGCATCCAGATATGCTTGAAAATGGTTGGTCCTTTTTGAAAAACTTTCCAAAAACAACAGGTGATAGCTTGTATGGTAAAAACTATGTACATGAAATCTATCAAATTTCCGATAAAAACGTATCTTCGAAAGCAACAGTTCCTATTTTATGGGATAAAAAAACTAATACAATTGTAAACAATGAGTCTGCTGAAATAATCCGGATAATGAATAGTGCATTCAATGATATTACAAAAAATTATGATGATTACTATCCATCAAATTTAAGAATTGAAATTGATAAAATTAATAAAATAATTTACGAGAACATTAATAATGGTGTTTACAAATCTGGTTTTTCAAGAACTCAAGAAGCGTATGAAGATGCAGTAACAAAATTATTTTCATCATTAGAAATGATTGATGAAATACTAGAGGATAAAGAATATTTAGTTGGAAATGTACTAACTGAAGCAGATATCAGATTAATTCCTACATTATTAAGATTTGACAGCGTTTATTATGTTCATTTCAAATGTAATTTGAAAAAAATAAATGAGTTTAAGAACATTAGTTCTTATGTAAAAAAAATGTTCAACAATCCAGCTATAAATACAACAACAAATTTTGATCATATCAAAAGACATTATTATTATTCTCACGAACATATAAATCCATATAGAATTATACCTTTAGGTCCAAACTCACCAATTTAAATTGTTGTATTACTTTGTTTCTGAATAAATTGAACATGCTGATCCAAACTCAGCAAACAAACATTTGTTTAATTCGTTTTCTTCAGGTTCATATTCGGCATGCCACTGAACGCCTATTGCAAATGAAGGATGATCAGGAATACTAACTGCTTCAATAATACCATCATCTGATAAAGCTTCTATTTTTAAATTATTAGCAAGAATATCTATAGCTTGACCATGAAGTGAATTTACTAAACAAGAGTCCTTTTTGAGTAATTTTGAAAAATAGCTGTTTTTTACAAAATCAATTCTATGTTTTAATTTAAAAATTTGCTCAACCGTTACATTATCTCCTCTGGGCATACGATGATCGTTTTTGTCATCTAGCAAATGTACCCGATAATGCAATGTTCCACCATAAGCTACATTCATTTCTTGGATGCCTCTACAAATTCCAAAAATTGGAATACCTAAGCTAACACATTTAGGTATCATTTCTAAAACAATCTCGTCTCTTCCAACATCAATTGGCTCATCTGGCGGGAATGGATTACCTCCAAAATGATGCGGCTCAACATTTGCTCTTCCTCCAGTTAAAACTATACCATCGATTTTTTTTAGGAGTAGATCTAGGTCTTTACCTTTTATATATGAGGGAATTAAAATTGGTATTGCGTTACTAAATTTAGATACTGCATTTACATACCTTAGACCTGTTGAATGAGAGACTTGCCTACCACCAAAATTAATAATTTCATTAGTTGATATACCAATTATTGGTTTGTTTGAAGACATGATTTATTTAAAACTTTCTGTTATTTAAAATTTTTAATTAACAACCTAGTTGTTTTGCTAAGTCGTTTAAATCTCTTGAAACTATATCCCATCTTATATCACCTTTATAATCATTTACTTCAGCAATATCAAACAACTTATCCTTGCCGTACTCAAAAGGTCTGTGAACATAAGCAGTTTTCATACCCTGAAGGCTAGCCGCTTTTAGATCATCATCGTGAGCTGCAACCATCAAACATTCTTCTGTTTTTAAATCAAGAGCACTACAGGCTTTCAAGTAAGCTTCTGGCTCAGGTTTATAATGACCAATTACTTCTGCTCCTAAAATGACATCCCAATTAAGATTTGAAAATTTTGCCATATTAACTATTAAGGCTATATTTCCATTAGATTGGGCAGCAAGGATATATTTATTCTTTAGGGCATTAAGACCTTCGCTGCTATCTGGCCAACCAGGAAGTCTATGCCAAGCTTTTACGAGCATTTTAAAATCTTCATCTGAAAGATTATGCAAGTTAAATTTTGAAACAATTTTTTTCAAATTTTCCATGTGTAAAATATCAAGTATAGTAAATGATCTTCTTCCCTTTCTAATCTCATCCATAGCTGGTTGATATTCTGCTCTCCATGCGTCGGCAAAATCAAAAGGATCTAATGAAATATCGTTTTTCTTTGCAACACTCTCTACTTCTCTAGCTATACCAGTCCTCCAATCAACAACAGTCCCAAATACATCAAACAAAAGTGCTTTAACTTTTAACATTTTGCCTCCAATCAATTAATATGTTAAATATATTTAATAAGTATTCTTAAAACTGAAATTTAATCTACTTAAAAAATAAATAAGAACTCTTTGAATTTTAATCACAGATCTTTTCAGCCAAATGAATAAAGATAAATCAAAAGAAACAAAAATATTATCTCCTGCATTGCTAGCTTTACTCTTTATGGTTTTATCAGGCATTTTTGCAACAACTATGCATTGTTTAATAAGATTTGCAACTGAGGATATTCATCCATTTGAAGTTGCTTTTTTTAGAACAATATTTGTTCTACTCATTTTTCTTCCTATAGTTATCAAAAATGGCATGGCATCGCTTAAATCTAATAATGTTAAATTGCAATCATATAGAGCAGTTGTTGGCAGTATAGCTATGTTATGTATGTTCTATGGACTTAGTATAACAGAATTGGCAAAAGCAACTGCGCTTATGTTTACTGTTCCTATTTTTGCGACAATATTAGCAATTATTTTTCTCAAAGAGATTGTTGGAATTAGAAGATGGCTTGCAATGTGTGTAGGATTTATAGGAGCATTAATTGTTTTAAGACCAGATGTTGAATTAGGTTTTGGGCCATTACTAATTTTATGTGCTTCATTAATGTGGTCTTCTTCTATGTTAATGGCAAAGAAACTTACACATACAGATACAACTGTAAGCATAACATTTTGGCAAGCAGCAGGTCTCATACCTGCAACATCCATACTTGCCATACAAGTTTGGGTGTGGCCTACTTTTGAACAGCTAATAATGTTCTTATTTATTGCTATAGCTGGAACTTTAGTTCACTGGTTTTTAAATGAAGCTCTCAAGAGAGCTGACATTACTGCACTTCTTCCACTAGACTATTTAAGGTTAATTTGGTCAGTATCACTAGGTTTTATATTTTTTAACGAAATACCACATGTTGGTTTATGGCTTGGGTCTGCGCTAATACTTGGGGCTTCAACATATATAGGTATAAGACAAGCAAAAAAGAAAGAACAGTTGAGTACTAATACAAATATAAATTTATAACTTTAACGACCTCCAGAAACAGGTACAACTGAACCAGAAATATAGCTTGATTTGTCACCTAATAACCACATGACCGTTTTAGCAACTTCTTCTGCACTACCTATCCTTCCAAGTGGAACTGATGGCATTAATCTATCAACCCTAGACGCATCACCTGCTTTGGCATGAATTTCAGTATCAATCAAACCTGGTGCAACAGCGTTAACTCTTATTCCAAATTTTCCAAGTTCTTTTGCCATCCCATAAGTAAGAGAATGAATAGCACCCTTTGACATTGCATAGTGAACAAATTCTCCACCACCACCAATATCTGCGGCAATTGAAGACATATTAACTATTGTTCCAGATTTCTGAGAAATCATAACTCTTGCTGACTCTTGAGCCACATAAAAGGCTCCTGATACATTTGTATCTATAACCATCTTCAAGTCGTCTGGGCTAAGATCTTGTATTGGTGAAATTGGTCCTGTTATTCCTGCATTGTTAAAAACACCATCAATTGTTCCAACTTTATCTAAGAAATCATTAAACATACCTTTAACAGATTTATTATTAGCTACGTCACATTGTAATATAATTCCGTCACCACCTGAATCTCTAACTAGTTTAAGACATTGTTCTGCCGCCTTTGAATTTTGATTATAGTTAATTCCTACAAACATTTGTGCTTTAGCGGCTTCAATTGCAGTAGCTTTTCCTATCCCTTGGCTTGCGCCAGTAATTAAAATATTTTTCATTTTCATTTCCTATATTATTTTTTGTTTATTTTAAATTTTTTTAAATTTTTCTCGAAAAATATCTAATATAACTGGATTGACTGGCCTTAATGGATCCTTCCCATCAAATATATCTAAAAGCTGAGTTGCAACAAATTCAGACATTTTATTGCGACTATCTCTAGTAATTCCAGCTGTGTGTGGGCTAGCTATGACATTTTCAAGTTTTAAAAGTTTATGTGTTGAAGGAGGAGGTTCAAACTCCCATACATCTAGACCAGCGCCTGCTAAATGCCCATCTGTGAGTATATCATATAAATCATCTTCATTATGGATTGATCCTCTGGATGTAGTGACAAAGTAACTACCTTTTTTCATTTTCTTAAACCAATTTTTATTGATCATATTATTTGTTTCTTTATTTAAGGGTATATGTACAGAGACCACGTCACTTTCTGCTAATAAAATACCTAATTCAGTTTTATTAACATTTTTCTTCTTAAAAGCTTCGTCAGATAAGTAAGGGTCATAAGCCAAAATATTACAGTTAAATGCAACTTTACATATTTCTGCAACTCTGCCACCTGTATTTCCAAGACCTATAATTCCAACATTTTTATTTAAAAGATCTTTTCCCATTAGACTAACTCTTGGCTCGTTCCAACCCCTCCTAAGAGCATGGTCACATTCACCAATTCTTTTAAATAAATTTAAAATCATACCTACTGCATGCTCTGCGACACCTTCAGCATTTCCGCCAGTTTGATTAACTACTAATACGCCTGCATCTGTACATGCCTCAACATCAATAGTGTCGTAGCCTGCACCAGAAGATGAGACAACAATTAAGTTAGGTACTTTGCTTAAAAATTGTTTATCAACTTGTAAATATTTTGGGACCTCATCTCTTGCTGCCCCGACTTGATATGCATCTGCTTTTTGCAAAATTGACATACACTTTTCTTCATTATCAGAACTATCAATTTTTAAAATTTCAACTTTAGATTGAGAATGTAAAATATCTAAACCATTTTGGGCAGGTAAAGTATCTAGGTAAACTATTGTAGGCATATTATCCTCATAACGAAAACACTCCAATATGATATTCATTTTCCAAATTCATGCAAAGTAAATGAAACTATTTTTTAAAGTATATTTTATAAGATACTATTGTAGGATAATAATATATCGATTTAATTAAATATTATGAGGATTAAAATGATTAATAGAATATTGATTCCAGATATACTTCAGCCTGTAAGTCACTATTGTCATGTAGTTGAAGCAAATGGTGTGGTTTGGGTTTCAGGATTAGTAGGTATGAATTTTGATGATACAATTCCAGAAAGTACAAAGGATCAGTTTGATATTGCTATGCGAGATCTAGATACTTGTCTTATTGCAGCTGGAAGCTCGTCAAATGATGTAGTTAAAGTAAGAATTTTTTTAACTGATATTAGAGATAGATCTATTATTAATCCAAAGAGAATTGAATATTTTGGAGAACATAAACCTGCATCTACTTTATTAGAAGTATCTGCTCTTGTTGACCCAAGAATGAAAGTTGAAATTGAAGCTGAGGCAATTGTTACAAAATCATAATAAGAGAGAAATTTAGATGGACTTAATTAAACTAAGCGCTAATGAAGCATTAAAAATGATGGAAGAAGGTAGTCTTTCTTCTGAAGAGTATGTTAAAGCATTTTTAAAACAAATAAAATTACGAGAAAATGAAGTTGGCGCTTGGATTTTTTTAGATCCTAAACTTGCATTAGACCAAGCAAGAGAAGCTGATAAAAGATGGAAAGATAAAACTGCAGGTAAATTAAACGGCCTCCCAATTGGCATTAAAGACATCATCGATACAAAGGATATGCCTACAGAAAACGGATCTTTCTTGTGTAAAAAAAGAAAACCATCTAAAGATGCTCATTTAGTTAGGTTACTAAGAGATGAGGGTGCTGTTATTATGGGTAAATGTGTTACAACCGAGTTTGCTTTATCAGGTCCTGGTAAAACAAAAAACCCAAAAGATTTAGAATGCACCCCAGGCGGCTCTTCATCAGGTTCTGCTGCTGCCGTGTCAGACTATATGGTACCGTTAGCAATTGGATCACAAACAGGCGGTTCTGTTTTAAGACCCGCATCATTTACAGGTATATTAGGATTTAAACCAACATTTGGAACAATATCAAGATCTGGAATGTCACCAATTTCTCAAAGATTAGACCACCCTGGTATTTATGCAAATTGTGTTGAAGACATAGACTTAGTTGCCTCAGTAATTTTATCATATGACAGTAATGATTTAGATATGATTCAAAATTACCAATATAAAAGGACTGTAAGTTTAAATAAGCCAATTAAATTTGGATTTGTTAGAGGGCCTGTTTGGACTTTTGGTGATGAGGATATGAAACATGGAATTGAAGAGTTTGTAAAAAATGTACAACTTGATATTGAAGAGTTAGACCTTGGAAAAGATTTTGATGATGCAGCTAAAGCACACGAAATTATAATGAATGGATCTATTGCTAATTCTCTAATGAATTATTACCAAACTGATAAATCTAATCTTCACCCCTTTACTGTTAAAAGAATAGAAGCAGGAATACCAGTATCCGCAAGTGACTACGTATCAGCAATAGAACTAGCAAAAAAAATGGAACAAATTTTAAAACAATTTTTTAAAAAATATGATGCTATTATTACTCCTGCAGCACCAGGACAAGCTCCTCGAGATCTAATGAATACTGGGAATGCAATTTTTAACGGATATTGGACTATGATGGGAGTTCCAGCAATCAGCCTTCCTTTTTTAAAAGGTAAAGATGATTTACCAATTGGCATTCAATTTATTGCAAATTGGAGTGAGGATTTAAAATTATTGGAAATATGTAAGTATATTTTAAAAAAAGAAAAGCTTGCTAACTAGAGAAGTCAGCAAGCTTAATTATTTATATATTTAAAGTAAACCTATTTTCTTCATGTAAGAAAGATTTGACTCTAAAGCCTCTTTTGCGAGTGGGCTTTTTGATGCAGCAGAATTCCACGCCTCAACAGCGATTTGTCTGAACTTTGCTCTCTCACTAACTGGCCAGTCAATGATTGTTAAGTCACCAGCTGCCTTATCTTTTGCAACTTGAGCTCTACCGTCAAGGCCAGCATCTCTCAGCTTAGCTGTCCAAGTCATGTATGTCCAAACAGTTAGGGCAGTTTGATGTTGTTTACTCAACTTATTAAAAACTTTCTTGTTAATAATAGTTTGTAGGTTCGCCATTGAGTGAATACCAGGGTAAAGTGGGTACTTAGCAATCTTATGGAAACCACTAGCATGATTGTTAATATAAACAGAAGCATCAGCGGCATCAACAATACCCTTTTCTAAAGAAGTATAAACCTCAGAGAAAGGAATTGAAGAAGGTGAAGCACCTGCTCTTCTAAAAACATCTGCGGCTAAACCTTCAGGTGATCTAATTTTAACACCTTTAAGATCAGCTACGCCATTGATTGGAACCTTTGAAACAAGAGCTTCTTTTCCATAAGGACCACAACCTAGAACGAGAATTTTTCCTGGTAAAACACTATCATATATTTTTTGAAGCATTTCTTTTCCACCACCGTGCATACAATATTCTTGATATTGTTTCGGTGTATCGTAACCTGCAATCAAGTCCCCCATAATTGCAAAAGCTGGATCTCTTCCTGCAAAATATGCAATAGCATTGAAATCACCGTCTAGGATACCGTTTGCAACTGCATCAATTGTTTCTCTATGAGGTACAACAGACTTTGTTGGTAATCCTTCAATTTGTAATTTGCCATCAGTCAGATCTGATAATATTTTTGCCTTTTCACCCATGTAAGTATGAGCCCAGTCACCGGCTTTAGAACTCATTTGAAACTTAAGCTTCTTCGCACTAGCAGCGCCTGTAAAGGTAAGGCCAGCTACGATTAAAGCACTTATTAAATATTTTTTCACTATATTCCTCCTTTTGTGAAAATTAGCTGAAACCATCAGCTATATAAAACATCATCCATGTAATTAAAACCGCGAAAGCAAATCCAGCAATCCACGCCCAGGGACCGTAAGTATCTACATGATCGCTTCTAACAGGTTTAGCCAAAATTTCCTCCTTGGTTCTTGACATACTAAAATTAATGTCTCTAATAGATACTATTATAGGTCTTAATTCTAAGACAATTGCAAGTTAAAAATTCATATGGGGGAAATTTAATGGCAGAAACAGTCCAGAAGCAAGGTTTAGACTTGGATAACATGGAAAATTTTGAGACTGGTAAAGATCGTTTTGCCTTTTTTGACCATTTCAGTAAGTTTTCTGGGCTAGCTGTAGCACAACTTTATTTAATATGTGCTGCTGTGACAGGATACGAAGTTATATCAAGATACGTTTTTGATGCCCCTACTCAGTGGGTATTTGAAGTTGTAATGGTTTTAGCAGCAACAGCATGGATGTTGTCAGCTGCTTACGTAACTTTGCACAAACGTCATATTGGAATAACAGTCTTTTATATAATGGCATCGGATAGAGGTAAATGGTGGCTTGATTTTATTGCGTATGTAGTTGGAATAATTGCTCTATGGTTACTAATTGATGATTCAGTCATTCGTGCTCTTGATTCAGTTATGATGCTTGAAAAGGCAGGAAGTGCCTGGAATTCTCCACAGCCAATGATTTTAAAGTCCATGCTTACAATTGGTGCAACCACTTACATAATTCAATTAATGATAAATTTGTACAGGCATTTTAGTTCTAACATTGCAAAAAAAATAGTTTTAGGAATTTGTGGTTTGATAATTTTGAGAATCACTTGTGTTATAATAGTCCACTTCATAGGAGAAGAAAGTTTTGCTGGATACATAAACTCCATCTATGCCGCGGTTGGAAGTCATATTAATCCACAAGATTACCTTAACATGCAGGATATGAATATTGGTACTGCAAGCATATTGATTGTTGTATTGATGCTAGTATTGATGATGACAGGTATGCCTTTGGGCGTCGTTACTTTATTTGTTTCAGTTCTAAGTGCACTTTGCTATTTTGGATATGGAGGTCTTTATTTAGTTTCTACTAATGCCTTTGGATTATTAGAAAAATATCCATTAATTGCTGTGCCATTATTTGTGTTAATGGCTTCTATTTTAGAAAGAGCTGGTGTCGCCGAAGATTTATTTGACGCTATGTCAATTTTTGCAGGTAAGTTACGTGGTGGCGTAGCTATTCAAACAATCGCTGTGGCAGTTGTTTTAGCAGCAATGTCAGGTGTTATGGGTGGAGAAATTGTTATGCTTGGCTTAGTTGCCTTGCCTCAATTACTTAGATTAGGTTACGACAGAAAAATGTCTATTGGATTAATTTGTGCGTCTGGGGCATTAGCAACTCTTATTCCGCCGAGTATCATCATGATTATTTATGGCTTATCTGCTCAAGTAGCTATTGGAGATCTTTTTATGGCTGGAGCTGTTCCTGGTTTAATGCTTGCTGGATTATATGCTATTTATGTACTAGCAAGATGTAATATTAACCCAGCAATGGCACCTACGGCAGAAGAAGTAGCAAAAGCAAGAAAAAAAGAAATGAAAATGTCTAAAGATAAACTCTATGCAGTTTTCTTGAGTATCTTTTTGATATTCTGCGTTATGGGTTCAATTTATGGTGGAATTGCATCGGTAACCGAAGCTGCAGCAGTTGGAGTTTTAGGTGCTATTTTTGTTGCTTGGTTTAGAAACTCATACAGTTGGAATTTATTACAAGTAGCTCTTGCAGGAACAATGTCCACTGTTGGAACAATTATTTGGTTAATTTTAGGAGCAGTAGCATTTGTTGGAATTTATAATCTTATAGGTGGCGCGGATTTCATGAGATCGTTGTTTTCAGGATTAGGGTTGCCTGCTATAGGAATTGTTTTTGTTATGATGGGAATATTAGTTATCCTTGGAACGTTTATGGAGTGGATTGCAATAGCATTTATAACAGTTCCTGTGTTTGCTCCTGTTGTAGTTGGAATGGCACCAGAATTAGGATTAGAGCCTGAGTGGGCAGCTGTGTGGTTTGGTGTGTTATTTGTTATGAATATTCAGATTTATTTTCTTTCACCACCATTTGGACCTGCATGTTTTTGGTTAAAATCCGTTGCACCAGCAGATATAACCTTACAAGAAATTTTTGTATCTGTTCTTCCGTTTATAGCTCTACAAATAACGGGGATGTTATTGGTAATGTTTTATCCCGAGATTGCTCTTTGGTTTCCAAAATGGCTTGGATCATAGATAGTTATTAATGTAAGGGTAGATTTGCAACCAACCATCTAGTGTCATTTTAGATGATAGGTAAACTAAAAAAGCAAGACCTAAATATGATAACCATTTAAACTTGGTTAATAGTTTGACAATAGCAGTTGCAAACAAAGCCATTATTAATATTGCAAAGGCTATTCCTAAAATTAAAAGGGTTTTGTTATCCCTTGCTATTGCCGTAATGGCTATAACGTTATCAAGAGACATTGAAATATCGGCTATAATGATAGTTATGAGTGCTCCCCTGAGGCCTTTTCCAGACACGTCTTTTTGGAGCTTTTCTTTTTCGTCATCTTTTGAAGAAAATTCTTTTATGTCATTGTAAAATTTCCAACAAACCCAAAAAAGTAATAATCCACCTAATAAAAGTAATCCAGGAATGCTTATTAAATAAGAAGCAATAAGAGCAAATAAAATTCTAAGGACTGCAGCTGCCATCAATCCAATAAAAATTACTTTTTTACGACTTTCTTCTGGAACTGCTGCTGCTGCCATTCCAATTATTAGAGCATTGTCACCAGATAGTACAATGTCAGCAATAATTATTTGAATTACATCCAATATCCATTCAAGCAAATTTTAATCTCCTAATTTGTCGGATAGTTAACATTGTTTAAATGTTTTATCAATGACGTGATAAATTTAAATTAATTGAATTTATTATATTTTACGATTGATATGGAAGTATAAATGACTACTATCTCTTGAAACAAAGGTAATAATAATGAATAAAGACTATAATTATATCATAGTTGGTGCTGGTTCCGCTGGTTGTGCTGTTGCAAATAGATTATCAGAAAATCCAAATAACAAAGTATTGTTAATAGAGGCTGGAAGGTCCTCACATCCTGTATCAAGACTTCCAGCAAGTTTTGCACTTTTAATTGATAATCCCAAAGCTAATTGGAGATATAGGTCTGAACCTGAAGAAAACACTTCTAATAGACAAATTCCTATACCACGTGGAAAATTACTTGGAGGATCTAGCTCTATTAATGGGCTTGTCTATGTTAGAGGTAACAAACTCGATTATGATACTTGGGCTCAAATGGGTAATACTGGCTGGTCTTATGACGATGTTTTACCATTCTTTAAAAAAATTGAAAATTACCAAGGTGAAATAACAGAACTTAGAAGTTCTGAAGGCCTGTTAAAAATTTCCGAAGTTGTGGATAGAAACCCAATTTATGACGGGTTATTTAAAGGTGCAGGTGAAATAGGCATTCCTGTCAATAAAGACTATAATGGTGATGAACAAGAAGGAATAAGTTATACCCAAACCACTATTTTTAAAGGCGAAAGAATGAGTGCAGAAGTGGCTTATTTAAAGCCGATTAGATCAAGGAAAAATCTTACAATAATTACTAATTCACTTGTTACAAAATTGTTGTTTGATGGTAAGACGTGTATTGGAGTAAAAGTTAAAAACAAAAATAAAATTAAGGATTTTTTTGTTCAGAACGAAGTTATTTTATGTGGAGGAGCTATAAACTCACCACAAATATTAGAGCTTTCTGGAATTGGAAATAGATCTATTTTAGAAGAAAAAGGAATATCTTTAGTTCATGAATTAAAAGGAGTTGGAGAAAATTTAAGAGATCATTTAGGTCCAAGATTAGTATATAATATTACTAAAAGAGGAATATCATATAATGACAAAGCTCGAGGTATCAATTTAATAAAACAAGTTCTAACTTATGCTTTTAAGAGACAAGGTTTTTTAACTTTACCATCAGCTCCAGTTCTTGGATTTTTCAAAACTAGAAAAGAATTAGTTGCACCAGACATTCAAGTACATTTTATTCCATATAAAGTTGTATTAAATAATGGGAAAAGAACCTTAGGAAAGGAACCAGGTATTACCTGCACCGTTAATCAAAACTTACCTGAAAGTAAGGGAACAATTCACATTAAGTCAGATAATCCAGAAGAACATCCTAGTATAAAATATAATTTTTTATCGAGTCAGTTAGACAGAGATACTCTTGTCGCGGGAGTTAAATTAATTAGAAAACTTATGCAGTCAGAAGCAATGAAAGAATTTTGTGATACCGAAACTCAACCTGGTTACGATTTTTCTTCAGATGAAGACATTATGCAATTTATTAGGAACAAAGCTGAGACACTTTATCATCCTTCAGGGACATGTAAAATGGGATTTGACCAAGAATCAGTTGTTGACAAAAATTTAAAAGTTCATGGCATTAAAGGTCTTCGTATTGCTGATGCATCAATAATGCCAACGCTAGTCTCCGGGAATACAAATGCAGTTTGTATGATGATTGGTGAACGTTGTGCTGATTTTATATTGAATAACTAAAAATGGTAAATAAATCTGATATAGAAACTTTTTGGACGCGAGGAGACATTCATTCAAGAATCCATAAAGCTATGTCAGAGGCTGGTTTAAATGATAAAAAATTAGATATTGAAGATTTATTTCCTATTGATCAGTATCATGCTCGAGGGATTGCAGCTACTGTAGATCTCGGGAAAAGGATGCCAATATCTGAAAATCAAACAATCATAGATATTGGATGTGGACTTGGAGGACCTGCAAGATATTTTGCAAAAGAATTTAAATGTTTCATAACAGGAATAGATATAACACCTAGCTTTATAGAAATTGGTAATAAGTTTAACAATCTTACCTCAATGTCCAAGCAAGTATCTCTTCAAATAGGAAATGGTGAAACTCTTGATTTTGAAGATGAAACGTTTGACGGTGGGTATTCGCAACATGTAACTATGAATATAAAAAACAGAAAAGAATTTTTTTTGGAAGCATTTAGAGTTTTAAAAAAAGGGACTTTTTTTGCTTTTT
>CACBDG010000008.1 GCA_902537945.1 uncultured SAR116 cluster alpha proteobacterium
TTTTATCTTATACAACTTAATAAAATAATAAACCTCTTTAAATATGAAAGAAAAGTGAAAGACAATGGAAAATACATTCTTAGCAAAATTAAATAACTACGTTACAACTACATTTGAAAAAATTGCTGTTATTAGAACAAGACAAGCATTAATAAGTTTAGATGATCGTACATTAGCTGATATTGGATATACAAGACAGCAAGTATTAAACGGAGACTTCTTTAACATAACAGACGTAGTTGATTTTCCAGCTGGTAAGTTAGGTGTACAAAGTACAACTGAAGAAAAGAAAGCTGCATAAGGAATTTAAGAATTAATATCCTATCCTCCTCCCCTGGATATTAATGAAAGATGGTGACATAACACAGAACTCATATCCTCCCCCAAGGTAGTCATTATGTCATCGGAATAAGTAAGGACGAAGGACCCCATCCTTCGTCCTTTTTCGTTTGTATGTGTAGATTAAAAATATTATAGTAAATTTATCGCTTAGGAGATTTAAGATGAACGATTTTACTAAAAATATTTTTCCTGCACCATATAGCGGATCTAAACCAGGAAATATTATTCCAGATATTTTTATTGAAGATAGTTTTTCCAAAGATGACGATAGACTTTGGGTTCCCTTATCTCCTGGTCGTTGGTCAAGACCATTATGCTATAATATTAGTCAAGGTTATTGGGTTCATCTAACAAAAGTTATCGGTGGTGGCTTTTTATCTAGACATAGACATCCTGCTCCAGTTCATGGTTTTGTAATTAAAGGTTCATGGAGATACCTTGAACATGATTGGGTTGCTAGAGAAGGTTCTTATTTGTTTGAACCTCCAGGCGAGATCCACACACTAGTTGTTGATGAGGATTGTGAAGAAATGATTACATTGTTTCACAACTCTGGAGCTCTAATTTATTGCGATGAAGATGGAAATACGATTGGCACAACTGATGTTTTTGACAGAATTGAAGCAGCTAAAAAACATTTTATCAAAGTGGGTTTAGGCGAAGAATATGTAAATCAATTCATTAGGTAGTTTTAAAAGAGCTGGTTCTTTTATATAAGAAATATGCTCCAGTTAAAACCAATATTGCAGCTACTATCATTCTTACAGGACTACCCATCAAAAATAATGGTAGTGACAATACAATCATTGAAACTGGAACATAAAGTTTTGCGAACAATGTTTCTTTCTTAGCTTCTTGATAAAAAGGGAATATTACAGAGATTACTGCCATCAACAAGAAAAACAATGACCATGGCCTTGAAATAAATAACAACATATCATCGCTTATTCCAGTAGCTCTAGCTAAGTTAAGTTCTGCCAATTTACCTAAGACAACGCCAAGTATCATAGGAGCAAGAGGAAATCCTAATTTTTTCATAAAATATCCAATTACTCCAAAAAAGAACATAACCCATATATCAAAAACTATATTGTGTAATGCGAAAACTCCAATAGCACAGTATGCTAGAATAACTGAAGCTAATACATACATTGGGATTTTCGTAACAAGTAAAAATATTCTTAATGAGAATGCCTGTAATCCAACCATAAAGAAATGAGCAACGAAAAATGCTATAAAAACACCGTAAGCTAATAATGGTTCGTCTTGAATGAATGTTGGACCAGGAATGATATTGTGGATCATTAATGCTCCTAACATAACTGCTGTTACAATATCTCCAGGAATACCAAGTGCCATCATCATAATTAATGCTCCACCAGCAGTTGCATTATTAGCGGCTTCTGGTGCAATAACACCATCATATTCACCTTTTCCAAAATTTGATCTATTAGGTGAAGCTTTTTTTGCTTGATCATATGCTAAAATATTTGAAATTGAACCGCCAGCAGCAGGTAAAATTCCAGTAAAAATCCCTATGAAACTTGACCTAAATAAATTAACCCATCTTTTTAGAATTATTAATATTGCTTGCCTATGCTCAACTTTCACAACAGTTCCAGACTGAGACATAAGAGGGCTCTTTGCCCTTTTATCGTCCTCGACATCTGTTAATAATTGTGAAAAAGCAAACAATCCAATTAAAACTGGTAAAAATGCAAATCCTTGTTTGAAATCATCAAAACCAAAGGTAAATCTTGCAACTCCATTAATCTCGTCTTCACCAACTGTTGCGGCAAATAATCCAAGTAGTCCAGCAATCAAACCTTTAGTAATATTACCACCTGATAAACTTACTGTGATTGTTAGAGCAAAAATAATTAATGAAAAATAATCCCAAGGACCAAATTCTAATCCTAAGAAAGCTAATTGCGGTGCTAAAGCAACTAAAATTACAGCACTAATCATTCCACCAAAGAAGGAAGACCATAATCCTAACCCTAGCGCTAGGCCAGGTCTACCTGATCTTACTAACGGAAAGCCATCAAAGGTTGTAGCAACTGAAGACGGGGTTCCTGGTATCCCAGTTAACATGCATGACATTAATCCTCCTGAGAAGCCCCCGACAAAAACCCCAAGCATGGTTGCTAATCCTTGAACTGCAGTCATACCAAAAGTAAATGGTAGCGTTAAAATTACGCCCATTGCTATAGTAAAGCCTGGAATAGCACCTGCTAAAATGCCAGCGAGTGTGCCTACAAACATTAATCCAAGTGTAACTGGATCTAAAACTATGCTTGCAAAGGCCTGTAAAATAACATCTATCATAAATTTACCAAATTCTTAGAATTTCGCCCTCAGGTAAAATAACTTTTAAACCAAAGGTAAATATTGACCACATAATTCCTATTGTAATAATTGAAATAATTGAATGCTTTATAATTTTTTTTATCTCAAATCCACCTAACAAAGTTAGTAACCCAAATACAAACAAAACACCTCCAATTAACATTCCCAAATAATCTAGAAATGCTAAAAAAAGAATAAACATTAAAAAACATATTGAGGCATTCTTGTATTTTAAAAAAATATTTTGTGAATTTTTATTTTCAGAATTTAAGTTATTGTCAGTTGGAGAAACCATAGATTTGATTAACATTATTAATGACATAACCGATAAAAGACATAAAACGATAGTTGGCCAAAAGCTAGCTTTCATTCCTTGATAACCAGGGTCTTCAATGTCAAAACTACTATTGATCATTATTCCACAGAATAATAATAGAAATATAGCTACGATTACGTCTTTGTTAATACTCATAATAATTTTGTTTAAAGAAGAGATAAACTATTTACCTCTTCTTTTTCAAATTTAGTCTTTTCTTTTATATACACCAACTTGTTTTGCTATTGGCTTCCAATAATCATAAGTTGCTTGAAAATGTTTCTTATAATCTTGAGGTCCTTTATAATTAATTAAAATACCTTTTTTGTGCATAGCAGCTTTAAAATCTTTATCCATAGCTGCGCCTTCAAACATTTTTGCATAATGATTTACAATTTCTGGAGATGTTCCTTTTGGAGCAACAACCCCTCTTTCAACAGCAAATATAACATTAGCACCTTGTTCTTGTGCTGTTTTAATATCAGGAATTTGATCAAGTCTTGTATCATTAGTAACGCCAAGCGCTTTTAATTTACCAGCTTTGATAAATTTTATAGCTGCAGCCAGGTTGATCTCTCCCAACTTTATGTTATCTGCTAACAAAGCAGTCATTCTTTGTTTTGTACCATCATATGAGACATGTTTAAATTTTACATCAGTTGCATCCTCTAATAAGAGAAAAACAAACTGACTTGTTGAACCAAAAGTTCCACCTGCTGTGATAGTTCCTGGTGCCTTTTTTGCAGCAGCAACTAATTCTGAAATATTGTTATATGGTGTGTTTACATTTGCGCCTATAATAGAAGGTGTTGATGTAACCATAGAAATAGTTTCAAATGCATCCCAAGTAATATCAATTCTACCAGTAAAATAACTAGTTATAGCACTTTGGTGAATTGCAAACAAAGTACAACCATCAGGTTTAGCTTTAGAAGCTTGTTTTGCACCTTTGTTTCCACCTTGGCCACCAACATTCACGACTTGCAGCTGTGGTTTTGCTCCACTTTTATTTACTTTTTCGACCATCTGTCTAAATATGACATCTGTTCCACCGCCTGCTCCCCAAGGAACAATTAACTTTGCAGTACCACACGGAATACTCGGAGCTGCTGAAGCTCCTGTTAATGATAAAGCCAGCAAAGCTGCTCCAGCTAAACTGGCTTTTAATAAATTTTTGATAGGCATTGTTATCTCCACAAATTAGTTTATTTTATTATAGATAATTATGAAATTTAATAATTGCATATGCTAATTAAGAGTCAATTGATAATATAATTTTTTGGAAATAAAATGAGAAAATTTACTACAAGGCCTGAAATTGTTGGCAACTTTGGAGTTGTTACTTCTACTCATTGGATTGCATCTGCGGTTGGGATGTCAATTCTAGAAAAAAATGGAAACGCATTTGATGCTGCTGTAGCCACAGGATTTGCGCTTCAAGTAGTTGAACCTCATCTAAATGGTCCGGGTGGAGAAGTTCCTCTAATCTTATGCCCTAATGGAGATAACCCCATTGTAATATGTGGCCAAGGTGTCGCCCCAAATTCTGCAACTTTGAAAACTTTTAGTGATATGAATTTAAATATTGTTCCTGGAAGTGGCCTATTGCCTGCTGTTGTTCCAGGAGCATTTGATGCTTGGATGCTTCTTTTACTTAATTATGGAACTATGTCATTAAGATCTGTATTAGAGCCCGCAATAAGTATTGCAACAAAAGGGTACCCTTTGGTTCCAAACATTATTAATACAATTAAATCGGTTGAAGAACTTTTTAAAACTGAATGGACAACTTCAGCTGAAATTTATCTTCCTAAAGGCGAAGTCCCTTCTATTGGTGATTTTTTTACTAATAAAAAGATGGCTAATACGTACTTAAAAGTTATCAAGGAAGCTGAAAACAAATCCAAGGATCGTGAAGAACAAATTAAACAAGCTCGTTTAACATGGAGCCAGGGTTTTATTGCACAAGAAATAGAAGATTTTTGTATAAATAATGAGTTTATGGATACAACTGAAAAAAGACATAAAGGTCTATTAACTGGAGATGATTTAGCAGGTTGGTCTGCAACTATTGAAAAACCTTTATCTTATGATTACAAAAATTATACCGTTTGTAAAACTGGACCTTGGGGCCAAGGACCAACTTTTTTACAGCAATTAGCATTGCTAAAAGAATTTGATTTAGATTCATTAGATGAAAATTCTCCTGAGTTTGTCCACTTAGTTGTAGAAGCAACCAAATTGGCTTTTGCTGATAGAGAGGCTTTTTATGGAGATACAAATTTTAACGATGTGCCTATGGATATTTTATTGAGCGAAGAATACAATGCTAAACGAAGAAATTTAATACCCAAAGAAGCTTCAATGGAAGTAAGACCTGGAGTTATACAAGGTTTTGGAGGGAAAGTGTTGGTAAGACCAAAAGGTGGTACCCCAGAGTCATTTTCAAAATTTGATATTGGAGAACCTACAGTAGCAAGGTTTGACGAACCTAATCCTTCCTATCTCGGAGATACAAAAGGAGATACCACACATTTTGATATAATTGATAAATGGGGAAACATGATTGCTGGCACTCCTAGTGGCGGTTGGTTACAAAGCTCGCCAATAATTCCAAATCTTGGATTTTGTTTATCTAATAGAGGACAAATGTTTTGGTTAGACGAAAACTCTCCAGCTTGCATTGGTCCCAAAAGAAGACCTAGAACTACTTTATCTCCAAGTCTTGCCTTGAAAGATGGACTGCCTTATATGGTTTTTGGTACACCAGGTGGTGATCAACAAGATCAATGGTCTCTTCATTTGTTTTTAAGACATGTACATTTTGGACTCAATCTTCAAGAAGCGATCGATGCCCCAGGTTTCAGCACTGCTCATTTTCCAAATTCATTTTATCCAAGAGAAACTGATATTGGTCATCTAGCAGTTGAAGGAAGATTTCCTAAGGAGACTGTTGATGAACTTATGAAAAAAGGGCATAAAGTGGTAATTGATGATGACTGGAGCCTTGGCAGAATGACAGCTGCTTCAAAGGATAAAGAAATTTTAAAAGCGGCAGCCAATCCAAGATTTATGCAAGGTTACGCAATTGGAAGATAAATATATAAAGGTAAAAAGATGAATGTCGGTATCGTTGGTTTTGGCTCGATAGGAACAGAAGTAGCAAAAGCGCTCATAGAAGGTGTAGAAAATTTTTATTTATATGGAATTACATCTAGAAGCAAAACAAACGCAGAAGAAAGAATTTCAAGATTAAAAAAAAGCATCGAAATTTTTGACTTAGAAACTTTGATTAATAATTGTCAAATTATTATCGATTGCGCTCCAAAAGAAGCATTCAAGGATATAGCAACTCAATGTATTAGTGAAGGTAAAACATTAATAACTGTTAGTGGTTCTGGTATACTTGATAATTTTGATTTAATTGAAACATCAAAAAAAAATAACTCTCAAATAATTTTAGCAACAGGTGCAATATTAGGTTTAGATGCATTGAGAGCTGCTGCAGAATCCACAATTCATTCTGTTAAAATGACTACTCGGAAACCACCTAATGCACTTTCAAAAGCACCATATGTCATTAAAAACAATATAGAACTTGATCAATTATCAGAGGCTAAATTAATTTTCAAAGGCTCAGCTACTGAGGGTGCAAAAGCTTTTCCAGCAAATGTCAATGTCGCTGCTGCTGTTGGTCTGGCGGGTATAGGTGCTAATAAAACCCAACTTGAAATATGGGCAGATCCAAATCTAGAAAGAAACACGCACAAAGTTGAGGTCAAATCGGATAGCGCAGAATTTGAAATGTCTATTCAAAATGTTCAAACACCAGAAAATCCAGGAACTGGAAGAATTACAGGATTAAGCGTGATTGCTTGTTTAAGAGGTCTAAAATCTTCACTTAAAGTTGGATCTTAAAATTAATTTATATTTTCTTTATAAATTTTCATCCTCAAATAACACGCTTTAAGAATTTGGCAATCAAGGTTAAATTTTTCTGCTTCTGCAATTAAATCTCCAAATATTTCTTCATGCTCAGTGAATCCTTTTTTTTCTATGTCTCTAAGCATTGAGGCTTTAATAAGTGATCCGGGTGTCATTATATTTTTCAAAACATTTTCTGTTTCCAAATCACTAATAATATAGCCATTAAATTTTGCTATTGATCTACATTCATCGTACAGGTCAGTTAAAGTTTTTTTACCAACTGCATGTTCACTTATTTCTCCAAGTGGACAATTAAACAACGTTGTAGCCCCGGCAACAGTTGCGATAAAAACCCATTTTTTCCACAAATCTAAGGTAATATCTTCTGATATAGAAACGTCAAATTTAGTTCTTTTGCAAGTTTTATAAAATGATAAAAGATCATTACTTTGGCTTTTTTTTCTATCACCAAAAGTTATTTTTTTAAATTCACTAAAATGTTCTATTGCACCATCATTATTTATAGTTGAGCTTATGTGAGCTACACCACCAATTACATTTTCACTTCCAAATTCTTCATCTAATTTTTCCATGTGAGTAAAACCATTCAAAAAAGGGATAATCATACCCTTTCCTTTAACGCCTTTTAAATCTCGCATGGCTTGATCTAAATCATAGGTCTTACACGAAACTAGAACAATATCGTAGATTGGTTTTAATTCATTCGATAAAACTAAATTAGGTTCTAAATTTAGGTTACCAAGTGGACTAATAATCTTTAAATTATTTTTTAATAATAGCTCTTTTCTTTTTGGTCTAACTAAAAAAGTTACGTCAGCACCACTATCTTGAAGGTATCCTCCAAAAAAACCTCCGATTCCTCCAATTCCTAATACTAGTATTTTCATATAAACCCTGACATTTTAATTTAATTATTAAAGTTATATGGTTGCTTCAATCTTAAGTCGATATAAATATAAAATCAGATAAAATTGGAATTTTGTAATTCAGATATCTTTATCAATAAATCATCTGGCAATGACCCCATCTCAACTGCTTGCAAAGAATTTTTTAAATGATTTAAGGAAGCCAAGCCTAACACAATACAGTTCAAACTTTTATTGGACAAACCATATCTCAGAGCGAATTGAGCTCTGTTGCCATAGGAGTCACCTACTAATTGAAAAATTTTTTCAACACGCCTTTCTTCTTCTTTCATATTAATAACGTGAGTAACTGGAATTTCTCTACCATGCCTTACATCTGTAGCTAACAATCCAGCTGCAAAAATCCTTATACCCATTATACCCATCTCAAACTTTTGACAATCTGCAATTAAACCAGAAAAATCATGGTCATTCCATTTACCTTTTTCTTTAAAATTAGCACTTGGATTTAAAAGATTATAATAAATTTGAGCTGTATCAAAATGACCAGTTTGTATAATTTTTCTAATAGATTCTGTATCCCCTAAAGCTGTAAGACCAATATTTTTAACACGTCCATCTTCTTTAAGTTTTGTCATAATCTCACAAATATTATTATTAAATATTTGTGAGCAGGTAAGAGTATCATTATTTTCTTCAAAAGTTATTCTATTATGCAATTGATATAATTCTAATTTATCTACCTTTAATTTATTTAGCGTGTTGTCTAATTTTCTATCCAACTGTGAAACGAAAGTTTCTGAAATTGTTGGATCTAATTTAGCTTTCGAAGATATCTGTAATTTATCTGAAGCAGGAAGAGAACTTATTAAATAACCAATATTTTTTTCAGATTTACCATCGCTATAACTTTCAGCTGTATCAATCCAATTAATGCCAGCCTTAATTGAAAGTTCAATTGCTTTATCCATTATATCAAAATTAGGATCAATAAATAATCCTCCAACCCAACCACCACCTAAAATAACTTGGGATATATCTAGTCCTGTTCTACCTAATTTTAATTTTTTCATAATATTACTATCTTTATCTATTTTTAGTTGTATTAGATTAGTAGGTGAATACTTCTTGTTTCAACTTATTTAAAATAATGAATAAAGACAAAATAATTTTTAAAAATCTAATATTAGGATCATTTTTTGCGTCCTTTTCAGCTGCACTTGGTGGTTCAACTTTTGTTTTCACAAGACTAATTGTTGATGATTTAGATCCATTTACTCTTAGTTTTTTACGTTATGGATTAACTGGACTTATTTTGTTTTTGCTTTCTATTTCTGAATTTTTAAAAACAAAATTTTTAAAAGAGGACAAAATTCCTCTAGCAATTTTGGGATTAGCCATTATAACAATTTTCCCTAACTTTATGGCCGCAGGACTTGAGCACACAACTGCAGCAAGAGCAGGATTACTTTATGCGACCATGCCACTTTGTACTATATTAATAGCTTTTTTTTTTAATATAGAAAAAATCACAATAAATAAGTGTGTAGCTGTTTTTATAGCAGTTCTAGGAGTGTCATTTTGTTTGTCAGAGAGTGTGAGCAATAATTTCAGTCAAACATTGAAAGGTGATTTTTTAATGATGATTGGAGTAATTGCTGCGTCATGTTTTACTGTTTTTTCAGGAAAGTATCTAAATAAATATGGGAACATACCAGTCATGATTTATGTAATGGGTACTGGTACATTGATTAATTTTCTTATAACTTTGTTTTTTGGTTCATCTTTTGAAAATATATATCAAATAGGTGAAGTTCAAATCTATGCATTATTAATGTTAGTCATTCCAGGTGGAGTTTTAATGATGTATTGTTGGGGAAAAGCACTTCAACTAATTTCTCCAACTCAAGCAGCTATTTCCCTTGGATTCAATCCTTTATCTGCGATTTTACTTGGCTCTTTTATACTAAACGAAGAAATAACTTTAAAATTGATTATAGGTTTCTTATCAATAATATTCGCAATTACACTAGCTAATTGGAGAATAAAGAAATAATTATAGATAGTTTTATTTAAGTTTCTCTTTAAGTAGTTTATTTACAACGCCTGGATTTGCTTTACCTTGGGATAATTTCATAACTTGTCCTACAAAAAAACCAAAAAGTTTATCCTTTCCACTTAAATATTCATTAACCTTTTCTTGGTTATCTGAGATTACTTGATCTATCAATTCTAAGATTTCTGAATCATCAGAAACTTGCTCAAGTCCTTTTTCTTTTACAATTACATAAGGTGACTTTTTACTTTTCATCATCTCTGAAAATACTTCTTTTGCAATTTTACCTGAAATAGTTCCATTGGATATCAAAGAAATTAATTCTCCAAGATTTTCAGAAGTAATTGGTGATTCTGAGAAAGACAAATTATCTTTTTTTAAAGCACCAAATAATTCAGTTATCATCCAATTTGCCGTAAGCTTTCCGTCTCTTCCATTTGCTGCTTGTTGGTAAAAATCAACGTAATCTTTTTCCTCAACAAGAATAGAGGCATCATAAGAAGTAATACCAAAATCTTTAACTAGTCTTTTTTTAAGACTGTCTGGAAGTTCTGGAAGTTTTTCTTTAATATCTTGAACCCAACTTTCTGTAAATTCTAGAGGCAATAAATCTGGATCAGGAAAATATCTATAATCGTGAGCATCTTCCTTACTCCTCATTGATCTAGTTTCTCCTGTGGAAGTATCAAAAAGTCTTGTTTCTTGATCTATTGTTCCACCCTCCTCCAATATATCAACTTGTCTTTCTGCTTCAGATTGTATTGCTTGAATAATAAATCTAATTGAATTTAGATTTTTTATCTCACATCTTGTTCCAAATTCTTTTCCAGACTTTCTAACAGATACATTGCAATCAGCTCTGAGTGATCCTTCTTCCATATTTCCATCACAGGCACCAATATATCTTAGTATAGATCTAATTTTTTTAACGTATGCACCTGCTTCTTGAGGTGATCTTATATCTGGCTTTGAAACTATTTCCATTAAGGCAACACCAGTTCTGTTTAAATCTATATATGATTTTGTTGGATGTTGATCATGAAGTGATTTTCCTGCATCCTGTTCTAAGTGTAATCTTTCAATACCAATTGTCGTTTGTTCGCCGTTATCTAAATCGACTATAATCTCACCTTCGCCTACAATTGGTTTGGTAAATTGACTTATCTGATATCCTTGAGGTAAATCTGCGTAAAAGTAATTTTTTCTATCAAAAACTGAAACATTATTTATTTTAGCATTTAGTGCCAGTCCTGTTTTAACTGCTTGTTCCACACAGAACTCATTAATAACTGGGAGCATGCCAGGCATTGCAGCATCGACTAAGGATACATTTCTATTAGCTTCAGAACCAAAGGAAGCGGACGCTCCTGAAAACAATTTTGATTTACTTGAAATTTGTGCATGTATTTCCAGTCCAATTACCATTTCCCATATTCCAGTTTCACCCAGAATATGACCTGGCTTCAAAGTTGAAGTATCATTCATTTTGCAGCTCCATCAGCTATAAAATTAAATCCTGCACTCCTTTCTAATACCCTAGCAGTTCTAATCAAGCCAGGTTCATCAAAAGAATTTGCAATCAATTGTATACCAATTGGTAAGCCAGAATTATCTAGGCCAACTGGCAAAGAAATTCCAGGCAATCCAGCCAAGCTTGCTGGTACTGTAAAAATATCATTTAGATACATAGTTAGTGGATCTTGTTTTTTACCTAATTCGAAAGAAGTTGTTGGTGTTGAAGGGGTCAAAATATAATCTACTTTTTTGTAAACGTTCTCAAAATCTTCTTTTATCAATCTTCTTACTTTTTGAGCTTTTAGATAATATGCGTCATAATATCCTGAAGATAACACATAAGTACCGATCATTATCCTTCTTTTAACTTCATCGCCAAAGCTATTTCCACGAGTTAATTCATACATTTCATCTAAACTAGAAGCTTCATGTCTTGCGCCGTATCTAACCCCATCATATCGAGCTAAATTACTTGAAGCTTCAGCAGGAGCAATAATATAATAAGCAGGCAGAGCGTATTTAGTATGAGGCAACGAAACTGGAACTATCTCAGCTCCTTCATCTTTTAACCAATCAATTGATTTCTCATAAAATTTTACAATATCTTCAGAGATACCATCTTGAGTGTATTCTTTTGGTATGCCTATTTTTTTTCCTTTTATCCCTTTATCCAAATAATCCATTAAGTCTGGCATTTTTAAATTTGCTGATGTGGAGTCTTTTTGGTCATAACCTGCCATAGAATTTAACATTAAAGCAGCATCACTCACAGTTCTAGTTAGTGGACCTGCCTGATCTAAGGAAGAAGAAAATGCTACAATTCCCCATCTTGAACACCTTCCATATGTAGGTTTTAAACCAGTTATGCCACAAAAAGCTGCTGGTTGCCTTATTGATCCACCTGTATCTGTACCTGTTGCCGCCAAAGCAGACCTTGCAGCAACAGCTGCTGCTGATCCACCTGAAGAACCACCTGGAGACATTTTTTTATTTTTCAACCATGGGTTGATTACATTACCTTTAGCTGCAGTTTCATTACTAGAACCCATTGCAAATTCATCACACGATAATTTTCCAAGAATAACTGCGCCATCATTCCATAGATTCTGAGTTACTGTACTTTCATATGTAGGTATAAAATTTTCTAAAATTTTTGAAGACGCAGTTGTTTTTATGTCTTTGGTGCAAAACATGTCTTTAATTCCTATGGGAATTCCCTCTAGAGGTCTTGCTGTACCATCAATCAATTTTTTGTCTGATTCTTTTGCCATACTTATGGCCTTATCCTCAACTATTTCAAGATAAGCACCTAATGAAGATGTATCACTGATAGATTTCAAATAAGCTTTCGTTAATTCTAATGACGAAATCTTTTTGTTTTTAAGAGCTTCAGAGGCCTCAACTAAATTTAAATCAAGTAATTCAGACATTATTCGATAACCTTTGGAACAACAAAAAAACCACTAGAGCTTTCAGGGGCATTTTTTAAAACTAAATCTTCAATATTACCATCATTTACATCATCACTCCTAAGTGGCAACTTATGTCCTGTTACAGAAGCTAATGGCTCGACATTAGAGGTATCTACTTCATCAAGCTGTGCAACAAAGCCTAAAATATTATTTAAATCATTAGTAAGACTTTCTTTATTTACTTCTGGAATATCTAAACGACAAAGCCGAGCTATTTTATTTACAGTAGGAACATCTACAATTGTATCTTTGTTAGGCATGTTCAACCCTATATTAAATTGATAAATTTTATTTTATATGAAAGTCTGTTAGCATCAATTATGCCTATCTTCAAGCCTGATGAATTTTTGTTAAAGATTTTGCCTAAAAAAAGACTGCTAGGAATTGATCATGGTACTAAAACACTAGGCATTGCAATAAGTAACTCCGATATGACAGTTGCTTCACCAATAAAAACTATAAAAAGAGAAAAACTCAAATCCGATATTATTAAATTGATTTCAATTTTTGATGAATATCAAATTACAGGATTAGTAATGGGCTGGCCACTTAATATGAATGGAAGTGAAGGCCCTAGATGCGACTCAGTAAGAGATTTTACAAATAGTGTTTTAAAAAACAGAGATATTCCAGTTTTATTACAAGACGAAAGAATGTCAACAATGGCTATTGAAAAGCCAATGATTACAGCAGATATGTCAAGAAAACAAAGAAGTTTAAGAACTGATCAACTAGCAGCTTGTTGGATTTTGCAAACTGCGCTGGACGTATTAAAAAAAAAGATGTAGTAAAATATTTTTAATGAATAAATTATCTAAAAATAATTATGAAGTTAACAAATCTTCCCCTGTAAAATTATCATCACATCACCTATTAGCTATAGAGGGTATGCAAAAATCTGAAATTCAGAAACTACTTGATAGAGCTGATTATTTTGCAAATTTAGATAAACACGCTGACACTAAATATCTATCAGGATATGTGGTACTAAATGTATTTTTTGAAAATTCAACTCGTACTAGAGTTTCATTTGAACTTGCAGCAAGAAGACTTGGAGCAGAAGTAATTAATATTTCTTTAATTAATTCATCCATAAAGAAAGGGGAAAGCTTATTAGATACCGCTAGTACTCTAAATGCAATGAGACCTGATTTATTAATAGTTAGACACCCCCATAGTGGCGCACCACTCTTATTCGCGAAATATTTGAGCAGTAGTATTATCAATGCTGGTGATGGAAGACACGAGCATCCAACTCAGGCATTATTAGATGCTCTAACAATTAAAAGAAGAATAGGATACCTAGAAGGTTCAAAGATTAGCATATGTGGCGATATTGCTAATAGTAGAGTAGCAAGATCAAATATTCATTTGTTAACAACTATGGGTGCTGAGGTAAGATGTATTGCTCCATCAACATTAATGCCTTCAAACCTAGAAAAGTTAGGAGTTAAATGCTTTAATAATATGCAAGAGGGAATTAAAGATGCTGATGTAGTAATGCTATTGCGCCTTCAAAACGAACGAATGTCAGGTACTGAAAATCCATCTGAAAGAGAATATTTTAAATTTTTTGGCCTTGATGAAATAAAACTTTCAATGGCCAACCCAAATGCAGTAATCATGCATCCTGGACCAATGAATAGAGGTGTGGAAATAGCATCTGCCCTAGCTGATGATACGAATAGAAGTTTAATTAAAACTCAAGTTGAAATGGGTGTTGCTGTGAGGATGTCAATAATTGAGGCACTAAATCATTCAAAAAATAAAACTTAAAGAATTCAATGGCACATACAATTTTTAAATCTATTAAACTAATAAATCCTGCTACAAATTTAAATCAAAAAGTAGATGTAGTACTTCAAAATGAAACAATTATAAGAATATCTAAAGATTTAAATTTAGAAAAATTTAAAAAAGATAATCAAACTATTATTTATGATTGTAACGGTCTAACAGTTTCACCTGGAATATTAGATATGCGGGTAAATATCGGAAAGACTGAGAATCTAAAATTCACTCAAATTACTGCTGCTGAAAATGGTATTACTTCTATTGTAATTCTACCTAATCAAACTCCTAAGTTGAACAATCCATCTATAATTGATCATATCAAGAGACAATCAGAAGACGTAAACCTTCCAAAAGTAATGGTCTATGGTGCAGCAACAAAAGATATGGATAGTTTAGAAATGAGCGAAATTGGGCTCATGTCAGAAATGGGAGCAATAGGTTTCACTAACGGAAATAAGAGTATAAAAAATAGTCTAGTTATGAGAAGATTAATGAGTTATGCAGCAATGATAAATCGTCCTATAATACAACATGCAGAAGACGAAGATTTATCAGGTTTAAATCAAGCTTCAACGACATCCATAAAAGGTGAAATGAACGAGGGAGAAATGTCAACTCGTCTAGGATTAATAGGCATTCCAGCCTGCGCTGAAGTTATTATGATTGAAAGAGATATTAGACTTGCAAAGTTGACTGGGGCGCATTATCACGTAGCTCATGTGTCTACTAGAGATGCTGTAAAGGTAATTAGAGAAGCTAAAAAATCAGGCTTAAATATTACATGTGATACAGCTCCACCTTACTTTTCATTAGACGAAAGTAAATTATTAACTTACAACACAGCATTTAAATTATCTCCTCCTCTGAGAAGTGAAGATGATAGACTAGCAATTATTGAAGGAATTCAAGATGGAACAATTGACGCAATAGCATCTGATCATAGAGCTAGGTCTAAGGACACAAAAGCTCAGCCTTTTTCTGCTGCTTCAATTGGTGCGTCTGGGATTGAGACTTTATTTTCAATCACATTGGAATTAGTTCATAAAAAAATTATAAATATTTACCAAGCAATCTCTCTTTTAACCATTAACCCAGCAAAAATTCTTGGGATTGATATTCCAAGCTTAGAAGAAAAAAAAGTATCTGACTTTATAATTTTTGATGAAAATGCTCCTCATACTATAAAACAAGAAAATTTAAAAACTAGCCCAACTCCATTTGATGGGAAAGAAATTCATGGAAAAATCTTAGCAACTTATATTAACGGTCGAACTGCTTTTATGAATGAAATTTTTAAAAATAAAATAATGAAATGACTTATGATTTAAATCACATAATTTTAGGCCTGATCTTTGTTTTTGGATATTTTGTTGGGTCAATTCCTTTTGGATTAATACTCACAAAACTATCTGGATTAGGAGATATTAGAAAAATTGGCAGTGGAAATATTGGCGCCACAAATGTTTTGCGAACTGGAAATAAAAAAATAGCCCTATTGACCCTTCTTCTTGACGGTGGCAAAGGAGCATTAGCAATTTTTCTATTTACAATTTTTTCACATAAAGTTTTAGTTAATGATTTTTACAAGATAGACTTGTATCAATGCACAGTTGCAATATCAGCTGTTCTAGGTCATTGTTTTCCTATTTGGCTAAAGTTTAAAGGTGGAAAAGGAGTTGCGACAGGATTTGGTGTTATTTTATCACTTAATCTATATATAGGCATGGTTGCTCTGTTTATATGGGTATTTATTGCAAAATTTTTTAAAATAAGCTCAATTTCTGCCTTAATGGCATATTTCTTAATCCCAATTCTTATGTTTTATTATGAAACTGAATATACCTATTTTTTAAGTTCCTTCATAATTTCATTAGTATGTTTTATTCAGCACAGAGAAAATATAAAACGCTTAATTAATAGAACTGAACCAAAAATATAAAAACATTATTATTGTTATTTCATTAAAGTAATGTTATCTGCACTAAATCAGTACATTTTTATATTTAATAAATAAGTCCAGGATTTAAAATAAATGAAATTAGTAATAGTTGAATCTCCAGCAAAAGCTCAGACTATTAATAAATACCTAGGTAATGATTATAAAGTTATGGCTTCTGTAGGGCATATAAGAGATTTACCATCTAAAGACGGTGCTGTGCTACCTGATGAAAATTTTAAAATGTCTTGGGAAATGCATAAAGATAAGGAAAAAGTTGTTAAAGAAATAATTGGAGAACTTAAATCCGCAGAATCATTAATATTAGCCACTGACCCTGATAGAGAAGGTGAGGCAATCAGCTGGCATCTTCAAGAAATATTAAATTCAAAAAAAATGATAGCTGACAAGCCAGTTGAAAGGGTTGTTTTTAATGAAATAACTAAAAATGCTGTTTTGCATGCTATGGAAACACCCCGAAAAATTAATTCCGAATTAGTTGAAGCATATTTGGCAAGAAGAGCTTTAGATCATCTTATTGGCTTTTCAATTTCTCCAATATTATGGCGAAAACTTCCAGGTTCAAAATCTGCAGGTAGAGTTCAGTCAGTTGCACTCAAACTTATATGTGAAAGAGAAATTGAAATTGAAAAATTCAACCTTGAAGAATATTGGTCAATAACATCTCTCTTTTCAAAAAATGATAAACAACAATTCACAGCTAAGTTGTCAGTTCTTGATAATAACAAATTAGCCAAAATGGATTTAAAAAATGAAAAAGAAGTAAACTCAGCATTAGAAAAAATAAGAAATTCGACATTTAATATAACTAAAATTTCAACCAAGAGAGTTAAGCGGAATCCATTACCTCCATTTACAACCTCCACATTACAACAAGAGGCCTCTAACAAATTAAGTTTTGGTGCATCAAGAACTATGCGGATAGCTCAAAAATTATATGAAGGTATAAATATTGGTAGCGAGACAACAGGCTTGATAACATATATGAGAACAGATGGTGTCCAATTAAGTACTCAGGCAATTGATGAATTAAGAAATGAAATTACAAATCTTCATGGTAAAGAATATATTCCTCAAACACCTAGAGTTTACAAATCTAAAGCAGCAAATGCGCAAGAAGCACATGAAGCTATAAGACCAACTGCAATATCTCGTGATCCAAAAAGCATGTCTTCCTACTTAGATGATGAACAATTTAAACTTTACGAACTTATCTGGAAAAGAACTATATCAAGTCAAATGCAATCAGCTGAATTAGACGAAACATCTGCCGATATTTCAAATAAGGATAAAACTATCGTTTTTAGAGCAAATGGATCACAAGTACACTTTCCTGGATTTTTTATTTATAGAGATAGAAATGATGATAAAATTTTACCTAATTTAGTTGAAAATGAAAATGTTGACTTAGAAAAAGCTGATGGTGAACAACATTTTACTCAACCACCTCCAAGGTACACTGACGCAAGTCTTATAAAGAAAATGGAGGAACTTGGCATTGGGCGACCATCAACATACGCCTCAATCTTACAAGTGCTTGTTAATAGAAATTATGTTGAGAAAGACAAAGGCAAGCATATTCCTCAAGAAAGAGGAAGGATTCTGACAGCATTTTTAAATAATTTTTTTGGAAAGTATATTGAATATGATTTTACAGCTGACTTAGAAAAAAAATTAGATAACGTTTCAGATGGAAAATTAAACTATAAAAAGCTTTTAGAAGAGTTTTGGAATGGTTTTAAACCACATCTAAACAAAATGTTAGAACTTGAGAGAGAAAAAATTCTTGAAGCACTAGAAAAAGAATTGGCTGATTTATTCTTTCCTAAAAATGAAGAGGATACTTATGCTCAACCAAATAGGAAATGTCCAACATGTTCCAATGGGAAGTTAGGTTTAGAGCTTGGAAAATATGGTGCTTTTATAGGTTGTTCTAATTATCCAGAATGTAAGTTCACGAAGCAAATTGCAAAAAATGAAAATAAAGAAGAAATTAATACCAATGAAACTTTTTTGCCTGAAAATGACGGTGTGTTGGGAGTTGATCCTGAAACAGGTTTAAAAGTTATAATAAAAAAAGGTCCATATGGTATATATCTTCAGTTAGGCGAAGAGAAAAAACCAAAACGAACAAGCATACCAAAGCTGGTAGAGGCATCTACCATCGACCTGGATAAAGCCCTTTCATTTTTATCATTACCTAGATTAATAGGTAAACACCCAGAAACAGGGCAGGATATTTCAGCAGGAATAGGAAGATATGGGCCGTATTTAAAATATGATATAAATTTTATAAGCATACCAGCCGATGAAACTGTTATTAACATTGGTCTTAATCATGCTGTGGTTTTAATAGGTGAAAACAGTGAAAAACTGGGAAAAGTACTAGGAGACCATCCAGATGGAAATGGAAAGGTCTTAGCTAAATCTGGTAGATTTGGTCCATATGTTGAGTATAATAAAATAAGGGCAACATTGCCAAAATCAATGTCTTTAGAAGAGATTGACTTAGATAAAGCTATAGAGTTAATTGTTGCCAAGGCAGCAAGACCTCAAAGATCAAAAAAGATACAAACCAAGAAAAAATAAATTTAATTTCAATAATATTTGAAACAAAAAATTAAGTGCAACCTAGTAATAAAATACAAATTTCAAACTTAGAAATAATTTTTATTGATGATGATGGTTTTGCTTTAGGGCATATTTTAAATAAAAATAGATTAGATCAAGAAATTGAAATTCCATTTGATAAAACAAATATAGAACTCGAAATTGGTGATCATCTTTTAGTAGAATTAGAATTTGTTGAAAAAAAAACATACAAATTTAAAAAAATTATAAAAAAAATTGAATTTGAGAAAAATTATTTCTTTGCAGAAGTGAAATTAACATCTAAAGGTAAATTCTACCTTAATGAATTAGAAAGAGGTTCTAAAAACAGAACAAAAACTCAACCAATTCTAAAAGATGGTATAAAAATTAATAAAGGTGATGTAGTCAAAGCTCAGAGAGCTTCTCGTGAAGTTCTCAAAAAACTTAAAATCAAAAAATTAAAAATTAACAAAAACAAGAAATCTAGAAAAAATAATAATCAAGATTATGCAGAAATATTAGAAGTTGTAGGTAATATTCTCGATCCTAATGTATATTCTTACCTGGCGATAAAAGAATACAGTTTAAAAACTAACTTCAATCAAGAAATCAAAAGTGAAATTAGAAATCTTATTGATTTTGAAAAGAATGGACGTGTTGATTTAAGAGATTTATCGCTAGTTACAATTGATGGTGAAGATGCTAAAGATTTCGACGATGCTGTTTATGCAGAATATGTTAACAAAAAAAAAGAATGGCGTGTCTTAGTTGCCATAGCTGACGTTTCATATTATGTATTGCCAAATTCAGCTTTAGATGAAGAAGCTAAAATTAGAGGAAATTCAGTATATCTTCCAAATTTAGTTATTCCGATGCTCCCAGAAGAGTTATCTAATGATAAATGTTCCCTAAGACCTAATGAAGATAGATTGTGTTTGACTGTTGAGATTATATTGGACGAAAAAGGAAAAAAGAAATCACATTCTTTTTTTAGATCTGTAATTAACTCAAAAAAGCGCCTTACTTATCAACAAGTAGAAGATATTATTAATAAAAAAACTACAGACAAGATTTTTGATGATAAAATTATCAAAGTTATAAACTCGTTAAATAAAGTATATTTAATCTTAGACGTTTTAAGAAAGAAAAGAGGTGCCTTAAATCTAGAACTATCCGAAAGAAAAATTTTATTCAATGACTCGGGGTGGCCAACTCAAATCAAAAAAGTTTACGGATTAACAAGTAATAAAATTATTGAAGAACTAATGATACTTGCCAATGTATCCGCTGCAGAAGAAATAATTAAATATAGTTACCCTGGAATATATCGTGTGCATGAACCACCTTCCCCTGAAAAATATAAAAGTTTGATTGATATAATTGGCAAACCCCTAGCTAATATACTTATAGGGAAATTACCACATCCAATGTTGATGAATAAAATTTTAGAGAAAACAAAAGAGACAGCAGATTATGATATGATAAATCAGTCTATTTTAAGAAGCCAGTCTCAAGCTAAATATCATAACGAAAATAAATCTCACTTTGGTTTAGCATTAAAAAACTATGTTCACTTTACTTCTCCTATAAGGAGATATTCAGATTTGATAATCCATAGACAAATTATTGAAATAATAAGTAACAAAAATAAAAACAAAAATAATTTAACAACTTTTAAAAATAATAATGAAAAGTTCAAAATAATTAGTGAGCATATCTCAAACACTGAACGAAAATCAGTAACTGCTGAAAGAAAGACTACAGACAGGCTAATATCACTGTTATTTAAAGAAAAAATTAATGAGTTAGTTGATTGTACTATTATTTCAATTTATAAATTTGGAGTTTTTGTATCTATTGAAGATGGCATAGCTGACTCTCTACTACCTTTAAGAAATTTGCCTTATGATTGGTATGACTATGATCAAACTAAACAAACACTTAATGGCATAGATAGTGGTTACAAGTTTATAATTGGTATGAAAATTAGAGTTAAAATTATTGAAGTCGAACCTTTAACGGGAAGCATCATAGTGAAATTTCATGACGGGATGACAATAAATACAAAAAATAAAAGTAGAAAAAATAAATATGAAAGAAAAAATAAATTTTCATAAACTTGACTTTATAAAAAAAAAGAATAATTTATGAAATAATTAAACGGAGCAAGCTATGGCAAAACCAGCTACATTACAAATTAAATTATTAAGTTCTGCTGATACAGGTTTTTTTTATGTTACTAAAAAGAACCCTAGAACTAAGCCAGAAAAATTAGAGCTAAAAAAATACGACCCTAAAGTTCGTAAGCATGTTTTGTTTAAAGAAGCTAAAATTAAATAACTCAACTATTTACATTTAGCTTTAGGTAAAACTTCAATTTTTTTTAATAAAGCCTTTATTTCAAAATTTCCATAATCGACCTTATAAGAGTGAACCACTCCTGATTTATCAATTTCCAAATAAATTTCATATTCTGGTTTTTCCTGTTGAGATTTTTCTTTGTAAAAAGCAACTTTGATTGGCCAAATCTTTTTGCCTTTTAAATATTCAATATCTTTTGATTTAGAATTTCTAATTTGGCCAATGAATGCTGAAACAATTTTAATAAATTCTTCATCTTCATTTCCAAAAAAAACCTTTTTAGTAAATAATTTCTCTCCATTTTCTGCAGCTTTAATTAATTTTAATAAATGTTCAATAGGAAATAATATATCCTTCTTAAAAGTTATCTTTTTGATAGAATCATTGATAATTGAACCAGACATAGCTTTTTCATTTTTTTCAATAAAACCTTGATAGGATTTGTTACCACTGAATTGACTTTTTTCATTTAACTCAAAACTATGTTTTGTTCCTAAATAATTTTCAAAGGTAGAATAACTTGAAAAACTGTTAGCGATTTTTTTATTTGGTAATTCATAAACAATTACATAATCTTCTTTTATATTCCATCCACTACAACTTTCAGCAATTTCAAAAAATGTTTGCCCCTGTCCTCCTTCTAAAAAACCATTGTCTTTTATGTTTTGTATATTAAGAGAATATGTGGCTTTATGAGATAAGAGTTGAGAACTTAAAGAAAAATTTACATTGGACATAAAAAAAATAATTGGAATATATATATACTTATTAATCGACATGTTTGTACCTCTTCATTAATATCTAAACGTTAAATAAAGTCCCTCTGAAAATTTAATTAAGTTAGTTTAAAATGGATAAAATAAATATTATTAGAGATGATGATACATTAAAAGAGTTTTGTAATAAATGTATTAAAGAAAAAGTTTTAGCTATTGATACTGAATTTATTAGAGAAAATACTTATTATCCAATTTTATGTCTAGTTCAAATTGCAAGTGATACTTTTTCTGCAGTAATTGATCCACTCTCTGAAATAGATATGAAACCAGTTTGGGAGATACTTTCTAATGAAAAAATTTTGAAAGTTTTCCATGCTGGAAGACAAGATATAGAAATTTTTTTTAATTTAACTGGGAAAATTCCTAAGCCTATTTATGATACTCAAATTGCTGCAATGTTTTGTGGTCTAGGTGATCAAGTAAGTTATGATAGGTTAGTTGATAAATTCCTAGGGTTAAAAATAACTAAAGAAAGTCAATTTTCAAATTGGTTACAAAGACCACTAACAAATAAGCAATTACAATATGCTTTGTCAGATGTAAATTATTTAATCAAAGTTTTCCCATTAATCAAAAAAATGATTAAAGAAACTCATAGAGAAGAATGGGTTGAAAAAGAATTTAAATATCTAAAAAATAAAAAAATATACAATATTGACCCGAACGAAGTTTGGCAAAGAATTAAGATAAAAAATCCTAAAAGAGAAATTTTAAATATATTAAAGCATCTTGCTGAATGGAGAGAAATGGAATGTAAAAAAAGAAACATACCAAGAAATAGATTTATTAGAGACGAACTTTTAATAATTATATCTCAGTTAAAACCAAATGATATTTTTTCAATCAAAAAAATTAGAGGGTTACCAAGGTTTCTTAGCGATAATGATTTGTACAAAGTTTTAGAAATAATTAAAATTTCTCAATATGTTAAACCAAATAAATGGCCTAAAATTCCTAAATATTCCAAAAAACTTAATGTAAATAAGGACAGTCTTGATTTGTTAAAACTTTTATTATCATATTGTTCACAAAAGAGTGGTCTAGCAGAAAAATTAATTGCAGATGCAGATGAATTAAGATCGATTCTAGATGGGCAAAAAGATAATTTAAAAGTTTTTAGTGGATGGCGTAACGAAATTTTTGGGAAATTTGTAATATTACTGCTAGAAGGACAAATCGCATTTACCATCAAAAATAGTAAAGTCGAAATAATAGAATTTTAATTTTCAGTTATATTGTCTAATATTATTTTTATATTTTTATATGTTACTTTTTCTTTATTTTCTAAAGAATGTGTATCTAACATATCAATTACTTTTATTACACTTGCAAAACTTCTATCTAGTCTCTCTAAGATATATATAAGTTTTTTATCACTTATATATAATTTTTTTTCATTTGAGTATTTAACTATAAATGAATAAAGAATAACGTCATCTGGCAATTTTATTTCACTTGCTAGAATGCTTCTTATTCTTGAGTCAAGATCAGGAAGATTCCAATTCATTTCTAAAGGTGATAATCTTGATAAGAGTAATATAGAACCTTCTTTATAGGTAACTTGATTTATGAAATGCATAACTAATTCTGATTGGTATCTCGCTCCAGGGGAAAAATCATCTAAAATAAAGTTTTTTCCTTCAACAATTTGTTCAAGAATATTACTTGTTAAAGATGTTAAATAAGTACAATTAACATTGTGTCTAAATATTGTACTTAAATGTGTTTTTCCTGATCCTTTTGGACCATAAATAATAGCAGCTGGAATAGAGTTTATTTTTTTTTTATTTTTCCAAAATACAGAATTCTCAATTAATTTTACTGCTTCAAGATTACATTTAGAAACAAGATAGTTTTCTCTATTTTTAATAGTTTTAAATTTCAATGGCAAAGCCATTTGTTTGTTAATGACTAATTTATTGATATTTCTAATTTTATAAGACATTGAAAGATCACTCAAAGAATTTCTTAAAATAATGCCTTACTATCACCCCAAGAATAGCTGCAACAGGTAAAGAAATTAACACTCCCACAAATCCAGATACATAAGCACCAGTCATTAGAGCAAATATTATCCAAATCGGGTTCAGCATTATTGCTTCTCCTACTAATTTTGGTGTTAAAAAGTAACTCTCAAATAGTTGACCAAAGATAAAAATTATAGACATAAAAAATAATTGATGTGAAATCCCAAATTGTGCAAACCCTAGAATAAGAGTTAAGCCTCCCCCAATAAAAGAACCTAAGTAGGGCACAAATGAAATCACACCTGCGAAAATTCCTAATAAAATTCCAAATTTCAAACCTATTAAAAATAAACCTGTACTATAAATTACAGACAGCACTAAACATACAAGGCCTTGTCCTCGTAAAAATTTGGATAAAACATTATCTATATCTGCTATTAATACAGGGAAGTCTTTAAAATGAGATTTGTCCGCAACATTATATATAAAAATCTTAATTTTATTAAATTCTAAACTTAAATAAAAACTGATAACAATTATTAGTATTATATTAAAAAAACTATTAATAAATTGAATGCTATTGTTTATTATATTGTTACTTGAATTAATAAGTGTGGAACTAATAGGTTTAAATAAAGATGATATATTTACTGTTTCAATTTTTTTTGTAAATAAATATTTATCATTTAACTCTCTTAGAAAATTTTCAATTTCGACTAAATATCCAGGTAATAATATTATTAAATTTTGTATTTGATGAATGATAATTGGTAAAATTAGTAATAAAATTGTTAAAAAACAAAGTACAAAAACTAAAATGGACATAAAGCTCGAAAGAGTTTGATTTATATATTTATCAAAATAAATTTTTAATGGATTAGTTAAATATGCAATAATAAATGATATTAAAAATGGTATAATAACTTCAAACAAATATATCATGATAAAAAAAATTATAAGTAAAAAAAGAAAAATATTTAAATTATCCCCAGTAATTTTTTTTATTAAATCTGACATTTTCAAAACCCTAAACCAAATTTAGTCCTCTAATGAATAAGTAAATATTGACGTGAATTATGATCTTTGAAATTGAGCTTTTTTTCGAAAGCTGCTTGGAAAAAAGTTTTTTTATTCCCCATAAATTTAACTATTATTCTTCCTTTTGTGTTTGTAATGGAAATTATTTTTACTTCAATAACAAAGGGTAATTTTTCTAATTTTTGTATTACAGATGGCCATATAGAAATGTCTTTTTGTATTACTCTAATATCTTTTAGATATTTTAATTTTTTTAGAGAACTAAAAGAACTTCTTTTAATATTTTCAAAACTGTCTTCTGTTTTTTTTTCATAAAAAATTATTTCATTTTGTATTTTAATAAAGCCTCTATCTTTAAAATTTGATGTTGATATTACTTTGACTGATTTATCATTAAATAACAATTCTGTTTTTAACTTTGTAATATTTGTAGCTTTAATAGGGATTATAAGATCAACTTCGTTGTATACACTAGTGTCAATCAAATTATTTTTTTTCCAATTCAATTCTATAGATTTTATAATTTTAATTACCTCATTTTCTAATAGTGATTTATCAATGTCATAAAATGATGAAGTTTTTTTTAAAGGAATTTTATTCCTGTAAATAGTTGTCTCTAACCTTCCACTTTTATTATAAAACTTTGCAAACGTAGATAGATAAGTTTTTCCATTTCTCAACAAAATTGGTTCAGCTACAACTATAATTAATGCATTGGTGTTTTCATTTGCAATCAATTTTTTAATAAGTTCTTTATTTGAATTTAAAAGAACATTAGCTGTTAAAATTCTATTTAAACTGAAGTTACCTTTAGCAAGTTTAAGTTTTACTAATCCATCAACAAAATCTAATTCTCTTTGCCAATTTGAGTGCCAATTATCTCTTTCATCCCACAAAATAAATCCTCTTGGGCCTTTAAAAATAGGTAAAACAGCTATTGGTTCTCTATAAGTCTCTGCATATTGTAATTTGTTATTTCTAAAAAAATTAATAACTAAATTTCTATTAAAACAAATGTCAAAATTAGCTAGATATCTTTTATCACTGTTAGCTTCTTTATTTATTTTTAAATAATCAACTAAAGATGAAATTTCAATTTTACCAAGTTTCAACTTTCTAGATTCCACTATTAATCTATTTGAAAGTCTTTTGAACCCAATTAATTTAGCTTTATACTCAGCTTGAGATCTAGCTTCATTAATTGATTCCTTTGTTAAATCAACGCTAATATTCTTAATATAAAATGATGAATTTAAACAATCTTGATCTGTTGATGCTAATAATTTTGAACTTAAAAAACAAATTTTTAAACATATTAAAATTATCATTTTAAAACGATCAAAATACATAAAAACTTTCCTTACTTTTTTTAATTGATATGTAATTATAACATCGATATATCAATATATATTGTTTAATATGAATATTATAGATAAATCTAATTATAAAAACCTAGAAATTAAGGACATGAGTATAAATGTCTAAGAATATGAAAAACTCTAATATACCTATCATAACATATAAAGATTCTGGTGTTGATATTGATAAAGGTAATAAAATTGTATCAGATATTGCTGCAATTACGAAATCTACATCAAATAAAGGATCAATTGGAGAATTAGGAGGATTCGGCGGATTATTTGATTTAAAAAAATGTGGTTTTAAAGATCCTATACTAGTATCAAGCACTGATGGTGTTGGTACAAAGTTAAAATTAGCTATTAAAACGAAAACATATTTTAATGTAGGTATAGATTTAGTCGCTATGTGTGCAAATGATGTATTAGCCCAAGGTGCAAAACCTTTATTTTTTATGGATTATTATGCTACTGGGCAATTAGATAAATCAATAGCTATTGAAGTTATTAAGGGAATTGCAGAGGGTTGCAAACAATCAGGATGTGCACTGATTGGAGGAGAGACTGCTGAGATGCCAGGTCATTATAAAAAAAATGATTTTGATATTGCTGGATTTTGTGTGGGAGCTGTAGAAAGAAAAAATGTTTTCAATAAAAATGCTGTTAAGACTGGTGATTGTGTCATAGGTTTATCTAGTAGTGGAATACATTCTAATGGTTATTCATTAGTTAGAAAAATATTAGAAACTCATTCTATAAATATTTTTGAAAAATGTGAATTTGATAAAAATAAAAGTCTTGCAGAAATTTTACTTAAGCCAACACTTTTATACACAAAAGCGTTTCTGGCTGCAAATAAAAATAATAAGGTAAAATCAATCAGTCACATAACAGGTGGTGGATTAATTGATAATCCTCCGAGATCTTTTAATGAAAACTTAACACTTAAGTTTGATATGAAAAACTTCAAACTTCCCCCACTTTTTAAATGGCTAAAAAATAAAGCTAATATATCTTTATATGAATTAGCTAAAACTTTTAATTGTGGTATTGGTTTTTTAATTTTTGTAGAAAAAAAGGATGCTAAAATAATAATTAATGATTTAAACAAAGTTGGTTATAATGCTTTTCTAATTGGATCTATAATTGAAAATACATCTAATCAAAATGTTGTTTTTGATGGCTGGAACTTTTAAGAATATATTTAAACATATTGATAGACAAAAAATAATTAGTCGTATATTGAAAATTTAACTGAGGATTAATAATGACGAACAAATTAGATAAAGAAACAGAAGAACATAAATTATTTTATGAAAACTTTTTAAAATTTACTACATACAGTACAATATGCATAATTGTAATAGTTGCTTTAATGGCAATTTTTTTAGTTTAACTAATTAACTAATTCTATATAAGCAAAAAAGAAAGATATCTCTGATCTAGCATTTTCTAGGCTATCTGATCCATGTACTGAGTTTGCTTCAATACTCTCAGCAAATTCCTTTCTAATTGTTCCATTTTCAGCTTCTTCTGGGTTAGTTGCTCCCATAATAGTTCTATTTAGAAAAACTGCATTATCCCCTCTCAAAACTTGAGCTACTACGGGACCAGAAATCATGAAATCGACTAGGTCCTTAAAGAAAGGTCGGTCTTTATGAATTTGATAAAATTTTTCAGCCATAGATCTACTTAATTGAAGTCTTTTTTGAGCTATTATTTTCAAACCAGCTTTTTCAAATTTAGCGTTGATTAGGCCTGTTAAGTTTCTTTTGGTAGCATCAGGTTTGATTATTGATAAAGTATTTTCAATTGCCATTATATTCTCCAGATTGATGTTTTAAATACATTTATTGATAGATATAATCAAGGTGTTTTTAAATTCTAAATTTTAATTAATATTTCTTAATCAGATGATACAACATCTTAACACCCCATCCAACACCACCATATGGAATAGTAGGAGTAGATTTATTTTTCCAAGTAACTCCAGCAATATCTAAATGCGCCCATGGTGTTTGATCTACATGTCTTTTTAAAAAGCAAGCTGCAGTAATTGATCCTGCACCTGGTCCTCCAATATTTTTCATATCAGCAATTTCTGTTTTTATTAATTGATCATAATCGTCATCTAATGGCATTTCCCAAACTTTTTCTCCTGTAATTTCACCAGAATTGAATATAGCTTTAGAAATTTCTTTATTATTCGAGAACAAACCTGCTCTAATATTGCCTAAAGACACTATCATAGCTCCTGTCAATGTTGCCAAATCAATCATAAATTTAGGTTTATATTTTTTTTCTGTCCAAGATAAAATATCAGCTAAAACTAATCTTCCTTCTGCATCTGTATTTAAAACTTCAATCGTTTGACCAGATACTGATTTAACAACATCACCAGGCCGTTGTGCATCCCCATCTGGCATGTTTTCAACAAGACCTATAATACCAATTAAATTATATTTTAGCTTAGACAGTGCAGCTGCTTCTATAACTCCAGTGACAGTTGCAGCACCACCCATATCCCATTTCATATCCTCCATTGATTTAGGAGGCTTAAGAGAAAGTCCACCGGAGTCAAAGCATACCCCTTTTCCTATAAAAGTCATTGGAGCTGCTTGTTTTTTTCCACCTAACCATTCCATAACAACAACTTGACTTTCCTTTCTAGATCCTCTTCCAACAGCTAGCAAAGCTTCCATTCCAAGCTTTTGCAATTGTTTTTCATTGTAAATAGATACTTTAACTCCAATTTTTTTTAATCTTTTACACTCCTTAGCAAATGATGATGGAAATAGGATGTTTGGTGGCTGCCAGACTAAATCTCTAGCTGTGTAAACACCCTTTGCAAGGTTTTTGATTTCATTTATTTTTTTTAAGTGTTTATTTGGATAATTAGAAACAAAAACAACATTTTTTAGATTCGCAATTGTTTTTAATTTATTTTTTTTATAATTATCAAATTTGTATGAGCCTAGGATAAAACCAAGACAAATTCGTTCAATTATTAATGTAGAATTTTCATAGATTTTAGCTTTAGAACAACTTAAATTTTTAATCTTTTCATAAATATTTCCACCTAATTCTTCTAAATATTTATAAGTTAAATCTTTTTCCAAAGTTTTTCTTTTAACTAAAAGAAAATTTCCTTTTTCTGATCTGATTAAAATTATATTAGATGATTCAAGTAAAACAGTTCTTTTAAAAAATTTTAATAAATCTTTATCAATATTAAAATTTTCAGATAGTAATAAATTTTTTTCATTAAAAAACAAAATATGAATTTCTTCGTCTTTAAATTTTAGATTATTTTTTTGTTTTTCACATTTAAATTTTATAAATCTTTTATCATCAAGCATAATAAATTCCTAAGTTAAATTTGAGCTATTGTATAAACATAAAAAGTTATAGTACTATAAAATTTAAAAAAAATTTCAATATAATTCTTTAAGATAAGTTTTATGATTATAAATTGGTATATCTTCAAGCATACATTTAATAATGTGTTTATTTCTACAAGTGTTTTTGTAGGAATTATATGGTTAAGTCAATCTTTTAAAAGCATAAAGTTAATAATTAATAAAGGTGCTGGTCTTTCAGAGTTTTTTATTTTATCTGCTTATAGCCTACCTAGTTGGCTTTTGATAGCCATACCATTTGGTACTTTCACTGGATGCATGATTTCATATTTAAAACTTGAAAATGATAAAGAAATTTTAGTAATGAAATCAGCTGGAATAAGCCCTTTTAATTTAAGTAGACCCGCTTTTTTAATAGCTATTTTAGCATCTATGATTTTATTCATAATATCTCACTTTATAATGCCCGAAACTTACAGAAACTTTAAGGTTTTACAAAATGATATAAGGAATAGTTCACAAAGTTTGATTCTAAAAGATAATATTTTTATTGATTTAAATGAAAAACAAACAATTTTTATTAATAAATTAAATGAAAATAATGAACTAGAAGAAATTTTTATACAAGACAGAAGTGATCCTTCATCATTAGTAGAATTATTTTCAAAAAAAGGATATCTTAATTTTAAAGATAACTTAATTCTGCGAATGGATAATGGGACAAGAATTTCAACTGACTTAAAAGGAAAATCAACCTTATTAAATTTTAAAATTTATGATGTTGAAATAAAGCAAGAAAAAAATAAAGTAAACGAGCCTAGAGTTATAGAATATAAGGAATATAATTTTTTTGATTTGTTAAAAAAAGCAACAAACGCTGGAAACAAGAAAGGAAAATTATTAGCCGAAGCTCATAGCAGGAATACAATTGTATTTATGCCGTTAGTATTTTCTTTTATTGTAATGATTACTATTTTAAAGGACGATTTTTCAAGAGTATTTTCAATTTACAGAAAGACCATTGGGATTGGACTTCTCGTAATAATACAAAGTCTTGTTTTGATAATTAAAAATGCTGTTCATTCTAATATTATCTTTTTACCTTTAATGTATATTTTCCCTATTTTTATAATAGTAATATGCATTTTTTTATTAAATAAAAAAAAAGTTTATAAACTTTCATTATTTACTAAAAAGGTAATATAATAATGATAAAATTTAATAACCATCCAATAATCCTTTATAAATATTTTACTAAAGATATATTCAAATTTTTTCTTGTTACTTTACTTTTTTTAATAATATTAATTTTCTTTATTGACTTAATTGAATTTTTTAGAAGGTCCTCTAATAAAATAGGTGTTAACCATCTTCTACAAGCAAGTTTTTTAGACTTAATTGTAATGGCTTTGCTAAAGATATTTGGTAATATTCAAAAAATTTTGCCATTTGCTGCTCTAATTGGTTCAATTGCTTGTTTTAATCAGTGGCGAAAGAAAAGTTACTATGTTATTTCAAAATCTTCTGGTATTTCATTATGGAAAATTCTTTCACCTATTTTAATTTCTTTCTTTCTTGTTGGAATTTTTTCAATAATAATTTTAAATCCATTTTCAACTTTATTGCATAAAAAGCTTGAAAACTTAGAGACATTATTTTTTGGAAAAGCTAACTTACAAGTATTCTCATTTGATACAAAAGGTTTTTGGATAAAACAAAGATCTGGACAAAAAAATTTAATAATTAATGCAGATAAAATTGACGAAAAAACCAAATCACTATTTTATATAAAAATTTATGAGTACAACAAAGATAAAATTTTTCAAAAAAAAGTAATGGCAGAAAAAGGTCTATTTACTTCAAAAAAATTACTTCTATATGATGTTAAATCAATTGATAAAAATTCAAAAGTTTCAAATTTTGAAAAACTCGCATATTTAATAAATTTTGATTCTAGTCGATTCAATGTAGCAACAAAAAAACCTGAAAAAATTTTTATACTTGATTATCCATATTATTTGATAAAGATGAAAACTTATGGTTTGAATATATCCAAACATTTAGTCTATTTTTTTAAATTGATATGCCAACCATTCTTAATTATATCAATGATTTTACTTTCTGCATCCTTAATGCTAAGGAGTAGTGAGAGGAAACTTGAGGTTGGAATAGTTTCATTATCACTTGTTGTTGGTTTTAGTTTGTATTTTATTGGAGATTTTATTTTTGCATTGGGTTTTTCAGAAAAAATACCTCCTCTTCTTGCTGGATTTGGGCCAACCTTAATTGGGCTTTTTTCAGGCTGTTATTTAATAAGCGATATTGATGAAACTAAGATTGTTAAAAAATAGGTAAAAACTTAAAAATGACCTTACTCTCTCTAAATTTAAAATTACTAGTTTTTATTATTTTCTTTTCTACTCATATATTTAAATTTGCTTTAAGTGAAGAAAATTATATAGTAACTATTGTTAATAAACTACCAATTACAAAACTTGACGTTTTTAATAGAGCAAAATTAATTGCCTTCTCTATTGATGAGAAAGTTGAATTAAAAAACATTGAAAATTACTACAGTCAATCTCTTCAAACTCTGATAAATGAAAAAATCATTTTATCAGCTGGGAAAAAAATAAATAAAAATTTAACTTCAATAGTATCAGATCAAGCAAATCAAAGACTATTGTCTGAATTTGAAAATTCCAAACTGAAATTAGATCAATTTATTGAAAAATATTCTATTTCAAAATCCACATTATTAAAAAAACATAAAGCTCAATTGATATGGGGAATTGTTTTAAGAGACAAATATAAAGTGCAATTTTCGAAGTTAGAAAAAATTATTAAAAAATCACTTGATGCGAAAGAGTTTGGAAATAGTGAAGATTTGTATGATTTAGCTGAGATAGTAATTTATAAAAAGAACAACAATAAACTCATTGAAAAAATTAATTTAGCTCTGAAAGATGGTGCTAATTTTCTGGAAATTGCAAAACAAATATCAATAAGTAGCTCTTCAAAATTTGATGGTAAAATTGGATGGAATAACTTCGAAAATCTTCCTAAATATATTAAAAATGTTTCTACTATTAGAGGTTTTGATAAAGGAAAAGAAATTAATGAGGGTGAAATATTTATTTTTCCCGAAAAAGATAAAATTAAAATTATAAAAGTTTTAGCTAAACGTCAAAATGGAAAATTAAGCAAAAAGGAAGATATAATCTTACTTGCGCAAATTAGATTTCCAATAAATTTTCAAAAGAAAAATATAGCTTTTAAAAAAATAAAAAATAATTTGGATAATCTTTTATCAAATAAAAATTCCTGCGAAGTATTAGAAATTTTTGTAAAGAAAAATAGTAAAAATTTAGATTTAAAAGTTATTAAATCAAGAATTGCTGATTTAACTCCTAAAATAGACAGGCTTATCGAAAACATAGATTTTTTTGAAATATCTAAACCAATATTTATTGGAAATTATGGGTATACCTATGTTAAATGTGATAAAAGGGAAGCTAAATTAAACAAAATTAATTATAAAAAATTAAAAGAAACTAAACTAAATAAATATTTCTTAATATATAGTGAAAAACTACTTAAACGTCTTTATAATGAGGCAAGTATTTTACATATTGAAAAAATAAAATGACCACTCCTCAAGAAGTTATATTAATAACTGCTGGTGATCCAGCCAGCATCTCTACAGAGATAACCATAAAAGCGGTAGAAGCTCGAAAAATCAATAAAAACATTAATTTAGTTGTTATAACTGATCCAACTTTAGTTCAAGATTATAAAGAATTGATCAAAAGTGATATAAAAATTAATGAGATTAAAGATATAGCTAAGTTTTCTGATTACAAAGATAATTATTTAAATATAATTCCTTTAAAACTCAATAATAGAGTTCAATATGGAAAACCAGATATAAAGAATTTTTCTTTTACAAAATTTTCCATAATAAAAACTCTTGAAATACACAACAGTAGCATTGCTTCTGCAATTGTAACCAATCCTATCAATAAATCTATAATGTATAAATCTGGATTTAATTTCGAGGGCCACACTGATTTTTTAGGATCGCTTTCCTCAAAAAAGAAGAAGCCGGTTATGATGTTGGTAACTAATGGACTTAAAACTCTACCTATAACAATTCATGTTCCTTTAAAAAAGGTGACCAAATTAATTACCAAAGAACTTATACATACTAAAATAAAAGTTGCAGTTGATGATCTGAAAACTTTGTTTGATATAAAAAAACCATCTATTATCGTTACAGGTTTGAATCCTCATGCAGGAGAAAATGGTGATTTAGGTGATGAAGAGATGAGAATAATCAAACCAGCTATAGATGATTTAAAAAAACTTGCTAATATCTCTATTACTGGGCCAGTATCAGCTGATATTGCTTTCTCACCTGACAAAAGATGCCATTATGATTTAGCCGTTTGTATGTATCATGATCAAGCTCTAATTCCGATCAAAACTTTGGATTTTTATAATGGTGTAAATGTTACATTAGGACTAGACTTTATTAGAACATCTCCTGATCATGGTACTGGATTTGACATAGCTGGTAAAAATTTAGCTAACCCACAAAGTTTGATTTCGGCAATTAATCTTGCTTATGAAATGAGTACAAACAAAAAAAATGCACCAAAAAATTAAAAAACTACCTTCTATTAAAGAAACTTTAAAAAATAATAATGTTATAATTAATAAGGCTTTAGGCCAAAATTTTTTATTTGATCTGAATTTGACCGACAAAATTGTAAAAAAATCAAATGCAATAACTCCCACCATCATTGAAGTTGGTCCTGGACCAGGAAGTTTAACAAGATCTATTTTGAAAAATAAATCAGGTGTTGTTTATACAATAGATAAAGACTTTCAGTCTAAAAAAATGCTCACTGACCTTGAAGAAATTTATAATAATAGACTTAAAGTTATAATTGAAGATGCTTTGCATTATCCTATTTGGAATTTGGGAAAAGCACCAAGACAAATAATAGCTAATCTTCCATATAATGTAGGAACTAAAATGTTGATAACATGGCTAAAAAATATCCAAAACTTTGATTTGCTAACATTAATGTTTCAAAAAGAAGTGGCTGAAAGAATAATAGCTAAACCAGGTACTAAAAATTACGGAAGATTATCAATATTAACCAATTGGTTAACTGAAAGCTCTAAATTATTTGATATCCCTAGTGAGGCTTTCATTCCGAAACCAAAAGTTAAATCTACAGTAATTCAGTTAAAGCCATTCTCAAAACCACTTTATGATGTCCCATTTGAATCCTTAGAAAAGTTGACGCACCTAGCTTTTAGTCAAAAAAGAAAAATGATCAAAACGAGTTTAAAGGAAATAAGTGGTGAAAAAATTTTAAAAGAATTAAATATCTGTCCAAATTTAAGACCTGAACATTTATCTATTGTTCAGTTCTGTAAAATAGCAAAAAAATTGTTTTAGGATTATGTTAAATAAGTTTTTTCACTTGTTTTTTAAGTGATAGTTGCCTGTGTCTTCTTAATCTTTCAGAAAATAAAATTGATTTGATTTGATTTACAACTATTTCTATTTCATCATTAACTAGAACAAAATCATATTCTTCATAATGACTTATTTCCTTTTTAGCCTCAGACATCCTTTTAATGAAATTTTCTTCGTTTTCACTTGCCCTTTTACCAAGCCTTTTTTCTAATTCTTTCATTGAAGGCGGTAATATAAAAACCTTTACAACATCATTTGGCAAATATTTTTCAATTTGTCTTGTTCCTTGCCAATCAATATCTACAATAACATCAATACCATTGCTAATTTTCGAAATTACTTCTTTTTTTAACGTCCCATATAAATAACCAAAAACTTTTGCGTGCTCTAAAAATTCATTACTCAGTAAGAGCTCACCAAAATCTTCTTCCTTTTTAAAAAAATAGTGTTTACCCTCAATTTCATCTTTTCTTTTAATCCTTGTTGTAACCGAAACCGATAATTCTAAACTATCAACTGCTTCTATTAATTTTTTACAGATAGTTGTTTTGCCTGCACCTGAGGGAGAAGAAATGATAAGTACCAAACCTCTGTATTTTACATTAGACATTATTTATCCTTATTTAAATTATTTTTCCATAACTGGATATTTTTCTTATGTAAACTATATGTTTCGGAAAATCTATGTCTACCGTTTCCGTCACTTACAAAATAAAAATAATTAGTTTTTTTTAAATTTTTTAGAGAATTTAAGGCATTTACTCCTGGATAAGAGATTGGAGTTGGAGGAAGACCAAAATGTTGATAAGTATTGAAAGGATTGTTAGATCTTAACATTTTTTTTGTTATTTTTTGGCCATTAATTTTAAAACCATAAGCAAGGGTAACATCCGATTGGAGTTTCATTTTATTTTTCAGACGGTTTATAAATACACTTGCTACTAATTTACTATCATCAATATTACTTGATTCTTTTTGAATTATAGATGCAAGTATTAACAATTCTTTTTTATTTTTTAAAATAAAATTATCTGGTATTTCTTTCCAAACTATATTTAGAGATTTTTCCTGAGCTTTTTTCATTTTTGCTAATAATTTTTCTCGAGAATACCCATATTTAAAATAATAAGTGTCAGGTTTGTAAATCCCCTCTTTCAAATTTTTAATTTTTCCTGATAAATACGGATTTGAAATTAAATTCTTTTCTAATTCAACTGCAGTAGTTCCTTCAATAAGTACGAAATTTCTAGTCAATGTTTTACCATTTTGGAAAGTTCTTTGTATTTCAAAAATACTAGAATTTTTTGGAATTATGTATTCTCCAGCCTTAGGTATAAAACGATTTTTATGAAATAAAGATGCAATTTTCCAATTAATATTTGAAATAAAGATTTTTTTAGATTTAAGCTCTGATAAAATTTTATTTTGGCTTGTATTTTTTTTTAATAAATAATACGTATCTTGATAGACAAGAATTTCATTTTTTATTTTTTCAGTAAAAAAGTTAAAAGTTATTAGAAACAAGAAGATGAAAATCAAAAAAAAAATAATCTTTTTCTTTATATTCAATCTAAACTACCAATCACTAGGCTTGCGTTAGTTCCACCAAACCCAAAGGAGTTTGATAGTACATATTTAATATTTCGATTTTTTGCATTTAAAGGTACTAAGTCAAATCCTGTTGTTTCTTTGTCCGGGTTTTTCAAATTGTTTGTTGGAGGAGCAATTTGATTTTTAATTGAAAGTATTGAATAAATAGCCTCTATTGCACCAGCAGCTCCTAGTAAATGTCCAGTCGCAGACTTAGTTGAGCTTACACTTATATTTTGAGTATTTTGTTTAAGCAATCTACCTATTGCTTTTAATTCAATTATATCTCCAAGAGGAGTGGATGTTCCATGAGCATTAATGTAATCTATATCAGAGCTATTTATATTTGCATCATTAATTGCTGAAAGCATAGCTCTGAAACCACCATCTCCATTTTCTGCAGGTGCAGTAATATGATAAGCATCGCCAGATAAACCATAACCTTTAATTTCAGCATATATTTTTGCACCTCTTGCCATGGCATGTTCTTTTTCTTCTAATACTATTACTCCTGCGCCTTCACCCATCACAAACCCATCCCTGTCTTGATCCCAAGGCCTTGAGCTTGATATAGGGTCATCATTGAAATTCGTGCTCAAAGCTCTTGCGGCAGCAAAACCTGCCATCCCAATTCTACAACATGCTGCTTCGGCACCTCCCGCTATCATAACATCTGCATCACCATAACGAATAATTCTAGATGCATCTCCAATAGCGTGAGCTCCAGTTGAACAAGCGGTTACAACGGAATGATTAGGGCCTTTAAAACCGTATTTAATACTAACTTGACCTGACAATAAATTTATAAGTGCAGATGGTATAAAAAAAGGACTAATTTTTCTTGGACCTTTTGAATTCAATAATTCTGATGTGTTAGAAATAGTTTCTAGACCGCCAATACCAGAACCGAGAATCACTCCTGTTCTATTTTTTTGAATTTCAGTTTGTGGTTTCCATCCAGAATCCTCTACTGCTTGAGTTGCGGATATAAGACCATAAGCTATAAAACGATCTATCCTCTTAAAATCTCTTGGTTCTATCCAATCATCTATATTTAACCCACCCTCTGGATCATCATCTTTATTGGGTATTTGACCTGCAATTTTACAAGGTAAATCCGATACATCAAAATTACTAATTTTATTGATTCCGACTGTTCCAGAAACAAGTCTTTTCCAATTGATATCAGTTCCTAAACCTAAAGGTGTTAATATACCAAGTCCCGTAACAACAACTCGACGCACATAAAACTCCTAATTATAACTCGAGCAACTAATGAGGTATTTTAACTTTTTGATGATATAAAGTCTATTGCATCTTTAACAGTTTGGATTTTTTCAGCTGCGTCATCAGGTATCTCACACTCAAACTCTTCTTCAAAAGCCATCACTAATTCTACAGTATCTAAGCTATCTGCGCCTAGATCATCTATAAAACTTGCACTATCAACAACTTTGGATTCTTCTACACCAAGATGTTCAACTACAATTTTAGAAACTCTGCTAGCTATATCACTCATTAAAATACCCCTTAAAGTCAAAATGAAATAAATTATTTTTGCAATTCGAGTAACACAAATATTTAAACATGCCAAGTATATTATTAATTCACATCAAAAAAAACTAGATCATGCTCATACCACCATTTATATGCAATGTACTGCCAGTTAAAAAACTCGCTTCATCACTAGCTAAATAAATACATCCATTAGAAATATCCTCTGGGTTGCCTAATCGATTTACTGGGATATTAATAATTATTTTGTTTTTTTGTTCATCTGTAAGTTTATCTGTCATTGGTGTAGATATGAATCCAGGAGCAATTAGATTACAAGTAATGCCTCGAGCTGCAACTTCTAAAGCTATTGATTTTGTTAATCCCACTAAAGCAGATTTAGAAGCAGAATAATTTGTTTGACCAGCATTACCAGTATACCCAACTATGGAACTTACAAATATTATTCTTCCATACCTTCTTTTAAGCATTCCTTTAATAACTTGTCTAGTTAGTCTCATACTAGCCGTTAAATTTAAGTTTATTACTTTATCCCAATCTTCATCTTTCATTCTTAAAAAAAGGTTGTCTGCTGTTATACCAGCATTATTTACAAGAACATCTATACGACCAAAGAAAGATTCTGCTTCTTGTGCTAAAGAAGTAATGCTATCTTTAGAACTTAAATCACTAACAATAGCTTTAGTGTCATCTCCTAATTCCAATGAAAGGTCATCAAGAATATTTTTTCTTGTTCCAGAAAGAATTATCCTAGCACCACTATTTTTCATTCTTGATGCTATAGACTTCCCTATACCACCTGTGGCTCCAGTTATTAAAACAACCTTATCCGTTAAATCAAACATAATTCTACTCCATCAAAATTTCTAATAATCCTCTGGATTTTCAAAACAATCCGCCTGGACATTATCTATCATCCTTTTTGCTATACCAGTGAGAACTTTCCCACTTCCAAATTCAGTAATTTTTTTAACATTAAGATTTTTAGCCAATTCCATTGTCTCTCTCCATCTTACTGTTCCTGTAACTTGATCAATTAAATTTTTTCTTAAAGTTGTAGGATCTTTCTGAGGTAATGCGGTAATATTAGTTATTATTGGTATCAAAGGAGTATTAAATTCTAAGCTATTTAATGCCTCATCCATAATTATCCTTGCTGGCTCCATTAATCTACAATGAAAAGGGGCACTAACTGGAAGTAAAATAGCTCTTTTGACACCACTGTTTTTTGAAATTTCTATCGCTTTTTCAACAGCTTTTAAATCACCGCTAATAACAATCTGGCCATCTGCATTATCATTACCAATATCACAAACACCAAAAGATTTTACCTTTTCTATTATTTCAAAAGTTTTATTAATATTAGTTCCAATTAATGCAGCCATGGCACCTTTTCCAACAGGAACACTTTGTTGCATAGCCTTACCTCGTAATCTAAGTAAAACTGCACATTTTCTTAAGGAAAAAACCCCAGCAACTGTCATGGCAGTATATTCGCCTAGAGAATGACCGCCAGCATAATTAGCTAATTGAATTACATTTTTATTTTTTAATTTACTTAAAACTCTGAATGCAGCAACTCCACATGCCATAAGTGCTGGTTGTGCATTTGTTGTTAATGATATTTCACTTTCAGATCCTTCCCACATAATTTTTGTTAAATTTAATTCTAATGCATCATTAACCTCTTCAAAAACTTCCCTTGCCTCAGAAAAATTTTCTGATAATTTCTTACCCATTCCAATCCTTTGTGAACCCTGGCCAGGAAATACAATCAAATTCATTTTTTATTCCTCATAAATCACTAAAAAAAAATTATTTATTGCAAAATTTAAATAAACATTTATGTTCCTCAAAATAAACAAAAATATTAGCATAAATTATATAATATATATGCTCCTTGCCAGCAATTATTTTTGTTGGATAATCTGGGTAAGACCCATAAAGCCATAGGGAGATAGTAATGGCATTATATGAAAGTGTAATTATTGGTAGACAAGACCTAACACCAAGTCAATTTGAGACACTGATAGAAAAATTTATTTCAGTTATTGTATCATTTAAGGGTGAAATTAAAAAAAGAGAAAATTGGGGTCTAAGAAATTTAGCTTATAAAATTAAAAAAAATAGAAAAGGTCATTACATTCTTTTGAATATTGATGGTCCTCCAGAAGCTATTCATGAATATGAAAGATTGATGAGATTAGATGAAGATGTTATTAGATTTTTAACTATGAAAATTAACCTTATTAATGAAAAACCCTCTCCGCTTATGGTTAATAAGTCAGAAAAATTTAGTAATGATACCGTTCATGAAGAAAACAATGCTGCACTTGATAATTAATAATATAGGAATATTGATATGACCCAACTAAATATTAAAAGAGAAGCTCTAAGAAAACCAAATCAAAAAAGAAGAAAATCGTGTCCGTTTGCTGCACCTAACACTCCTGAAATTGATTACAAAGACTTAAAGGTTCTAACAAGATACGTATCCGAAAGAGGTAAGATTATTCCATCTAGAATTTCTGCAGTATCTGCAAAAAAACAAAGAGATTTGTCTAAAGCAATTAAAAGAGCAAGATTCTTAGCTTTAATGCCTTATGTTGTTGGTTAAACATGGAGATTTAAATGAATATTATTTTATTAGAGCGCATTGAAAAATTGGGTCAAATAGGCGATTTAGTTACTGTAAAATCTGGATATGCTAGAAATTTTTTATTACCACAAGGAAAAGCCGTTTTTGCTTCAAAAGATAACATAAAAATTTTTGAGAATAAAAAATCGAAATTAGAAGCCGAAAATATTACGAGAAAAAAAGAAGCTGAAAGTTTATCGAATAGTATAAGTTTTAAAGAAATCGTTGTAATTAGGGCCGCTAGCGAGTCTGGTCAATTGTATGGGTCTGTATCTTCAAAAGATATAGCTAAAGAAGTAACAAAATTAGGGCTTTCAATTAATAAATCTCAAGTGGTTTTAAACAAAACACTCAAAACTTTAGCGTATGAAGATGTATCTATTAAACTTCATCCAGAGGTGTTTGTTAAATTAAAATTAAATATAGCTAGATCAGTAGAAGAAGCAAAGGAACAATCCAAATCAGGTAAAGCAATTATAACAACTGAAATTACTGGTGGTGATATAAGGTCTGATAGAGCACAAAAAGATGCAAAACGTTTTGAGAAAAAAAGAAATGCTGACAATAAAGATAAAAAAGATGACAAAGATGCAAAACGTTTTGATAAGAAAATCAATTCTGACGATATAGATAAAAAAGTCGATAATGAATTAAAAGATTCTGACGAAAGAAAATCAAAAACAATAAAAAAAGAGATTGTAGAAGAAAAAAACTCTTAGTCATAGGATTAGTTCAATAAATTAATTTATAGACTTGTTTTTTATAGATAGATTATTAAAAATGAATCTCCGTAGTTATAGGAGGTTTTAATATGGATAAAAGTTTAGTAAATGATTACGCTAAGCCTAATGATAAAAATATAATGCCTCAAAACCTAGAGGCAGAACAAAGCCTATTAGGATCAATACTTTTTGATAATAAAATATTAGAGGAACTTCCTACTAATTTTAATTCAAGTTATTTTTTTGATCCGCTTCATTCTAGTATATATGAAGCATGTATTTATTTAGTAGATAATAGTCGATTGGCTGACCCATTAACCTTAAAAAACTATCTAAATAACGACAAACATAATATAGATATAAACATTGAAGAATATCTTATTGATTTAAGAGATGGTGTTTTATCTTTGAGTAAAACAAAATTTTATGCTGATGAGATTCGAAATTGTTACATCAGAAGATCTTTAATAATAATAGCCGACGACTTAATTCATAAATCAAAACATCCAAGTATTGAAACATCAGCAGAGCAAGAAATATCTAATACTGAAGAAAAACTCTATAATCTAGCAGAAAAAGATCAAATCACATCAGGTCCCTCAAACTTTAAAAAAGTTCTTGCTAGCGCAACGAAACAAATTAATGATGCATTTAACAGGAAAGGAAAATTATCTGGTATTGACACAGGTTTCTCTGGTATAAATCGTCAGTTAGGAGGTTTAAATAAATCAGACCTAATAGTTTTAGCTGGAAGACCTGCAATGGGAAAAACAGCTCTAGCAACAAATATTGGTTTCAATGCAGCTAAAAGCAGTAAATTAGATAGTAACGAAGCAATATTAGTTTTTTCATTAGAAATGTCAGCTGAACAACTAGCACAAAGAATTTTAGCAGAGCAATCAACTATAGATTCTCATAAGTTAAGGAGTGGTGATATTGATGATGAGGAGTTTTCAAAACTGGTTGTTACACAAAATAATATTCATGATTTACCCTTTTTTATTGATGATACGCCAGCAATATCGGTTGGACAGATTGCCTCAAGAGCAAGAAGATTAAAAAGAACAAATGGTCTAAGTTTGGTTATAATTGATTATATTCAATTAATCCAAAGTTCAAAAGCTAATGAATATCAAGGAAGAGTTCAAGAAGTATCAAATATTACTAGAGGATTAAAATCACTAGCAAAAGAATTAAATGTTCCCATTTTAGCTTTATCCCAGTTAAGTAGAGCTGTTGAACAAAGAGAAGATAAAAAACCTATCCTAGCTGACTTAAGAGAATCTGGTTCGATTGAGCAAGACGCAGATGTGGTGATGTTTGTATATAGGGAAGAATATTATCTCGACAAAAGCGAACCAACACAGAGGGATAATGAAAATCAAGAATCTTTTAATGAACGATTTACAAGATGGCAAGATAAAAGAAATGCCGCAGAGGGCAAAGCAGAAATTATTGTTTCAAAACAAAGACACGGCCCAACAGGTGTTATTCAAGTTCAGTTTGAAGCTAAACTTACACGGTTTATGGACTTAGCCCAAAATGAAAATTTACCTGCTCAAATCTATTAGTAAATTTATATAAAACTGTATATTATAATTTTATGGAATCTACTCTAAAAATATCTCTTGTGGATATTAAATCAAATTGGATATCACTAAATAAAGCCTCTAATGGAAAAGCTTCTGCAGTAATAAAAGCTAATGCTTATGGTATGGGAATGTTAAAAGTAGCTGAAGCACTAATAGATGTTGGTTGCAATTACTTTTATGTTGCAAACATCAATGAGGCAATTGAATTAAGAAAAAGATTTAATTCACACAAAATTTCTATTGCTATTTTTGAAGGATATTTAGAAGGATACGAAAAAACTTATACCGAATATGATTTAATTCCAGTTATAAATAATCTTAACCAATTAAAAAGATTAAATAATTATGCATTAGAACGATCTGATACCAAAGCAATACTCAATATAGATACTGGTATGAATAGATTGGGACTTAATAAAAAAGAAACTAAATTTTTATTATCAAATAAAGATGTAATTAAAAATATAAAATTTGATTACATAATCTCTCATCTTGCAAATGCACAGGATGAAAAGAATGAGAAAAATTTAATACAGCTCGATAAAATAAAAATATTTTCAAAAGATTTACCAGAGATCAAATTAAGTCTTGCAAACACAGGTGGAATTAAGCTCGGCTCAAAATTTTGTCTTGATCAAACAAGGCCTGGAATTGGTCTATATGGTATTGATAATTTTGGTAAAGCTTTAAACTTAAAATCTTCAAAATTAAAATTACCTATAAAATTATTTGCACCTATCATCCAAATCAAAAGTGTCAAAGCAGGTGAAAGAATTTCATATGGTGGAATTGATGTCTTAAAGAAAAACTCAATTTTAGCTACTGTTGGTCTTGGCTATGCTGACGGTTGGTTAAGGTTGTTGAAACCAAATAGTAAATTTCTTATAGGAAAAGAAAAATGCAATATTGTTGGAAACATAACTATGGATAGTTTTATTTTAGATATTACTGATATGAAGAAAAATAATTTAAAGGAAGGTGACTATATTTGTTTGTTAGATAATTCTAATTTTGAGGATATACTTAAAAAAAGCAATATTATAAGCTATGAATTATTAACACTTATGGGTAATCGCATAATAAGAAAATATTAATTATGATAAATTTTTTAAGGAGAAAGTAAAATCTTGCTTAATTTTTTTCTAAAATTTTTTGGTTCAATAGGGAAAAAATTTATAAATTTTGTTGCAGGTATTGGACATTTTTTTATTTTTTTTTCAAGTGCAATTACTTGGATGTTTAAGTCTCCATGGTATTTTAAAAAAATTTCTCAACAAATATTGGATATTGGTTACTTTTCGTTGCCAGTAGTAGGCCTTACTACATTTTTCTCAGGCATGGTTTTAGCTTTACAAACTTATAATGGTTTTACTGAATTTAATTCAGAAACAACAGTTGCTAGAGTTGTATTAACATCAATTACAAGAGAATTAGGTCCAGTATTGACAGGTTTAATGGTAGCTGGCCGCATTGGAGCAAAAATGGCTGCTGAAATAGCAACAATGAGAGTTACAGAACAAATAGACGCATTAGGAACATTAGGTACTAGACCTATGCAATATTTGATAGCACCTAAAATAATTGCTTCTTTAATTTGTATTCCTCTTTTAGTTCTTATAGGAAACACAATTGGTATCTTAGGTGGTTATGTAATAGCAGTATATAAACTGAATTTTAATGCTAGTTTATATCTGATTGCTACAATAGAATATTTACATTTAATAGATGTAATCCAAGGAACTGTAAAGGCAGCAGTATTTGGTTTGATAATATCAATGATAAGTTGTTATTTTGGATATAATGCAACAAAAGGAGCAGAGGGAGTTGGTTTTGCAACAACTGCCTCGGTAGTCATATCATCAGTCTTAATTTTGACGAGCACTTATATTATAACAGCATTATTTTTTGGTTAAATATGAAAAAAAAATTAGATAAAAAAATTATCATAGAAGTAAGTGATCTATCCAAAAGCTTTAATGATAACATTATATTAAAAAATATAAATTTTAAATTGGTTGAAGGTGAATCTTTAGCAATTATTGGAGCGTCTGGTTCAGGAAAGTCAGTGCTTTTAAAAAATATTATTGGGTTGTTAAAACCAGACAATGGTTCAATTAAAATTAATAACACAGAAATGGTAAACATCTCTAGAAACGCAAAAGAAAAAATTTTATTAGAACTTGGAATTACATTTCAACATGGTGCATTATTTGATTCTCTTAAAAATTGGGAAAATATAATTTTTAAAATAGCAAACAAAGAAAAAATTAATAATCAACAAGGTAAAAAGTTGGCAATTTCAATAATAAAACAATTAGGCTTACAACCTAATATTTTAGACCTTTACCCCTCTGAAATTTCTGGAGGGATGCAAAAAAGAGTTGCAATTGCAAGGGCAATATGTGGAAGTCCTAAAATTTTATTATTTGACGAACCAACTTCAGGTCTTGACCCAGTTACAGGAAGCTTAATAGATGAATTAATTAAAACTGCTGTAAAAACTATTGGAGGAAGCGCTATAACAATAACTCATGATATGGCATCTGTATGTCGTATAGCTGACAAAGTTATATTGATTGATAAACAAACTATTTCTTGGTCAGGGACTCCACAAGAAATGTTTCGATCAAAAAACCCAAAAATACAAGAATTTGTCAAGCCAATTAATCCAAAAGAATTTTTTAAATGATAAAACCAAAAACACAATTCATTTGTCAATCTTGTGGAAGTATTTACACAAGGTGGATTGGTAAATGTGAACAATGTAATCAATGGAATACATTGGTAGAAGATAATAATGTTAAACCTTCAGGTGTTTTATCTAAATCAAAAGGTAAAAGGGTCAACTTTCAAAAACTAAATGAAGTAAATTATGAATATTCACGAATTAAAACTAATCTAAATGAGTTAGATAGAGTTATTGGAGGTGGGTTTGTGCCAGGATCAGTTACTTTAATTGGCGGAGATCCTGGGATAGGAAAATCTACATTGTTATTACAACTTGTAGGTTATCTATCTAATCAAAATCAAAAATGTATTTATGTATCAGGAGAGGAAAGTTTATCTCAAATAAAGATGCGTGCTGATCGCTTAGACATTAAAAATCATGACATTGAATTCGCTTCAGTCACAAACGCATCTGACATTTCAATGACAATAAATTCAGAAAAACAAAGATGCATTTTAGTAATTGATTCTATACAAACCATGTATCTACCACAGTTAGACAGTTCTCCAGGAACTGTATCGCAAGTAAGAGCAAGTGCTCATGAATTGATATTAGCAGCAAAAAAAACAAACACGATACTTATTTTAATTGGTCATCTAACAAAAGACGGTGCTATAGCGGGGCCAAAAGTTTTAGAACATATGGTTGATACTGTTTTATACTTTGAGGGTGATAATAATTTTCAATATAGGATATTAAGAAGTTTCAAAAATCGATTTGGTACAAATAACGAAATTGGTGTATTCGAGATGTGCAACAATGGTTTAAAAGAAATTATTAATCCCTCAGCATTGTTTTTGTCAGACAGACAGAAAAATATACCTGGAACCGCAATTTTTGCTGGATTAGAAGGAACTAGACCAATTTTAGTTGAAATTCAAGCATTAGTTGTTCATTCTAAATTAGGGAGTCCTAGAAGAATAATAGTAGGATGGGATATTTCAAGACTTTCTATGCTATGTGCAGTTTTAGAAGCAAGGTGTAAAATTCATCTCTCTAATATGGACATATTTTTGAATGTTGCTGGTGGTATAAGATTATTTGAACCAGCTGCAGATTTAGCAGTAGCGGCAGCTATTATTTCTTCAGTTAAAAATATTCCAATATCTTTTAATAGTGTTTTTTTTGGTGAAATTGGGCTTTCAGGTGAAATTAGAAAAGTTTCTCAACCTGAACTGAGAATTAAAGAAGCATCAAAATTAGGTTTTGACATAATTAACCTTCCTACTAAACAAAAAGTAATAATTAATGAAGATATGAGTTATAACAATTTAACTGTGATGAGTGAACTTGTGGATTTAATTAGTAAAGACAATAAAAACTGATGGAATTTATTAATAATTTATATTTTAACATTATTGACATAATTATCTTTGCAGTAATTCTTACTTCATGCTTAGTAGCAACTTCTAGAGGTTTTGTTAAAGAATTATTTAGTATTATTTCTTGGATATTATCTTTAATTGTAGCTTTTAATTTTTATGAAAAATTTAAAGTAAAATTGTTAGAACACATCTCTCAAGAAATAATTGTAGATTTTCTTGCTTTTGGTTTTCCTTTTTTAACAACTTTGATTATTACTTACATTATTTCCAATTGGTTATCTCCTAAATTTGATATGAAAGGGGTATTAGTTTTTGACAAAATTTGTGGATTTGTTTTTGGTGCCTTTAGGGGATTGCTTATTATCATTCTGTTTTATTTAGGTTTCTTATATTTAATTGGCAATGATAGGAAATTACCAGATACCCTGCTTGAATCATATTCTTTCAAATATATAAGTTTTTCGGCTGAATTATTGATAAAAGTTTTTAATAAAGAAGATTTTAAAATGGACGATGAAAAAATAAAAGAATTGTAAAACAATTATTTTTAGGAAAGCATTATGTATTGTAAAAAAACTGACAAGATTAAGGAAGAATGCGGAGTGTTCGGTATATATGGCACTGATGAGGCTTCAGTTCTAACCACTTTAGGGCTTCATTCACTTCAACACAGAGGTCAAGAAGGTGCAGGAATAGTAAGCTTTGACGGAAAAATTTTTCATTCAATACGAAAACAAGGATTAGTTGGAGATAATTTTAACGATAAGAATATTTTATCTCAACTTCCTGGTAAAACAGCAATAGGCCACGTAAGATACTCTACAACTGGTGAGTCTAAACTTGAAAATTTACAACCACTTTTTGCAAATTTAGCTATTGGTGGCTTTGCATGCGCACATAATGGAAATTTGACTAACACGTATTCAATAAAAAAACGTTTAGTTGAAAGTGGATCTATTTTTCAAACTTCATCTGATACTGAAATTATTCTTCAGTTAGTTGCACGTTCACAAAAGAAAAAAATAATTGATAAGTTAATTGACACACTCCATCAAATAAAAGGAGCTTATTCACTTGTAATATTAACAAATAAAAAACTTATAGGTGTAAGAGACCCGTTTGGTATTAGACCATTAGTTCTAGGTGATAAAAATGGTTCTCCTGTTTTAGCTTCAGAGACTTGTGCCCTCGATATGATTGGAGCAAAATATGTTCGTGATATTGAAAATGGTGAGATAGTTGTGATAACTGAGAGTGGATTAGAGTCTATTAAACCCTTTAAAAAAATTCCTGAAAGACCTTGTATCTTTGAGAGAATCTATTTTGCAAGCCCTGATAGTTTAGTAGGAAATAAAACAGTTTATACTTATAGAAAAGCTCTTGGCGAACAATTAGCAATTGAAAATAATGTGCTTGCAGATGTGGTTGTACCAATACCTGACTCCGGTGTTTCAGCAGCTATTGGGTTTTCACAAAAATCAACAATTCCATTTGAACTTGGTATAATCAGAAGCCACTATGTTGGTCGTACTTTTATTGAGCCATCTCAAACTATTAGACAATTTGGTGTAAAACTTAAACATAGCGTTAATAAATCATGTATTCAAAATAAAAAAGTTATTTTAATTGATGATTCAATAGTCAGAGGGACTACTGCAAGTAAAATTGTAAAAATGGTTTATGAAGCTGGAGCTAAAGAAGTTCATTTGGGAATTTCATGTCCTCCAATTTTACACCCAGATTTTTACGGTATTGATACACCAAACTATAACCAGTTGATTGCTTCTAAGTCAAATTTACAAGAAATGACTAAATTAGTTGGCGCTAGGTCCTTATTTTTTCTTTCCTTAGCTGGAACGTATAAAGCAATGGGATGTGAAAAAAGAGACTCTAAAACACCTCAATTTACAGACCACTGTTTTACAGGTGAGTACCCAATAGATATCTCTGAAATTTTGAAACTTAATAGATATAATCATGATTAACGATAATAAAAATGCTCTTGTTACTGGTGCAGGAAGTGGAATTGGAGCTGAAATAGCAATTGAGCTAGCAAGACAAAATTATCACACAATTATTACTGGAAAATCACTATCTAGCCTTGAAAAAACTGAAAAACTAATTGTTGAAAATGATGGTTCATGCACTCTGGTTGAGCTTGACATGAATGATTTTATTGGTATTGACAAATTAGGTTTAGAAATATTTAAAAGATGGAAAAAATTAGATATTTTAATTTCTAATGCCGCAATTCTTGGTACTTTATGTCCTATACATCACCAAAGTAGCGATGAGTTCATTGAAGTTCTCAATGTCAATTTAATCAGTAACCATAGACTCATTCGATCAGTTGAACCGCTTTTAAAAAATAGTGTCCAACCGATAGCTTCTTTTCTATCATCTAGTGTGGCTTGTGAAGCAAGACCCTTTTGGGGTGCATATGCTATATCTAAAGCATCTCTTCAACACATGGTAAAAATATGGTCTATGGAAAATCAACATAATAATTTATCTATTTCAATAATTAACCCTGGAAAAACAAATACAAAAATGAGGAAACAGGCGATGCCTGGTGAAAATGCTGATAATCTTCAAAATCCTAGAGAAGTAGCAAAGATAATAGCAGATATTATTTTTTCAAATAAAATTTATAAAGGTGAGGTAATCGATTTAATTAAATTTAAGTTAGATCAATCTTCTAATATTACTGGTTCTAAATACGAGAAATAGAAATCAACTTTTTCATCAAACTTTCTTGCAATTTCTTGAGCTTCCTTATCAGTTGTAGCACAAAAACTTAAACTTAACCTATAATTGTGAAGCCTATAAAAAAATCGCAAAAGATCTATCTGACTATTTCCTACATACCAAGATTTTAATATCCAACCTATGAAAAATAACCATGGAGAAATCATAAAAAGTGTAAAGTAAAACACCATACTAATGCAAAAATATGTCCACAACCTATTTTGTAACATCCATAAGGGTGGGGCAATACTGGCAAGAATTGAAGGCATCGTATTAAGTAAAAGGGCAACACTGCCAGGCTTTTTAAAAACTTCAAATAAATAATAAAATTCATCTTGTTGGAAATGAGCGTTTATGTTTAGATTTTCTAGTTCTGGTATCTTTTCAGATGTTATACTTTCACAAATTACGCCTAAAGAACCGAGAACAAAAGTATTAAAAAAAACACCATCTCTAAATAAAGTAATAATTTTTTTTTCTTTAAGCTCAGATAATTCCTTGGATAATTCCTCATAATTTTTATGAAACATTTCACCATCAAGTGCTATGATAACGTCACCTTCTTTAAGTTTCATTAAAAATGCATTTGAAGAAGACCTCACAGATTTAATCTGTAAAAATGATTTTTCAGTTACAATTTCTTCACTCATCTATTCAAGCTCACAATATAATAATTATTCGAATTATGGATATTTAATTCTACTAGTTTTATCTGCAATCTTGCTTAAAACATTATTATTTTGTTTTAAAAGCTTTGAGATTTGTTGAGCTTGTATAGCTTGATTTGCAACGATTTGTTTGTAGATAGCTTTGTTGCTAATTTGTTGAATAGCCTTAGAAATTGATTTGTTATTAGATTTATTTAATTTTTCAATATTTGAAGTAAGTCTCTTATTATTTTCTATACTTGCTTTAGAGTTTTTATTTAACTCATTTATAAGGGTATTTGTAATTAACTGTAATTCAGCAACTGTGTTTTCGTTAGATGTCTCAACTCTTTTTTCTATTTTATCAAGAGATATTACTAAATTTTTGTTAACCTCTAATAAATCTCCTTGTTTTTTTATAGCTATATCTAAATTTTTTAATGAAGCATTCACACCGTCAACGTTTTCTGCAAAAACAACTAATGCCTCCCTACTCGTTTCTGTCATATTATTCAATTTATCAGAGGATTGCATAAATAAAAAAGCACTAACTGTTATGACGATTAAACCTGATATAATAGACGATAAAAATACAATGGTAGTATATTTATGAATTTGTTTCACTTTAGCCTCCAATTTTTCATGCGCTTTTTTAACTTTATTATATTCTGAAGTTACATCAGTTGCTGCATCTGCTGCATCTAAAGCTAACTTTATGCTTTCTTGAACAGCTTCCATTTTAGTATCCATTTCATTTATCCTGTAATTTTAAACTAAATAAATATAAAATATTAATTCTTTTCTTTTCTGTATGCACATTCCATACCAGTTGTACTAAATACTTCTAATGATGGTATAAATTTAGAAATAAAACCAAATTTTTTACAACCCCATGGCCTTTGTTTTCTATGAGTAATAAAAAAATAATTGCATCCGTGGCAAGTTATTCTTTTTTTATCAATTTTTTTATTTTTTATCACAGTTTCAAACTTTATTTTTTATTTTTATTTTTAAATTTAATAAATCCATATATTAATTCTGCAATCTTAAATCTAAAGGCCCCTAAAACTGCTGTAAATCCAAAAAACCAATACAAAGTAGCATTTAAAATATCACCTTCTTCACGAAGAGAGCTTGCTTCAAAATGACATAATAAAGCAGACCAAATAAACATTGCAGTAATAATAATTTGTCCAAAAGTTTTTCTTTTCTTCACATTATCACCATAAATTTATTTAATTATTTTTCCATATTCATCAAAACTCATATTTTCAGGTATTTCAAATTCAGGATAGTCAGTTTCCTCACCTCTTTCAATTTTAAAGATATACGCTAAGACGGATGCAACAGCTGAATAAAGATTTTCAGAAATTTCCTTTCCTATCTCTCCTGTAAAATAGAGAGCCCTGGCAAGCAAAGGACTTTGAAAAACTGTGATTTTATTTTCATTAGCTAATTTTATTATTTTTTCTGCAATCATTCCTCTTCCCATGGCTAAAATTACTGGTGCACCTTCTGAACCAACTTCGTATTTTATTGCAACTGCAAAATGAGTTGGATTAGTAATTATAGCTGATGCATCTTTTACATTTTCTAGAGCAGCAGACTGAGTAGCAGCTCTATTGGCAATTTCATTTTGTAATCTTCTTATTTTTTGTTTAACCTCTGGTGATCCATCCGTATCTTTATGTTCATCTTTTACTTCTTTAATTGTCATTTTTAATTTTTCTACATGTTGATATTTTTGCCAAATAAAATCTAAGATTGCGATAAAACCCAAAGCAATAAGTAAAGAAATTGTCAGTTGAGGAAAATTGTAAAGGAGAGTTGATAAAGCAGAATATAAATTACGTTCTGATAAATTTATTATATCTTTCATATTAAAATATATTACGATAAAGGTTATGCCTCCTAATAATCCAACTTTGAATAAAGACTTAATTAGTTCAAATAAACCTTTTGAAGAAAATATTCTTTTTAAACCTGATAATAAATTAATCCTATTGGATTTAAATTGAAAAGCCTTTGGAGCAAAATTAATTCCTCCAACAGCAAGTTGTGTGATTAAAATAATTAATATTAGTGGGATACCAACAATAAGCGTTATATTTATAACATATTTAATTAATTTACTCATGCCAAAGGTAGGAGAAATATTTGTTATATAATCAAGATCAAACAAAAAAAAAGTTTTCCAAATTGATAAAAAATCTTTAGCTAAAAAAGGTATTGTAGATAGAACCATTAAACCTGTAATTAATGTTGTAAATACAAACATTTCTTTAGATGATAAAACCTGACCATCCTCAGCAGCTTTATCTAATTTTCTTTGGGACGGTTCTTCGGTTTTATCTTGTGAATTATCTTCTTCAGCCATTTCATAGATTTCCTTCTTTATAGGAATGAAGGACTTCATCAATCAAATTAATTGACATAGCCGTCAAATCAGAGAAAGCATTTGCAATTGGCCCAACCCCCAAATACAAAAAGATAAAAATACTTATTAAAGCAATTGGGAAACCAAATGAAAAAAGATTTAAAGATGGAGCAGATCTGGTAATTATACCTATTGAGCATTGAATTAATAATAATCCACCCACAATTGGTAAACTTATCAATGCAGCCAAATATAACATTTCTCCAAAAGTATTGACTGCAATATTACTGATTTCAGAAAAATCAAGAATTAAGCCAATTGGTAAATAAATATAACTTTCAATCAGTAATTTAAGTAAATACAAATGACCGTCTAAAGATAAAAAACAAGAAATAAGAAATAAAGTTAGGACCGTACTTAACACAAGTGTTTGTCCACCAGATTGGGGGTCAACCATGCTTGACATTGAGAGACCTGCTGTAGATGCGATTTTCTCTCCAGCAACAGCTGCTGCAGAAAAAATTATGTTTAAAATCAAACCTACTGAAAGTCCTATACCTATCTCAGATAATATAAGTATAAATAAATTAAACCCTTGCATATTTTGTATTTCTGGTACTTTTATAACAGGAAACAGAAAGGCAGTTAAACTAATACTAGCTATAATTCTTACTTGCAGAGGTATTCCTCCTAACGAAAAGAATGGAGCACTAATTAAAAATGAAGAAATACGAAGAGATGCTACAAAGAATATTACCATATACTGGTATAAATTAAATAAATTAACTCCTGGTAAAGCAATCTCTGTTCCATTCATGATAAGTTTCTCTCGTGTTTAATTTTGACCTACACCAGCGACTTGATCAAAAATAAAATTAAAGTAATCAACAAGTCCCATCATAAAAAAATTACCTAATAATCCAATACCTAACATAACCACGATCACTTTTGGAACAAAACTAAGAGTCATTTCATTTATTGATGTTGCTGCTTGAATAATACCTATCAAAAGTCCTATACCAAGTGCTAGAGCTAAAATGGGACCAGATACAAGCAAAACTTGATAAAAGGCCATACTTAACATATTTATATTTTCATCAAAATTCATTTTTTATCCTGCCGAAAAGGTGCTCACTAAAGATCCAACTGTCATGCTCCATCCATCAACTAATACAAATAATAATAATTTAAATGGAAGTGCAACTAACATTGGCGACAACATCATCATCCCAAGTGACATTAAAATAGATGAAATTACCATGTCAATTACTAAGAAAGGTAAAAATAAAAGAAACCCTATTTGGAATGCAGTTTTTAGCTCACTAGTCATAAATGCTGGAAGAGCTATTCTAAAAGGAATATCAGAAACTTTGTCAAATTTTTCTAAACCCGCTAATTCAGTAAACATTATTAGATCTGTTTTCCTTGTGTTTTTAACCATAAAATGCTTCATTTCAGCACTAGCTGTTTGAATGGCTTGTTCTGCGGGTAAGTTTTTTTCCATATATGGTACTGCAGCATTTTCGTAAACCTTATTAAATGTTGGAGCCATTATAAAAAATGTTAAAAATAGTGAAATTGCTATTAGTACCTGGTTAGGAGGAGTTTGTTGTGTACCCAATGCTTGACGTAGAATTGACATTACAATTATTATTCTTGTGAAACTTGTCATTCCGAGAACAAGTGAGGGAAGAACCGTCAAAGCTGTCATTAATAACAAAATTTGTAATGGAAACGAATACTCAGTTGTATCACCGTTGGTTGATACGTTTAATGCGGGGAATCCTGAAGAAAGTGGTTCACCTATTGCTTGCACAGGAAATCCACTTATAAAGATTAAAATTATTAGAAAAGACAATTTTTTTAAAAAATTAATAAAAATTTTACAAATTTTTTCTTTTGAATTTTTAAAATAAAATCTCTTTATCGGTTGTGGACAAATTGCTTTACGCATTTCTATCACCCTTTTTATGAGCTGTTAGAAGATCTGAAATATTTACATGTTGTAGAGGTTTTGAAATTTTAGGTTTTTCCAACATTGATTTGTCTTTTTGAAGAAAATTTTTAGATAATGATTTATCTGAACTTTTACTATTTGACGTTACTTTATCAAATGAAAGTCTATCAATTTGAGTTAATGAGCCTCTACCAGATTTATGGCCAACAAAAAAGAATTTTTCTTCACCAACTTTGAAAATATAAGCTAAAAATCCATTGTTAAGAGGTATTTGATTTATTACCTCAAGATTATTTTCTTTTTTTATAATTTTCTTAAAGTGACCACTTTTTTTCTTAATGATGAAAGCAACAATACCTAAAACTAGTAAAAATAAAATAGTTATAATAACTGTTGTAAAATCTGGAACTGATTGTGACATTTATACTTTCCTTATTTTTTAAAAAAGGGAAGCAAGAAGCATGCCATCAACAAAAACAAATATAAGTCATTGTTTTTATTGCTATTTTTAAATTGTCATTTTTTTGAAATTATAATTTTTGAACTCGATTTTCTGGATTAGTAACCTCTGTAAATCTTATACCAAATCTTTCGCCTACCATTACTACTTCCCCTTTAGCTATTTTCACCCCATTTGCTAAAATATCTAATGGGTCACCAGCTAGTCTTTCCAATTCTACTACTGAGCCTTCATTAAGTCTTAGAAGATCTCTTATCTTAAGTTCAGTCGAACCTACTTCAACTGTAAGTTTAACTTCAATATTTTCTAAAACCTTAAGATTGTCTAACCCTATATTATCTTTAACAGTTTCTTCTACTTTAGCTTCAGCTTCATTTTCTGCCATAAAATTACTCCTCGATAATTATAATCTATTTTTTAAACTAACAGCTACTTGACCATTGGTTTCACCAATTTCAGCTTTGAATAAAAGTTTATCATTTACAAAAAAATCTACACCATCCACTGGAGGTAAATTCATTATGTCACCCTCTTTGAATTGAATTAGGTTAGTTAAAGAAACTGATGGTTCACTTAAAATTGCTGAAATAGGAAGCGGAACGTTCAATACTGATTTTTCTAAACGTTCTCTCCAGCTAGTGTCGTCATTAATTATATCTGATTGAACTCTTGATCGCAAAAGTGACGCAATTGGTTTTAAGGTTTGTAAAGGGTATATTATATCAAATGAAGCTGAATCAACATTTGGAAGTTGCACCACAAAAGAACATATAATTACTGAATCCGATGACTCAACTAAAGTTGCAAATTGTGGATTAATTTCTCTACTTTGATGCTTAATTGTTATTGGCATAAGATCTTTCCAAGCAGTTTCAAGGCATTGAGAAATCCCATCTGATACTATTTCAATAATTCTATCTTCAGTGGCAGTAAACTCCGCCTTTGCGGAAGGGAAATTAGCTAATTTACCACCATAATAACAGTTTGTTAAAACACTAATAAAGGAAGGTTCAAGTACCAGTAACATTGAACCTCGAAGCTCATCAATTCTATTTGTACTTAAGCTCATAAAGCTATTTAGACCTGCACTGTATTCATCGTAAGTCTTTACTTCTGGAGGAAACGGATTTATTTTTGGTTGCAATCTTATCATTGGTAAAAATATGCTTCTAACTAATCGAGCAAATCGTTCATTTATTAATCTTAAAGCATAATAATCTCCAAGAAGCTCTAAATTATCAGAACCAAATGTAAAGTCAGTTACCTCAACATCATTGTTTAATCCAGAATTTGCAGTAATTTCCCCAGACTGAAGTCCTTCCATTAAAGCTGATACTTCATCAGAAGATAATTTACGAGATGTATTAGACATTAATTTCTTAATCCTATTCTATTGTAAAATAAAAGCAGTAAAATATACATCTTCTATACCTGGAAATTCATCAAGAGACTCTAATTTTTTATTAAGAACAACCATTAATCTCTCAGATAATTTTCTTTTACCATCGCTGCCAGAAATATCTTCTTCTGTAAAATCGCTTATAGTTGATAATATTTCAGAACGTAAAGCTAATTGATGGGAGTCAACAACTTCCATAACCTTTTCATCATACTGTGTAGAAACACCAACACTTACCTGCAAAAATTTTCTACTTCCTTTTAAGTTAGTGGTAAAATCTCCTGGAAATTCGAAGTAAGTAGTTTCATAACTATCAACTTCTGGAATGGCTTTTACATTCTTTTTTATAATACCATCTTCACCTTCTTCTTCTCCTTCTTTATTTTCAACATCTTCTGACTTTTTCTTTTCAGCTTCTTTTCCTTCAATTATTTGATTTACTTCAGCTGATGGATCTGGTTCGGGTTCACCACCAAATAAAAAATAACCAATACCTAGCCCAACAGCTATTAATAAAAAGCCGCCTACTACAAAAATAATTATTTTTAACAAGTTACTTTTTTTTGGTTCTTCTTCTACTTCATCTGCCATTTTTTTCTCACTACGTAGTTGTTAATTATGCTATTACGTTTATAATATGTCTAGATGAAACATTCTCATCCAAACTATTTTTAATATCCTGTTGTTCATTTTCAGCATCAGATTTCATCAAGTTATTTTGACCATTCTTATCTGAATTTTTGTTAAAATTATTTTTAGAACCAAAATATTTACTGTCGTCATGAGCTAAAAACTCTAAATCAATTCCTTGATCGTTAAAAAGTTTCTGAAGATGATTTTCATTTTGAGCTAATGCACTTGTAACATAAGTATTTTCAGTAATTATTTTTACGTTGCCTGTTCCATTTTTCAAACTTATAGATACTTTAAGTCTTCCTAAATTTTTAGGTTTAAGGTTAAATTCAATTTCTTCTCCACCATTTACTAAAGCATTTTCTATTCTAGAAACAAGTTTTGAAGTCCATCCTTTCTGGGTTAGATCGAGGTTTTCTAGCAAACCCTCTAAAATGGAATTTAAACCTCCATTTGGAAGTGAGGTGTGATTCTGTTGAGAAAATTGATTTCCCTTACTGCCAGAATCAATAGAATTTTGAATATTTAAAACTTTATCATTAACTTTAATTTCATTCATCTTATTCTTTATTAATTCATCACTTATTTGATTATTGAGATGATTTAAATTTTTAATATTTGATAATTTTGAATCTGTTAATGAGGTTGAGTCGATTTTTTCTTTATGTTGAAAAGAATTTGAATGTGAAAATTGATATAGTTTATTAGGATGGTTATTTTTCTTAATTTTTTTAACAAAATTTATTTGTTTATTATTATGAGTTAACGTTTGATGATTATCTAATTTTTGTTCAGACTTAATCATTTCATTAGTATTTTTTTTAATAAAATTTGCTTCAAGAGATTTTTCTCCACTTTTATCAATAGACTGTTCTAAACTTTTAATAACACGTGTTGAGCTACTTTTGATAAGAGGCGTTGAATTTTTAAAACTTTCATTTTTTATCTTATTTTTTAATTCTTTAAAGTTATTATGTGCAGGAAATTTAATAATAATGTTTTTATTATATTTCCTTGTTGAATCTAAAAAACTAAATATCTTATCCTTTATTTCAGATTTTACGCTTTGATCTGATTGAATTTCACTTTTAACACTCTTGAGACTTACTGAATCTAAATTTCTAATGTTTAAATTAGGCAGAATATGAGATAAATATTCTATAATTTCTATTTCATCTTTTTTGAACACAAATTCAAAGTCATCTGAAATATTATTTGATTTTACTTCATTACTACTATTATTGATCGAAAATAGAGATCCTAATAAAGAACCGTTGTCGTCTCCTTTATTTGAAACAGACAAAAAGTCAGAATTATTATTTACATCATTTGTAATTTTCATTTTAAATTCCACATTTTGGTTTAAACTGCAAATACAGTGCCATTATTAAAATATGTTATTCTAAAATGCTTTATTGAAAATTTTTCTTTTCTAATTCACTAATGAACGATCTTTTATATTCCATAGATTTTTCTTCAGCCTTAATTTTCTTTAAATTATTTATAACAATTTTCTGTCTTATTGTTTCTTTTTCTGCACGCAAATATTTATTTCTATTTGATGCAATATTTTTTTGACTTTGAAGAGTAGTTAGTAGTTTGGCATTATTTTTAAAAAATCCTGAATTAATTATTTTATTTGAGGAACTATTTTTACTATTCTCCATGATGGAATTTATTTGATCAATAAGATTTTCATTTTTAATAATTTCATTTTCTACCAAGTTAGAATTAGTAATTTCTTTTGAAATATCTTTTTTTCTAACAGTAGCAAGTCTGTGAAATCTTTTAATTTTTTTTTGCAACTATTTTACCTATTCATATAATTTTAATAATGCTGATTTCGAGCTTTCAAAATTTGCTTTTTCAGAATTACTCTGGGATATAAAATCAATCAATTTTGGCCACATTGATATAGCATCATCAAGATCTTTATCTTGTCCATGAGTATATCCGCCCATTAACAGTAAGTCCTTATTTTCTATGTAAGAACTAATATGTTTTCTAAATAATTTTGAGGCATTTAAATGATCGTCTGAAATTAGTTCATTCATAACCCTGCTAATTGAATTAGAAACGTCTACTGCAGGATAAATACCCATTTGTGCATTTAATCTGCTTAAAACAATATGCCCATCAAGTATTGCCCTTGCTGCATCAACAACTGGATCATTATTATCATCCCCATCAGCTAAAATTGTGTAAAATGAAGTAATGCTTCCATTTCCTTGATAACCTGTTCCTGTCCTTTCTATTAAATTAGGGATCATAGAAATCACTGAGGGTGGATAACCTTTTGAAGTAGCTACTTCTCCTAAAGACAAACCAATTTCTCTTTTTGCATGTGCAATTCTTGTTAGACTATCCATTATTAATAGCACGTTTTTTCCTTGGTCTCTGAAATATTCTGCTATTGCAGTAGCTCTATTAGCACCTCTAATCCTCATCAATGGTGATCTGTCTGCTGGAACAGCGACTACAGTAATTTTTTGAGATGATTCGTCATCAAACAATTCATTAACCATTGTACCAACTTCTCTGGCTCTTTCACCAATTAAAGCAATTACAACTACATCTGCTTCTGTATATTTACTCATCATCCCTAATAAGACTGATTTACCAACTCCTGAACCAGCAATAATTCCAAGCCTTTGACCTTGGCCAACAGTCAATAAAGCATTAATAATTCTTACTCCAACATCTAATGGTTTGTTTATTAAACTTCTTTTTAGAGGATTCATAACTTTACCCATTAGAGGCCATTTATTTTTTATTGTACCTAAGGGTTTTTCATCTAATGGTTTTCCAAAGGCATCCGTTACTCTTCCTAATAATGTATTATCTACATCTATGTATCTTCCATTGTCTTTTAATGAAACTTGACACCCAGAAACTATGTGCGAAGAATTTTCTAGAACAGCAAGCATGTTATGTTTTTCGTTAAAACGAATTACTTCAGCAAGAATTTCTTTTCCCATTTGGTCCTTTACTACACAAAGACTTCCTATAGGGGCCGGAAAGGGGTCACAGTAGATAATATTACCATCAAAGTGATTGACTCTTCCTGAACTTAAAATTGAAATAGGTCTTTTTATTTGGGATATATTATTTATTAGTTTCGTCTCAAAATTCATAAATCAATTCCAATTTTTTTAAGTGCTATAAACGCTTTTTTCTGAATAGCGCATTCCATCACAATTTAAGATTATGTCACCTCTTGAGAGTTCTTTATTAGAAATAAAAACTTTTTTATTTTCATTCTTATTCAAATCTTTTATTTTTGAAAGTGCTTCAAAATCTTGATCATTTACTTCAATTGTAATTTTATCTTCATAACAATTAATATTTTTTAAAAATGATTTAATTTTCTTTTCATATTTTTCTGGCATTTTATCTATTTGGTAACCTGCAAGATCATATGAAATTTCAAGAATTTTATTTTCAAAAACTTGATATAAAGCTTTTTCACATAAAGTTGATAGTGATGATAAAATATTTTGAAAATTGTCATAATCTTTAAGTATTGTTTCTGAAACATTTTCAGATACGTTATTATTTTCTTCTAAACTTTTGGTACCCTCATCCTCTTTTTTATTCATTGATTGAGAAACTGCATTTCTAACAGAATCTAAAGCTTGTTGAGTTTCATTATCAGCATTAATAAATTCATCAGATTTAGTTTCAACTGTTGTCTCATTCTCCTGATTTGGATTTTCGCTTTCATTCTCTATAAAATTTTCATCTTGTTCCAATTTTTCAGATTGAATATCTTCTTCAACTCTATTTAAATTTATTTCATTAGAGTTATTTATTTCTTCTGGACTATTAGATTTTTCAGTTTGAAACTGATCATCTGTTTTGTTCTCGCTTTCTATATTTTCGTCTAACTTTACTTCTTCTAATTTTTTTTCTTTTTCTATTAAATCAATTTCTTCTTGTGGATTATTTGAATTCTCAGAAGTTTTATTATTAGCTAGTTCTTCTTCGTAAGTTTCTTGATTAGAATTAAAATCAAGTGCAATATCAATTAATGATTTTTTTACAAAATTAGAATTGTTTGAAATATTTTTATCTTCAAAAATTGACTCTGATTGAGATTGTAAAATAGATTTAATTTCATCGTTACTTAATGGAACAATGTTTTGAGTATCATGATTTTCCTTATCTTGATTCATAGCTAAATTCATATTAATAAATTAATTATACGTAATCATCGCCACCACGACCTGCTAACACAATAGATCCTTCGTCTGACATTCTTCTTGCTACAGCAATTATCTGTTTTTGCGCCTCTTGAACTTCTGTCAATCTAACTGGACCAAGAGCTTCCATCTCATCTTGTATATTGGCTGCCGCACGTTGAGACATACATCCAAATAGTTTTGTTTTCAATTCCTCATCAGCACCTTTAAGCGCTAAAATAATTAAATCATCTTCTACTGCACGAAGAAGTGTTTGAAGAGACTTATCATCAGATAATAATAATGTTTCAAATACAAACATACTATCTTGTATATCTTGCATTAGCTGCTTATCATCTTTTAAAATCTCTTTCATTATTTTTGCTTCACCATCTTGACTAAGAAAATTCATGATTTTGGCTGCAGCTGGAACCCCTCCTACTTTGCTAGCTCTCAAACTAGCATTGGAAGAAAAAACTTTTTGCATTACCCTATCTAACTCTTTTAAAGCTTCAGGCTGAACAGTTTCCAATGTTGCAATTCTTCTTATTATATCTGACTGACTTTTCTCAGGCATAAAAGTAAGAACATCAGAAGCAGTTGAGGGTTCCAAATAAGAAATTATCAATGCAATAATTTGAGGGTGCTCATCAATTATTAAGTCTGCAATTGACCTAGCATCTAGCCAATCAAGTATTTCAATTGCTTTGTTGCTATCAGAAGGAGTAATTTTTCCTAAAACAGTTTGTGCTTTATCTTCACCTAACGATTTAGTTAAAACATTTTTTATATAACCACCCCCAGATATTCCTAAACTTGTTTGTGCTTTAATAATAGCTAGAAACTCGTCTAAAACTAAATTAACAGTATCTTGTCCTAAGCCTTGAACAGAATACATTGCTGAACCTAGAACTTGAACTTCTTTTGGAGATAGGTTACCCATTATTTCTGCAGCTTCATCTTCACCAATTAACATCATTAAAATTGCACATTTTTGAGTGCCAGTTAAACCTTGGTAAACTTCATCTGCACTTGGTTTTTTTGCTGCCTCTGCCATTCTATTATCCTACTCTTTACTTTATTCTTTTTCCATCATATTTTTAAATACGCTGGAAACTCGACCTGCCTCGTCACCAACTATCATTCTAATTACAGCAACTTTATCATCATAAGTATTAGCTGTATCTAACATCTCAGCTGATATGGCCGCTTTTTTTGGTTTTAATTTTGCTTTTATATCTTCAAGAGATTCACCTTCTTGTACTTCAATTTTGTCATCTACTTCGTCATCATCGTCAGAAGCCATCGCACTAGGTCCAGATGTATAACCAGCTGGAACAAGAACTCTTTTCAATAAAGGGTGTAATGCTCCAAATATAACAATTGCCAAAATTAGTACTGTTGCTAATTGTTGAAGAAGTTCTTGTACAGATTCATTTTCATACCACGGAGCTTCATCAGCCTCAAGAATGTCTACAAAAGGACTGCTTGTTACAGTAACACTATCTCCTCTTGCTTCGTCGAATCCAAGAGCTTCTTGAACAAGAGATTTTATCTCTAATAACTTATCATCACTTAACTTTTCAAAAGAAATAACTCCTTCTGGATTTATAGTTTTCTTTTCACGAATAATCACTGCAGCTTTTATTTTTTTTATTTCTCCATATTGAGCCTTAGTAGTTTCAACTTTTCTACTAACTTCATAATTTTTTACAGAAGTTTGACTTCTTTGTTTCAAACTTCCCCCAACTTCTTTACCTTCTGGAACTTGGGTCTTTAAATCAGGGGCTAAAGGAGGAGCGTTCGACAATGCTCCAGGAATACCTCTAGCTTCTGGATTTGCACTTTCATCTAATGAATTTTGTTCACTTCTAAGGGCATTACCTTTAGGATCAACGGATTCTTCAGTTATCTCTCTTTGAGTAAAATTCATATCAACATTTATTTCAGCCTTTAAATTACCTGCCCCTACTATTGGTGTTAATAATGAGATAATTCTAGATTTGTAAATTTCACCCAATCTAATAGTCTGTGACATTTGCTCACTTGAAATTGAGGCAGAAAGGTCGTTTGATGGTTTTGACAAAAGTTCACCAAATTGATCAACAACAGTTATATTTTCTGCAGGTAAATTTGGGACTGAGGATGCTACAAGATGAACTATTGACTGTACTTGTTGCCTTCCTAAGGATCTACCATTAGCTAATTTTACAAATACTGACGCAGAAGGAAGAGCAATTTCTCTTGCAAAAACTGTTTTTTCAGGAATGGCTAAATGAACTCTTGCAGAACTTACTCCAGATATATGATTGATTGACCGTGCTAATTCTGTTTCTAAGGATTGTTTAATTTTAATAGCCTCAACAGACCTGCTAGTTCCCATTGGCATGTCACCTAAACTGTCATAACCGTCAGGAACTGACGATGGTAAACCTTCACCTGCAAGCAACATTCTAGATTCATGATAATCTTTTACTGGCACAATGACTTCTCCAGTGGATGGATTAAGAGATGCATTTACACCATTCTGCTTCAATGTTTGAACTACCAAAGCCTTTTCACTTTCTGGTAATGAAGCAAACAGTGTTGTCATATCAGATTTTTGCATTGTAAAAAAGACAATTAATCCAACAAAAGCAACAATAACTCCAAATATCAATGGAATTGATTTCTGTACTGCTGGATCAGATGTCATTTTCCTTACATTTGAAATTGATGTGGAAATCCTGCTTATTATATTGGTATTTTGATTTGTACCAGTTAGTTCATTTCCTGTTGTTGCTTCTGCCATAGTTTTTTCCTAACATTTTTAATTAAACGGGCATGTTCATAATATCTTTGTAAGAACTCAAAACTTTGTTTCTCACATTTAATGTCATTTGAAATGCAATATTTGAAATTTGTTGTTGCATAATAACTTTTGTCAGATCAGTTTCTTTACCTAATTCATAATCTTTAGTTATTTTTGATGACTTGTTTTGACTTTCTGCAACAGAATTAATAGCTTCAGTTATCTTCTTTGAAAATTCTTCAGGTTTTTTATTAGTTGAAAAAGCTTCATTAGCTTTTTCTAAAATATTTTGCCTTAATAAACCTGTGCTAATGCTCTGATCTGAAATTTTCATAATTTATATTCCTTTTAAGTTGCTTTAGCCAAAGCCAGTTGATCTGCAAAAGAATCAACTGATGAACTTTCGTTAATTTTTGACAGTGACTTGTCTATCATAATTGATTTATTATCAATTATGTTCTGATTGCATAATACAAGTGCTCTCTGAAGAGTGTTTTCAAGTTCTCTTACATTTCCTGGCCAATGGTGGTTCAATAACAATTCTCTTGCCTCGCTAGTCAGGTAAGGCACGGATTGATGTTCTTGATTATGTTTATCTAAAATTTTGATTGCAATAGGTAATATATCATTTTTTCTTGATGATAAATTGAGAGTTTGAAGAGGGAAAACATTAAGTCTATAATATAAATCCTCTCTAAATCTAGACTGATTCACTTCATATGCCATATCTCTGTTAGATGTTGCTAAAACCCTTACATCAACTTCAATATCCCTTTGTCCACCAACGGGTGTAACTTTTCTTTCTTGTAAAACTCTTAATAATTTTGCCTGCAAAGACAAAGGCATTTCAGAAATTTCATCTAGAAGTAGTGTTCCTTTGTCAGCTGCTCTGAAAATACCTTTATTAGCATTTGATGCTCCAGTAAATGCTCCCTTTTCGTGACCAAAAAGAATGGCCTCTAGCATATTTTCAGGTATTGCTGCACAATTTACTGCAACAAACGGGTCATCTTTTCTATTAGAATTTTCATGAAGATAATTTGCTAGCACTTCTTTACCTGAGCCTGTTGGACCATTTATAAAAACAGTCACATCTGTGCTTGCAACTCTTCTAGCTAAAGACAATAGCTCATATGTTTTTGCATCTCCTGCTGAAAATGATATGTTTGGGCAACAAGTATTAAAGATTAGCTCCAAAGAATATTGGTCTGCATAATCTTCTACATTAATTCTTTTTACAGCTCCCCCTAACTCATCTTTAATCTCTATTCCTTTACAATTACTATCATCGGCAATAATAATAATTTTCGTCAATTTTGCTTGCCTTGCTATTGAAACTAATTTTGATGAACCCCCAATTTCTCTCTCAAAAACATCTGAACATACAACTGTGTCTGCCTCGTAACCAACAAGATCAATACCCAGAAAATCTGGTTTTGAACTACCTACACCTGCTTTAATGACTGTAATATCTCTTTTTTCTAAAATATCACATAAACTATTAGCAATATTTAAACTATTATTTACAACTATTACTTGGTTCATAAAACGCTCCTAAAAATATCGAAAAACTTAGAAGCAAGAAGCTTGCCAACTTATTTTTTTTCAAATTTTCTCATGAAATTATAGTGTGTATTAAGATTTTTTTGGATATGAGATTGATTTATCATATAAAATGTCATTATTATGACAATTATAATTAATACAATTCAATTATTTGACGGACTGTAAAATGAACGTTGTCGACAAATTAAACAATCAATCTAAACTAAAAAATTCTATGTTAGACAAGATTAATCAAATTATTGATGGCGAAAGTCCTGAGACAAAGTCAATGAAAAATTTAATAGCTATGGTATCTCAGACAGATAGCACAGCATTAATTTTAGGTGAAACTGGTACTGGCAAAGATATTGTTGCCCAAGCAATTCACAAATGTTCTCAAAAAAAAGGACCTTTCATTACTGTAAATTGTGCAGCAATTCCTTCTGAATTATTAGAGTCCGAACTATTTGGGCATGAAAAAGGTTCTTTCACAGGTGCTGATAAACAAAGAAAGGGTAGATTTGAACAATCTAGTGGTGGGTCCCTTTTTCTTGATGAAATTGGCGATATGCCATTACCTCTTCAGGCGAAACTACTAAGAGCTATTGAAAGTAAAACAATACAAAGAGTTGGCGGAGCACAGGATATTAAAATAGATTTAAGATTGATTTGTGCAACACATAGAGATCTTGAAAAAAAAGTTGAAACTGGTGAATTTAGAGCAGATTTGTTCTTTAGAATAAATGTTCTTCCTATCAACGTCCCCTCTTTAGCTGAGAGAAGAACAGACATACCTAGTTTACAAAAAACTCTTTTAAATAATCTTAAAGTTGAAGAAACACAAAAACCAATTTTTACAACAGATGCTATAACTGCTCTTTGCAAACACAATTGGCCTGGAAATGTACGCGAATTAAAAAATGTAATCGAAAGAGCTTGCATAATTTTTCCTGGAAAGGAAATTACCGGCACAAATGTTTATGAAAATTTACTAAGATTAAAAGTCCCTACAGTTGCTGAAGAACAAGAAGCACTTTGGGAAATGACATCTGATTTAAGCGGAATAACTAACATTGAAGAAAACGACCTTTCTAACAGTCTGGAAGATTATTTGCCGCATCCTAAAAATTATAAAAACTGGTTTTCTTTTTATGATGAAATAGATTTAAGAAGACATCTTCAAGATGTTGAAATTGTTTTAATAGAAGAGGCACTTGAAAAAACTAATAATAAGGTGGCTCTAGCTGCTGATAAATTAAAATTAAGACGCACCACTTTAATTGAAAAAATGAAAAAATATTCAATTAATGTAAATCAAACCATTAATTAATTAATCTCAAAAAAACTTCACCACTTGCATTAGCTTGAGCAAGCATAGAAGAGGCAGCTTTGGACATAATTTGAGCTTTTGTAAGCTTTGCTGTCTCTAAAGCAAAATCTGCATCTTCTATTTTAGATAATCTTGAAGAAGAATTATTTTTAGCATCAAGTAAATAACTTAACCTATGGTCAATTGCGTTTTCACTGGCTCCAAATTTCGCTCTAGTGTTGGCTATTGTATCAATTGCAGTATCAATATTAGTTAAAGCAGATGTCGCATTTGAAGAACTTGATACCGAGACAATTGATCCTGGAGTTAATGCACTACTAGATGCTTGAGCCTGAAAACCAAGCTCAGAAACATCGTCTCCAGATATTTTTATAATATCTCCAGCACTATGTGTTAACAAAATTTGCCCTTTAAATGTTACTGAACTTCCAACAGAGATGGTCGCACCTGTTGCATCAGTGTGACCATCAATAAAAACACCTGGGGTCCCTCCATGAGCAATTACTATATCAGCTCCACTAGCACTTGAAAGTTGAACTTCTCCACTGGAATTGGCTGAAGCAACAATGTCACCTATTGAAGCATTATTAATTGCAGTAATAGTTTCTGTTTCATTAGTTACACTTCCAAAATTAATTGTATTACCATTAATACTTATATTTGAAGCTGCTGTTGAAGCTTCTGAAAAATTTAAGTCTAGGGTGACTAAATTATCTCCCGAAGCGGTTACATTAGTTGATGACGAAACAGCGTTAATAGCAATAGCTTTTGCTGCAGCTGTTGAACTATCTGATGCGCCAATGGCAACATCATTTATTTTAATATCATGAGATGCAGTAAGAGCATTTGTTGAAACTAGATCTGATCTTATTACTGTACTTGAGTCAATTTCATTAAAACCAAATCTAGCTAAATCATCTATATTTCCACTATTGGATGCATAGCCATTAGCTTTTGTCATTGCTTCAATTTTAACAAAAGTTCCATCAACATTTTCTAATTTTATATATCCTAAATAGGTACCTGCAGTAAATCCTGCATCAGTTGGTGCATTTCCTCCAATTACTATATCGTTTCCGGTAGTATTTGATAATGATATTGTATTATCTGAATTAAGTGTGGCTGTAACTCCTCCAGCTTCTTGGTTTATCTCAGTAACTAAATTTTCTAAACTTGTTTGAATTGAAATAACATTAGTGTTAATTGTAAAACTATTGCTCATACTCAAAGAATTTTTTGCAGCGGATGTAAGTTTATTAAAACCTGTAGCAGAGGCACCATGCGAATTAGAGTTGGCATTTATAGCAGTTACTAGAGCTGCAGCAGTATTGTTCCCTGTTGTTAAATTGGAAGTTAGTGTAGCAGCGAGAGCATTTTGCCCATTTATTTTAATATCACTGGCAGCTAAATTACTGCTATAATTAAAGCTTGTTACCCTGCCACTCGTAAATTCTTTTACTCCAGAAGCTCCAGACAGTCCAAGAGCAGTACTATTAGATTTAACTAGTTCAATAGAAACTTTGTCATCTTTATTTTCTCCCATTAAAAAGCTTACATTATTTGAAGAACCATCCAATAATTTGATTGTATTAAATTTTATTATTCCAGTAAGAGAGTCTATTTCTGTTAAATAAGAATTTATTTCAACTTGCAGAGTATTTCTATCTGCAGTTGTTAAGGTAGTGCTACTCCCTTGAACAACAAGTTCTCTTATTCTAGCAAGTATATTATTAATTGAACTCAGACCACTATCTGCTGTTTGAGTAAGTAATTTTCCTTCACCACCATTGGAAATTGCTTCTTGAAGTGATAAAATTTTAGCATTAAGCCTAGAAATTGGACCAATTGATGATGGATCATCTGAAGAACTATTAATTCTTTTACCTGATGACAACCTTTCTGTACTTTCAGTTATCTCCTTTATTTGATTAGACATATTTCTTTGAATAAATTGAGAAGCAGTCAAATTACCAATATTAAGCATAAATAAATTCCTCCACGAATTTTTATTAAGAATACGGGAGTAAATACGACTGAAAATTAAATTTGTTTAATTTTTTTTTAAAATAAAATTTTTACAAATTTTATTACTGATTCATAGAGTATGCTTTTAGTCTTTTATTAAATTTACTATGATTTTTTGATAGGTTTTGTAATTTTTTTTCTGTGGCTTTTATATTTTCTAAATTATTTTCTAAAAGCTTGCCTATTCTTTTCTGAATTTGATTTTTCTTAATCTCACTTTTTTTAATTTTTTCTATTAATAATTTTCTTTGAGAATCAAGAAGTGATATTTGAGAAAATTCATTATTATAAATTAAATCTGATATCTTTTTTGAGAGATTTTCTAATAAATCTAAATCTGAATTAAAAGTATCCATTTTATTTATCTAAAGATGGTATTTCTTCCCACCCTTCCATTATTTGTTTTATAACATCAACAGCTTTGATGATTCCATCTTCAATTTTTTGACTAAACCCTCTAATGATTTCGTGACGACAATACTCATATAATTGAAAAAGATTAGTTGCGATCTCAAGTGCCTTATCAAAATCTAAACTAGTTTGAAGTCCATAAATAATTGATAATGCCTTGCTTAAATTTTTGGATTTATGACGAGCGTATTTTTCTTTCAAAACCTTATCAACTAAATATTGATCTTGTTTTCTCTTTCTTTCATCTTGGATGTCTAAGACAATTTTTTGCATTGAATTCACTAATTCTTTCATTAAAGTTCTTACTATTTCGTGTGAAGATGTAACAGCATTAGAAGATTGCTGTGTCTTTTTGTATGCATCAATATAATGATTATTTGTCATAATTAAGAATTCAACTATTTATAATAAAGTGTCAAAAATTTGATTTTTCATAAATTTTATGTTTAACTTACACCATGATTGTTAATAATTCTCAAAACCCGTATTCTATAAGCGAGATTTATGCTTCTAAACCATTACGGAATGAAAGTGCAAGTCTGTCTGCAAACAGTATGCCAACTAATGATAGGATAGTCTCAGAAACTAGCGTTACGAAAAGACCTTTAAATAATACACCCCCAAATTTTATCAGACATGTTTACATAAACAACCAAACTCCAAGTAACGGATCACTTACAGAAAGCTTTATAAGATCAAGAGCCTCATTATCACCATCATATTTTTATAATGAGATTGTAACTCGTTATAATATGATCAGTGTAATTCCAAAAGATCTTACTCACTTAAAAAAGTCAGTCGAAAAATACGCATAGGTAAAAATATCTAATTTTTTGGCATAGCAATTGCAGTGTTTTCCTACGAAATTAATTTGGAGATTGATATGCCAACAGTAAATTCTAATACTGCAGCTCAGTTTGCATTAAATAAAATGACTGCAACAGAGCGTGAAATGACAACGGCAATGGAACGTTTGTCATCTGGCAAGCGCATAAATCATGCAGGTGATGACGCAGCTGGTGCAGCAATTGCTGACAGAATGACTGCTCAAATAAAAGGATTAGAACAATCAGTACGAAATGCAGCTGATGTTATTTCAATGGCACAAGTGACTGAAGGTGCATTAGATGAATCCTCAGCAATCATCCAGAGAATTAGGGAATTAGCGATACAATCAGCATCTGATGTTATGAACTCCGAAGAACGTTCTTATTTAGATGCTGAAGTTGTTCAGATGTTAGCAGAATTAGATCGTGTTACTAGAGATACTACCTTTAATGAAATTGCAGTTTTAGACGGGTCTTTTGCAGATAGACGTTTTCAGATTGGAACACATGAGCGAGAATTTGCGCAGCTTTCTATATCTTCAATGAGACTAGATAGTTTAGGAGCATATAAAGCAAAGTCCCAGGGAACAGAAACAACAGATGTTGCAAATAGCGCAGTTGATAATGATAATTTAGCACTTAATGCATATGCGGTTGCCGATACATCCGAAGCAAATTTAGTACAAAGTGAAGCATTTACTATACACGGAATTTTAGGTAGTTCTTCTGTCACGGCTGCAGAGGGATCAAATGTTAGAGATATAGCTACTTCTGTTAATGCTGTTTTTGACTCTACTGGAGTTACTGCCATAGCGTCTACTCAACTTAAACTGCAGGCAAAAACTTTAGATAAAGCTTACAATGGACAAACAAGTGTATCATTTAGCATTCAAGGCAAAAACACTACAGCAACTACAATCGCTGCAAATGTTACATTAAATAATAATGAATCAGGTTCAATTTTATCTGATCTTAGGGATTCTATAAACAATTATACTACCACAACAGGCGTAACAGCTACTCTATCAACAGATAAGTCTTCAATTATAATGGTTCAAAATGAAGGTTACGATATTAAGTTAGGTGACGTAAATTTTGGTGGAGATACAACTACAACAGGTTCTAGAAGAACATTACTAGTAACAAGTTTAGATAATGATGAAGTAGTTGCTGGCGATGCAGTGTCGCTTGGAGATACAAATGTAACGGCAACTGATGAAGATGGTATTTATACTGGAACGCTGACACAAATTGAAACAATAGGTGGTAGACTTGGAACCACAAACCCGAGAGCTTTTCCATCATCTGGCCCACGTAGCGCAGCAACAAATGCCACTGCTATAGCTGGATCTCAGGCTATTAACACCGATGATGATAATAGAATTGTTACAACTCAGGCTATTAATTCAGGATTTACAGGTACAGAAAGCTTGACTATAATTGATTCAACAGCATTACATAATTCTGTTATAACAATCAAATCAACTGAACTCACAGATCAAGGTTTTAAAGTTGTTGGTACTGATATTTTTGGAAATGCGCTTGAAGAAACTATAGCTGCATTTACTGCACAGAACCAAACCCAAGAAACAACTAACACATTTGCAACCGTTACGGCTGTAATACCTCTAGCAACTGATGCAAATGCTAGTATCATAGTAGGTACTAAAAACCCTATTTATGCTTTGACTAACACAGCAACAGTTCATAATTCAATTGTTACATTAACCTCAACTGAAATCACAGATGGAACCTTTTTAGTGACAGGTACTGATGTTTATGGAAATCAACTTCAAGAAACTGTACCTGCATTTACTGCACAGAACCAAACCCAACAAACAACTAACGTATTTGGTACAGTTACGTCTGTTATACCTTCACAAACTGACAGTAATGCTAGTGTTAGTGTAGGTGTTTTAAATACCATAGTAAACCAAAGTGCTCTTATAACTATCACAAGTTCAGCAAGTGATGAGAGTGGTAAAACCTTTACAGTAACTGGTACAGACATGTCTGGAAATACTCTAGTTGAAGTTATTACTGGACCAGAAGCTAATAAGACCGTTACTGGAAGACGTATATTTAAAACAATTCATACAGTAGTTAATTCAGGGGCAACAACAGGTGCAATTAAAATTGGATTAAAAGCAGCAGATTCTGTAATAGTTTCTGGACAACTTGAAATGTCTTCTAGTAACAGCTTCACAGTTGTTGGTGAAGACGGAAAAGGATTATTTGAAGCATCCCCTGGTGCAGCATCCTTAGACAAATTATCTGGTGTTAACGTTAAAACAAGACAATCATCCATAGATGCATTACGTGTATTAGATAGATCACTTGATAGAATTCATAAAGAAAGAGCTAAATTAGGTGCTTTAATGAGTAGAATGGAAAAGGCAATTGACAATTTATCAAACGTTGCCTTAAACACTAATGCTTCCAGAGGAAGAATAGAAGATGCTGATTTTGCAAAAGAGTCAGCTAGATTAACTAGAGCACAGATACTTCAACAGTCTGCTATGGCAATGATCGCACAAGCAGGCAAAGCACAACAAAATGTATTACAATTATTACAACAGTAAAAAAACTAAATTTATATTAATCCCTAGTTATCCAAAGAAAACCACCTCTTAGGTGGTTTTTCTTTTTAATTTTTTAATTACGAAGCAAGCTAATTAAATTTGAAAGATTTATAAGTACAAGTTATTATTAATTTAAGATTAATTGACCTAATTTATAACGTACAGAAAATAAATATTATGGTAAGACCATTGATATAATTGTATGAGTAAAAAAAAACATATTATCAATTACAGAATTATTTTGAAAACTATGAGTTTAATATGAATAATTTAAATTACTTAGAGTCTGAAGCTATTCATATTATTCGTGAAATGGTTTCAGAGAGTGAAAACCCAGTTATGCTTTACTCTATTGGTAAGGATAGCGCTGTAATGTTACACTTAATTAAGAAAGCATTTTATCCTTCTATTCCTCCATTTCCGTTATTGCATATTGATACTACGTGGAAGTTTAAAGAAATGTATGAGTTCCGTGATAAGATAGCCAAAGATATAAATATGGATTTAATTGTGTATCAAAACCCTGAGGCAAAGAAAAAAGCTATTAACCCATTTGATCATGGTACTCTTCATACAGATCTATGGAAAACAGAGGGGCTTAAGCAGGCCTTAAATAAGTATAATTTTGATGCTGCTCTTATTGGTGCTCGCCGAGATGAAGAAAAATCACGGGCAAAAGAGCGTGTGTTTTCTTTCCGGTCACAACAGCATAATTGGAATTCAAAAAAACAACGTCCTGAACTTTGGTCACTTTACAACACAAGAAAATCCAAAGGTGAAAATATTCGTGTTTTTCCTTTGTCAAATTGGACAGAGTTAGATATATGGCAATATATATACCAAGAGAATATTGAGATTGTATCACTTTACTTTGCTGCATTGAGGCCAACAATAGAACGGAATGGATTAATTATTATGGTAGATGATAATCGTCTTCCATTAAAATCAGATGAAAAGCCTGAAATTCGTTCTATTCGTTTTCGTACTTTGGGTTGTTACCCTCTTACAGGTGCTATTTTATCTGAAGCATCTACATTGAAAGAAATAATTCAAGAAATGCTTTTAACCATAACTTCTGAACGTCAAGGACGCATTATTGACAGGGATCATGGTGCTTCAATGGAAATAAAAAAAACACAGGGCTATTTTTAGTTTGGTAAGTAATGAAATTAAAATCTAATAAAACGAATATAATTACCAATGATGTTGATGCCTACCTTAAAACACATCAAAATAAATCCTTATTACGATTTATAACATGCGGCTCTGTGGATGATGGAAAATCAACCCTCATCGGACGTTTGCTATATGACAGCAAAATGATCTTTGAAGATCAATTGGCACAGCTTAAGATAGATAGTAAAAAGTTAGGAACACAAGGAAAAAAAATTGATTTTGCTCTTCTTGTAGATGGTCTTGAGGCAGAAAGACAACAGGGAATAACCATTGATGTTGCTTATCGTTTTTTTTCTACAGAAAAACGTAAATTTATTGTAGCAGATACACCAGGACATGAACAATATACTCGAAACATGGTTACTGGAGCTTCAGGCTGTCAACTTGCTGTTATTCTTATTGATGCCCAAAAAGGTGTTTTAACTCAGACACGTCGTCACAGTTATTTATGCCATTTACTTGGTATTAAAAATATTGTTTTAGCTGTTAATAAGATGGATTTAGTTAATTATGATCAAACAATCTTTAATTCTATTATAAGTAATTATAAAATATTTACTGACACTATTGGGATCAAAAGCTTTGAAAGTATTCCAATTTCTGGGCTCAATGGAGACAATATAGCATCAAGGTCTACAAATACTAAATGGTATGAGGGTCCAACTTTGTTAAATCATCTTGAAGATTTGAATATTAAACCAGAAAAAAGTGAAAGTGCTAGTTTCTTTATGCCTGTGCAATGGGTCAATCGTCCCAATCAAGATTTCCGAGGCTTTAGTGGAAGAATAGCGTCTGGAATTGTCAAACCTGGTCAAAAAGTACGCATATTTCCTTCTAATAAAACAAGTGTTATAGATCGTATTGTTACACTTGAGGGTGACCTAGATCATGCAATTTCAAATCAATCTGTTACTTTAACATTAAAAGATGAAATTGATTGTTCCCGCGGTCAGATTATTGCATCTGAGGATTCACTTATAAAATGTGTAGACCAGTTTGAAACCTTTCTTATTTGGATGAATGAGAGTTCTCTTATACCCAACCGTTCATATCATTTTAAAATTGGGACTGAAACTGTCTCAGCTTTCATTTCAAAAATAAAGTATAAAGTCAATGTTAACACAATGGAAAAAATTGCAGCAAAAACATTAGAATTAAATGAAATTGGAGTTGCTAATTTGACAACTGATCGATCAATTCCATTTATTCCATTTAAGGAAAATAAAACACTAGGTAGCTTTATTTTAATTGACAAGATGACTAATGCCACTGTTGCAGGAGGCTTAATTAACTTTGCTTTAAACAGAGCTAACAATCTTCGCTGGCAAAAAATAGATGTGACACGTGAACATAGAGCAAAATTAAAAAATCAAAAACCAGTTGTTGTTTGGATGACTGGACTTTCTGGTTCAGGAAAGTCTACCATAGCAAATGCTCTTGAAAAAAAACTATTACAAATGAATCACCATACATTTATATTGGATGGTGATAATATACGCCTAGGACTTAATAAAGACCTTGGTTTCTCAGATGCTGATCGCGTAGAAAATATTCGCCGTGTTGGTCAAGTTGCTAAACTGATGACTGATGCAGGCCTTATTGTAATTGTTGCCTTTATATCGCCATTTCAGTCAGATCGTGATCTAGTAAGACAGATGATAGGCAAAAAAGAATTTATTGAAGTTTTTGTAGACACACCTCTTTCAGTTGCAGAAGATCGGGATGTAAAAGGGCTTTATGCCAAGGCTAGATCTGGTAAACTAAAAAATTTTACTGGCATTGACAGCCCTTATGAAATACCAAAAAATCCAGATATTCATATTAAAACAGTCAATCAAACCATTGATGAGTCTGTTAACAAAATTCTTAAAAAAATTATGAATTAATAATTCATCTTTTCTAAATAATCAAAATTAGTAATATGACCAGCTAATAAAGTTTTAACCTTTATTAACTCCATTTAAATTTTTCTTTAACTAATAAAAATATTTGATAAGAAAGTAGAACTTATGAAATTATATAATTTTATAAATCAATAACAATTTCAAAGAAATTTAAATCTATAACAATTTAAAATTTTACTATAATTTAAGAAAATTAGATAATTTAATAAAAAAAAGGCCACCCTAAGGTGGCCCCTTTCCTTAATCTCTCCAAATTATCCTTGAAGAAGAGCTAATAAGTTTTGCTTTGAAGCATTAGCTTGTGCTAACATTGAAGTAGCAGCTTGAGACAAAATTTGACTCTTAGTCAACCTTGATGTCTCTGCAGCAAAATCAGCATCTTGAATTCTTGACTTTGAAGCTTCTGTATTCACTTTCAATGTTGTTAGGTTATTGATAGACGCATCAATTCTATTTTCAACAGCACCAAAAGATGATCTAAACAATGATAATTGATCTATTGCTTCATCAATTTTAGCTAGTGATGAGCTTGCTTGCGCCTCAGTGCTTACAGAAACGCCTTGACCACTAACTTCAAAAGACTGGCTTTGATTTTTAACACCGATTTTTTGAAGAATATTATCAACGGCTCCACCACTACCAACTCCTGTAGTGCTATCAGTGCCTACTGCTTCTATTTTTATAGGAGACTTGTCACCATTTTGAAGTGTAACGTTACCTTTAGCTTCAACTCTGTCACCTACTAAAGCTAATCCGATTTCAACAGTTTGACCCGCTAAAGTCGCTCTATTAGTTTCAATTTTTGTTATTGAGTTGAATTGAGAAGTACCATGAACTTCACCATTATTTGTATTTAACACAATATCCTCAGATATAGTTGCTCCAAAAATATCAGTTCCTGTAACAGTGAATGTAACTTGATCAGATGCACCAGAATAGTCGGCAACACTTGATAATGTTACAACAGCGCCTCCAAGATTTTCCTTAAAAGTATCCTCATCTGTATCATTCATAACAACTGTACCGGCTGCAGTAGATGCTGCCAATGTGTCTAGTGCTGAAGCATTAAATGTTGATACACCAGCTGATACTTCGTTAGCGTTAGCATTTGTATCTGCTGTAGATGTTATTGAAGTAACAGATTTATACAATTCTTGACTTGTAACGGTACCTGCATTAGCCAATTGAACTGTTTCTGTTATAGCTTCACCATCAAAACCTACACCAACAATATTATAGTCACTAGCATCGTTTGCGCTATGAGTAATGGTAACAAAACCATTAATATTAGTGTTGTTTCTAAGGTTTGCTAATGCTGCACCTCCGTCTGCTAAACCTGCACTAGCAGCTCTTAAAGTATCAGAGACCACGTTTCCAGCAATACCGATAGCAATTTTTCCGGCTGCAACTGGAGCAGAACTAGTATTTTCTACTGAAGTAACAGTGTGGAATATTGTAGATCCAAATTGCTGATCATTAATAGCTACAGCACCGTTTTTAAATGTAATTGTTTCACTGATGTTGTTACCTGCAGCATCTGTACCTCTTACTATTATACCTTTGCTACCACCAGTACCATAATCTGCAGCAGTATCAAAAGTAACGACAATACGTGAGTTAACAACCTCACCTACAAGAGAACTTCCAGATATATCTATAGCTTGTGAGGCTACGGCTGCAACTGTGTGCGCTGCAACAAAAGCATCTAGATCGAAACCACCATTACCGAAACCATCAGTAAGAGATTTGCCGTGAATGTCTCTAGCAGAAACTAAAAAGTCATTGTCATCATTACCTAAAATGATGTCCACACCACTTTCACTTGTAAATTTAACAGTACCATCAGCATTTGCAGTGGCTCTTATGTCACCAATACTTGCGTTGTTGACAGCTGTAACAACCGCAGCAGCACCTGTTGCACTTGATAAGTCAACAGTTTGACCATTAATTTTGAAATCAGTGTTTGTTGAAGGGTTAGCACTATAATCAAAAGTTATTTCAAGTTCGTTTTTAGCGTCAGCTGTAACACCATGTTGTGCAGTCTTTTCATTAATTGCGTCAGCAATATGAGCAGCTTGCCCTGAAATTGATGCTCCAATCAAAACATCATTAATTTTAACTTCATTTATAGCTAATGCTGTACCATTTACTGTATCAGATTCTAAAACCCCGGCTTTACTAAATTCATTAAAACCTAAATTCTGAACATCTGCAAGGGTACCTGCGCCACCTGTATATCCATTTTTCACAGATCCAGCTTCAATAGAAACTTCAGTACCATCTAAGTTCTTAAGTTCTATAAAACCAGTAAATGTCTGCGATGATGATGTAAAACCAACTGTTTGACCACCATTGATAATTATGTCATCTCCAGTTGTATTTGATAATGTAATTGAATTATCAGAGTTTAGTGCAGCTGTAACACCAGAAACGGCTTCGTTTATGTTTGTAACTAACTCTGTATAAGAAGATGCAAGAGCAACAGTTTCATCATTTATAGTAAAAGTAGCTGTCATATTAAATGTACCCATAGCTTCAGAAGTAAATGTATTAAAAGCATTCGCTTGTGCACCATGTGTTCCAGTATTAAGATTTATCTTATCAGCAATACCTTTAGCTGTGTTAGTCGTAGAAGCAGATAAGTTTTCAGCAAAGTCTGAAGCAAAAGCATCAAAACCATTAATTTTGATGTCAGATGCAGCTATAGCAGAACTACTGTAATCTGTTTTAACCATTCTTGAACTTGTTAAAGTAGATACTCCTGTTGAACCTGATAATCCTAATGATAGTGAGTCAGTATTTTGTAAATTAACTTTAAGAGAATCAGTATCTTTTATACCAATTTGAAATACTACGTCAGTATTAGAACCATCTAATAATTTAACATTGTTAAAATGAGTGTTGCCAGCAATAGCATCAAGCTCGTTAATTAGAGCATCAACTTCAGACTGTATCATTTGTCTGTCTGTAGCAGATAATGTGCTGTTAGCTGCCTGTACAGATAATTCTCTAACTCTTTGTAAAATGTTTTCCATCTCACCAAGAGCACCCTCTGCAGTTTGAGTCATAGAAATAGCGTCATATGAATTTCTAATTGCCACATCTAAACTTCTAACTTGTGCTTCCATTTTTGATGCAATAGCAGATCCAGCAGCATCATCAGCAGCTGAATTAATTCTTAAACCAGATGAAAGCCTTTGCATGGCCTGATCTAATTCAGCATTTTGTTTTTGCATGTTTTTTTGAGCTGCCAAAGCGCTCATATTAGTATTAATACTATTCATAGTATTCTCCATTTTAGTTTAATATTACTATTCGCCCAATTGGGCTGACAAATAGTGTTACGACTTATTCCACAAAGGTTTAATTTTAATTGTTTTTTTGGTGATTTATTTTTTATCAAAGAATTTTGGTCTACAATTATAATAAAAAATGCAGTTACCAAGATTTAACTTGTGATACAAATATTATGAAAAATTGTTTGAAATCTCCTGATTAAGATTATCACTATCATTTGAATTTGGAATAAATATTGCAATTTTAATTTCAAGGAGAAATTAAAAATGTCAAAGAATGTATCTCATAATGTGATTAATGGAATTACAGAAAAAAAAGACTTCCTAAAATTAGATAATCTATACTTAAATAATCAAATTAGTTTTCCTACAAATAAAAAAGTTAAAATAACACTCCAAAATTTGAGAGAAGATAAAACAAAAAAACATACTAGTAACGAAAAGAAAGTTATAAGATATCTTAAAGACAATAATAAATTTGAAGAGGCATTCAACAAATCAAAAGAATTATTAAAAATTGATAAAAATGATCCAGAAATATATGCCCTTATGGGTGATATTTCAAAGGAGTTACAAAACTATCCGGTAGCTTTAGAAGCTTATATGAATTGTTTAAAAATTGATAGAAACTATGAAAGATGTACTTCAAAATTATATAATTTTTTAATGCAAATTGAGCCCTCAATTTTTTTAGATAAGTGGGTAAAGGCATTTGAATTAATACTTTCAGACAAAAAAAATCTTGGGCAAAAAAAACTATTTATAATAGCCAACAGGGCTATTAAGTTCTTAAAGTTGAATAATATTGTTAAAAATTTAATTA
>CACBDG010000009.1 GCA_902537945.1 uncultured SAR116 cluster alpha proteobacterium
GTCAAAAGAATTCCTGAATTCAAAAGACAGGCAACTAAGTCTCAAAAAACAAAATTTATAAAACTGATAAAACGTAATGGATATGATGGAAGTTTTTGTGGAAAGCCAAAGAATAAAAGCTCAAAAAAAAATATGTTTGCGAAACCCAAAACCAGTGGGGGTAATAACGCAGCTTGCGCTTTAGCAGCTGAAGCTGGGGATCCAATAGCTTTACCAATAGCATATGAGTGGTGGAATAATGGTTCAAAAGGATTTCCAAAAGCAAAGAAATATGCACAGCAATTGATGGAAAATTTAGAAAGCAATGATGATGTTGACATAGCCAGTATTCTAAGAAAATTTGAGAATGATCCAAAAAAGCATTTTAATAAATCAATGGAATATATTAATTCTAATCCTCTAGCTTTAAAGATTGTTAGTAAGGAACTAAAGTTAGAAATTGGACTAATAGCTAATGGAGACGCTCTTACTTTTGCAAGATCATTCAGAGACATTGCTGATGTTATTGAATACATTGATTGGAGTGTGGTTGATCCGAAAGTGTTAGCAAAATTTTACCATATTTATAAATCTGATCTGGTTGAACAAGAACATGATGGTGACTTAGATACACCGAGAATTAAGAAAAATTTAAAAAAAATACCATTTAATGTGTCTTTTGTTAGGCATTTAGCTTCTCTTAAAAATGGAGGAGAATTAGCATATAACTACTTAATTTCAGTAATTTCTGAAGATTGTAAAGCATTAGATTTTGCCTCAAAAAATATAGATACATTAGATATACCGATTGAGTCGATACAAAATGCTCAAGCGATTTTAATTAATAAATGTGATCTAAGAGTTTCTAAATTAACTATGAAAGAATTATTAAATAAAGCATATAGAGACCTAGATACTTTTAAAATTCCTGTTGAAAATAGAATGAACAAAAAAAGACCGTCCTGCAATGATTATAATGACTTTCTTAAGTATAACAGAAATGACCTAACGGATTTTGAAATTGACTATGATAGGAACAATGAAATCTGTGTATCATTTCCTGTTGTGTCATATCAACTAGCAACCAAAGCTTACAAAGAAGAGCAATATGATCAAGCTTATGAATATGCCCTTAAAGGATGTGAGAACGAAGATCATCCATCCAAAGGATGTGATTTACTAGCAATGATGATAATAGAAGGAAAACCAACAGTGACATCTGGAATGAGTGATGACGAAAAGATGTTGGAAGCTATTGAATATGTCAAAATTGGTCATGAAAAGAAAGATATAAATAGCACAGCATTTCTACATGATATATACGATCGACCAATGTTATTTTCAAAATATTCAGACAATAAAAAAGCTAAAGAATTATTATTAGATTTAAAGAAATCAAAAGAACTTTCACCTAAAATTCAAGTTCAAGAAGATTGTTTTTCTGCTGATCCACTAAAATCTTTATTTAAAAATTGTGAGCCTGCTTGTGCATGGGCTAAAAAACAAAATAAAGTAAAAGAGATGGATATTGTTTCTAGATATTTATTGCAAAGTATACTTAAAAAAAATATATGCAATCCTCAGGAAACATCTAATCAATAACATCAGTTTGGAAATCAATTTGAAGACCTGTTTCATTTCCATTAAGTTTTAAATCATTCCAAAATTGCAATGTACTCTTGCTTCTATTTGGATTTATAAAAGTAACATCAGGTAATGAGATTTCAGACAAATCATAGTTTTGGGTTATTTTTACAAAGTTTTTATCAAATGATTTTTTATCGTTAGGATCTACGTCATATGGGAGAAGTGAATGGAAAATATATGTTGTTTGATTACTTAAGTTTCTACCTCTGTAATAATTATCTAGGCTTGATAGATGATCAATAACACTGTATTCATCTCTACCTTTTGCTAACTCGGTTTGTATTATTTTGCTATATTTATTTTTAAAAATAACCATATCTTTTTTTGCAACTTGAGCGCTGCAATCAGTATCTACCAGCTTATCTAGAAAATTTTTTTTTGGACAACCTGGGACACATTGATCAATTTGAATTCTCGCATTTTCATTTGTGTGAGTAACAATTCTTATCTTATCACCCGCATTAAAACTTTGACTAATTTTATTTAAACCATTTATAAAAGCTCTCTTATCGTCGTTATTTTGGTAACTTTGACCAAATATGTTAACTACTATTGGTTTAGTTGTTTCCTCTTTTAGACAATATTTTTCAGAAGCTAACGTACCAAAGCTCATTATGCTTAATATAAAAAGAATTGTAATACCTTTATACAATTTCATAACCTACCTCTTTAAAATAATCAGGAGAAGCTTTTTTTCTACTTTCATTATTAGCATCTCTAAAAATTTTTATTTTTTCGTTAAAAACATCATTTACCTGAGTTTTGAAATCAGAGATAAAATAATTTAGCTCATTAAGTTCGTTATCTATTTCATTTAAAGTATCTTCAGCAATTTCACGATTTTGTTTAATTTTTGTATGTAGATCAGATTGTTTTTTATCAATATTGGCAATTTTATCATCAAATGTTTTCTTTATTTTAAATAATTCTTTTCGGTCTTTATCATAACTTGTTTGCGCTTTTTCATAATCAGGATGACTGTCGTGTCGTACAAATGATGCTACAAAGCCACATACATATACAGCAACGTTAATAAGTAACAGGAACATACCCTCAGGACCTAAATTTATTTGCATTAAGGTATCAAGAATATTGGAAGATCCTACTGCTTCATTGAGGCCCGGTGTGTCTGAATTTAATAGTTTATCTGGATCAATATTAAATCCTTGCTCGTTTTGATTATTTATTTGTACAAATGCTTGTCTCATTTTAGATAAATAAAATACTAAGACAATAACTAAACTATTTAAAACCCCCATAGATAAATAAGTATTTACTTTGGAGACAGGTACTTCTTTTGATTGAGTCCTTTTAAAGGATGAACCTGTAATGTGAGCAAAGAAAACTAACATTGCGCCAACACCAGTAGCCACAATAATTGATATTAATTGACTTGATTCAAAGAAAAGCTCAAATGCAAGGCTGTTGACAAAAACCTCTGCAAAGGCGAGTAAAACCATAAAAGGAACATAAAAATTTACAAATTGAGTGCTTAATGGTCTTTGATTCACCTGAATTTTAATTGCTTGCAACGTTCTGTAAGATTCTTCTGCTTTTACTCTTACTTCTTCGTATTTACTACTACTCTCTCCAACAAGTTTTTGAATCTGTTCTCTTTCATTTTCGTGTAACTGGTCTGTTTCATCCAAAGATTTTGGTAATTGAAAATCAAGTTTTCTTAATACCTCATTTTTTTCTTTTTCAAGTTTCGATACTTGTTTTTTTGCATCAGTTGAGAATTTTGAATATGCTTTAATAAGTTTGTTTTTTTCTTCCAATTCAAATTTTGACATAGATTTTGATGAAGAAGAAGGTGAATTGGCTTTACCCATTTCAACCCCTTTTCTTTCAAGACGATTTCTTTCCTGATCATCTAATTTTAGTAGTCTTTCTAAAGACGATTTTGATATTGCACTTTTCATAATTATCTATAACACGCTATGTATGCAACTGTATGAGTTGCAATTTCACCAATGTCATCAGAATCAAGTTTACTTATTCTTTTTCCAACATTTAGACTTAATATATTAGAGTTATTAATCCAACTTTTCAACAATATTGATGAGGACATAACACTGTAGGTAATATTTTCTGCAATATGTTTATCTAACTTTTGCTTCTTTATTCCATCTTTAAGTTTGAAACCCGAAGTAATTTGTCCTCTAACAAGTCCATATTTACCAATAACTGGTCCACCACTATTACCAGCCGCAATTGGAATACTTACTATTAGTCTATTTGAATTTAATAATTCAGTGTTGACCAATTCCCCACTAGAAAATGCTAAAGTAGGAGCTAAAAGATTTTTTTTCTTCACCAAGTTAAGAGTAAATGGATACCCTGCAGCATATAATCTTTCACCAATTATAAAATCCTTATCATCAAAATTTAAGTAGAAAGGGGTCATAGCATTAACCTTTAAAATTGCCACATCTAGACTTTTATTTGTCTTTAACACTTGTGCTTTACCAAGCATTTTGTTGTAAAAAATATCAACTTCTGCGCAACCAGATATTACATGTTCATTTGTCAAAAAATGACCGTTTTTTGATATTGCAAAGCCAGATCCATGTCCAATTCTTTTTAAGTTATTTTCGTATGGGGTAATGTCTTTCCAAGAATTTTTAACGTTCTCACTAATAACATAATTATCTTTCGAATCAATTTTATCAGAATTTTTCTTATTTTTAGGTTTTTCAAACAAGTTTTTCTTCTTGGTATTTTCAGCAAATTTATTCTTATATTTTTTATAATTTGCACATTTAGATTTGATATATTCAATTTTTGCAGGTTTAAAATATAGACCACCTCTTTTATTATATTGGCTTTTTAAAAATTCAAGAGAACGAGAGTTACACATCTTTGCGGACACTTCTAACCAATAAAAGGCTTCATCAATATCTTTCCGTTTGCCTTTTATGAGTAAAATCCCCATATCACGAGCTGCTTCACTATCTCCCTCTTTTACTAAAGACTTTAACTTTTTAAATGCTAAATTTATTTTGCCATTATTGTAGTCTTTAATGGCTTCTGCTCGTTTTGACTTAAATGAGTCAGAAAAAGACTGATTGGTGATAAACAAACTCAGTATAAATAAAATATTTATTATAAATTTCATCTATCAATATTCTTAAATTTTACTCATCTCATCAAGTAAATTTTTTAAAGAAAATCCGTATCCATACTTTTCATCTATAGATAAATTTGACTATCAATACGATTTTGCGAAAAATGTTGGCGCACATATTTGTGAATTTGTTTTAAGAAATAACACACATCTTTGTTTGAAAGAGATATTTACTTTTTAATTTGTCTACCCATTAAAAGTTAACACTTCTAAAAGGTTGAATATTTAAGGAAATCTAGGCATTCTGCTGATGGTAATTGGAGCGGGCGAAGAGATTCGAACTCTCGACATTCTCGTTGGCAACGAGATGCTCTACCACTGAGCTACGCCCGCTTAATTGCGTTGAAATATAGCATTCTAATTAATAGTATCAAGGAAAAACAAAAAAAATTTATTCATCTCAGTAATTTTTAATAAAATTACTTATATTGTCAGATATATAAATGATGTCATCTTCTTTTAAGTATGGGTGCATCGGAAGAGACAAAACATTTTTAGATAAATAATGTGTCACATCTAAACCACTTTTAGATACTGGATATTTATTATAAGGCTTGTGCTCATTTAGTGGTATTGGATAATAAACAGCAGTAGGAATATTTTTTGATTTTAAATATTCTTGAAGTTTATCTCTATTGATTTTTTCTGGAAGTACAATTGTATATTGAGCCCAAGTACTTTTAAAATTTTTGTTAATTTTTGGTAATATAATGCCCAGGTTTAAAGAGTTTAAGTTTTTGTAATAGTTCTCTGCAACTACCTGTCTTTTTTTTAACTCTTCTGGAAATATTTCAAGCTTTTCTAACAAAATTGCAGCTTGAATTGTTGACATACGAGCATTCATTCCGATTCTATCATACTCATACCTTTTTTTCCCCATACCGTGTATATGAGAAGAATTTGCTATTTCATAAATTTCTCTATCATTTGTAAAAACTGCTCCTCCATCTCCATAACAACCTAGAGGCTTTGCAGGAAAGAAAGATGTTGCTGTTACTTCAGATAGATTACCAACAATTTTTTCATTATGTATTCCTCCAAAAGATTGTGCTGCATCATCAAGGACCCATAAATTATTATTTTTTGCAAAATCATTTATTAAATCCATTTCAGCTGGTTGTCCAAATAAACCAACAGGCATTATACCTTTCACATTAATACCTAAGTCTTTAGCAGTCTTCATGGAATCAAACAATTTAGTTGGATCCATGTTGAAAGTGTCACGCTTAACATCAATGAAAATTGGAATGGCGCCAAGTAAAGGCATCACTTCGGCAGACGAAGCGAATGAAAAAGCAGGAACAATTACACCTTCACCAGGTTTAATTTTTAAGCCGAGTAGAGATAATAATAATGCATCTGTTCCACTAGAACAACATAATACATATTTAGAGCCTGTAAATAAACTAAGTCTATCTTCAAGTTCTTTTACTTCAGGACCTAAAATATATTGTCCATGGTCAAGAACCTGATTAATACGCTTATCTATTTTATCTCTAATTAATTTTTGTTGAGCATTTAGATCAATAAATGGAATCATAAGTTTACTTTATTCTTTTAAATTTTTTTGTCTATCATATCCATAACAGTTTGAACTCTTATAGCTTCTTTATAATCCGTTAAAGGGCTTTTTCTTGAATACATACAATCTATAAATTCTTTTAATTCAGTTTTAAGTGGTTCATTTTTCTGGATTTTAATTTTTTCAATTGGCAAGGATTCAATTGTATTTTTGACTGTTACAAATGATGGATTATAAATTAATTTTTCTGACCAATTCTTTGTATCGTCAAAAATAAGTGAGCCTTTTGTACCAATTGCAGAAAATTTATGCTCTTTGTAAGGACACATCCAATCAGAATTAATTAATGCAGTCACACCTTTTAAAAATGATAATTTAACACTGATTGCGTCTGGTCCAATGTCATTATGATGCTGAATGGATTGAACATTTACATCAATAGGTAATTCTTTTGTAATAGAAAGTATCATAGAAATATCGTGGGCTGACAAGTCATAAACCACAGATTCTTGAGATCTTATAGTTCCAAGAGCTAGTCGATTTGCTCGAATGTTTTGTAAAACACCTATTTTCCCGTTTTTTATGAGTTCTTTCATTTTAATAAATGCATTATGATAATTTAGTAAATGGCCTACCATCAAAATTCTATTTCTATTCTTAGCTAATTCTGAAATTTTTTGAGCATCGGTCAAAGACAAACAAAATGGTTTTTCTATAAACACATCTTTATCATTTTTTAAAGCTTGAATTGCAAGTTCTTTATGTGTAATTGCGGGTGAAGCAATTACAATTCCATTGATATTTTGATCTTCAAAAATTTTATTGAGTCCGAAAGTGGGTAACATATACTCATGATTAAGTTTTTGTGATAACTTTGTATTCTTGTCATATATACATGCTAGAGATCCCACTTGATACAAATTTCTAGCTATGTTTTTTCCCCAGTTACCACAACCAATTAAAGCAATGTTAAATTCTCTTTTCATTTTAAAATATAATTTTCACTTTAGGTTAAAATGTTATCTATAATTTAGATATAGACACTTTAGTAATTGGTCAATTGTAGTATTTTGTAATAAATTGTTGAAATATTATTTACTCACAACCATATCAATATTTGAAGTAAGGAGTTCAAATAATGGAAAATAATGATTTAACCTCAACAACTAGCAATATCATAAATGTAAATGAAGAAACATTCATGAGTGAGGTTGTAGAAGTTTCTAAGACAAAGCCGGTCATTGTTGATTTCTGGGCTCCATGGTGTGAGCCTTGCAAAACTCTTACACCATTACTAGAAGAGGCTGTTAAAGGTTATGGTCAAGAATTGATTTTAGCTAAAATTGATATAGATCAAAATCAAAATATTGCCTCACAATTAAGAATTCAATCTATTCCTACAATTTATACTTTTTTTGAAGGTAAAGTAGTTGACGGATTTCAAGGAGCTAAATCAAACAGTGAAATAATAGAATTTGTCAAAAAATCAGCTAGTTTATCTGGTCCTGGACAAGAAGTTGAGGATTTAATTTTAAGCTTAAAAGAATGTATAGAAAAAAGAGATTGGAATAGTTCTTTTGATATTTCTCAAAAGATTTTAGAGAAAGATCCAGAAAACCATATTGGTTTTGGAAATCTTATCAGATCAATGATTGGGTTGGATAAATTTGACGAAACAAAAGAACTTATTGATAATTTAGCTCTAGAAATCAAAAATTCCAAGCCAGTTGAAGAAGCAATTTCATTGCTTGAAATTTCTGAAAAGGCCTTTAAGGCAAAAGGAAATATAGAGGATCTGAAAAAAAAATTAAAACAAGAACCAGATAATTTAGATTATCTATTACAAATGGCAATTGCTTTATTTGGTGTAGGTAAAATTGAAGACTCTTTTGAAATGCTCTTGAAATCAATCAAAATAGATAGAGAGTGGAATGAACAGGCAGCTAGAAAGCAGTTACTGGAATTCTTTTCATCGGCAGGCATAGAGGCTAATGAGACAATTAATGCAAGAAAAAAGTTAGCCACATTATTATTTTCTTAAATTAGGACAAATTTAAATGATTGATAATCTTAATCAGGGAATTAAATTACCAGATATTATTCCAATATTTCCATTAAAAGGTGTTGTAATGTTTCCAGACACTTTTCTTCCATTAAATATTTTTGAACCTCGCTATTTAAAAATGATAGATCATGCCATTTCAAATAAAAATAGATTAATTGGAATGATACAGCCCAAAAACTCCAATGAAAGCGATGATAAATCTATATTTTACAGCGTCGGATGTGCTGGTAAAATTGTAAAATTTGAAGAAACAGATGATAATAGATATTTAATTACTCTTAAAGGTTTGAGCAGATTTACTTTAATTTCAGAAAAAACTAATGATAAAAATTTTAGAGAAGCAAACATCGATTGGGAAAATTTTAGTAAAGATTTGAATATAAATGTTAAGTCTGCAGATTTTAGTACTTTAAAGACAACTTTAAAAAAATACTTCAAATTAAAAAATATTAGAGCAAATATGGATGCAATTGATACATTCAATGACTATAATTTTGTTGATCAAATAACAATGATATGTCCTTTAGCAAATAATGAAAAGCAACTATTGTTAGAAACAACTTCTATTTCAAAAAGAGAAAAGTTATTACAGACTATATTAGATGGTTGCATAAGCGAAGAAAATATTTCTGATCTAAGCAAGCATTAAAAATTTTTAAATGTTTTAATTTTATTAAGGAAAATTTGATATGAATATTACGCCTATCTTAATAAAAAAAAAGGATAATGGTAAATATTTGTCAATTCATTTTGATGATAATTCTAAATTTAACATCTTATCAGAATTATTAAGAGTCGAAAGTCCATCTGCTGACGTTCAAGGTCATGGAGGTCCCAAAATTATAGTCAGAAACAAAGGTGATGTTTTAATTGATCAAATTGAACCTGTTGGTAATTACGCTATAAGAATCATCTTTTCTGACAATCACTCGTCTGGTATTTATAGTTGGGGATTATTACACGATTTTGGAAAAAATCACGATAAGTATCTCCAAAAATATTACAATTCTATATAAATCAAATTGATGCTAAATCTCTAAATATATTTTTAAGATTAGTTTTATTTAAATTTTCCATAACTTTTGTAAACAGTGACTGTGTCTTCTTTGATGTTGAAGTAAAACCAAAAAACATAAAGTCTGTAAAAGCTGTCATTGAGATAGTTTTTGCTAATCTATCACTTTTATAAAGTTTTAAAATAGATTTATCACCAAGATCATTTCCAAATTTCAAGGAATTTTCTATTGCTTTTAATGCAGCAACACAATCTCTTAAAGATAAGTTTAGTCCTTGTCCTGCTAGGGGATGGATAGAGTGAGCAGCATCGCCTATTAAAATCGCTCTTGAAGATGTTGGATTTAGCACCAGATTTAAGTCGAGATCCCAATAAGATAATTTGTTTTCTATTTTATTTATTTTTTTCAAAGGACTAAAATTAAGATCATTATTTGAAAAAAATTTATTTAACTCATTACATATAAAATATTCTGGATTTTCTTTTGATAAAAGTTTTTTACATTCAACTTTTTCAATACTTTGAACAAAATTTACTATATTTTTATTCTCATAAGGAAGTATTCCAATTGGACCTATATTTGTAAATGCCTGAATGGCAGTTGAGTTATGATTTTTAGATAATTCTAAAAATCCAGAAATAGCAATGTGATTAATATTTTTATTTATAGTTTTTACAGATAGTAATTTTCTTAAATAAGAATTCTTTCCATCCGCTGATAAAACTAAATGTGAGTTAATAAATATTTTATTTTCTAAATATAAAGTTCTTTCAAATTTGTTGCATTTAGTATTATTTACGAAACTATTATATTGTTTTATATCTTTTAGTTGCTCTTCTATAATATTTAAAACAACATCATTTTTTATTACAGCGCCAAAGTTCTTTTTTGTATCAAAATAATCCCATTCTAATGGTGAACTATGATTGGGGCCAAATACCTTAATACTTTTAACTGATGTGTAATCATTCCTTTTTAGTTTTTTTAAAATATTCAAATTATTTAGCAATTTCAAACTGGTTTCATTATAAAATGTAGTTCTAAAATCATTTTTTGATTTAAAGTTTGGTTTAATCCAACCTATATCACTCAATTTGAACATATTTGAGTTTTTTAACAATAAAACCATTATGGCGCCTGTTATTCCCCCACCTACTACACAAATTTTATGAAAGTTTTGATATGAAAGGTCTTTATTATTCATTGATGATTCCATTTGTTAAAAAAACTGTAATTATATTGGTTTTAAAATTTACCAGTATAATATAAATAAATATATGTAAAAATTATTCAAAGGTTTTTAAAATGGTTAACTCAGATTATAATATTTTAAAGGATTGGATGTTTGGAAAACTTGCATCTCTTTTAGAAAATACTGAGCCTAATCCTAAATACCCAGTCTTAAAAATGTCTTTGGGTGAGCCCACATTAGGAGTACCAGACTTTACAAAAAAAATCTTAGACATAAATTATAACGATTGGGCAAAATATCCTCCCAGCGAAGCAATACCAAGTTATGGGAATAGTATATTCAATTATATAAAAAGAAGATACCCAGGTGCAGAGAAACTTATAAAATTGAATAAAAACTTAGTTCCCGTTCCAGGAACAAGAGAACCTTTACATCTTATAGGTTTACTAGCAAAAAATTTAAAAGTTGGGGAAACAACTGCTCTTATAACTAATCCATTCTATCATGCTTGGTTAGCAGGAAGCATATCAAGTGGGTCTAAAATACACTGGTTAAACTCTTTACCAAAACATAATTATTTACCTGACATTTCAAATTTACCTGAAAATTTATTAAATTCTTCAGTAATCATGTATATTTGTTCTCCGTCAAATCCTCATGGTAGTGTTGCTAGCATTGATTATTTAAAAAAAGCTATATTACTTGCTAGAAAATATAAATTCATTTTGGCTATTGATGAATGTTATGGTGATATCTACAGAATGAATAAATCTAAACCACCTGGTGGATTAGAAGCTGCATTAAGTTTAGGAGAAAGTTTAGAAAATTTAATTATTTTTAATTCTTTATCTAAGAGGAGTAATGTGTGTGGTATGAGGGCTGGATTTATAGCTGGAGATGAAAATATAATTGAAAATTATAAGCTGCTAGTCTCAAATGGCGCTTCACCAGTTCCTATTCCTATTCAAAAGGTTGCAAGTGCATTGTATGACGACGATGACCATCATCTAGAAGGTTGTTTACATTATGACAAAAACTTTGAACTTGCAGAAAAATATTTAAAACCTTTTTATAAAGATTTCAAAATTCCAGATGCGGGTTTCTTTCTTTGGTTAAAAGTAAATGATGATAAAGAAGCAGCAAAAATTTTATGGGAAAGATTTTCACTTAGAGTTATGCCAGGAAGTTTTATGGCTAAAGAAGTGAATGGCTTCAATCCAGGTAGAGGCTTCTTAAGAATATCCTTAGTTGACAAAAAAGAAGTTATTGAAGAAACAATGAAACGTATTTGTTTATTTTTAAAAATGGATATTTCTTAGAATTAAGGCATCTTATATGAATAATAAAAACCAACTTATAGAAAATAGTAAGTTTTACATTAAAATTACAAACAAATTATTTTTTTCAATTTTATGTTTTAGTTCAATATCAATTTTTTTAATTTTATTCTCATTTCATCCAGAAGATCCTGGTTGGGGTATTATTGCAGAAAAAAGTTCAAAAAATTTTTTTGGTGAAATAGGATCATATCTTTCTGGGTTAATCATAAAAGAGTTTGGTATCTTACCTGGATTGTTATTTTCATTAATTTTATTTATATGGTCTCTAAAGTTTTTTAATGGAGCCAAAATAAATTTTTTTAAAATTAAATTTTTATGCATTTTTTTTATGATTTTTTTAAGTTCTTTAGGTGGAACTTATGCTGAGGAGTATTTAATTGAAAAATTAAATTTAAATTTAGCTTTTTTAAACCAAAGTGGTTTATCTGACTGGTTTGCTTTAAAATTTTCTGAGATAATTTCTGATATAACCAATCTAAATATCGTTACATCAAAAATATTTTTAGGTGTTACATCTCTTTTAATATCTTTCTCATTATTTTTTTGGATATCATCTACAGGTCCAGAAGAGATAAAATTTTTCAAATTTATATTAAGGCCTATCTTCTTACCAATGGTATGGGTTTTAACTATTTTTTTTAATTTGTTTTTTTATAATGATAAAAATGAAGAAAGAGAAACAAAAGAGCAGAAAAGTAAAAATAGTTTTATAAATATAATTAAAAACAAATTTATTAAATCAAAAATTGACCCAATAACTAGAAAAAAACCAAAAGTAAGAAAGAGCCCAATACTAATCAAAAATATTAATAAGAGTGACAATTTAGACAAAAATTCAGAAATTTATAATTCGTATCAAAATGATTTACCTTTCGGTTCTGAAAGTGGATTTTTGTTACCATCGGTAGATTTATTAAGAGACTACATAGAGGATATTAAACCCCCAAGTAAAGAAACTTTGGATATGAATGCAAAAGTTCTTGAGGGAGTTTTGTCTGATTACTCAATTAATGGCAATATAGAGTCCGTAAGGTACGGTCCAGTTGTAACAAGATATGATTTACAACCAGCACCAGGATTAAGAAGTCAGAGAGTTATATCATTAGCAGATGATATTGCTAGGTCAATGTCGGTTGAAGCTGTAAGAGTGGCAATGGTGCCAGGACAGAATGTAATTGGTATTGAATTACCTAACAAATTCAGAGAAACAGTAATATTAAGAAATATTTTAGAGCATCAAGAATTTCAAAAAACAAACTTTAGTCTTCCAGTTTGTCTTGGAAAAAATATTGCTGGCTATCCAATTGTTGTTGATTTAACTAAAATGCCTCACTTATTAGTAGCGGGTACAACAGGTTCTGGAAAGTCAGTTGGGATAAATGCAATGATTTTGTCATTGCTTTATAAACACACACCAGAAACTTGTAGATTAATCATGATCGACCCTAAAATGTTAGAATTATCAGTTTATGACGGTATTCCACATTTACTTACACCAGTGGTAACAGATCCAAGTAAAGCAATTATTGCACTCAAATGGGCTGTGCGTGAAATGGAAACTAGATATATGTCAATGAGTAAACTTGGAGTAAGAAACATTGATAATTACAACGAAAGATTAATTCAAGCTAGAAAGAAGGGTGAAATTCTTTCAAAAAATATCCAAGTAGGTTTTGATCCAGAAACAGGTCAACCAATTTTTGAAGATCAACAAATTAGCCTTACACCATTACCGTTTATTGTAATTATAATAGATGAAGTAGCAGATTTAATGTTAGTTGCTGGCAAAGATATAGAAGCTGCAGTTCAACGATTGGCGCAAATGGCAAGGGCTGCAGGGATTCATGTTGTTATGGCTACACAAAGACCTTCTGTAGATGTAATTACAGGTACAATTAAGGCTAACTTCCCAACAAGAATCTCATTTCAAGTAACAAGCAAAATTGATAGTAGGACTATCTTAGGAGAACAAGGAGCTGAACAACTTCTTGGAAGAGGTGATATGTTGTATATGGCTGGTGGAGGAAAGTTAACACGAGTACATGGCCCATTTGTAGAAGATAAAGAGGTTGAAAAAGTTACAAAATTTTTATCTAATCAATCTATACCTGATTATGATGAAAGTGTAACTACAGAACCTGAAAATATTAATACCAATCAAATTCATGGTTTCGCAAACAGTAAAAATGATAAAGACGAATTATATGAAGAAGCTGTTGAATTAGTTATGAGAGAGAGAAGGGCAAGTACTTCATTTATTCAAAGACATCTAAAAATAGGTTATAATCGAGCAGCTACAATTATAGAAAAAATGGAAGACAATAACATAGTATCCAAACCTGGTCGGGCTGGAAAAAGAGAAGTTTTGATTGAGGAAAATTAATTGAACGTATTTAAATCATACTTTCAAATCATATTTTGTTTTTTATTTAGTACAATGATTGTTCCAAAATTAAATGCTTTTGAACAGAGTAAATCAGTATCATTACAAATTGAAAATTTTTTTAAAAATCTTGAAACTCTTGAAGCAGATTTTATACAGGTAAGTCCATCTGGAGATATAAGTAATGGAAAATTATTTCTAGAATTGCCAGGTAAATTAAGAATTGATTATGAAAAACCAAATAATTTACTCATAACCTCACAAGGATTATGGATTGTAATTCAAGATAGAGATTCTAAAAGCACTAATAATATTCCTTTAAAAAGTTCACCATTTTCAATGTTGTTAGACAATAAATCTATTTTGAAGAGTGAAAATTTTAAAACGGAATATAATATATCCTCAAGTATAATATCACTTAAAATAAAAAGCTACGAAAATGAAAAGCCAGAGAGTCTAATTTTGGAGTTTTCAGAAAAGCCATTTAGTTTAAAAAAATGGATTATTATTGACACTTTTGGAGAAAGTACCACGGTACTAATTCAAAATGCTAAATATAATATTAATTTATCGCATTTATTATTTTTTCCTATTGATTTTCTAGAACCTAATTATTGAAAGAACTAAAATGGATTATTTGTAATGAGAATTATTAAAATTCTAAATTTCTATTTTCGTTGCGTTTCTGATTTTAATCTGTATTTTGCCAATAGGTATTATAGTTAAAAGAATTGCATTGTGTGCATTTAAATGGATAGAAAAAAAATTGATTTTTGGAGTGTTTTTGGAGTACGTATTTTTCAATGAGAATTGCAACTTGGAATATTAACTCTGTAAGACTGCGGCTGAAACAGGTTTTGAGGTTTATAAAAGAGCAGAAAATAGATGTTATGTGCTTGCAGGAGACTAAAACGCCTAATGATTTTTTTCCAAGTAAGGATTTTGACAAAATTGGTTTTGTTCATCAATATTTCAGAGGAGAAAAATCTTACAATGGTGTAGCTATTGTCTCAAGGTTTAAATTTAAAGACTCTGGATATGTGAATTGGTGTAAAAAAAATGATACTCGTCACATTTATATTAAAATAAATAATAATATTGAGCTTCATAATTTTTATGTGCCTGCAGGTGGAGATGAGCCAGATATTTCAATTAATCCAAAGTTTAAGCACAAAATTTCTTTCATTAATGAAATGAAAGATTATTTTTTATCGAACACAAAAAAAGATAAAATTTTAGTTGGTGATTTAAATATTGCCCCTTTAGAACAAGATGTCTGGTCACATAAACAATTACTCAGCGTGGTATCGCATACTCCAATAGAAACAGAAGCTTTACTAGACTTAATCCAGACTGGCGAATGGGTAGACATAATGAGGGAAATTGTTCCACATGATGAAAAACTTTATTCTTGGTGGTCATATAGAAATAGAAATTGGGAGATTTCTAATAGGGGAAGAAGGCTTGATCACTTTTGGATATCAAAAAATTTATTTTCATTAGTAAAGTCAGGTGTTATTTATAAGGACACTAGGTCATGGGAGAAGCCTTCGGACCATGTGCCGATTATAGTTGATATTGATTTTTAAAAACAAAAATGAAAGCTTAAATTTTGAAAGTACCATTTATAAAAATGCATGGTTTAGGAAATGATTTTATTATTTTTGATAATATAAATAATCCTATAATTCATGACTCAAAATTTATAAATAAAATAAGTAACAGACGCTTAGGAATTGGATGTGATCAAGTTTTGATTATTGAAAACACAAATAATCCTGAAAATTTTAAAGTTAAAATGTATAACTCTGATGGTTCGGAAACTGGTGCTTGTGGCAATGGTACAAGATGCGTAGCTGATTATCTAATGAAAAAGAATGACCTAAATTCAATAACTATTAAAAGCGTTAGTGATGACTTAGTTTGTTCTAAAACTGATAATTTAGTCACTGTTAATATGGGTGTGCCCAAGTTTAGTTGGAATGAAATACCATTATCAAAAGATCAAAATACACAAAATGTCAAATTAGATGAGTTTGAAGCTTTCTGTTTATCAATCGGAAATCCACATGCAGTTATATTTATAAATAACTTAGAAGAGCTTGAGAATTTAAATATAAACTCTATTGGTCCAAGGTTAGAGAAAAATTCTATTTTCCCTGAATTTGCAAATATTGAATTTGTATCTGTTTTAGAGGATAAATCTCTTAGAATGAGAGTTTGGGAAAGAGGAGCAGGCATGACCTCAGCATGTGGATCAGGAGCGTGTGCAACATTAGTAGCAGCCTCTTCATTAGACATAAGTGCTAAGGAAAATAAAATTGTTTTAGACGGTGGAAATTTATTTATTAAGTGGCTTGATAATGGATCAGTAACTCTTTCTGGAGATACTGAAAGAGTGTTTGAAGGGTTTATTGGTGAATAAATGAAAATTACTTCAAAAAATAAAAACTCCTTACCTGACATTAGGACTTTTGGATGTAGGCTAAATATTTGGGAAAGCCAGGTTATTAGTGACCTTGCTAGTAAGAATGGTCAAAGCGATTTAATAATTTTCAATACATGCGCTGTAACTAGTGAAGCCGAACGTCAAGCAAGACAGGCAATAAGATCTTCTAAAAGAAGTAGACCAGATGCTCAAATTTTGGTTACAGGATGTGCTGCTCAAGTAGATCCTCAAAAATGGAATATTATGCCAGAGGTTGATTTTGTAGTAGGTAATAGAGAAAAACTTGATGAAGATTTTTGGAAGAGATTTGTACCAGAAAATAGCTTTCATCAAAATCAAAATGTATTTGTTCAAGATATTATGGAAGTAAAAAGTACATCTGGGCATCTTGTTGAATTATTCAACAAACATACACGTGGCTTCGTTCAAGTTCAAAATGGATGTAACCATAGATGTACATTTTGTATTATTCCATTTGGAAGAGGCCCAAGCAGGTCAGTATCAACTCAAGATATTATTAACTCTATTAATTCTTTATTAAAGAATGGAGTAAAAGAAGTTGTTCTCACTGGTGTTGATTTAACATCTTGGGGTATTGAAATTTTTGGGAAGCCAAGTTTAGGATTATTAGTAAAAAAAATTTTAAAAAATATTCCAAATTTGCATAGACTAAGATTGTCTTCCATTGATCCAGCTGAAGTTGATTTTGACTTGATGGATGCATTTGAGCATGAAGAAAGACTAATGCCTCATATTCATTTATCTATTCAACATGGTGATGACATTATTTTGAAAAGAATGAAAAGAAGACATCTTTACAGAGACGTAATTAATTTTGTAAAAGAAGCAAAAAGACGAAGAAATGATATTGTGTTCGGAGGTGATTTTATAGCTGGTTTTCCTACAGAAGACGAAAAAGCTCACCAAAAGAGTATGCAACTTATTACAGAAGCTAACATTACATATATTCATGTTTTCCCATACTCTAACAGAAAAAATACTCCAGCATCAAATATGCCACAAGTACAAAAAAAAATTATTCAAAAAAGAGCTAAAGAACTGAGAAATTTAGCTGAAAAACAACATAAAAAGTTTTTAGTCAGTCAGATTGGAACCATTCAAAAAGTTTTAGTAGAAAATAATTCAGTTGGTCATTCTACAAATTTTTCAAAAATAAAATTAAAAGAACATGTTGAAGCGTGCACGATTGTTTCTACAAAAATTTTAGAAATTAACCCTGGTGGGTTGCTAGGAACTATTCGAAATTGAAATAGATAAAAAAAGAGTCAATGTTTATGGCATTAAATTGGTTTAAAAAATTAAAGACTGGATTAAGCAAATCAGCATCTAAGGTGGAAGGTGCGATTGCCTCTATAACTGGGAAAAAAACAATTGATCAAGAAACACTTCATGATATTGAAGATCAGTTAATATTAGCCGATCTTGGTGTTGAAGTTGCTGGTAGAATAGCAAAAAAGATTAAAGATCAGAAATTCGAATTAAATAAAAATAAACAAATAGAAAAGACACAAATCGCAAAAACTTTAGCTGAAGAAATTAGACAAATTTTACTACCTCGTGAACAGAATCTTTATGAAAAAGTTAACTCTAAACCACACGTTTTGCTTTTAGCAGGTGTTAATGGTTCTGGAAAAACAACTACTGCTGCTAAAATAGCAGAAAAATTTAGACTTGAAAAAAAATCAGTTGTTTTAGCTGCATCAGACACTTTTAGAGCAGCTGCCGTAGAACAGTTAAAGACGTGGGGAAAAAGAGCTGGTGCACAAGTGGTATCTGGAGAAGAAGGAGGAGATTCAGCGGCTGTAGCTTTTCGAGCGTTTGAATTAGCAAAAAAAGAAGATATTGATATTGTAATTATCGACACAGCTGGAAGATTGCAAAATAAAAAAGATTTAATGGAAGAACTAACAAAAACCTGTCGAGTTGTGTCAAAATTAGATCACGACGCTCCACATCAAAAAGTTGTAGTTTTAGATGGCACTGTTGGACAGAATGCACATTCTCAATTAAAAAGCTTCGATGAATCTATAGGTTTAACAGGTATGATAATTACCAAGTTAGATGGAAGTGCAAAAGGTGGAGTTGTTGTATCTTTAGCTGAAAAGTTCGAAATTCCTATTCATGCAGTTGGCGTTGGTGAAGGATTAGATGATCTACAAATTTTTGAAGCTTCATCATTTTCAAAGGCATTAGCTGGTTTGGATTAGTGATTTCTTTCAGTTAGGCTTGACTTGATTGATAAAATTCTATACTGAGACAACAAATTATTGTTAAAGATTCGTAAACGCGCGTCCTTGAGTTTCAAGCACGGGCGTATTTTTGGTTATGATTACTAATTGGTTTTAAAATGTTTGAAAACTTAACTGATAAACTTGGAAATGTTTTTAAAGGCCTCACTAAAAGAGGAGCTCTTTCTGAAAGTGACGTTGAAAATGCACTTAAAGAGGTTCGAACAGCTCTATTAGAAGCTGATGTTGCTTTATCAGTAGTTAGAGAATTTATTGACAAAGTTAAAGTTAGGGCAGTTGGTGAGGAAGTTCTTAGATCAGTTACACCTGGTCAGCAAGTTATAAAAATTGTCAATGACGTTTTAATAGAAGTACTTGGCTCGTCAAAATCAGAGCTATTAATAGACCACACTCCTCCTGCAGTTATATTGTTAGTTGGTCTTCAGGGTTCTGGTAAAACTACAACTGCAGGTAAGTTGGCTTTTCATTTGAAATCAAAAAAAAGAAAGAAAGTTATGCTTGCATCGCTTGATATTTATAGGCCTGCAGCTAGAGAACAACTTAGGATATTAGGTGAACAAGCAGAAGTCTTAGTGCTTCCAGAAATTGATGGAGAAAGTCCAGAGAAAATAACAAAAAGAGCAATGGCTGCATCCAAAGTTCAAGCAATAGATGTTCTGATACTTGATACAGCTGGTAGAACAACACTTGATACAGCTATGATGTCTGAGGCAAAAGAGGTTTTTAAATTATCTAACCCATCTGAGACTTTATTGGTTGCTGATGCAATGACAGGTCAAGATGCGGTCCAGACAGCAAAAGCCTTTTCAGAGCTAATAAAAATATCAGGAGTTGTTTTAACGCGGTCTGATGGTGACGCAAGAGGTGGTGCAGCACTATCAATGAGATCAGTAACTGGGTGCCCTATAAAATTTGTTGGTGTTTCTGAAAAACTAGACGGATTAGAACCATTTTATCCAGATAGAGCGGCTGGTAGAATTTTAGATATGGGTGATGTTGTCTCACTTGTAGAAAAAGCTGCAGAGACTATCGCAGAAGAAGACGCTGCCCAAATGATGAAAAGAATGTCACAGGGCAGTTTTGATATGAATGATATGTTAAAACAAATTGGTCAGTTAAAAAAAATGGGAGGTTTAGGTGGAATAATGTCCATGCTTCCAGGTATTGGTAAGCTCCAGAAACAAATGGCTACTAATAATTTTAATGATAAAGCAATTTCAAAACAAGAGGCTATAATTTATTCTATGACAAAAAAAGAAAGAGTAAACGTTTCTATTTTAAATGCTTCTCGTAGAAAAAGAATTGCTTCAGGATCAGGAACAGCTGTCTCTGATGTAAATAGACTTGTGAAACAACAACAAGATATGGCTCGTATGATGAAAAAAATGGGTAAAATGGGCGGTCTTGGTGGATTAAAAAATATGATGTCTTCACTTGGAGGAGCAAGTCCAAATCCTGGATTAGGGGATGGTCAAAATTCAGTTATGGATGCCAATAAAATGGCAGAATTACAAAAAATGATTGGCGGTAATATGCCTAATTTAGGTAACATGGCAAATCGATTTGGAGGTATGGGTTTACCAGGGTTAGGCGGAAAATCATCTAAAAAAAGAAGATAAATTTATTAAACAATAACTTAATTATAAGGAAAAAAAATGGCGTTAAAAATAAGATTGTCTAGAGGTGGAGCAAAGAAAAGACCTTTTTACAAAATCGTAGTTGCAGAAGCATTATCACCAAGAGATGGAAAGTTTATAGAAAGAATAGGTTCATATAATCCGATGGTAGCTAAAGACCACGCTGAAAGATTAGTTCTTGATGTTGAAAGAGCAAAATACTGGTTATCAAAAGGCGCTCAGCCAACATTAAGAGTTGCAAAAATGATATCATCTGACGGTTTAGTAAAAGCACCTGTGATTAGAGATCAACCTATTAAAAGTGCTCCAGGTAAGAAAAGGCAAGAAAGAGAAGCAGAAGCGGCAAAAAAGTCAGCAGCTCCAGAAGAGGAAGTAGCTAAGGAAGATGCACCTGAGGCAGAAGCTCCAGATGAGGAAGTAGAAACAGAAGAGGCACCTGCGGCAGAAGCTCCAGCAGAAGAAGTAGCAGCAGCAGTAGAAGATGCACCTGTGGCAGAAGCTCCAGCAGAAGAAGTAGCAGCAGCAGGAGATACACCTGTGGCAGAAGCTCCAGTTGAGGAAGTAGTCACAGAAGATGCACCTGCGGCAGAAGCTCCAGCAGAAGAAGTAGCAGCAGCAGAAGATACACCTGCGACAGCGGCTCCAGCAGAGGAAGTAGCTAAGGAAGATGCACCTGCGGCAGAAGCTCCAGCAGAGGAAGTAGATACAGAAGAGACTAAAGCTGAAGAGGATAAAAAAGAATAGAATAATTTTGTCAAAGAAAAATTTAATTGAAATAGGATCCTTTGTTGGGGTCCATGGTATTAAAGGAGAAGTTAAGCTCAAAAGCTTTACAGAAATTCCAGAAAATATTTTTTCTTTCAAAGAAATTTTCGTAGAGAGTTTTGAAAATCCAATAAAATTAAAGTTTATTCGAAAATTTAAAAAAGTATTTGTTTGCAAAATTGAAAATGTTGAAACAAGAAGTGATGCTGAGTTTTTTAAAGGACTAAAGTTATTCATATCTAGAAAAAGTTTGCCAAAACTTATCGATGGGGAATTTTATCACTCTGATTTGTTGAACTTTGAAGTTTATAATTTAAGCAAAGAAAACTTTGGTGAAGTTATATCTTTGGAAGATTTTGGAGCAGGTTTGTTGGTTGAGGTAAAAAAAAATAATAAAACTTTTTATTTGCCAATGGGAAAAGCTTTTCTAAAAAAAATTGATTACATAAATAAACGAATAATATTAGATCTAGAGATAGATATTATTGAAAATTAAAAAGGAGATATTTTATGTGGAATGCAACGGTTTTGTCATTATTCCCAGAAATGTTTCCTGGCACCTTAGAATTTTCAATAGCAGGCAAAGCTCTAAGAAATAATTTGTGGTCTTTAAAAACTGTTAACATTAGACATTTCTCAAATGATAAAAATGGTAAAGTAGATGAAGTTCCGTTCGGTGGAGGACCTGGTATGGTCATTAATCCAGAAGTTTTAGATAAAGCTTTAAAGTCTGTTTCTAAAGAAAAAGGTAGAAGAATTTATCTTTCACCAAGAGGAAAAAAATTTGATCAAGAATTCGCAAATAAATTATCACAAGAAAAAGGTGCTGTTTTTATATGTGGAAGATATGAGGGTGTTGATGAAAGGTTTTTAATTCATAACGAAATAGAAGAAGTAAGTGTTGGAGATTTTGTTTTATCTGGTGGTGAAATAGGCGCTCAATTAATTATGGACGCAACCATAAGACTTATTCCTGCCGTCATCGGTAATGCCGCAGGATTGATGGAAGAAAGTTTTGAAAGACATTTGTTAGAATATCCATTATATACTCACCCAAGAGTATGGAACAATATGGAAGTACCAGAAGTATTATTATCTGGAAATCATAAAAAAATCCAAATGTGGAAGTTAAACATGTCTGAAAATCTTACGAAAATAAGGAGACCAGATTTATGGTCAAAATATATTAAATCTTAACTAGAAAAATATTTATTAATTTGCTAGAAATATTTTCACGAAAGGGTAGAGAGATGAATGTTATTGATAAAATTGAAAAAGATCAGATGGACAAGATTATTGCGGAAAGAATCATACCTGATTTTAGCGCAGGTGATACCATTAAAGTTGATGTAAAAATTGTTGAAGGTGATAAAGAGAGAATTCAAGCATTTGAGGGATTATGTATTGCTCGAAGCGGAGCTGGGTTGAACGAAAGTTTTACCGTTAGAAAGATTTCTTATGGTGAGGGTGTTGAGAGAATTTTCCCAATATTTTCTCCTAAAATTGCTGGAATTACTGTTCTTAAAAAAGGTAAAGTAAGAAGAGCTAAGTTATATTATTTAAGAGATAGAAGAGGAAAATCAGCTCGAATTGTTGAAAAAATTCAAGCCTCTAAAAAAGACACTAAAACTCAAGTTGATCAATCTGTTTCTAAAGAAGTTACTGAAGATACAACTTCATAAAAGTTCATTAACTTTATCAAATTAAAAATATGTTAATATTTTGATTTCAACTTAATGGAGTTCTAAAATGAAGCCCAGAACATTATTTGATAAAATTTGGGATTACCATCTTATCAGCACGCAAGAAGATGGAGCGTCATTAATTTACATTGATAGACATTTAGTTCATGAAGTAACAAGCCCACAAGCATTTGAAGGGTTAAGAATGTCTGGTAGAGTTGTAAATTCCCCCAATAGAACTCTAGCCGTGGCTGATCATAATGTTCCTACAACAGATCGAGCTGAAGGAATTCAAGAAGAAGAATCTAAGATCCAAGTTGAAGCGTTAGACAAGAATGTAGAAGATTTTGGAATACCATATTTTAATATGATGGACAAAAGACAAGGAATTGTTCATGTTATAGGACCAGAACAAGGCTTTACCCAACCAGGTATGACGATAGTATGTGGCGACAGCCATACCGCAACTCATGGAGCATTTGGGGCTTTAGCATTCGGTATAGGTACATCAGAAGTAGAACATGTTTTAGCTACCCAAACCTTGATTCAAAAGCCAGCTAAAAACATGCTCATTAATGTCGACGGTGAGCTACAATCAGGTGTATCTCCTAAAGATTTAGTTCTTGCTATTATTGGAGAGATAGGTACAGCAGGTGGAACTGGGCATGTTATTGAATATTCTGGAAAAGCAATAGAAAAACTTTCTATGGAAGGTCGTATGACAGTTTGCAATATGTCAATAGAAGCTGGAGCAAGAGCAGGAATGATAGCCCCTGACAAAGTAACATTTAATTACTTAAAAGATAAACCTATGTCTCCAAAAGGAAAAGATTGGGACCTAGCTTTAGAATGGTGGCAATCATTGCTTTCAGATGAAAATGCATTTTATGATAAGAAGATTACCATTAATGCTAGTAAAATTAAACCAACTGTAACATGGGGCACTAGTCCGGAAGATGTTGTTTCAATTGATGGTTATACACCTGATCCTTCCAAGATTAAAGATGAGGACGCAAAAGCTAAAGTACAAAGATCACTTGATTATATGGGATTGAAAGGTGGCCAAAAAATATCTGAAGTTGAAATAAACACAGTTTTCATCGGTTCATGTACAAACTCTAGAATAGAAGATTTAAGGGCAGCCGCAAAAGTAATCGATGGAAAAAAAGTTAAAAAAGGCATAAGGGCAATGGTTGTTCCAGGTTCTGGGTTGGTGAAAAGTCAAGCTGAGAAAGAAGGTCTAAATTTGTTGTTTACTGAAGCTGGATTTGAATGGAGAGAACCTGGCTGTTCAATGTGTTTAGCTATGAATGAAGACAAACTTCAACCTGGTGAAAGGTGCGCAAGTACATCTAATCGAAATTTTGAAGGCAGACAAGGTAAAGGTGGTAGAACACATCTAGTTAGTCCTGAAATAGCTGCTGCCTCTGCAATTACAGGCAAATTAACTGATTATAATTCAATTATGTAATTTTAGAGGTTTAATTATGCAAAAATTTAAAAATATTAGAGGTATAGCTGCTCCATTTAATTTCATAAATGTAGACACAGACAAAATAATTCCTAAACAATTTTTAAAGACAATTAAAAGAACAGGTTTAGGTAGACATCTCTTTGATGAGATGAGATTTAATGATGATGGTTCTGAAAAAGAAGAGTTTGTGTTAAATAAAGAACCATACAGAAAGAGTAGCATTCTTGTTGCAGGTGATAACTTTGGATGTGGTTCAAGTAGAGAACATGCACCCTGGGCTTTATCTGATTTTGGGATAAAATGTATTATTTCAACTTCTTTCGCTGATATCTTTTATAATAATTCTTTTAAAAATGGCCTTTTACCAATAAAAGTTTCGCCAGATCAAAGAGATGCTTTGTTGGCAGATTCAAAAGACATGGAAAACCCAGAACTAGAAATTGACCTTCCATCTCAGGAAATTAGAAGACCTAATGGAGCAGTTATCAAGTTTGAAATCGACCCTTTCAGAAAAAAATGCTTACTTGAGGGATTAGACGATATAGGCATAACAATGCAAAAATCTAGTGATATTAAAAAATTTGAAAACAAGATGTCTCATGAAAGACCGTGGTTATAATTAAAAAGTGAGTTGATACAATGCCATCTAATCGTACATTAATGGTTTTACCTGGAGATGGAGTTGGCCCAGAGGTTGTTAAAGAAACTTTAAGAGTCGTTGATTGGTTTGCAAAAAATAAAAGTATTAGTTTTAACTTAAAGGAAGGTTTAGTAGGTGGTGCTTCTTTTGACAAATATGGCACGCCTCTTTCAGACGAAACATTAGCAGACGCAATTGATGCAGATGCAATTTTATTTGGTGCGGTAGGAGGCCCAAAGTACGATGGAGTTGAATTTGAAAAAAGACCTGAAAATGGTCTTTTGAAATTAAGAAAAGAAATGGATTTGTTTGCTAATCTTAGGCCTGCCATAGTTTTTCCGGCTCTCGTTGATGCTTCTTCACTTAAATCTAGCATTGTCTCTGGCTTAGATATTCTAATATTAAGAGAGTTAACTGGAGGTATCTATTTTGCAGAGCCTCGTGGAATAGAAGAAATCGATACCCTAATAAAAAAAGGTTATGATACTAATCTTTACACTACACCAGAGATTGAAAGAATTGGCAGAGTTGCCTTTGATATGGCAAGAGCCAGAAATGGGAAAGTTACTTCTGTAGAAAAAGCTAACGTAATGATGTCAGGTGTTTTGTGGAGAGAAGTGATGACTAATCTTCATGAAAAAGAAGGCTCAGATATATCAATTAATCACATGTATGCTGATAATTGCGCTATGCAACTAGTTAGAGATCCCAAGCAATTTGATGTTATTGTTACAGACAATTTATTTGGTGATATTTTATCGGATTGCGCAGCTATGTTAACCGGTTCACTAGGAATGCTTCCCTCTGCTAGTTTAGGATCTATAGACCAAAATACGGGAAAGAGGCATGCTATGTATGAACCAGTTCATGGTTCAGCTCCAGATATAGCCGGAAAAGAGTTAGCGAATCCATTGGCAGAACTTTTAAGTTTATCAATGTTATTTCGTTATTCGTTTGAAATGAAAGAAGAGGCAGATTTAATTGATGAAGCTGTTTCAAGAGCTTTAGATGCTGGACCAAGAACGCAAGATATAATGGCTTCTGGAAGAGTCAAAGTTGGTACGAAAGGTATGATGGACTCAGTTATCAACAAGTTAGAGGAATTAACAAAATAAATGTCTTATAATATTGCTGTTGTTGGTGCTACAGGTGCCGTTGGTAGAGAAATGCTTCAAACATTGTTTGAAAGAAAATTTCCAGTAAAAAATATATTTGCTCTTGCTTCAAGATCCTCTGTTGGTAAGGAGGTATCTTTTGGTGACGACAAAATACTAAAAGTTAGTTCAGTTGATGATTTTGACTTTGAAAAAGCAGAGATAGCTCTTTTTTCAGCTGGTTCAGATATAGCAAAAAAATTTGGTTTAAAGGCAGGAGTTAAGGGTTGTATTGTTATTGACAATTCTTCCTGTTTTAGAATGGATGATAAAGTTCCTTTAATTGTTCCTGAAGTTAATCCTGAAGCGATTAATGGTTATAAAAATAAAAACATAATTGCAAATCCTAATTGTTCAACTATCCAGCTAGTTGTTGCTTTAAAGCCAATTCATAAAAAATATGAAATAACAAGAGTTGTTGTCTCTACATACCAAGCTGTTTCAGGAGCTGGGAAACCAGCTATGGACGAACTTTTTAATCAAACAAAGGGTGTTTTTGTTCATGATCAAGCTAAACCAGAACAGTTTACCAAAAAAATAGCATTTAATGTAATCCCTCATATTGATATTTTTATGGATGATGGGTTTACGAAAGAAGAGTGGAAAATGAGGGTTGAGACAAAAAAAATATTAGATCCTAATATTGATTTGGTTGCTCATTGCGTAAGGGTTCCAGTATTTATTGGTCATAGTGAAGCAGTTTTTATAGAATGCAAAAAAGACATCGATGAAAAAAATGTTAGAAGCTTATTAAGAGATGCTAATGGTGTAACAGTGGTAGATCACCGAGCAGATGAAGGATACGTAACACCAGAAGAAGTGGCTGGTGAAGACGATGTTTATATTAGCAGAATCAGAAAAGATCCTTCAGTAAAAAATGGTATTGTTTTTTGGTGTGTTGGAGATAATTTAAGAAAAGGTGCGGCATTAAACACCGTCCAGATAGCTGAATTGTTGGCAAGCAAAAAAATTAAAGGAGTCCCTCTTTAATGTTTAAAATTTCAAAATAATTATTATGGAATTCATCTGGATTTTTGCAGCAATATTTGCCGCAGCCTGTCAAACTGCCCGTTCTGCATTTCAAAAAAATATGATCTCCAAATTAGGAGAATATGGAGCCGCCTATATTAGATTTTGTTATGCTTTACCTTTTACCTCACTTATTTGGCTAATTTGGATAAGCATTCCAGGAAATAATATTCCTGACCTTTCTTTATATTCGCTATTTTTATGTTTATTGGGATCAATTTTTCAAGTTTTATTTACTTACGTTCTTATGAAAGTTTTTGCACATAAAAACTTTGCTACAGGAATTGCATTTTCTAAAACAGAAGTAATTCTTATTGCTTTTTTGGAGATCATAATTCTAAGTGTTACTTTCTCTACATCTATAATGTTAGGTATAATACTAGGTGTTATATCTGTATTATTATTATCTTATGCCAAAAAAGCAGATAGCATTTTAAAAACTATTAAACTTCTAATTAACTCAACTTTATCAGTAGGTACTCTTGTTGGTCTTTTATCTGGATTACTTTTAGCTGGCTCTGTAGTTGCATTTAGAATGTCTATTATATCAGTAGAGGGTCCCCTCTTAGATAAATCAATTTTCATTTCTTTTATAGCGATTGTTTTTCAAACTATATTGGTAGGCTTGTATCTCGTAATAAATAAAAGAGATCAATTTTTAGCTGTTATTAAATATTGGAAACCTAGTTTGCCAGCAGGTTTATCTGGTACAGGAGCAACATTTGGGTGGTTTGTAGCATTTGGTCTAACAACAGCAGCTGAAGTAAGGGCAGTTGGGCAAATAGAATTAATTTTTTCAATTTTAATTTCAGTTATTTTTTTTAAGGAAAAGATTAAAATTACTGAACTTACAGGTATTATTTTACTTGGTTTATCAATTTTAATTATTATTTTTGAAGAAAATTTAAAATTTTAAATTTTAGATTTGAATTTTTTATTTATTTAGTTCATTTATTTAAATAACCAAACAATGAGATTAATATGAGTAGACAAAGACCACTTTCACCACATCTTCAAATATATAAACCACAAATAACCTCTGTCTTGTCAATTCTACACAGAGGAACGGGTATTGTATTATCAATAGGAAGTATAATTTTAGTGTTATGGATTGTAACTCTTACTTTAGGTGAAAGCACTTATTTAATGTATTCAAATATAATTAATAACTGGTTCGGCAAATTGATAATTTTTGGTTTCACTTTTGCTTTGTTTTATCATCTTAGTAATGGTATCCGACATCTTTTTTGGGATGCTGGATATGGATATGATTTAAAACATGCCTATATTTCAGGCGTGGCTGTAATAATTTCCTCGTTATTATTGACTTTTATGACATGGTTAATAGTCTATCTCAGAATTGTTTAAAGAAAGTGATGAAAATGCAATCTAAATCACATGGTGTAGTTCACTGGAAGTTACAAAGAATTTCAGCAGTTGCAATGATACCCCTAATAATTTGGTTTGTCTCTTCGCTTGTTTTTAGCTTAATCAATGGCTATGACCAATCTATTAATTGGTTACAGAGTCCTCTTAACGCAACAGGTATGGTTCTTTTATTTGGAACCTTATACTTTCATGCTGCATCAGGACTGCAAGTTGTCATTGAAGATTATGTGCATAATGAGGGGTTGAAAATAATGTCTTTAATACTTATAAAATTATTATCAGTTCTTTTAGGTGTCTTATCAATTCTTTGCGTTTTGAAAATTTATTTATAATTAGAAAGTTATTTTATGTCTGAATATGAAATTGTAGATCATGAACATGATGTCGTAGTTGTTGGTGCAGGTGGTGCTGGATTAAGAGCAACTTTAGGCATGGTGTCTGGTGGGTTAAAAACTGCCTGTATTACAAAAGTTTTTCCTACAAGAAGTCATACTGTTGCAGCTCAAGGTGGTATTGGAGCTGCGCTTAATAACATGGGTGAAAATGATAGTTGGCAGTTTCATATGTATGATACAGTGAAGGGATCTGATTGGCTTGGTGACCAAGATGCTATTGAATACATGTGTAAAGAAGCTATTCCTTCTGTGACTGAATTAGAGAATTTTGGCGTTCCTTTTTCTAGAACTGAAGATGGAGAAGTTTATCAAAGACCATTTGGTGGTCACACATTAGATTATGGAAAGAAAATGGCAAGAAGAGCTTGTGCGGCTGCAGATAGGACAGGGCATGCAATTTTACACACTCTCTACCAACAGTGTCTAAAATATCAAGCTGAGTTTTTTGTAGAGTACATCGCGCTTGATCTTCTTATGGATGATAATGGCAAGTGTGTTGGGGTGCTAGCTTTATGTATGGATGATGGTAAGATTCACAGATTTAGAGGACATCAAACAGTTCTCGCTACAGGTGGTTATGGTAGAGTATATTTTTCTTGTACTTCTGCTCATACTTGTACAGGTGATGGAAATGCAATGGTTTTACGAGCAGGCTTACCTCTTCAAGATATGGAGTTTGTTCAGTTTCACCCAACAGGCGTTTATGGTGCAGGTGTTCTTATAACAGAGGGATCAAGAGGCGAAGGTGGATATCTTACAAATTCTGAAGGTGAGAGATTTATGGAAAGATATGCACCTACGGCAAAAGACCTTGCTAGTAGAGATGTTGTATCACGATCTATGACAATTGAAATTAATGAAGGTAGAGGTGTTGGTCCAAATAAAGATCATATATTTATGCATTTAGAACATATTGATCCAGCCACCTTACAGATGAGGTTGCCAGGCATCAGTGAAACTGCTAAAATTTTCTGTGGTGTTGATGTAACTAAGGAACCAATTCCAGTATTACCTACAGTTCATTACAATATGGGGGGAATCCCAACTAACTATCACGGTGAAGTAGTAACAAGAAAAGGTAATGATCAAGATGCAGTTGTCTCAGGACTAATGGCTATTGGAGAAGCAGCATGTGTGTCTGTACATGGAGCTAATAGATTGGGAACCAATTCATTATTAGATATTGTTGTTTTTGGTCGTGCTGCGGCACAAAGAGCTTTAAAAACAGTTGAAAAAGGAAGCGCTCATGCGCCTTTACCCAAAAGAGTCACAGATAAAATTTTGGCGAGACTTGATAAAGTAAGACATTCAAACGGAGATGTTTCTGTAGGTGAAGTTAGAAACTCAATGCAAAATGCAATGCAAAAACATGCAGCAGTTTTTAGATCAAATACTTCAATGAAGGAGGGTGTCGAAAAAGTTGATACTATCTCAAAGGGTATGGATAATATTGGTATAAAAGATAGATCAATGATTTTTAATACGGACTTAGTTGAAGCTCTTGAGTTAGAAAACTTAATGCAACAAGCTATTATTACTATGAAGTCAGCAGACCAAAGAAAAGAATCGCGTGGCGCACATTCTCACGAAGACTATCCTGAAAGAGATGATAAGAATTGGATGAAACATACAATTATGTGGCTTAACGATAAAAACAAAACTAAGCTAGATTATAGAGACGTCCACCTAAACACATTAACAAACGAAGTGGCATCAATACCTCCAGCCGCAAGAGTTTACTAATTAAGAGGAGAATTTTGTGGCTGAATTTGCCCTACCGAAGCATTCCAAAATTGTTAAGGGTATTGACTACCCGATAAATAGCCAAGCTAAAAATACAAAAAAAATTAATGTATATAGATGGTCACCAGATGATGATGAAAATCCAAGAATAGACAGCTATACCATTGATTTAGATCATTGTGGTCCTATGGTTTTAGATGCCTTAATAAAAATTAAACAGGAAATAGACTCAAGTTTAACTTTTAGAAGATCTTGTAGAGAAGGAATTTGTGGTTCTTGTTCTATGAATATAGATGGCACAAACACACTCGCTTGTTTGAAGTCAATTGATGAGGTTAAAGGGGACATAAATATATATCCTTTACCTCATATGGAAGTTATTAAGGATTTAGTACCCGACTTGTCTAAAGCATATGAACAATTAACATCAGTCAAACCATGGTTGCAAAGCAAATCTGACCCGGAAAAGGGGAAATCTAGAAAACAATCACCAAAAGAACGTGAAAAAATTGATGGATTGTGGGAATGTGTTCTTTGTTTTTCATGTTCAACCTCTTGCCCTTCTTATTGGTGGAATGGGGACAAATATTTAGGTCCCGCTGTTTTATTACAGGCATATAGATGGATAGCTGATAGTAGAGATGAAAACACTGAACAAAGACTTGAAGAGCTCGAAGATTCTTTTAAGCTTTATCGTTGTCATACTATTATGAATTGTACTAAGACTTGTCCTAAGGGTTTGAATCCAGCTAAAGCGATAGGCGAAATTAAGAAACTTCAACTTGAAAGAAGGTAAATTTTAAGGCTTTTTGTACGGCTAATATTTTGAATATAAATAAAGAAAAGTCACAAAGTCTAATTGCTTCAAACAAATCAATAATATTTGATGCTGGTCAAATATTTGTAGCGAAGTTTTTTGATAATTTACTAATAAAATTCGCCAAATTTCAAACTGAAAATTTTATCTCTAAAATTTTTACAAAAAATAATACTAAAGAGATTAAAGGTCTTTATCTTTATGGTGGTGTTGGTAGAGGTAAATCAATGATGATGGATTTATTTTTTCACCAAGTTCAAATAAAAGAAAAAAGACGCTTACACTTTCATGATTTTATGAAGGAAGTTCATCAAAGAATTCTTGAAAAAAGAAAAATAGAAAAAAATAAAGACACAGTTCTATTAGTAGGACAAGATTTGGCCACGAAAGCAAAATTACTGTGTTTTGATGAAATGGAGGTAAAAGATATTGCAGATGCGATGATTTTATCTCGTTTATTTGAAGTTATGTTTGCACAGGGTACAATATTAGTTACGACATCAAACCAACCACCGGATGGTCTATACAAAGATGGATTGCATAGAGATAGAATTTTACCATTTATAGAAAATTTAAAACTTAAAACTGATATTGTTAAAATTCCAGAAGGTGAGGATTGGAGAAAGAGATCTCTTAGTGGGCAAAAATATTGGTTAAGTCCAGTTAATAAAACAAATAAAGAAAAAATTAATGAGATATTTAAAACCTTATCTATAGGTTTTGAGATAATATCTGAAAATGTTGAGGTGTCCGGAAGAAAAATAAATATTCCAGAAGTTGCTGCAGGTGTTGCAAGAATCAGTTTTGATGATTTATGTAATAAACCATTGGCCGCTGCCGATTATATTGAAATAGCACTAAGATATAAAGGTATTATTATAGATAACATACCAAACTTGAATGATAATCTTCGAAATGAAACTAGAAGATTCATATGGTTAATAGACGCTCTTTATGATAAAAATTGTTTCCTTATTGCCAATGCAAAAGCTGATTTTTCTGATATATACACGGGCGAACATTGGAAGTTTGAATTTCAAAGAACTATTTCAAGAATAACTGAAATGTCACAAATTTAAAAGTTAATAACATATATTCTGGCCTTGATGCACTTTAAAAAAAAGTCTAAAAGATTAGACAATAATAACAATTTAAATTTAGATTAATATATTAACTCAATAAAAAATTAATGGATAGCGATATGCGAAATAAAATAGCCTTGGTTGGATCAGGAAACATTGGAGGAACTCTTGCACACTTAGCTGCAATTAAAGAGCTTGGGGATGTAACCCTATTTGATATCGCAGAGGGTATTCCTCAGGGAAAATCTTTAGATCTTGCCCAATCAGGACCAGTTGAGAGTTTTGACATAAAAATGATTGGTTCAAATGATTATAAAGATCTCAAGGATAGTGATGTAGTAATTGTAACTGCTGGTGTTGCAAGGAAGCCGGGTATGAGCAGAGATGATTTAGTTGAGATCAACACTAAAGTTATGAAACAAGTTGGTAAAGGAATAAAGGACAATTGTCCTGAAGCATTTGTAATTTGTATAACTAATCCGCTTGACGCTATGGTTGGAGTTTTACAAAGGGCATCTGGTTTACCGACTACTATGGTAGTTGGTATGGCAGGTGTATTAGATTCTGCTAGATTTAGACATTTTTTAGCAGAAGAATTTGATGTCTCCGTAAGTGACGTAACGGCCTTTGTGCTAGGGGGGCACGGAGACACAATGGTTCCCTTAGCAAGATATTCTGCAGTTGCAGGAATTCCTGTGCCAGATTTAGTGAAAATGGGATGGAGTACTCAGGAAAAAATAGATCAAATTGTACAAAGAACCCGAGACGGAGGCGCTGAAATAGTTGGATTACTAAAAACAGGTTCTGCCTTTTACGCTCCTGCATCATCCGCTATTGAGATGGCTGATTCATATTTAAAAGATAAGAAAAAATTATTACCATGTGCAGCTTATGTTGATGGATACTATAATCTAAATGGATTGTATGTAGGTGTTCCAGTAATTATTGGTAAAAATGGTGTAGAAAGGATTGTTGAAATAACTTTTACTTCTGACGAAAAAGATATGTTTGATCATTCAGTTTCAGCTGTAAAACAATTAAATGAAGTTGCTTCAAAGTTTGAAGCATCATAAGCTAAGAACAGAAAGGTTTAAGTTTTGGATATTCACGAACACCAAGCCAAAGATTTATTAAGACAATATGATATTCCTACGCCCTCTGGATACGTTGCATTCACAATTGACGAAGCTATAAAAGCAGCAAAAAAACTACCAGGGCCAATTTTTGTTGTTAAAGCTCAAATACACGCTGGCGGAAGGGGAAAAGCTGGTGGCGTAAAAGTTGTAAAAGATTTAGATGAAGTTAAAAACTCAGCTGAGGCAATTCTAGGGAAAAAATTAATTACCCATCAAACAGGTTCTGAAGGAAAATTAGTTCAAAGGCTTTATATTGAAGATGGATGTAACATAAAAGCTGAATACTACTTTTCAATGGTCATAGATCGAGTAACTAGTAGAGTATCAATAATAGCTTCTACTGAGGGAGGCATGGACATTGAAAAAGTAGCCAAAGAAAATCCTGAAAAAATCTTATCCTTTAACATAGATCCAACAATTGGCTTTCAACCCTTTCACTCAAGATTAATAGCTAATGAACTTAAATTAAAAGATACTAGTTTTAAACAAGCAGGTAAATTTTTTAATCAATTATATAAACTCTTTATCGAAAAAGATGCTAGTTTATTAGAAATTAACCCTCTTGTATTAACTTCTGAAAATAGTTTAATCGCTCTTGATGCAAAGATGTCTTTTGACAATAATGCCTTATTCAAACACCCTGATATATTGTCACTAAGAGACGAAACTGAAGAGGATCCTGCTGAAATATTAGCTAGCAAATTTGATTTAGCATATATAAAACTTGATGGAACAATAGGCTGTTTAGTCAATGGTGCTGGTCTTGCCATGGCTACAATGGACATTATCAAACTTAAAGGAGCCTCTCCAGCAAACTTTTTAGATGTTGGAGGAAGTGCTACTAAGGAAAAAGTTACTGAAGCCTTTAAAATCATTTTATCTGATGCAGCTGTAGAAGGTATTTTAGTAAATATTTTTGGAGGGATTATGCGCTGCGATATTATTGCTAGTGGAGTAGTTGCAGCTGCTAAAACACTCTCATTATCCAAACCTTTGGTTGTTAGATTAGCTGGTACAAATGTAGAAGAAGGAAAAAAGATACTTAGGGATTCTGGATTAAAAATAATACCTGCGGATGACTTAGATGATGCGGCAATGAAAATTGTAAGTGCTGTTAAAGGAGATTAACCAGATGTCTGTATTGATTAATAAAGATACAAAAGTTATTTGCCAAGGATTTACTGGAGGGCAAGGAACTTTCCATTCAGAGCAAGCAATAGCATACGGAACTAAAATGGTTGGAGGAGTTACCCCAGGTAAGGGTGGAACTAAACATCTAGATCTTCCCGTTTTCAATACTGTCCAAGAATGTGTTGAAGAAGTTAATCCTGATGCAACAGTTATATATGTTCCTCCTCCTTTTGCAGCTGATTCAATACTAGAAGCAATATCATCAAAAATTCCATTAATAATTTGTATTACGGAAGGTATACCAGTACAAGACATGATAAAAGTTAAACAATTTTTGAAACAGTCAAAATCCAGACTTATTGGGCCTAACTGCCCAGGTGTAATCACCCCTGGTCAATGCAAAATTGGAATTATGCCAGGACATATTCATACTCCTGGCAAAATAGGAATTGTATCTAGATCTGGAACATTAACTTATGAAGCTGTTTCACAAACCACAGTCACTGGTTTAGGGCAATCAACATGTATTGGAATTGGTGGTGATCCTATTAATGGAACAAATTTCATAGACTGCTTAGATATGTTTCTTAATGATGAGCAAACAGAAGCAATATTGATGATTGGTGAAATTGGTGGAAACGCTGAAGAAGAAGCAGCAAATTTCTTTAAAAATCATAAAATTAAAAAACCAATAGCAGGATTCATTGCTGGAAAAACTGCTCCTCCAGGAAGAACAATGGGCCATGCCGGTGCAATAGTTAGTGGTGGAAGTGGAAGTGCAGATGCCAAAGTTAAAGTCATGAGTGATTGTGGGTTTGTCATGTCTGAATCTCCGTCAGGTTTGGGTAAAGCAGTTGTAAAAGCAATAGAAGAATGGAAATAACTTGATTTAATTGTTAAGTTTTTGTTTATTGTATTTTAGGCATATTACACTATAAAAGGATTAAAAACCATGAATGATCAAAGCTCTGACCAAAGCTTTCTTTCTGGTGCCAATGCTACCTTCATAAATGATTTGTATAAAGAATGGAAAGAAAACTCAAATTCAGTTCCAAAGGAATGGGATTTATGGTTTAAAGCAAATGCAGACGATAATTTATTAGATGAAGGACCTAGTTGGGCTAAAAAAAACAGTAAGGTAATTGGAGCTGTCGATACTATTGAAAGTGTAAAAGCAGTTGCCCGAGGAATAGCAGGAAAAGGCAATTTATCTGCTACAGATCTGAGAGCAGCAACAACCGACTCAATTAGAGCTATTATGCTTATTAGAGCTTACAGGATTAATGGACATCTTTTAGCTAAATTAGATCCCCTCAATTTACAAGAACAGAACATTCATCCTGAACTAGATCCTAAAACTTATGGATTTACTGATGATGACTGGGATAGACCAATATTTATAGACTATGTCCTAGGTATGGAGTCAGCTACCCTCAAACAAATAATGGAAATAGTAAAAGAGACTTATTGTGGTTCCATAGGAATTGAATTTATGCATGTTCAGGATCCAGCTCAGAAAGCATGGATACAAGAAAGGATTGAGTCAATTCGTAATGCTACAGAATTCACTAATAGAGGTAAAAAGGCTATATACGAACGTTTAGTTGGAGCAGAAACATTCGAACAATTTCTTCACAAAAAATATGCGGGAACTAAAAGATTTGGACTTGATGGGTCTGAGTCAGTAGTACCTGCAATAGAGCAAATACTGAAACGTGGTAGCCAATTAGGAATGAAAGAAGTTGTGATAGCAATGGCTCACAGGGGTAGACTCAACCTACTATACAATATCTTAAACAAACCTTTTCGCGCGATTATCTCTGAATTTTTAGGTAATCAAGCAAATCCAGAAGAAGCTGGAGGCTCAGGAGATGTTAAATACCATATGGGTGCTTCAGCTGACAGAGAATTTGATGGGAAAACTGTTCACTTATCTCTGCAAGCCAATCCCTCACATTTAGAGGTTGTAGCACCTGTTGTAATAGGAAGAGTACGAGCAAAACAAAATCAACACAATGATACTAATGATAGGCTATCGGTATTAGGAATTGTTCTACACGGTGATGCTGCTTTTGCAGGTCAGGGAATAGTCGCTGAAACTTTTGATTTCTCTGGACTTAGAGGATACAGGACTGGTGGGACAATCCATATAGTTGTGAATAATCAAATTGGGTTTACTACTAGCCCAAATTACTCTCGTTCTAGTCCTTACTGTACGGATGTAGCTAAAATGGTAATGGCTCCTATAATGCATATAAATGGAGATGATCCTGAGGCTGTTGTGCACGCCTCTAGAATTGCAACTGAATTCAGGCAAAAATTTGCGTGTGACGTAGTGCTAGATATTATAAGTTATCGACGTTATGGTCACAATGAAGGTGATGAACCGGCTTTTACTCAACCGTTAATGTATAAAACAATAGGTTCTCACGATAGCATCAGTAAAATTTATGCACAAAAGCTTGTTAATCAGGGAATTATAACTCAAAAAGAAGCTAAAGACGAAGTTGAAAATCACAATAATTATTTAGAAAAAGAATTTATAGCTGGCTCAAGTTACAAACCTAACAAGGCTGACTGGTTAGAAGGGCAATGGTCAAACTTAAGAACAGCTCACGGCGACGCAAGAAGAGGTGAAACTTCTGTTTCAACAGAAATACTAAAAGAAATTGGAAAGGCAATTACTACTGTTCCCAAAGGTTTTCAAATTAATAAAAAATTATCAAGAGTTATTGATGCTCGCAAAAAAGCTATCGAGAGTGGAGAAGGAATTGATTGGTCAACTGCAGAACATCTCGCATTTGGCTCGTTGCTTTTGGAAGGTCATCCAGTAAGACTATCTGGTCAGGATAGTTGTAGAGGAACTTTTTCTCAAAGACACTCAGTCTTCATAGATCAAATTTCTGAAAAAAGGTACACTCCTTTAAATAATATAAAAGACAAACAAGAAACATTCGAAGTAATTGATTCACCATTGTCAGAAGCCTCTGTACTTGGATTTGAATATGGTTTTTCTTTGACTGAACCAACAGCTTTAGTAATGTGGGAGGCACAATTTGGAGATTTCGCCAATGGCGCTCAAGTCATAGTTGACCAATTTATTTCAAGTGGTGAAGCAAAATGGTTAAGAATGTCAGGTTTAGTTATGCTTTTACCACATGGTTACGAAGGTCAAGGACCAGAGCATTCATCGGCCAGATTAGAGAGATATTTACAGCTTTGTGGTGAAGATAATATGCAGGTACTGAATTGTAGCACACCTGCAAACTATTTTCATGCGCTACGAAGGCAACTAAAACGAGATTTTCGAAAACCACTGATAATTATGACCCCAAAGAGTTTGCTTAGACATAAAATGTGCATATCTAGTTTATCAGACATGTCAGAACAAACTGCCTTTAGAAGAGTCATTAGAGATCCAAATGTAAAACTCAAAGATAGTGAAATAAAAAGAGTAGTAATTTGTTCAGGGAAAGTTTTTTATAATTTATTAGAAGAAAGAGAAAAAAGAAAAATTAATAATATTCGAATACTTAGACTAGAACAAATTTATCCTTTTCCTTCTAAAACATTAAAAGAAATGTTATCAAAAACTCCAAGTGCTGAAGTTGTGTGGTGTCAGGAAGAGCCAAAGAATATGGGAGCATGGTTTTTTGTAGATAGAAGGATAGAGCAAGTACTGGTTGATATTAAAGCTAAGTTAACAAGACCAATTTATGCAGGAAGATTAGAAGCTGCTTCCCCAGCAACAGGCTCTTTTTCCAGACACAACAAAGAGCAAAATGATTTAGTTAATGATGCTCTGGAATTGACGACAAAGAAAGCTAGCCAACATGCAGCAGAATAGGTTATTTGATGAACAATAAAAATAAAATTGTTCAGAAGTTAGCAATGCCTTCAGCCGCAAAGCTTATAGAAGAAAAAAACTTAGACATAAATACTGTAATAGGCACTGGTGTTGATGGAAGAGTTACAAAAGGGGATGTTCTTCTTCACTTAAACTTAATCAAAAATAATAAAATCGAGGAAGAAACTTCTAAACCTCAAAAAAATATTCTTAAAAGAAAGGAAAATGGTATGGATGTCTTAGTACCAGTTTTAGGAGAATCTGTTGTAGAGGCAACTGTTTCCAAATGGATAAAGCAACAAGGAGACTATGTAGAAGTTGACGATCCAATTGTAGAATTGGAAACAGATAAGGTAACATTAGAAGTTCCTGCCTCTATTTCAGGAATATTAGAAAACACTCTTGTTTCTGAGGGAGACACAGTAGAAGTTGGAGCTTTACTAGGAACGATAATTGCTGGAGAAAAGCCCAATAAAAAAGAAGAAGTTTCTGAAGAACTAAAAGTTAAAGATTTAGAAAAAGAAAAACCAGCTACAAATAAACTTGAGACTATATCTAATGACCAAGTAATTGAAAAAAGACAGAATGAGGATAATGTTAATCTTGAAGAGAGAATTCCGATGTCTCGTCTTCGCCAAGCTATAGCAAGGAGATTAAAAGAAGCTCAGAACACAGCTGCGATGTTAACAACATACAATGAAGTTGATATGTCAGCACTAATGGAAATGAGAAAGAATTATCAAGAAAGCTTTGAAAAAAAGAATGGTGTTAGACTTGGATATATGAGTTTTTTTGTCAAAGCATCTATAGACGCGTTAAATCAATTTCCAGCTGTGAATGCGGAAATTGACGGTAATGACATTATTTATAAGAATTATTATAATATAGGAGTGGCCGTTGGAACATCCCAAGGTTTGGTTGTTCCTGTTCTAAAAAATGCAGACAAAATGTCTTTTGGTGAAACTGAAACAACAATTGCTGAGTTTGGCAAAAGAGCTAAAGAAGGTAATTTAGCAATGGCTGACATGGCAGGTGGAACTTTTACTATTTCAAATGGTGGTGTCTACGGATCATTGATGTCTTCACCAATTTTGAACCCACCTCAATCCGGTATATTAGGAATGCACAAAATTCAAAAAAGACCAGTGGCAATAGGAGATAACATTGAGATTAGGCCAATGATGTATCTGGCGCTTTCTTATGATCATAGAATTATTGATGGACGAGAAGCAGTATCTTTTTTAGTAAGGATTAAAGAAATTATAGAAGATCCAAGACGTCTTGTAGTAGGCGCTTAATGTGAAAATTGAAGGTGTTAAATGTCTGATAAAAAATTTGATCTTGTTGTAATAGGCTCAGGGCCAGGAGGATACGTTGCTGCTATCGTAGCTGCTCAAAAAGGTATGGAAGTAGCCTGTATAGAAAAACGAAAAACTCTAGGTGGAACATGTTTGAATGTAGGATGTATTCCATCTAAAGCATTGTTACATGCCTCAGAACAGTATGAAAATTCAATTAAATCTAACGGTAATGAGGAATGGGGCATAAGATACAAAGAAGTTAAACTCGACTTACCAAAATTACTTAAAAAGAAGTTAGGTATTGTAGACGAACTTACAAAAGGAATAGACTTCCTGTTCAAAAAAAATAAAGTTACTAAATATATTGGAACTGCAAAAATTTTATCTCCTAATGAAATTGAAATCATGAATGATGAAAAAACTGAAATAATCAACGCAGATAAAATAATCATTGCTACAGGATCCGAACCTACAAATCTACCTAATATTAATGTCGACGAAAAGAAAATTGTAACATCAACAGGTGCCTTAGAGTTGGATAAGGTTCCGCAAAAGATGGTTGTCATTGGTGCTGGAATAATTGGTCTTGAAATGGGTACTGTATGGAGAAGGCTTGGAGCAGAAGTTGAGGTGGTAGAATATATGCCTAGAATTTTACCTGGAATAGACGATGAAATAGCAAAAAACTTCATGAAAATACTTCAAAAGCAAGGTATAAAATTTAAACTGGGCTACTCAGTTGAAAAAGCAAAGATAGAAAAAGATAAAGTATTACTCTCTATTAAAGATGTTAATAATAATACACTTAATGAATTAGTTGCAGATGTTGCGCTTGTTTCAGTTGGTAGAAAACCAAACACTAACGGATTAGGTTTAGATAAATTAAATTTGAAAATAGACAAACATGGTTTTATAGAAACAAACGAAAATTTTCAAACTTCAATTTCAAATATTTATGCAATTGGAGATGTAATTAGGGGGCCTATGTTAGCTCACAAAGCCGAAGAAGATGGTGTAGCTGCTGTTGAAATAATGAATGGTGAAGCAGGACATGTTGACTACAATCTTGTTCCAGGAATTATTTATACTGCACCTGAAGTGGCAGTAATTGGTAAAACAGAAGAAGAATTAAAAGCAGCGGGAATTTCTTATAATAAAGGGACATTTCCATTAATGGCAAATAGTAGAGCTAAAGCTATTAGTCATACTGATGGTATGGTGAAGATACTTTCTGACAAATCCACAGATAAAATTTTGGGGGCTCACATGATTGGCCATGAGGCAGGAACTGTAATTCATGAATTATCCATTGCTATGGGATTTGGAGCATCATCAGAAGATGTGGCTAGAATATGTCACGGCCATCCTACTGTTAACGAGGCAATTAAAGAAGCTGCATTAGCAACCTACTCTAAAGCAATACATTTTTAACTGGCACTCATTTTACTAAAAAAAACTAATATTATTACCCCGAGAATTATTAGTAAAAGTCCTAAAATAGCTAACATATCTGGTATCTCTTTATATTTTAAGGCGCCTAAAATTGTAATTGCAGAAATACCTATGCCCGCCCAAATTGAATATGTAATGGCGATAGGAATAGTTTTCATTGCTAGCATCATGAAATAGAAAGCTGTCCCATAACCTATTACTACATAGGTTGTAGGTAAAAACTCTGTAAGATTATTGGTGCTTTTAAGATAAGTAGTAGCTATCACCTCACCAACAATAGCTATAAAAAGGTAAAAGTATCCCATTTTTATCCTGATATTTGCTTTTGTTTGTATTATTTGTCTTTTCTAACTATAGTATGAAAAAAAATATTTTATAGTTTTAAAAATGGATGAAATTAAACACAACGAAAACTTCTTATCAAACAACAACTATGTTGAAGAGAGAAAAGACTTAGCTGCCGCATTTAGATGGGCAGAAAGATGTAATTTGCACGAAGCTGTAGCAAACCATTTTAGTCTTGCGGTAAATTCTGATGGTACTGAAATTCTAATGAATCCCAATATGTGGCATTTTTCAAGAATTAAGGCATCTGATTTGCTATTATTAGATGTAGATGACAAGTCAGTTCTTTCTGGAGATAACCCACCAGATGCAACAGCATGGGGATTACATGGGGCAATTCATAAATTATGCCCACATGCAAAATGTATAATGCATGTCCATTCGATATACGCAACCACTTTAGCTTCTTTACAAGATTGTATTTTACCTCCAATAAATCAAGTTGCGTCTATGTTTTTTAACAGACAGGTAGTCGATAAAAATTATGGAGGCTTAGCTTTTGAAGAAGAAGGTAAAAGATGTGCAAATTTACTTTCCGACCCCAAAAAACATACTTTTATAATGGGTAATCACGGGATATTAATCTTTGGTCAAAATGTTGCAGAGACTTTTAATAGATTATTTTATTTTGAAAGAGCGGCTAAAATGTATATTAAAGCTCTTCAGACTGGAAAAAAATTAAGTATATTAGATGATGTTGTAGCTGAGAAAACTGCACAAGAATTAGAAAGTGAAGAATCTCCAAATCCTGCAGGAACAGCTTTTTTAAGAGAAATAAAGTCTATTTTAGACCAAGAAAACTCAGATTATGATCACTAATTATCAATTATGATACAAAATCCAATAATATTTTCATGTTATAAATTTTCAGAAATAAATGAAGTCTTTTTTATATGTAAAAATATAATTTTTACTCTTGAAAAAACACTTCGAATTACCAATTTACAATATTAATTAATAACAATCAGGGTAATTCTATGACTAATATGAATAATAAATTCGAAGCTGATACCGGTAAAATCTTAGATATAGTTATCAATTCATTATATTCAGAAAGAGAAATTTTTTTACGTGAGTTAATTTCAAACTCTTCAGATGCACTAGACAAAAGAAAATACCTTGGTTTAACAGATAAAAAAATTGCTAATTCATCAGAGACAGCAGAAATAATTATCGAAGTTAATAATAAAGAAAAAACCCTAACAATTTCCGATAATGGTATTGGAATGAATGAAGAAGATCTTAAGTCATCGTTGGGAACTATAGCTAGATCAGGAACAAAAGCCTTTTTAGAACAAATTTCTAAAAATACTAAAGAAAAACAAACTGACATGTCAATGATTGGCCAATTTGGTGTTGGCTTCTACGCATCTTTCATGGTGGCCGACAGTGTTGAAGTTCTGTCAAGAAAGGCTAGTGATAGTGAAGCTTGGAAATGGTCTTCTGATGGTAAAAATGGTTTTAATTTAGAAAAGTCGGAGAAAGAAAAATCTGGTACATCCATTTTGCTAAGGTTAAAAAAAGATGCTAAAGAATTTTTAGATGAAACTAGACTTCAATTTGTTGTAAGAAAATATTCTGATCACATTTCTTATCCTGTCAAATTAAATCAAATAGATAAAAAAGACGCTGAGATTAAAACATTAAATGAAGCCTCTGCACTTTGGACTCGTCCTTCTAAAGATATCAAAGACGAACAATATCAAGAATTTTTCTCTCACATAGGTGCAGGTTTTGGAAAGCCACTCCTAACAATGCATAATAATACAGAAGGTACAATAAGTTATACAAATCTTATATGTATACCTTCTACTAGACCTTTTGATTTATTTAATCCTGATAGAAAGTCATCTTTAAAATTATATATCAATAGAGTTTTCATAACTGATAAATGCGACGCATTAATTCCTAGTTATCTTAGATTTATTAAGGGTTTAGTTGATACACAAGATATAGATTTGAATGTAAGTAGAGAAATGCTTCAAAATAATCCAGCAGTTGCCAAAATTAGTAAATCTTTAGTAGGTAAAATTTTAAGAGAACTTAAAAAAGTTAGTGAAAAAGATTTGGATGGTTATAAGAATTTTTGGAAGGAATATGGAGCTGTACTAAAAGAAGGTTTATATGAGGACGCTGAAAGAAAGGAAGCATTATTAGATTTGTGCAGATTTACGACTAATGAGAGTGAAGACCCAATTTCATTGTCACAATATTTAGAAAAAATGCCTGAAAATCAAAAAGATATTTACTACATCTCAGCAGAGACAAGTGCCCAAGCTCTAGCTAGTCCCCATTTAGAAGGTTTCAAATCAAAGAATGTACCTGTGTTGATAATGACTGATGCTATTGATCAATTCTGGTTGCCTATGGTCGGCTCCTTTAAAGAAAAGAAGTTTACTTCAATTACACAAGGAAAAATTAATTTAGACGAATTAGATGCAAAAAGTAAAAATAAAGATAAAGACAAAAAGGAAAATAAAGAAAAACAAGATAAAGAATTTGTCGATCTAATTGCCCAGTTGAAGGTTGTATTAGGGGATCAGGTAAAGGATATAAGACTATCCTCTAAATTGACTGATAGTCCAGTTTGTTTGGTTGCTGATGAGGGTGATATGGATATAGCTATGGAGCATTTAATGGCCCAAAGAGACACTAACTATAAAGGAGCTCCAAGAATATTAGAAATTAATGGAGATCATTCTTTAATCAAAAATATGAAATCACTTCTAAGTAAAAAAGAAAGTAATGATTTAGTCAGTGATGCAGGAACACTTTTATTCGAACAAGCAAGACTTATGGAAGGTAAAATGCCTGCTGATCCAGCTCAATTTAGCAAAATAATGAATCAATTTTTATTAAAAGCTATTCCAAATTAATCAACGTCTTTTTTTATTAAAAAATAAATACCGGCAACGATAAGGAATAAAAGCCCTATAAACACGTTAATCCTAAGTGTTTCATCAACTGGGGTTCGTGTGATTATCCAAGATAGATTCATTAATCCTAAAGGTGCAGTACCAATACATGTTACTAATATGCCAAAGTTATTTCCTCTAGAGGAAGTTGATGCTTGATAAACAAGGGCCCCCTGCATTGTACTAAAACCTGATAAAAATATACCTCCAAATGTTAAGCTTACAAAAGCTATTAATAGGCTAGGAGAGTAAGAAAATAAAAACATACCTAAAAAGAAACCTCCTACTCCTGTAATAAAAATCAAAGAAAGATTTTTTTGAGGTGAGATATTGCCAATAAGTAAGGCTCCTATTAGAGCTCCCAAACCTTCTGAGGAAGCTAAAATTCCAATATCAACTTCTGACAACATTAGTTTTTCGCGCCCTAAAACTGGTATTAACGAAACTAAGGGAAAACCAAAAATGTTAAAGATTAGAGTTATAACTAGAACGAACCGTAAACTAACTAAACCATACGCTTTTTTGCCAGTCTTTAAAATTTCACTAAGAAGACCATGTGCCCAATGCTCTTTGATAGTTGGTGTAAGCTCTTGATTCAAATTTTTTGTAAAATTTTTCCTATTATTTTCAAAAATTAATATCAATATTAGTGCTAAAATATACATAGCCAATTGAAGGCTAAAAATTCCAGTGAGACCAACAAAAGCGTATAGAGAACCAGCAAATAGAGGACCTATTAATCTTGTGGCATTATTTGAAAGAGTTTCCATAGCCAGTGAAGTACTTAAAAGATTTTTTTTAATATTATCGGCTAATACACGTCTTCTGACAGCAAGATCTACAACCCAGGTAATTCCATTTATAAAAGCAAGAATAAATGCAAAAATTACATTAAAGTGATTAGTAAAAACTAAAATTACACTTATGAGCGTGAAAATATTTGAAAAAGAATAAATTACTTTAATTAATAATAGTGGAGATATTCTTTCAGAAATAGTGCCTATTATTATACCGAACAAACTCATAGGCAACATTCTGGCTGCAAAAATTATTGTAACCAAATATGGGAGGCCTAACTCTTGAAGTGCATATAAGCTTAGAGCTAAAAATTCCATCGCTCGTGCTATGCCTGTCATGCACCCGGCACCCCATAGAACTCTAAAATCAGGATTTTTAAAGCATGCTCTAATCATAAAATTGGCTAAGAAATTTTCTGATGGACTTCAATGACATTACCCTCTGGATCTTGAAAGAAAACTTGGTGCCATTCTCTAGCAAAAGTAGTTCCGTAGTCTGAAAATGGTATATTATTATCCCTTAATTTTTTTAGAAATGACTTAATATCATTTGTTCTAAATGCTATATGCCCATGATCAACTGGATTAATTGTTTGATTGTTTTTGAAAGCAACATTCAAGTCCCTTTCAGCTAAATGCATCTCTATTTTACCTTCAGTAACAAAATTTATTTTTCCGCTATATCCACTATCAGCTGTTTCTTCTGTTCTGGGAAAGTTTTCAATAGGAATGCTATCCATACATAAAATGTTTTTATAAAAATCATTCATTTTGTCTACATCTTTAGATACAAAGTTAATGTGGTGGAATTCTAACTTCATTATAATCTCCAAAGTATTTATTGATTATCAATTTTTAGTTATTTAAATTAATATTAATTAATATAAATAAGCTAGTAATATATTAATAAATTTATATATATATATAATTCAAATTCATGTACAAATGAGGACCAATATGCCAGACACCACAATTCAAGTAGAAAATTCTGTTTCTAATGATGAAATGATAACAGAGGTTAGAGACTCTGTAGCTAAACTATGTGGAGATTTTCAAGGAGAATATTGGCGAAAACTTGATAGAGAACAAGCTTATCCAACAGAATTTGTCAAAGCACTAACCGATGCTGGTTTTTTAGGAGCCCTTATACCAGAAGAATATGGAGGTGTTGGTTTAGGAATGGTAGCTGCCTCGGTTATTTTAGAAGAAATTCATCATCAAGGATGCAATGCCGCAGCATGTCATGCGCAAATGTATACTATGGGAACCGTTCTTAGACATGGCTCTCCTGAACAAAAACAAGAATATTTACCAAAAATAGCTGACGGATCTCTAAGATTACAAGCGTTTGGTGTAACAGAACCAACAAGTGGCACAGATACAACAAGTTTGCGTACAGTAGCAGTTCGTGATGGTGATGACTACGTAATTAACGGTCAAAAAATTTGGACAAGCAGAGCAGAGCACTCAGATTTAATGTTGCTCTTAGCAAGGACAACACCGTTAAATGAAGTTAAAAAGAAAACTGAAGGTCTTTCTGTTTTTCTCTTAGATATGAGAAAAGCAAAAGGTAATGGCCTTACAATTAGACCAATACGAACAATGATGAACCATTCTACAACTGAAGTATTTTTTGATAATTTAAGAATACCAGCCTCGAATCTTGTTGGCGAAGAAAATAAAGGTTTTAGATATATTTTATCTGGTATGAATGCAGAAAGAATCCTCATAGCTGCAGAGTGTATTGGGGATGCTAAATGGTTTACTAAAAAATCTACAAATTATGCTAATGATAGAAATATTTTCGGAAGAGCAATTGGTCAAAATCAAGGTATTCAGTTCCCAATAGCAAGAGCATATGCACAAATGAAAGCAGCTGAATTAATGGTATACCACGCAGCAAGGCTTTATGAAGCCGGGAAGCCTATAGGAGAAGAGGCTAATACAGCTAAATTGCTTGCAGCGGATGCGTCATGGGCAGCAGCAGAAGCATGCGTGCAAACTCATGGGGGATTTGGGTTTGCAGAGGAATATGACGTAGAGAGAAAGTTTCGAGAGGCTAGGTTATATCAGGTGGCTCCGATATCAACTAATTTAATTTTATCTTATTTAGCTGAGCATGTTTTAGGAATGCCGAGGTCTTATTAAGAATTTTTATCTTTTGCCGCAAGATCTTTAAGTTTCCATCTTAAAATATCGCTAGTAATTATATTTGCTAAAAACTCATAGCCTTTGGTTTTTTTATTAATTTCTTGAGCAATTTTTTCTGACTTCTTGTCATTAGACTTTGCATCAATAATTACCCAACTTTCTCCCCCATCGTCAGGGTTAACAGAGGATATTGTTAAGATTAATCCGTCTTTAACTTCATACGACAACGTAGGTAAATTTTTTGAATATTTTTGCGTGGATTTTTTAACATCATAAAAATAAAAGCTATTAATTACGTCTCTTGCATCACTAAGTTGTGTATCGTCAATTTTAAATTTTACAGATTTTGGCATCGTCAGACTCAATTTATCGTCTTTGGATTGAATTTCAATTATTCCATTTTTATTACTTAAGTTAATCTTCTGAACATCATCCTTTTTAATAGATAAAAGCAAACTTTCAAACCAATCAGATTTTGTCGTAGGCATCCTAATTGCACCTTTAAGAAGGTATGTCTGATCTTCATTTGGAAATCTAGCAAACTGACCGCCACTTATTCCACCAACACTTCTATCTACCATCCCAAATAGTATTGAAGAAAAAATAGTTCCGTCTTCTTTCTTTAATGTGATTTTTGTTCCATAACCTTCGTCCTCATCTTTACTTTTATTTTGTTCAGGAAGAAGCAGATTTAGTTGTGAGTGCCTAGATGGGTCATTTGTTTTCAACTCCTCAATTCTTAACAAAGATAAACTTGTAATTAAATTTTCCCACAATCCTTTTTTAAGTGGGTAGTTTGACTCTGATATATAACTATTATTTTGTTTAACTAAATTAATATTATTTTCAAAAGAATTAATTGATATTGTTGTAATATCATTAACATTTTTGGTGAAGTTATCTAAAAATAACTTACCTCTATTTTCAAAACTATAATTACTTGTATTAAGGCTTACTGAAATAATTGCTAAAACAACGAGTGCTGCAGTTATTATAGATATGTTTAAAAATCTTTTTTTAGTCGTTTTTTATCCAAAATTTATTTTAGTAGAATAATTTTTTTCTTCTTAAAGATATAATTAATGCTAGACCAGCAAAAATTATGGGAATTATTGCTACGTTTAAAGCTATTATCCATCGTTTTAAATTTTCAACATCTCTTCTAAGATCAAATTTAACACTTCTTAATTGTGATCTTGTTGACATCATTTCAGCTTTAAAACCATCAATTGCTTCAATGGTTTCAGGAGATAAAACATCTGAGTTGTTATCATTATTTTGAGTTAAGTCTCTAATTTTATTTTCCATTTCTTTTAATTGTTTAGCTAGTCTTTGTTCTTCTAAAAGAAATTTTTCCTCAGCGATTTTTTCTAATTCAATTATTTTATCAAATGGACGCCATGATGTACTCTTACCTCTAAGATCGGATAAGGCATTACCACCAACCATTTGTTCAACTACATTAAGTACAAAGTCGCCATTGTTAGCAAAAGCACCTCGTTGCGTTAACCAATTTCGATCCATCAACATATCAGCGTCAGATACTAAAAGAATGTTTGATTTATTTTGGGATTTTAAAAGTTGTCCATCTTTTTTACTAAATGATGATTTGAGATTTGTTTTTATCCATCCTGCTAAAATTAAATTATCGTTATCAGACTTTATGCTTGATAAAAAATCTCTTGGGTCATTTTTAGGATCTCCTGCTTTTTGTGCATCACCTAAACCAGATTTTCTACTAGTAGTAATAATCGGTTCTAAAACTGTGTCTTTGTTGGCTTTTTCTAATGAGCCAGCGGTAGTCATCACAATTGTGCTTAAATTTGACAATGAACTTTCGTTTTTATTCAAGCCATCTCCTCTAATATTAAGCCAAGGGTAGTTGGTAACTTGTATATCACGACCATCAATGTTCCTAGTAATCCTAAAACCAAATTCTGAGTCTAAGACAGTCTTTTTATTATCGAATTTTATTCCCCATGTATCTAATAATTTTTTTAGATTTGATCTTGGGTTGATTGGAGGCATGCCTGGTTGTCTACTAATCTCTGTTTCAGCATAAGGATCTAAAAATATTAGGGTAGATCCTCCCTTGAGAACCCACTGATCAATCATATATAAAGTCTCATCCGATAAAAATTTTGGATGAATAATCATAAGAACTTTTGTGTTTTTATTGAGGTTATTATCGCTTTCACTAACCATTTCAACTTTAAACATTTCATTCATTTGTTTTAAAATTTGTTGTTCCGGTTTCCCAATTCTGCTGTCTGCCATTAGTCCAAGGTTATCAAGAATACTTATGACTGGTTTTTGAATCTGACTTAATTCTGAGATTAAACTTGAAAGATCATATTCAAGGAAAGTTTCTCTTTCTGGAGAAAAAATAGGAATATTTTTCTGCCCTGTAGTCGAATTTGTAGCCGCTAGTCCAAAATATAGTGCATCTGACATTTCTGTTGCAGAAAAAGAGTTTATGCCCATTCCAACAGCTCTATCTTCTTCATCTGAGAAAGGTTTTGGATCAATCACCTCTAATGTTATTTTTCCATTAGAAATATCGCTATAAGCTTTCAGTATAGTCTCAACTCTGTTTGCATATGTGGAAAGCTGAGGTACTTCTTTAACCAGATTTCCAGATACAAAAAGCCTTACATGTATTGGCTCATTCAAATTTTTAAGAAGATCAGTTGTGCTATTAGATAAGGAGTAAAGTTTTTTTTCTGTAAAGTCTATCCTTGATGAATTAAATACATTTTTGATAATTATATTTACACAAAGAAATATAACAACGGAAAATAGTATTGATAATTTAACAAGATTTATAGGTTTTATGTTATTTAAAAAGTTCATTGTAACCTCAATCTGCTTTCTTAACTTGGACGAGCTGTACGTTTATCCAAAGACATAAAATTATCATTGAAATAAAGAAGACTAGAGTACTCAAGTCAAAAACACCCATTTGTACTCTACTAAAATGTGATAGAAAAGACATTGAGCTTATTGTTTCTGTTATCCAATTTGGTGACCATGATCTTACAGCTGATAAAACCAGATTAAAGCCAGCCATTATAAGCACAAAACCACTAATGGATGATATTATAAATGCTATGACTTGATTTTTAGTTAGTGCCGACAGACAAGAAGTAAGAGCTAAAAAGGCTCCTGCCATTAACCAGCTGCCAAAGTAGGATATTAAAATAACATGATTGTCTGGTTCACCCAAATAATTAACTGTTATCCAAATAGGCATGGTTAAAATAAGGGCAATCAGAGTAAAAATCCAGCTTGCTAAAAATTTGCCAATGACTAGCTGTGTATTTGTAACAGGTAAAGTTATTAACAATTCAATTGTGCCGGATCTTCTTTCTTCAGCCCATAATCTCATACCGATAGCTGGCATCAATACAAGGAATATCCAAGGATGCCATGAAAAAAATGCCGTTAAATCAGCCTGATCTCTTTCAAAGAACCTTCCCAAAAAGAAGGTCATACCTGAGGATAGACCTAAAAAGACAAGCAAAAAAATTGATGCTAACGGAGTTCTAAAATATCCCTTTAATTCTCTATTTAAGATTATATATGTTTTGTTTAAGTAGTTATTCATGGGTTTTTACCAATTATTTTGAATTGTTTTCTGAGGTTATTGTTCTAAAGATTTCTTCAAGACTTACCTTTAGAAAATTTGCCTCAATTACATCAAGCTTGAGTTTGTTTATCTGTTTTAAAACTGTATTAAGATTTGGATTTTTCTTGCTGTCACTTACTAAAATAGTATGAGTTGAAATGTCTGTTTTTTGAATTTTGACGTCATCATATTTTAATAATGATTTTATTTCTTTAGAGATAACATTATTAATTTTATTAGATACTTTAATAGATAGAGTGTTTTTGTTTAAAAATTCATTTTCTAGATTTTTAGGAGTGTCATTTGCAAGTAACTTTCCATTTGAAATAATTACAGCGCGTGAACATACTGCCTCAACCTCTTCTAAGATATGTGTTGAAATAACAATAGCTTTATTAGTAGATATTCTTTTTATGAGGTTTCTCATTTCGTGTTTTTGATTAGGGTCTAAGCCGTCAGTTGGTTCATCCAATATTAATATATCAGGGTCATGTATTAATGCTTGAGCAATACCAACCCTTCTTTTAAAACCCTTAGAAAGTGTTTCTATAGGTCTGTCCCACATTTCTTTTAAGTTAATTTGATTAGCCATTTCTTCTAAGCGATTACTTAGAGAATTATCATGCAACCCTCTCATTTTTCCAATAAATGACAAAAAGTCTGCAACTATCATATCTGAATATGATGGAGCACCTTCAGGTAGGTACCCTATGTATTCTTTTGCTTTTAATGGATCAGATTTAAGATTAATATTGTTAATAAAAATCTCACCATTATCTGGTTCTAAAAAACCAGTTAGCATCTTCATTGTTGTAGACTTTCCTGCACCATTTGGACCAAGAAAGCCTACCACCTCACCCCTAGAGACTGACAAATCAATATTATCTACAGCAATAAATTGATCAAAAGATTTTTTTAAGTTAGTTGCGCTTATAAGTTTATTAGACAAAATATTTACCTTTTAAGAACGGTACCTTATTAATACTTGAGTATTAATTAATTTTTTAAATTATAAATTTCAAGATAAAAAAGTTATTTTTTTATATTTGAGTTAGTCTTTATAAATCTAAAATTATAAAAACTTGCTCACGTCAGGAAGTTGAGGCTCTCCTAAATAATTTTCTAGAGCTAGAGCAATTTCAACTGCTTTCTCATCTTCGTTTTTACCACATATGATTTGTAAACCAACTGGTAATGTTTTGCTATTTTTATTATTCAATAAACTATGAATAGGAAAAGAAATTCCACATAATCCAAAAATATTTACAGGTTGTGTGTTCGCCGATGCAAGAAGACTTCTTTCGTGGAGTTCTCCACCTATTTTTGATTTGTCAACTTCAAGGGCCTGCATTACAGTTGTAGGTGAGATAAGAGCATCATATTTTGTAAAATATTTTCCAATAATGTTTTCTAGTTCTATGACTCTATTTTTGGCCTTAATGTATTCAAATGATGATACTTTTAGACCTAACTTGGCCCTGTTTCCAGTGACTGGGTCCATTTTTTCAACATTTTTATTAAACCTTTCTATTCCAAATGCACTTATAATTTCTGATCCAACAATTGCAGGAAACAAAGTTGCTTTTTCGTTAGATTCAGGAATTATGACTTCTTCTATATTTGCACCTAATTTTTGAAGTTTACTAGAAATGATTTCATATGCTTCTTCAACTTCTGGGTCTAATTTTGATGTAAAGGGTTCTTTAAGTTTTCCAAAAGTCATACCATCAAGTTTTATGGGGGGTAGATCTTTGGTTGTACCGTTATATGTATTAAAAATTAATTTTGTATCTTTTACATTTCTAGCTATAGGTCCAGGAGTATCTAAAGTAGGTGATAATGGAAAAATCCCATCGGTTGGCCACCTATTTTTTGTTGTTTTTAATCCAACTATACCATTAAGCGCAGCTGGTATTCTAACTGAACCACCAGTATCTGTGCCAATAGCAAATGCAGCTAGTCCAGAAGCAACAGCTACAGCAGAACCACTACTTGATCCACCTGGCATCCTATGTATATTTTCGTCCCAAGGGTTTTTAGGGGTACCTTTATATTTATTTAACCCAGTCGCTCCAAGAGCAAATTCAACAGTATGTGTTTTTCCTAAAATAATACAACCAAGAGATTTTAACCTTCTAACTAAATTTCCTTCTGGTCCTGTTATATCTTCACTTTCAATTTGAGATCCATTTGTCGTTGGCATTTCGTTAACAGAACAAATATCTTTTATTGCAATCGGTATACCCATTAAAGGACCTAAATCTACACCACAGCTAAATAATTTATCTATCCCATCTGCCCAAGTTAGTCCTTGTTCTTCATTAGTATATATGTAGGCTTGAAGGTGTGGATTTAAAATTTTTATTCTTTCATAGTATATTGCTGTAACTTCTTTACAACTTAATAAACCATTTCTAAATTTTTTCCCTAATTCTTTTATTGATATGCCAGCAAGAGGATCGTTTGGCAAACTTTTATTTGAATTTTTCATTAGATATCCTTTAATTTTTAAATTGATTTTTCATTGAACCAAAAATACCTTTTAATCTAGGTGAGGTTGAACAATCAGCTTCTAAAATCATTTTTTTCTCTACAGGAACGTGGATGCCAACGTAGCGCACTGATTTATATTTAGGGTTAGATATGAGTTGTACTTTTCTATCTGATTTTAATCTATATCTTGCCACCCCTTTTTTAAATGGAAAAATTATATCTGTTCCTGGAACTGCAACTGCAAAACTATCATCATCAACAGAACATTTATTATTTAAAGTAATTGTAACTGAAATCACCTCTATTGGTTTAAAAGCTTGTTGAATATTAGGCATACCAAACCACAGCATTAACCCAATAACACCAACTCCAGAAAGAAAAAAAATAATTTTAGTTAAAAAACGCATTGATACCTTAAAATAAACATATTACACCTATCATAGTGTTAGTTATACCAAATTTATAGTCTAAGTAATTACTTTTTAGATAATATTTTAAGGACTTATTGAAAAAAATTATGCGAAACGAATTTGATAGAATTAAAAGATTACCTCCATACGTCTTTGCAGAGGTAAATAATCTCAAAGCAAAATTAAGATCTAAAGGTAAAGATATAATAGACTTTGGAATGGGAAATCCAGATATGCCAACACCAAAGCATATCAGACAAAAATTAAAAGAAACTGTAGAAAAACCAGGTACAGGAAGATATTCTACGAGTAAAGGTATCAATGGTCTTAGAAAAGCTCAAGTTGCTTATTATAAAAGGCGATTTGATGTTAATTTAGATCCAGAAGATGAAGTAATAGTTACATTGGGCTCGAAAGAAGGCTTAGCTAATTTGGCTCAAGCAATAACATCACCTGGAGATATCATATTATCTCCTAACCCTTCATATCCTATTCATCCTTATGGGTTTATTATTGCAGGTGCTTCATTACGTCATTTACCAGCTATAGATAATGGAATTTTTAACCCTGATTTATATCTAGAAAGATTAGAAAGATCTATTATTGAGAGTGTACCTGCTCCAGTGGCTATTATTGTTTCCTTTCCCTCAAATCCAACTGCACAAGTCGTGTCTTTAGCATTTTATGAAGAAGTGGTAAAAATTGCTCTTAAATATAATGTTTATATATTGTCCGATCTTGCATATGCAGAAATATATTATGATAACTTTCCACCTCCCTCAATCCTACAAGTACCAAAAGCCAAAGATGTGGCAGTAGAATTTACTTCAATGTCTAAGACTTACGCTATGGCAGGATGGAGAATTGGTTTTGCTGTTGGTAATAAAAGACTAATAAACGCACTGACCAGAATTAAGTCGTATTTAGATTATGGAGCTTTCACTCCTGTTCAAGTTTCAGCTGCTGCTGCATTGAATGGCCCTCAAGATTGTGTTCAAGAAATAAGAAATACGTATCAAAAAAGAAGAGACGTTCTTATAAATTCCATGGCTCGGGCTGGGTGGAATATACCAAGTCCAAAAGCAAGCATGTTTGCTTGGGCTCCAATTCCAGATAAATATAAAGATAAAGGATCTTTAGAATTTTCAAAAGAATTAATGCTTAAAGCAGATGTTGCAGTTTCACCAGGTGTAGCTTTTGGTGAATTTGGAGAAGGTTTTGTAAGAGTTGGTTTAGTGGAGAATGAACAAAGGATTAGACAAGCTGCCAAAAATATTAAAAAATTATTGATATAGGCATACATATTACCATAGGTCTTACTATTCAAATGGATTTTTATGAAAACACTTAATAAATTTATTACCCGAGATTTTTCAAATCCTGGAAAATCTAATGTAATAAGTCCAAACTTTATGACGGTATCCTCACATCATGTAGCATCGTCTGTAGGTATTGAGATTTTGAAAAATGGAGGAAATGCTGTTGATGCAGCATTAGCAATGAGTGCTGTCTTGTGTGTTGCAGAACCACATATGACTGGTATTGGTGGAGACTGCTTTGCAATGCTTTCAATCGATGGTAGTGATAATATAAAAGCTCTAAATGCTTCAGGAAAATCATCTGAAAATTCAAGTGCAAGCCATCTTCGAAATAAAGGCATAAAATTAATTAAACCCGAAATGCCTGATGCAGTCACAATACCAGGTGCTGTTTCAGGATGGGATTTGCTTCATAAAGAACATGGTCACATACCTTGGGATGAAATATTCCAGCCCGCCATAAATTATGCCAAAACAGGTATAATAGTTCATGAAAGAGTTGCATATGATTGGGTGAAGAATAAAGAAAAATTATTAGCTGATAGAGATACATCAAAGATTTTTTTAAAGAATAAAAAACCATTTAATGTAATGGAAAATTTCAAAAACATACAGTTAGCAAAAACTTTAGAAACAATTGCTAGTGAGGGAGCTGCAGGTTTTTACAATGGATGGGTAGCAGACGATATGTTAGAAAAATTAAATAGTATAGGAGGAATGCATACTAAAAATGATTTTAAAAATTCAAGCGCTGAATGGATAAAACCTATTTCTCAAAATTATAGAAATATTAAGATTCATGAATGTCCTCCAAATGGCCAAGGTATTGTTGCTCTAATAATACTAGGTATACTTGAAAATTTTAATGTTAAAAGTATGCCTAAGAACGATTATATCCATTTATTTTGTGAAGCAGTTAAAATAGGATACTTTCTTAGAGATCAATATCTAGCAGATGCTCATTACAATAAATTGTCTATGACAAATTTCTTAAGCAAAAAAGCACTGGAAAAATACGCATTAAAAATTGATTTTAATAAAGCTAAAATATATGACAAAAGCCTATTTCCTAATCATCCTGATACTATTTATTTAACTGTAAGGGATAAAAACGGGATGACAATTTCATTTATTAATTCACTTTTTGATCCTTTTGGTAGTGGAATTACAGCACCAAGAAGTGGTGTTCTTTTACACTGCAGAGGACGAGGGTTTAATTTAATAAAAGGTCATCCGAATGAACTTTATCCAAATAAAAGACCTCTTCATACTATCATCCCAGCAATGATTTCAAACAAAAATAAATTGATTGGTTCTTTTGGAGTAATGGGTGGTCATTATCAAGCTGCTGGCCATGCATATGTTTTATCACAAATAATTGATTTTGGTTTAAGTCCACAAGAAGCACTAGACTTGCCGAGAGTTTTCCCTAATAATAACGTTTTAGATTTTGAAAAAAATTTTGACAATTCAATTATTGAAGACATGGTCTCACGAGGACATGAAATTAATTATCCTGTCTCGCCAATTGGTGGTGGTCAAATAATACTTATTGATATTAAAAAAAATATTTTAATTGGTGCCAGTGATTTTAGAAAAGATGGGTGTGCAATAGGATATTAATTTTGTTGTTTACGCATTTCTCTATAAGTTATTAAAAGACATGACCCAATTACAATTAAACCTCCTATAATCTGATTGTAAGATGGAATTTCATTCCATATTAAATAACCAAAGATAGCAGCTATGGGGATTGCTAAATATCTTAGAGTTACTAATATGGTTGCCTCTGCATACTTATAACTTTGAGCCATTAAGTATTGTACTAATGAGCCCACAAGTCCTAAAAAAATTAAGGTAAAAAATATAAAATTTGGTGTAATTAAAATTTCAATCCCGAATTTACCTGGAGTTCCATAAAATTTTGTACCAAAGAAAATTATTGTTAAAATAATTATTACAGAAGTTATGAGATTATGTATTAGAGCTGTTGAAGCAGGATGTTCAGTTTTACCAATTTTTCTCAGAATTAATGCTAATCCAGCATGAGTTATTGCGCTAGTAAAAGCTAACAATAAACCTAATGACGACAATTCGCTTGTTTTTTCTATAATGCTTATTGGATTAATCATTAAAAAAACTCCAATTAATCCTGCAATCACGGCTGTCCACCTAATGAGGCCAATTTTTTCTCCTAAAATTAATGGAGATAATAATGTAACATATATAGCTGAACTTTGAGCTAAAGCTGTTGTTAAGCCAATGGGAATAAGTTGTAAAGATGAAAAAACCATAATCATTGTAACAAAACCAAATAATGATCGAATAAATATGTTATTCCAATTATTTATTTGTAAAAAAAGTTTCTTTCTACCAATAAAGGCTAAAATAAAAAGAATAGGTAATGAATAAACAAATCTAGCAAACAACGTAATGAGAAAATCCACTTCCCCAGCTAGTGACTTTATTATCATATGAGAAAAAACTGATAAAAAAATAAAAAACAACCAGATCAGCGATCCAATTAAATTTGAGGACATATTAAGCCTAGAAAAAATTCAACTTGAAAGTTATTAACTTAAATAATAACAATAATAAAACAATCTTAAATAAAAAATGTGTTTTATTGGAAATTAAAATGTCTAAAAAAATAATAATTGTTGGTTCTGGTAATGCGGCATTATCAGCTGGTATTGCTTCATTAGAAAAAGGTGCAGATGTAACTATATATGAAAAAGCTGATAAAAATATGGCAGGAGGAAATACTAAGTATACCGCTGGAGCAATGAGATTTTCCTATGAAAGTGGAGATCAATTAATAGATCTTTTGAAAAATCCAAATGATGTAAGATTGAAAGACACAGATTTTGGTTCTTACACACAAGAAAAATTTAAAAATGATCTCTTGAATTTTAATGATGGTAGATCATTAAGTTGGGAACAAGAGATTCTAGTGTCTAAATCATTAGAAACAATTCAATGGCTTTCTTCTCATGATATAAAATTTGAACCAATATATTCTAGACAAAGTTTCGTAAAAGAAGGTAAGCATATATTTTGGGGGGGATTGACACTTGCTTCTGAAAATGAAGGTGTTGGTTTGTTTAATCAAGAATTATCAGCTTTTTTATCGTTAGGTGGAAAAATATTTTACGAAAGTCCAGTAACCGACTTAATATTTCAAGATAATAAAGTTCGAGGTATTTGTTTAGGTGAAGATAAAATAGAATCTGATACGGTGATATTAGCTTCTGGTGGTTTTGAAGCTAATGATGATTTACGCAAATCATTTATTGGAGACGAATGGCTAAATGCAAAGGTAAGGGGCACGCCCCATAATACAGGTGATGGTCTTATAATGGCTTTAAAAATTGGAGCAAAAAGGCATGGTTTATATGAGGGTTGTCATGCAACGCCGATGGATCTTTACATGAAAAATTATGGTGGTTTAGATTTAGAACCAAAGGAAAGGAAAAACTATCGTAAAATTTGCTATTTTTTAGGTGTTATGATTAACGCAAAAGGAAAAAGATTTTTGGACGAGGGCAAAAATTTTAGGAATTACACTTACGCTCAATATGGAAGAAAAGTTTTAGAACAGCCAGGTCATTTTGCTTGGCAAATTTTTGATAGCAAAGTTTTTGACCTACTTTATGAAGAATATAGATTTCACGATGCTCATTTTGTTGAAGGCAAATCCATAGATGAACTTATTGAAAAAATGGATGGACTTGACAAGATTGAAACAAGAAAAACAATAGAAGAATATAATAATGCTGTAGATTTAACGACTTCTTTTGATCCAACTATACTAGACAGTAAATCTACTAAAGATATAGAAATTCAAAAGTCTAATTGGGCTCAAAGAATTGACAAAGGACCATTCAGAGCTTTTCCAGTAACTGGAGGTATAACTTTTACTTATGGTGGATTAAAAATAAATGAGCAAGGTTCAGTTTTGAATGATAACAATGAAGCAATAAGTGGTTTGTTTGCCTGTGGAGAGCTCGTTGGTGGAGTTTTTTTTAATGGATATCCTGGAGGTTCAGGATTAACCTCAGGAGCAGTTTTTGGGAGAATAGCTGGATATGGTGCGGCTAGATGAGAATTAGTGGCACAAAATTAAAAGTTGCTATTCTTGATGATTATCAAAATGTTTCATGTGACTTTGTAAATTGGGATAAACTTAGTGATAAAATAGAACTCGATGTTTATAACGAGTTTATTGGGAAAAAAGAAATCTTATCAAATATACTATCTAAATATGACATTTTGTGTCTAATGAGGGAAAGAACTCCATTACCAAAAGAATTAATAAATAAACTTCCGAATTTAAAGTTAGTAATTACAAGTGGTATGTGGAATGCTTCAGTAGATTCGAGTGAACTTAAAAAGAGAAATATAGTTTATTGTGGGACAGATACAAAAATACATTCTACGGCAGAATTAGCCTGGGCTCTCATAATGAATAGTTGGAGAGGTTTGCAAACTGAAATCCAAAATATGAAAGATGGTAAATGGCAAACAACAATTGGAAGAAGCCTTAAGGGCAATACACTTGGAATTTTTGGACTTGGAAAACAGGGTAAACAAGTTGCAAATTTTGGAAAAGCATTTGGGATGAAAATCATTGCCTGGAGTCATAATTTAAAAGAAGAAGAATGCTCAAACATTGGTATTGAATATGTAAATAGTTCAGATTTATTTAAATTTTCAGATATCTTAACAATTCATACAAGGCTCTCTGAGAGAACTAGAGGTTATATTGATAGAAATAAATTAAAAATGATGAAAAAAGAATCTGTAATAGTAAATACTAGTAGAGGTCCGATAATTAATGAATTAGATCTAATAAACGCTCTAAACGATGGCACGATCTCTTTCGCTGCTTTGGATGTTTATGATCAAGAGCCTCTCCCAAAAGACCACATACTAAGAAGAACTAAAAACACACTTCTTACACCACATATTGGTTATGTGTCGTCCGAGGCATATGAAAAGTTTTTTAATGGCTATTTTTTAGCAATAGACGCTTTCATTAGGAAAAATCCAAGAAATATAATTCTTTAGATTTATAACCAATTATCTACAACCCATTTTGGTGTTTTAAGTTGTTTGTATATTTTTTTATAAAATTGTGACTTCTGCACAGGCCAATTTCCTTTGATTACATCATCTGGATCAGGCTTACCCGTAAAAGCGACTATGCTTGTCTCTTTAGGAAGTTTTGCAGGTTGCCAGATTCTCATTGGCCATTTTGGCAGGAGGTTATGTTTAAAGCTTTTGCACCATTCAGGAGGCCAGAATACTTGATCTTTAATTTCATGACTTAGATAGATTTGTTCAATGTGATAAAGTTTCCATATTTTTATGGGATCTTTTTGAAATTTATGAAAAACAAAATCGTACTTGCCAACAGGAAATCTGAAACAACTTGTATTTCCAATATTTTGACCAATTTGTGTCCAGTTTTCAATGACACAATAATTACCAGGTTTATAATCAAAGAACTGGTCTAAATTTCCAGTGACTACTAGATCAAGGTCAAGAAATAAAATATCACCTTTCAATTGATCTAAAGGATATTGCCAAACGCTTAGCTTTCTCCATGGTGTAATAGAAATATTTTTTGGCAAGTTAATTTTAGGTAATTGTTTGCAAATTATATCTTTATCAATACCATTATTATTATCTGTGAAACAATAAAATTTAGTTGGTCTTTTCGTATGTCTTTTTATAGATGAATAAAGTCTATTTACAAAATCTGGACCATATCTTGTACCCCATTTCATAGATATAATAGTTTGCAATTTTTAATTCCTATTTCACGAAATTATTTTTAAAAATTTATATAAGTTTTTGAAATTTTAATTATATTAATGTGAAATAATAAATTTAACTATGCAAATGAAAATTAACATTTTATTACCACACAAAGAAAAATTTGATAAAAAGAAACTGTCCTCTGTATCTATTACAGTTTTAAATAATTTCAATCATAGCAATTTTAAAAAACAAATAAGGATTTTTGGAAAAAAAGTGTCCGAGCCCGCAACGCCTTATAATTTTATAGGCATTAAAAATCCATTAAACATATTTAAAAGTAAAAACTTTAATTTAGCCAAAAAAATGTGTGTTCTTATTAATAAAGACACTGATAACAATCAATTAATCGAAATACACAATAGGCCTTTATTATTGAACTTTATTCTAAAAAATTTAAAAAAAAAAATTCCAGTGAATATCTTTTTTCACAATAACCCCCTAGAAATGAAAGGATCCAAAACTTTATTAGAAAGAGAAGATATTGTTAAAAATGCACATACTATATTTTGTGTCAGCAAATATGTTAAAAATAAATTTTTACGAGGCTTTAATTTTATGCCTAACAACATTCATGTTCTTCACAATGGTGTAGAAAAAAAATTAAAAAAGTTACCCTCAAAAACAAAAGAAATTTTATTCGTAGGAAGGTTAGTAGAAGAAAAAGGTATTAAGCTTTTTATTGATTCATTAGAAAATTTAGCTGACAAGCTTTATGATTGGAGGTTTTGTATAGTTGGCTCATCCCATTTAGGTGGAAATGAAAAAAATTCAAACTTTGCAAAAAATTGTGCCAAAAAGTTTCTAAAAATTGGTAAACAAGCTTATTTTACAGGATATATAACACATTCTGAAGTGCAAAAATTAATGAGAAGTGCCTCTATTGTAGTTGTACCCTCACTATGGAATGAGCCGTATGGGTTAGTTGTAGCTGAAGCAATGAGTAATGGAGCGGCTGTTATTACGACATTATCAGGAGGTATACCTGAAATAATAGGAAGAAATGGTATAGTAATAAAAAATATCAATCAAAAAAAACTTGAAAAAGCAATTTTAACTCTAGCAAATGACAATAAGATTTTAGAAAAATATCAAAAACTATCATGGCAAAATTTCGAACACACTGCTTGTGTTTCATCAAAAAAACTTGATAAACATAGAAGTAAAATCTTTACGGATTATTTTTAAGATCTATTTTTTTGATGTTTGTAAAGTACTTAAAGCGAATGCCACTGCAAACCAAATAAAAAGATTATTCCATTGTCCAAAAAAACTGCCAAATTGTTGTATTGGAAAGAAAATAGCTAATGGTATTATAAAAGAAGTTGCTAACATGGGACAATTCTCATTTAATTTTCTTCCATTAAAGCATGTGATAATAATTGAAAATATCATGCAGGATCCAAAAAACAAACCAATTATTCCAGTTTCTGCAAATAGTTGAACGTAAAAATTATGCGGATGATTAGCGCAGAGATTTTTACCAGGAAGCCATTTTGGGGTTTGATCTGGTAGGCTTGAACAAGTTTTTCTTGTTCCACTAGGACCAATTCCAATGATTGGTGTATCAAGACCTTGTTGGATTCCACTTCTCCATGTTCCCCAATGACCTGAGTTTACACTTACCATAGGCAAACTTTCATAAAATTTTTCGGTAAATCTTTTACTAATGTCAGGCTTTGCTATAAATAAAAAAATAATTGATAAGGCTTTAATAATTATCAATATTATTATTGCTATATACTTAGGTCTCCAGACTAATGCTGCTAGCATACCAGAACATACTCTTAAAATAGTATTTGTTCTTTCACCAGTCAAAAATAGATAACCTAATGGTATCAGTGCAAGTAAGCCGTAATAACCTGATATTTTTGATGCTTTGTTTACAGCTATTGCAATCAAAATACAAAATAATGGTAAAGAAACTTTTGATAAATAACCTCCTGGAACAAGATCTCCATATGGCCATGTTAATCTTGTTTTAATTACTCCAAAATTTGGATCAATTGGAGAAAAAATTAGTTCTGCGCTTAAAATTAAACACATAATAATCATTCCAAAACACATTGAAATAAGCATCAAAATTCTAATATCTCTATCTTTTGCTAGCCAGGTTTGTACTGCAACTGCATATAATGGGAATCTTATCCATACAAATCCTTGACTAAAAGTAAAGTATGGATCAGGAGACAATAATGCAGACATCAAAGCGGTAAGCCAGAGTGCAAAAGCAAATTTAAACCACGTTAATTTAAACCATTTCCATTCATTTAATTTGTATGAACGGAATAAAAAAATTATTGCTAATGTACTTAACCACGCATCAGCAGGACTTCTTTCAATAAGGTATATAAATGGACCAAGTAACCACATTATTATCATTGATTTTTCAAAACGAGACAACATTTTAATTTTTTTTAATCCGTTTTGATAACTTTCCAAAAAGTTAAGTTCATTAATTGAAAATATCTTTAAGATCATGCTTGCTCATTATAATTTTAAAAAGGTGATGGTAGTAAATTAAAATTGATATTTCTTAAACTTTTTAATTCACACTTGAACAGATGTGAATTTAAATATTTTTTTATCTTTTTCTTTAATTTTAAATGGATAGTCTTCAAATTTCCTAATTTTAACTTTTTGTCCACCATTTTCAGTTGAAATAGAATAATTTATTGTCAACATTGTTCTATAATTCTTGTTTAATTTTTTCCCTTTATGAAATCCAGTTGTATCAGCAACTATAACATCACCCATTAACGACGTAGCAGAAAAAATTGAATCTTGTCCATATTTTTTTTCAATATATTCATCTTTCCATCTATATTTCCTATTAGATAAAAATGGCCAGTTTTTGTGACTCTTGAGCACATATTGAAAGGGACCTGTGTCCTCATCAACATCATTGAGATATATGAAAACTTTTAAAATTTTATACGCATTTCTATCTCTGTGGTACATTTGTGTATCAATAGCAGGTAAATCATTAAAGTAACTTCGCCTATAATTAACACCAGTAACATAGACCTCATCAGTATTAAAATAATTTTTGGCAATTTTGATAAAGGTTTGATTAAGGGCTATTTTCAGAAGGTTTGGTGACATAACAAATGGATCTTTAATTTGAATGTTTTTCACTAATTTTTTGAAATAATTTTCACCTTTATCAAAAATTTCTTTTCCTAAAAATTGATCATTTGTATCCCCTCCAACTTTTATAGGAGATAAATTTTCAAAATCATTTTTCAAATTATTAAAATCTTTTTCTAAATCTTTTATTAGTAGTGCATCGTAAAATTTTTTTATTTTGATTATTCCATTAGACTTTAAACTTGTTATTTTTTTTGAAAGATTTAAATCATTGTTTTTATCAGGGTTACTATTTTTTGATTTTTTTAAGTGGTAATTAAAGAAGAGTTTTAAATCAATTAACGTATAATTTATTAGGCTTAATAAATTAAAAATCTTATTATCTATTTTTTTTATTAAATTTTTCAAAATCTTCCCTATCTCTAATAAATTGATTACCTTTAAATACATTAAAATATTTTTTTACAAAAATAATCAAAAAAATAACTGGGGTTCCCAACAATGCTGTAAAAATAAAAAAATAATTGTACCCAAATGAATCTACTATAGATCCAGAATAACCACTTATAATCTTAGGAATAAACAGCATTATGGAAGTAAATAGAGCGAACTGACTTGCAGTAAATTTTTTCATAGTTAAGCTACTCAAAAATGCAACAAAAGCAGTAGAGGCTAGCCCACCTGACAAATTGTCAGCAACTATAACAGTTAATAATAAAATCGAATTAGGCTCTGTAAAAGTAAGGATAGCAAACAGTAAGTTACTTCCAGCTGATAAAATAGCTCCTGTTAACAAGGTATAATAAATATTAGTTTTATATGCCAAAACCCCTCCTAAAAAACCACCAAAGATTGTGGCTAGAAGACCCCAAAACTTAGAGTAGGAAGCAATTTGTACAAGTTTATAACCTAAGTCAGAATAAAATAGATTTGCTACCACACCTAAAACGATATCAGCAATTCGATAAAGACATATTATTAAAAATAGATAAATTATAGCTTTTTTGTGAATTTTGAAAAATTTTTGTAATGGTAAAAAGAAAGTATCAGTTACCGTTTCGTTTTTGACAAATCTAACTTGAATTAAAGCGTAAAAAATAATCGTAGCTGTTGCAACTGCAAGAGTTAACTTTAATAATCCAATTAGTGCAATAGCAAAACGGTCATTAATATTTATTTCTGGAAAATTTATGTAAACTAAAACGAAAGATACTATACCCATACAAAAAGTTAATAATAATTTAATTTTTTCAGTTGTTTTTTTTACAAGGTTTCTCTTAAAATTGGGCTCAGGAGACAGTAAACAAGTAATTATTCCAACTATTTGGATTAGTCCCATTATTAGGTAAGTGTACTGCCAAGAAGTAACATTGTATTCTTTAGTATCACCACCCAAAAATGAAACAACATACAAGGAGCCTGCTCCAGATGTTATCATTCCTACCCTGTAGCCAACTATATAAAAACTACTCATTGCTGTTTGCAGGCTATCTGGAGCAGATTCAATTCTATATGCATCAATAATTGCATCTTGAGTTGCGCTAGCAAATCCTACTAAAGTAATGCTAAAAGCCATTAAAATTAGATTTGAGGATGGATCTACAAACCCAACATTAAAAATAGCAAATATTAAAATTAATTGAGACGTAAATAACCAACTTTTTCTATGCCCATATTTGCTCGAAAAATGCGGAATTGGAACACGGTCAAGTAATGGTGCCCACAAAAATTTAAATCCGTAAGATAATCCTGCCCAGCTAAATAGAGTAATAGTACCTTTGTCTATACCAGCAGATTTCAACCAAAGTGAAAGTGTTGAAAAAATCAATAATATTGGAAGACCTGATGAAAAACCTAAAAATAATAATCTAATAACTCTTACATCCAAATAAATTGAAAATGGACTAAAAATGTTATTAAGCGGATTGTTCAAATTTTTTCCTTATTAATTCTAATTTTTAATATTAGCTTTAATAAAATTATAATTTTAATTATATTTAACCTTATGAATATTTGGCAAGTAAAGAAAATTTGTGAGCAATATAAAATTAAAATTAAAAATAAAGTTATTTCATGCCAAGTTGGAAAGAATGGTATTATAGATAAAAGCTTAAAGAGAGAGGGGGATCTATTCACTCCTATTGGGAAATGGAAATTACGATCTTTATATTATAGAGAAGATAAATATAATTTAATTAACGAAAGTCTTAACAAAAAAATTAAAATTTATAAAATCTCTAAAGCGTGTGGTTGGTGTGACGATATAAATAGCGAATTTTATAATCAAAGAATAACAATCTCTCAAACTAACAAAAATCAACTTCGTTACGAAAAGCTATGGAGAGATGACAATGCATATGATATTTTTTTTGAGTTAGGTTATAATGATAATCCAGTAGTAAAAGGAATGGGTAGTGCCATATTTCTGCATTGTAGTTTTGATGATGTTAAATATACTGCGGGTTGTATTGCAATCGAAAAAAGTTATTTCAAATATGCTTTGAAACATTTAACTTCTGACACCTATATCGAAATTATAACAAAATAATTATTTTCAATAATTGCTTTACAGCATCATATAATCTCATTAAAACAGGCTTCAAGAATTTCTAATTTTAAGTTTTAATACTGGAGAATAAAATGTTAAATGGAATTTTACCAATTACTCTTGGTTTACTAGGTTTGTTGTCAGCTTATGTTGTATATTTAAGTGTGAAAAAAAACTCTGAAGGTACTGGTAGAGTGAAAGAAATTGGCGATCAAATTCATTTAGGCGCTATGGTGTTTATGGCTTCAGAATACAAGCGATTAGCTATATTTTGCCTAATATGTATATTTGCACTTTATTTTTCTCTCGGTATTGAAACAGCCGGTTCTTTTTTGCTTGGGGCACTATGTTCTGGTTTTGCTGGATATATTGGCATGTATACCGCAACAAAGGCAAATGTAAGGACTGCCGTAGCTGCAAATGAAAGTGGCGCTTCATCTGCTCTTAACATCGCTTTTTTTGGTGGCTCGATAATGGGTTTAACCGTAGCTTCAATGGGCTTGTTTGGTATTGGCATCCTTTTTTATTATTTTGCAGACGATAAATCAACAATCCACTATATTGAAGGTTTTGCAATGGGAGCATCATCGGTTGCACTTTTTTCGAGAGTTGGAGGTGGAATATTTACTAAAAGTGCTGATGTTGGTGCAGACTTAGTTGGTAAAATTGAAGCTGGAATTCCCGAAGATGATCCAAGAAATCCAGGAGTAATTGCAGATAATGTAGGTGATAATGTTGGAGATGTTGCAGGCATGGGATCTGATATATTTGAATCTTATTGTGGTTCAATGATTGCATCAATTGCTCTAGCTGCATCTATGTCATCTGCAACTATAAATAGCCTTGGTGGAAACCAATTCATGCTTCAATTTATGCCATTATTACTAGCTTCTTTAGGTTTAATATGCTCAATAATTGGTATCTTAACAGTTAAATTATTTTCAGAAAAAAGTCCTGAGGTTGCATTACGGTATGGTACAATTGGATCCGCTGCTTTGTTCATAATTTTATCATATTTTTTGGTTGATTACGTTAATGTCTCAAATGGTGTATGGATAGCCGTGTTAGTAGGTTCAGTGGGAGGTATAATTGTTGGCTTAGTTACAGAGTATTACACAGGTGGTTCCCCAATTCAAAAAATTGCTAAAGATGGGGAGACTGGACCAGCCACAGTTATGATTTCTGGCCTCTCTACAGGTATGCAATCTGTTGCTATACCAGTTATAACTATAGTACTTATAATTTATATAGCTAACACGTATGCTGGATTATATGGTGTAGGAATTGCAGCCGTTGGTATGTTAAGCACAGTAGGTATCACAATGGCTATCGATGCTTATGGCCCTGTTGCAGATAATGCGGGCGGCATTGCTGAAATGTCAGAAATGGGAAAAAAAACAAGAGAAATTACTGACTCACTAGATGAAGTTGGAAATACGACTGCCGCGATTGGTAAGGGATTTGCAATCAGTGCTGCTGCTTTAGCCGCTTTAGCTCTGATAAGTGCTTATATTGAAAAAATTTCCAATCAATCTGAAAATTTTGTGCTTGCTATTAACGATCCACTAGTTCTATGCGGTATGTTTTTAGGTGGAATATTTCCTTTTATTGTTAGTTCAATGACTATGACGGCTGTTGGGGATGCTGCATTCGACATGATTAAGGAGATAAGAAGACAATTCAAAGAAATTCCAGGCTTGTTAGAAGGGAAGGCACAACCAGATACGGCAAGGTGTGTTGAGATTGCAACAAATGCAGCATTAAAGAAAATGATTGGACCCGGATCGTTGGCTGTTCTAGCTCCAGTTATAATTGGATTTTTTCTTGGACCAAAGGCGTTAGGTGGAATGTTAGGTGGAGCACTAATTTGTTGTGTAATGATGGCGTTAATGATGTCCAATGCGGGTGGAGCATGGGATAATGCTAAGAAATTTGTAGAAAAAGGAAATTTTGGAGGCAAGGGATCAGATGTTCATGCGGCCGCTGTAGTTGGTGACACGGTTGGAGACCCATTAAAAGATACTTCAGGTCCTTCAATGAATATTTTAATTAACGTAATGGCAATAGTAAGTTTGGTTATTGCACCACTTTTAGGAGATGGCTTAGTCAACCTAATATAACCAAAATCATAAATATTATTACAACTATTTTGAAATTGAGAGTATAGCTATTAATGAAGATCTTGATAACAGGAGCCGCAGGTTTTATAGGATTCCATTTATCACGATTTTTAAAAAATAACAATTTTGAAATATTTGGTATTGATAATTTAAATAGTTATTATGACTTAGATTTAAAAAAATATAGATTAAAATTACTTAAAGATGATAATATTAAATTTGCTACTGTCGACTTAAATAATTTTGCAAAATTAAGAGATATATTTCTAAGGGAAAAACCTGATTGCGTAATTAATTTAGCTGCACAGGCTGGTGTACGTTTTTCCCTTATAGAACCATTCCAATATTTGGAAAGTAATCTAATAGGTTTCTTTCATATTTTAGAAATTTGTAAAGATATGAAAATTAAAAAGTTATTATTTGCATCATCTTCTTCAGTATATGGCAAAAATTCAAACTATAAATTCTCAGAGAACAATATAACTGATGAGCCTCTAAATTTATATGCCGCATCAAAAAAATCTAATGAATTAATGGCTTTTTCCTACGCTAATCTGTATAATATATCAACTATAGGGTTACGTTTTTTTACAGTTTATGGACCTTGGGGTAGGCCAGATATGGCTTATTTTAAATTCACAAAAAATATTTTTGAAGAAATTCCTATTGATGTTTATGGAGAAGGCAATATGTATAGGGATTTTACTTATATCGATGACATTGTAGATGGAATATCGAAATTATTACAAGCACCAGAAGAAAAAATTTTTTCTAAACAGAGCAATGCAAATCACAATGTTTCATATAGAAATTTTAACATTGGTAACAACAAGCCGATAAAACTTAAGCATTTCATTAATGTTATTGAAAAGGCAGTTGGTAAGAATGCTAAATTAAATTTAATGCCAATTCAAAAAGGTGATGTAATTCGAACTTCAGCTGACATATCTCTAATTCAGTCGGTAGTTTCATTTAAACCAAAAATTTCTATCGAAGAAGGAATTCCGAAGTTCGTAAATTGGTACAAGAATTTTTATTATTAATTTTTCAGAATGACAAAAAACTCATTCGAGTTTAAAACTGTAGGATAGCACCTTTCTATTCTAAGTTTTGTGTATTTTAAAGAATACAATAATTCTAAAATGTTACAAAAACTTTTAGGAGTGAATTGCCAAGCGTGTACATCAACATATTTTTTTGGATTATCCTTAATTTCTCTAATAGCATAGCTTAAACGTTCAACTATATCATTGTCATTATTATTATCACCTTTCCAATGTCTTATGGGATCATTATGTGTAGTCAGTGCTCTATGCTCTAAAATTGAAGAAGGAGCATGAGTAATCCTTTTTTCAATATGTTGCTCAATTATTTTAGAAATAGAACTTTCAGGTAAGAGTGCATCAAAACAATATCGTTTATCAGGTATTATTAAAAAATAATAACCTTGTTTCTTTAAAAGTTTTTCTACATTTTTAAAATGAAGGATAAGATCTGGTAGATGCTCTATACAATGACTACTAAGAACGTAGTCAAATTTATCCTTAATTACATTTAAATTACCATCAGAAGAAACATAGTCTATTTTTGTTATATTTCCAATATCATGATTATATTCTTTTGCCCTTAATTTTAACTCTTCTATATCCATTAAGTCAAAATATTTTACATTTTTTCCTATTAAAGATGGAGTAGTAAAAGGCGCGATCTCTAATATTTTTTTATATTTGTTTATTAATTTAAGAAAACAATATCTATCAGGAACAGCATTAGAAATTTTACCCATTTTTTTACCATGGTTGATGTAATGATTATACAATTTATTTTTATTTATACTCTTAAGGCCTGTGTGCTGAGAATAAATTATATCAGAAAACTCAACAGGAAATTGTTTTTCATCTAATTTGTTTTTATCATTATTTTGAAAAATCAATAATATTTTTTTTATTATCTTTGTTAAAAAACTTGATTTTTTAATTAGTTTCTTAATTGCATTCATTTTATTCCATCTTCAATCCATGATCTTTTGATGTCTAAAGAATAATTTTCAGGAAGATGCATTCTAAAGCCATTTTCTTTATTCATTCTTTCTGTTAGATCATTTACAACTCTTATAGATGCTTTACCATCACCTAAATTATGATCCCAACTAGAATTAAAAATAATATCTAATTTATTTACAACATTATTTATTGAATAGTTTTGTGGATTATCAGGATCAAATTTAACTGAAGATTTACAATCGTAAACTTGCGGTCTCTCGGTTGCCTTTCTCATTTGTAAACTTGGTACACCTAGAACAGCAGTTTCCTCAACAACTGTTCCTGAGTCAGTTACTACTGCATAAGCATTTACCATTAAGGCCAACATTTCTTTGTAGCCAATTGGATCAACAATTACTACGTTTTCTGGTAAAGAAAGTTCAAAATCCTTAAGTCTTTTTTGTGTTCTATAACTTGCAGGAAAGAATATTGTCCTCTCTAATTGTGAAAATAAGTTTATAATATTTTTTAAAACTCTTTTATCTTCTACATTTTCTCTTCTATGGCAAGTAGCTAAAAGATATTGATTTTTTTCTAAATTGCGAGAAGAAAAAAAACTATTTGTAGCAATTTCATCAAAACTATATTTTTTCTTGAAATAATATTCGTTTAAAATATCTACTATTAAATTTTGAATAATTACAATACTATTTGGATTAATACCCTCAGAAATACCTTGTTCCTTATATTCTGGAAAATATGTGTAAATTACATCTGATAGGTGATCAATAACAGTTCTACATTTTTCCTCAGGCATTCTCCAATCATAAGATCTCATACAACCTTCGATGTGAACGATAGGTATATTTAATTGAGCACATGCTAAACATCCCATGACGGTATTAGTATCTCCTAAAAATACTACAGCATTTGGTCTAATTTCAGATAATGATTTATATAAGTTTTTAATAACACTAGACGAAATCTCCGCGTCATTATCTCCAACACAATTTAACTCGATTTCAGGTGGAAGAACATTTAACTCACTAAAGAAAATATCTTTTAAATTAGAAGAATAATGTTGGCCCGACCATATAAATATAGTGTCGAATTCACTTATTTTTCTGATTTTATTTAGAATTAGGCTAGCTCTTATAACATCTGGACGTATACCTAAAACTATAGCAAGTTTTTTTTTTGACAATGTAAATTCCTCTAAAGTAATTAAATATATTGTGCTACGGATTAAGCAAATATTAGTTAGAATTATCACAAAGACTATGTTAAGACTATAAAAAATTACTTAAATCAAATTAAATAAATGAAGATTTCCTTTAGTTTAATAAAAACTTTACTGATAGAAGACATAAATAAAAGATACAAATCTTCTATTTTAGGTTTAGCTTGGTCCTTCATAACCCCTTTATTACAACTTGCGCTCTTTACGTTTGTATTTGGAGTAATTCTGAAAACGAAATGGAGTGTAGATGCAGAAAATCATTCAATATTTGATTTTTCAATAATATTATTTGCCGGACTAGTAATATTTCAATATTTTGCAGAAATTTTATCAAAATCTTGTGGGCTTCTATTTGAACACGAATATTTAGTTAAAAAAGTAGTTTTTCCTTTGGAAATTTTACCAGTTGTAGTTGTAATCTCTGCTTGTTTTCATTTGTTAATAGCGATCTTTGGAATAATACTGATTCAGCTAATAGATGGCCGAGACATCTCATTTAATGTTATTTATGTACCATTTGTTTTGCTATCAGTAATTCCAATATCGTTAGGTATTGTTTACTTATTATCTGCACTAGGTATCTTTATAAGAGACTTATCTCATTTTATTAACTTAATAATCCCAGGATTACTTTTTTTGTCTCCAATCTTTTATTCGATAACAATTTTGCCTGAATGGTTGAAACCATTTATGTTTTTTAATCCTGTTGTTTTTCCTGTTGAGGAATTAAGAAATATTCTTCTTTTTTCAAAAAGTCCAAATTATTATTTAGCTATAGTTAATATTATTTACGGCATGGTAATTTTTGTCTTTGGGTACTTTTTTTTTACGAAAACAAAAAAAGGTTTTGCAGATGTTATCTGAATACTCAATTATTATAAATGATTTGTCAAAAAATTATAGTTTTTACAATAAACCAATTGATAGATTAAAACAGATTATAATACCAAGTATATTTAACATATTTAAATTAAAACCCCGCACATACTCAACTGAAATTAATGCCATAAGTAATTTAAATTTAAAAATTAAAAAAGGCGAAACAATAGGAATTATAGGAAGAAATGGATCAGGAAAATCAACATTACTTAAAATGATATGTGGAGTACTTCAGCCTTCAATGGGGAACATTAAATCTTACGGAAAGATCTTTCCAATCTTAGAGCTAGGATCCAGTTTCAATCCAGAAAATACTGGCTTACAAAATATTTATTTAAATTATACAATTCACGGGTTTAATGAAAGTGAAATAAAAACAAAAATAGATAAAGTGATAGATTTTGCAGATATTGGATCCTTTATAAACATGCCAGTTAAAACTTATTCAACGGGTATGATTGTAAGACTGGCTTTTGCAATAGCTATTAATATAGAACCTGACATTCTTATTATTGATGAAGCATTAGCCGTGGGAGATGAAGCTTTCCAACTTAAATGCTATTCAAAAATTAGAAAACTACAAAAAAGAGGTATAACTATTGTATTAGTGTCACATTCATCACAAAATATATTACAACTTTGCAATAAGGCATTTGTTTTAGATCAGGGAAAAATGATAATCCAAGGTAATCCTAAATACGTCATAGATAATTATTTAAAATTTTTAAATGAAAAACAAAATATTAATAATTACGGTGAAACTACTTTAATTTCAAATAAATCAAACAAAAAAGAAAATAAAAGTCTTACACATTTTGATCCAAATATTACAAAACCTAGTTCAACAGAATATCCTTCAAAAGGGCTGTTAATTTCAAACCTTTCATTAACAGATGATAAAGATGAGATAGTTAATATTCTTGTTCAAGGAAGAAGATATAATATACATTTTCAGGTAAATGTGAATGTTAAGGCATATGATTTAGCTTTTGGAACAACCATTAAAAATGTGACAGGATTGCATTTGACTGGAGCTACTACTGAACAGACAAAAGACAAGTGGATCAGTGAAGTAAATAAAGGTCAAATAATCTCAGTGAAAATATCTTTTAAGTGTAATTTAAATGCAGCAACCTATTTCATTAATGTTGGCGTTGTGGGATTGACTGAAAATAATTCTAATCGACAATTTCTCCATAGATTTGTAGATAAATCCAGTTTTAAAATAATAAGTAACATAAATAATTTAGAAAGCGATATTGTAATGAGTGATCCATCTATGGATATTTTCATAAAAGAATAAGAGTTTGCAGTAATGAATCATAAACAAGTCATTTTTATTCTTAGTGAAACCAGAAGTGTTTCAACTTATTATAAAATTAATTTACTATAGATGATAATTTAAATATCGGATTGATTTAACGTACATTAAAATTTTGTAAAATATAACATGTATACTGTTTTTCCAACTATAATTTTAGGTTTCATTTCTTTTTTATCAGATATAATTGATTATATATTTATAAACGAAGTTAGTCTATTAGGTTCTATTTTCTTCATAACATATTTTATATTTGTAATATTTATTTGTTTTAAGAAAATAAAAAAATCGAATGTTTTTAATATTAATATGGTAGTGGTTTCATTTTTTGGAACGCTTGTTATATTTTCATTTATCAGCCAATTTACTCAAGGAGGACTGAGAAACCCTAATTATGGACCTTCATGGGTTGTGGATAGAACCATCAATCCAAACTTTGATAAAAGAGGTAAAATCAAAAAAATGTATGATAGTTTTGCTTCAGACAAAAAAAAATATGCCTCTATTAATCCAAATTCTTTATATTTTAAAATATTTCTAGAAAGCAATCAAATCCATCACCCTATAGTCACCCCGGGAATTACTAACAAAAATACTATCCTATGTAATGAAACAGGTCAATGGATAAGCTATAAAAGTGACAAGTACGGATTTAGAAATAAAAATCGTGTTTATGATGAAAACAATAAAATTATATTCATAGGAGATTCATTTACTCACGGGTATTGTTATGAAGAAGGTGGTACGTACTCTGACATTTTTATAAATGCAGGATATAATGTAATTAATCATGGAGTTGAAGCCACAGGTCCACTGTCACAGTTTTTAATTTTTAAAGAATTTTCAATAAAACAAAAACCAAAAAAGATTATTTGGTTTTTCTTTGATAATGATTACGTCGATTTTAACAAAGAAATTCAGGACAAAGTATTAAAAAATTATTTTAATAATGAACAGGATTACGATTTAATTAAAAATTTGATGATTGACGATAAAATTAAAAACGCATATTTAAAAAGTGATCAACTATTATGGAGATTTAAACTTTTTAGTAACTTTTTTTATCGAAATTTTTTATTAGGCAACTTAAAACGTCACAAAAATATCTTCTACAGCATTTTAGAGCATGATTTATTAAAGGGTTTCAAAAGACAAGACAAAATTTTAAATACAGAAGATATGCCAAAAAAACTGACTGCCAAAGTTAATAAATCTTTTTCAATATTTGATGTTTATGAAAAAGTTAATAAAATTACTAAAAAAGAAAAAATTGAATTTTTAATTGTAATCTTGCCTCACTCAACCTATTCCCCAGCACAGTATGATACAGACAATAAGTACAACTTAATAAGTTTTTTAATGAAAAATAAAATTAATTTTATTGATTTGAGTCAATCATACTATCAAATGTTAAGAAATGAAAGTGATGAAAAAATAACTAAAATGTTTCCTTCACTTGACCACAGAACAGAATCTCACTTTACACAAGAAGCTGTTTATTACCTAATGGAATACCTAATAAAAAAAATTAGGTGTTTAGATAAAAAATGTAATAAAAACGACAAAAAAATAAGTTTATTTTCCAGTAAAAAAGGAATAATTGATCTTTATCCAAATAATAATTTCTTAAGGCACCCATATAGAACTGATTTAACACCAAAATATATGAAAAATCTGTATATTGAAGACCATTCGATCAAGTCTTTTAAATTGGATGTAAAACCTTTACCAATAGAAAATAAAATAAAAGTAAAAATTGATTTCAAAGAATTCTTAAGTTTAAAAGAATGTGAAAAATTTGTTGATTCTATAAAGTTTAATGAAATAAAATTAATTA
>CACBDG010000010.1 GCA_902537945.1 uncultured SAR116 cluster alpha proteobacterium
GGTATTAAAATATGGAAAATTACAAGAGGAAGCATTTAAAGAGCCTGGTGGAAATAAATTAAAAAAATGGATTGATGATTGTCCCAATCAATTATATTCAGCTTTGATATTTGAAGGTGGTGAAGTTTTTAAAAAAAGAATCTTAGATGATATTGGCGATCAATCTGAGGTTTCAAAATTAATTAACAAAAGATCTGATTCTGATTTTTTAGAATTAATGTCAAATTTAGGTGGTCACTGTATTTCAACGTTATGTGAATCATTTAACAATATAAAAGATGATAAACCTACTGCATTTATTGCATACACAATTAAAGGGTGGGGCACTCCATTAGCGGGCCATAAAGACAATCATGCTGGTCTTATGACTAAAGCTCAAATGAACGATTTTAAATCTAAATTAGAAATTAATGATGGTGAGGAATGGAATAATTTTTCTGATGAAAAAAGCGATTTAAACATTCACGAATATATCAAAAAACTTCCTTTTCAAAAAGTGGGACACAGAAAATTCAGAGGAAATAAAATAGTAATTGATGAACCTGTATTGATAAATGATAATAAAATATCAACACAAAGTGCATTTGGAAAAATTTTAGATGTGTACGCAAAAAAAGATACAGATTTTACTTCAAGAATTTTAACTACTTCACCTGATGTATCGGTTTCTACTAATCTTGGATCTTGGATAAATAGAAAAGGATTATTCAGTAGAAAAGATACTTCTGATATATTTAAAGATCGCAAAATACCATCAGCTCAAAAGTGGATTTTTTCTCCAGATGGACAGCACATAGAGCTTGGTATTGCTGAAATGAATTTATTTATAATGCTTGGATCTGCTGGTCTTTCTCATGAATTATTTAATGAAAGATTGTTCCCAATAGGGACTGTATATGACTCATTCATTGCTAGAGGATTAGATGCTTTGAATTATGCATGTTATCAAGATGCGAGATTTATAATTGTAGGAACTCCCTCTGGTGTTTCCCTAGCGCCAGAGGGTGGTGCACATCAATCTATAGGAACACCATTAACTGGGATTAGTCAGCCAGGCCTTTTAAGTTTTGAGCCAGCGTTTGCAGATGAATTGTCAATAATCTTGAATTATAGCTTTAATTATTTGCAGGATGAAAATGGTGGTTCTGTTTACATAAGGCTGAGTACAAGGTCTATAGAACAACCATATAGAGAATTAACAAACGATTTTAAAGATCAAGTTTTAAAAGGAGGATATTGGTTGAAGGAACCTGGATCAAATCCAGAAATTATATTAGCTTATCAAGGTGTCATTGCTACAGAGATAATAGAAGCAACAACAATTTTAGGAGAAAAATATAGAGATATTGGAGTTTTAGCTATTACGAGTTCGGATAGAATGTTAGATGATTGGAAAAATAAACATATATCTCCAAATCAAAATACAGATGAATCTTATGTTGAAAGTTTATTAAAAGAAATTCCAAGAGATACTAAAATTTTGACGGTAATTGATGGTCACCAACTAACATTATCTTGGTTAGGCTCTGTACTTGGTCATAAAGTAATACCACTCGGTGTTGATCGTTTTGGACAAACTGGCAACATAAAAGAACTTTTGACAGAGTTTACAATTGACTCTGGCAATATAAGTAACCTAGGCTTTAACTTAGCCTAAGTAATTCTTAATATTAAGATATACAGGACTTATGTAGAAAGAAATAAAATGATGAGTAAGCCTGATAATTTAAGAAAGATTTTAAAAGAAAAATTTTTTATTCCAATACCGTCTTGTTTTGATGCTTTATCTGCAAAATTAATACAACAAGCAAATTTTGATGTAACCTTTATGTCAGGTTTTGCTGCGTCCGCCTCTAGGATAGGATCTCCAGATCTTGGGCTTATGACCTTCTCAGAAGTTTTTGACCAAGCAAATAATATTTGTAACGCAATTGATATACCGATGATCGTAGATGGAGACACTGGTTATGGAAATGCCATGAACGTTCGTAGAACATTGAAAGAATGTTCCAAGGCAGGTTGTGCCGGCATATTGATTGAAGATCAATTAGCGCCCAAGCGTTGTGGTCACACTCCAGGAAAGGATGTGGTAAATCGTGAGGAGGCATTTGATAGAATAAGGGCAGCTACTGATATGAGAAATGAAGGTTATGATATTTTAATTATGGCCAGAACAGATGCCAATCACACTCATGGTCTGAGTGAGGCAATATTAAGATCACAAAAATTTTATGAACTTGGGGCAGATATCATGTTTGTTGAGGCTCCAAAAAACAAAGAAGAAATGAGAACAATATGTAAAGAAATTCCTGGTGTTAAAATAGCTAACATTGTTGAGGGAGGTATTACACCAAATTTATCCATGAAAGAATTGACAGAAATTGGTTACAAACTTGCCGTTTATCCACTTACCGTTATGAGTTCAGCAATGAAAGCAATGACAAACTCATTAAATTTACTAATGAAAGATGAAGATAGATCTGAGTTATTACTAGATTTTAATGATTTAAGACAAAAAATTGGATTTGATGATTATTATGAAATATCAAGTAAATACGAAACTTCTAGAAGAGGTTAGATATTTCAAATAGGGGAGTTTAGTTTATGAAATGTTATCAAGTTATCAACTTTGGAAAACCATTAGCACTTAGAGTTTATGAAAATCCTATTCCCAAGGGTAAGGAAATTCTAATCAAAATATTAGCATGTGGTGTTTGTCATAGTGATCTTCATCTTGCAGATGGATTTTTTGATCTAGGGGACGGTAAGAGAATCACTTTAGCTGATAGAGGAACGAAATTACCATTTACGCCAGGACACGAAATAACAGGTTCAGTTGTCGCAAAAGGTGAAGATGCAAAAGAAGTAAATATCGGGGATAGTGGGATTGTTTTCCCTTGGATTGGATGTGGGATATGTCAAGCATGCAAAGAAGGAAATGAAACATTATGTGAAGCTCCTAAATATTTAGGTGCTCGTCTGAATGGAGGTTACTCTGATCACATAATTGTACCAGATAGTAAATATCTTGTTTCTTATGGTGATATGGATCCTGCAGTGGCTGCTCCATATGCTTGTTCAGGTTTAACTGCTTTTAGTGCGTTAAAAAAAATACCTGATACTCATTCAGAAGATTGGATAATTATAATTGGAGCTGGTGGCGTTGGCATTAATGGTATTTTATTATCATCAGCAGTACATAAAGCAAAAATTTTGGCCATAGATAATAATAAGGAAAAAAGAGATAAAGCCATTGAAGCAGGCGCACATGCAGCATTTGCGCCTGACGAGGAAGAAAAAATTAGAAGTGTTATAGGAATTGGGGCATCAGCAGCCATTGATTTCGTTGGAATGCCAGAAACTTCAGATCTTGCATTGTCTCTAGTAAAAAAAGGTGGAATGGTAGTTGTAATTGGATTATATGGTGGTTCGCTAAAACTATCTCTTCCACTTGTCCCAATGAGGTCAATTACATTAAGAGGTTCATATGTTGGTGAACTTAGAGAGTTGAGAGAGCTTGTAGATATAATAAAATCAGGAAAAATCAAATTAATGCCAGTTAAGAGACAAGATTTATCTACAGCAAACCAAGCAATGTCTGATTTGCGAGCAGGAAAAGTTAATGGTAGAATAGTTTTAATTCCGAGTTAATCAGAATTATATCTAAGGTTATTAATGATGATTGGTAAGAAAAATATTGATGAGAGTGACAACCATTCACATGATCATGCGCATTCACATTTACCATCTGATCCTGAATTAAGGGTAAAAGCTGTCGAAACTTTACTCTTAAACAAAGGATTAATAGACTCTAAAACTTTAGATGAATTGATTGATACTTATGAAAATCGAATAGGGCCTAAAAATGGTGCAAAAGTAGTTGCTAAAGCCTGGGTAGATCCAGTATATAAAAAAAGACTTTTGAATGATGCTACGTCAGCAATTAGAGAATTGAGTTACCAAGGTAGACAGGGTGAAAATATGGTTGTTGTTGAAAACACACCTGAAACTCACAATGTAATAGTTTGCACATTATGTAGTTGTTATCCATGGCCAGTCCTTGGTATTCCCCCCACTTGGTATAAAAGTGATGAATATAGATCTAGAACAGTAAGAGAACCTAGAAAAGTTCTTTTAGAATTCGGTTTATCTTTAGATCCAAAAGTGCAAATAAAAGTATGGGACTCAACTGCTGAAATAAGATATTTGGTATTACCAATGAGACCAAAAGGTACTGAAAATATGGATGAAAGTGAACTTTCAGAATTGGTAACAAGAAATTCAATGATAGGTACTGGATTACCAAAGGAAATAAAATGAGTAGATTGCACGACATGGGTGGTCGTTTTGGTGATGGATCAATTCCTGTTCCAAGAGATACTGATAATGAAGTAACTAACTCTGAACCAACTTTCAAGTATGAGTGGCATGCAAAGGCATGGGCAATTACTCTTGCTGCTGGAGCTCTAGGTGAATGGAACCTAGATATTAGCCGTCATTATAGAGAGTGTTTGCCACCGAAAGATTATATAAATTTTTCTTATTACGAAAAATGGTTAGCAGCTCTTACTAACCTTTTAATAGATAAAAAACTTGTTTCGTTAGATGAGTTAAAAGAATATGTTTCTGCAGCAAAAAATGGAACTTTAACGAAGTTTTCTGATAAAGATATCAAACTTGATGAAAGGACTTGGTTAGCCAAAGATGTTCAAAAAACACTAGGTTGGGGAGGTCCGTCTATTAGAGACACAAATGTAAATCCTGTTTTTGATATTGGTGACAAGGTTATCACACAAAATCACAGTCCAAATAAAGATTTTAATGGCGGACACACACGTTTGCCTAAATATGCCATGGGGAGAGTTGGTATAATTCATTCTTATAACAACAACCACGTTTTCCCTGATAAAAATGCTCATGGTTTAGGAGAAAACCCTTTACCACTATATACTGTGGAGTTTAAATCTTCAGAGTTGTGGGGGGAATTAGCCGAGAGTCAAAATGACAGTATACTTCTAGACTTATGGGAACCATACTTAAAACTTTTACCAAATTAATTTTTAAAAAAATAAAGATGAAATCTGATTATAATTTACCATTCACGAATAAAAACGAAGATCAAATTGTTTTCCAAAATCCTTGGCATAGTCAATTATTTGCGATTACAGTTCAATTGTCTGAGAAAGGAAACTTTAGCTGGAAAGAATTTGTAGAAGTTTTTGGAGAGACCCTCAAAAAACAAAGATCACTCTCTAAAAATTTAGATGGTAGTAATGATTATTTTTCTTGTTGGTTAAATGCACTTGAAGAAATTCTCATTATAAAGAAAATAAGTAATAAGGATACTTTGGTGCTATTAAAAGAAGATTGGACACAAGCTTATTTGTCCACTCCTCATGGCAAAACAGTTCATATTAAAAGTAGGAGTGTTTAAATGTCAATTACATGTAAAGCTGCAGTTATTAGAAATAACAAATTAGCTGAGCCATATAAGGACTCTAAGCCATTATCTATTGAGGATATCAAAATATCACCTCCTCTAGAAAATGAAGTTCTTGTGAAGGTTATGGGTGCAGGTTTATGTCATTCTGATTTGTCAGTTATTAATGGATCCAGAGTAATGCCCTTGCCATTAGTAATTGGTCATGAAGGTTCGGGTGAAGTAGTTGAGTTGGGAAGTGCGGTAAAAGATATAAAAGTTGGAGATCATGTTGCTTTTCAATTCTCTCCTTCATGTGGAAGATGTAGAAGGTGTCTTGAAGGAAGACCTCAAGTATGTGAACTTGCAGCTGCAACAAAAGGTAAAGGTGATTTAATGTCAGGTGGAAGCAGATTGACAGATATGGATGGAAATAGACTTAATCACCATACTGGTATCTCATGTATGTCTCAATATAATGTAGTTGATAGAGGATCAGTTGTTGTAATTGATAAAGCCTTTAATATAGAAGATGCCGCTCTTTTTGGTTGTGCTGTAATGACCGGTGTAGGGGCTGTAATCAATACTGCCAGAATAAGACCAGGAGATTCAGTTGCTATTATTGGACTAGGAGGTGTAGGACTAAATGGTATAATTGGTGCAAAACTAGCAGGAGCTGAAACTATAATTGCAGTTGATATTGATCCATCAAAATTTAGTAGAGCAGAAGAACTTGGTGCAACACATTGTTTTGATAGTAGAAACAATAATATGGTTGAAGAAATAAGGGATTTAACAAATGGTGGTGTTGACTATGCTATTGATCTAGCTGGTGTAATACAAGCTATGGATACCGCTTATCAAATAATAAGATATGGAGGCTCTGTGGTTACCGCTGGTTTATCGCCAATAAACACTCAATTTAGTTTTAATCATAGTGATTTAGTTGCACAGGAAAAATCAATTTTAGGAAGCTATATGGGCTCATGTGTTCCAGTAAGAGATGTACCTAGATTTTTAAACTTATATAAACAAGGTCGTTTACCAGTAGATAAACTAATAGACGGGAAAATTACATTTGATAACTTGAATGAAGGTTTTGATAAATTGTCAAAGGGTGAAGTTGTTAGACAGATACTAGTGCCAAATGCATAGCTTTTATATCATTTTCCAATTTTTATAAAATATACTTCTAGTATTTTTTAATAAAAAACCGACAGATTTTAAAATCATTTTGATTATATTGTCTAAATGAGAAGGCCTAATAATATCAATAAAAGCACAAAATCTTAAATTATCTTCTTCGTTAAAGCTTTGATGTATTAAAGTATCGTCAAAAATAAACAATGGATCAGACTTCCACTTATGAATTCTACCATCAGCTTCAATAAAAGAACCTTCCTTTTTAACTTTATTAAAATTATACAAAATTCGGTAAGTCATTCTTAGAGGACCAAAATGTCTAGACGTTGAAGTCTTCTCTCTAAAAAGTGAAACACCAATAGTTTTTATATATTTATATTCATTATTAAACTCTTCGATTGAGTTATCCAATTCATATCCATACCATTTATAAAATAACATTGTTCTATTATCATTTGTATTTTCTTTAAATCTCTTTTCAATTTCTTTTGAGTTTTTATCAAATAGTGAAATAACATCGTTGATCTCATTCTGATGACCTTGGGGAAGGTCTTCGATTTTATAAGTATGAAGATTTCTGTGTGATAAAAGATCAGATAAAAGATTTAAGGGTGATAGTAAAAAAGTTAAAAACCCTTTACCAACGAAATATTCTTTAATTAATTTAAAATCCATTGTTTTGTGTCTAGATACATCAATTAATCCACATAAGATCCAAAATGGAAATATTGTCCATATTCCAATATTTATAAAAAGGAAAATTGTACTTAGAATTAAAGGTATTAGTAAAATTAGTTTAAAAAAGATATCCATTAAAAACTTTAATTATAATTAATATTAATAAAAATATAATCTATAATTTTAAGAAATATCTATCAACTTATATTTAGATTGTTTGAGAAATAAAAATTTAATATTGTAATTTAATAAACATAAAGGAGATCAAAAATGCCTAGCTTTGATATAGTAAGTAAAATAGATATGCCTTCAATCCAAAATGGTTTAGATGGTGTAAAAAAAGAAATTAGTACTAGGTATGATTTTAAAGGAAGTATGTGTGAAGTTGAACACCAAGAAAATAAAATTATAATTAGAGCTGATGACGATTTAAAAAGAAAGCAAGTCGAAGATTTAATTATTACACACCTTACCAGAAAAAAAGTAGATACAGGCGCATTGGAATTTGAAAAACCAGAAGCTGCATCTGGTAATTCAATTAGACAAGTTGTAATAATCAAACAAGGTATTGATAGAGATGTGGCTCAAAAGATAGTAAAGGCAATTAAATCCTCAAAAAATAAAGTACAAACATCTATACAAGGCGATGAGGTAAGAGTGTCTGGGAAAAAAAGAGATGATCTTCAAGAAGCAATAAAATTAATAAAAGAATTAAATATTAAGCACCCATTGCAATATGAAAATTTTAGAGATTAGAATTTTATTATTTTTGCTCTCTGATCTCTACTACCCCACGAAGATGAATTTACTGCAGTTAAAAATTTAAGCAAATGATTATTAAATAAATCTGGTTCTTCTAAATTGATTGTATGTCCTGTTTTTGGCACTATTAACAAACCAGCTGTCTTAATAGTCCTTTTCAAATATAGACCTACTTCAAGACACATATCATCTTCATCACCATTTATAATTAGTGTTGGACAAGATATGCCACTTATTTCCTTTTCTAAAGAATATAAATTAGGTCTTTTATTTTGAACGCCCAATAAAGTATTAGCTGAGCCAACAGGATCATGTTTAATTAGTTGGTCATTAAATAGTTGCCAACCTTTTGGATCTTTATTTTGAAATTGGACTCTAGAAGAACCTAGGGCATATTCTGATCCAAATTTATCCATTCCCTCATTTAAAATAATTTTTGCACTATCCAAAGAAATATTAGAAAAGTCTGCTTCTTTATTGAAATTAGTTTTGTCAATTGGTATTGCGCCATATCCACAACCAGCTATTACAAGACTTAAAACTCGATCTTGTGCATTTATCCCTAGATGAAGAGTTGCAAATCCACCCATGGATAAGCCAATAATATGTGCTTTCTCTACTTGTAGATTATCCATTACACTCAAAATATCACGCCATGCTCTTTCTTGGCTATAACTGCTTTCATTTTCTGGAACTTCAGATGGTGGGTACCCTCTAGCACAAAATGTTATACATTTATAATATCTAGACAAATAATTAATTTGTGGTTCCCAACTTCGGTAATCACCAGCAAATTCATGAACAAATACTATCGGTTCACCTTTACCAGTAGACTCATAAAATAATTTTACATTATCGTCAGTTTTTATAAATGACATTTATAATTCCCCATTATAATCTAGTTAGGATATAATACTCAAAATCAATTCCAAATTTAGTTGGTCATTTAATATGGATATTTATCACCATTTAAGTTCAGATTTTACTGCAATTTTAATTACATTAAAGTTAGCTGTTGTTACTTGTTTTTTCCTTGCTTTAATAGGCACTCCTTTAGCATATTTTTTAGCATTTAAGTCAAAAAAGACCAAACCATTAATTGAAACAATTGTAACGTTACCACTTGTGTTACCACCTACAGTTATTGGCTTCTATCTAATTATTATTTTTAGTCCTAAAACTGCATTAGGTAAAATTTTTATAATACTAACGGGAGAACAATTAATTTTTTCGTTTTACGGTTTAGTTCTGGCTTCTATAATTTATTCTCTTCCTTTTTGGGTTCAGCCTCTTCAAGCTTCATTCGAAAAAATAGGAAGAGATACTATTAGGACATCTTATAGTTTAGGGGCTAGTCCATTAGATACTTTTTTTAATGTGATAATACCCTTATGTAAAAGAGGATTTTTTACTTCTTTAATAATATCTTTTGCGCACACCTTAGGTGAATTTGGAATTGTTCTAATGGTTGGAGGCGGCATTCACGGTAAAACAAAAGTAATTGCTATTTCGATTTATGATCATGTAGAACAATTATCCTTTGGTAAAGCACATTTTTTAGCAGGTGGAATGTTAATTTTATCATTTATTATATTATTGACACTATTTTATTTTAACAAGAGAACAGTTGTAAGAGTAAAATAATGTCAAATTTGTCAGTTTTGTTAAATGGTAAAATTGGAAATTTATTTTTAAATTTTAAGCATCATTTTAAAAATGACGGGATAACTATTTTATATGGTCCAAATGGATCAGGAAAAACCACAATTATTTCTGCATTAGGTGGATTTATTGACAATATAGAAACTAAAATTATTTTTAATGGAAAAGAACTTCACGACACAGGTAAATATCCTCCCAACAAAAGACCATTTGGAACAATGTTTCAAAATCCAATATTATTTGAACATTTGACTGTGGAAGAAAATCTTGATTTTGTAATAAAAAGAAATCAAATAAAAACTCAAAATAAAATTACAATCACTAAAGAATATTTAATTAATTACCTTGAATTAAATTCTTTTTTAAAGAGGTCACCTGCTAATTTGTCTGGAGGTGAAAAGTTAAGAGTAGTTTTAGCTAGAACAATTTTAAAACAACCTGATTATCTTCTTTTAGACGAACCCATGTCAGATCTAGATATAAAATACAAAGCAAAGCTATTAGTTTTTTTAAAAGATATTAATAAAAAATTTAAAATACCAATGTTATATATTACTCATTCGATTGAAGAAATATCACAAATTGGCGACCAAATCGTATTAATTAAAGATGGTAAAAAAATTGATAGTGGAAGAGTTGCTGATATTATTAATAAAAGTTCATTTGGAGATCTAACTGGAAAGTTTGAGTTAAGCTCCATTCTAGAGGGAATGGTTGTCAGTTATGATCAGAACTTACATATAACAAATCTTAATTTAAATGGACAAAACTTGGTTGTCCCAGGTCTACCCGGTGATTTAAACGAGATAGTTAGATTTAGAATAAGGTCAAGAGATATACTTATTTCATCTTCACGTTTAGATACAAAAATCACAGAAAACGAATTGCAAGGTTTTATATCTATGATTGAAATTGAAAATAATTCGCCATTTTCTGAATTAGTAATTTTATTAAAAAATTTCAAAAATAATGGAATAAAACAAAAACTTAGAGCTAGAATTACAACATATAATCTCAAAAATATGAAATTATCATTAAATGATAGCGTGTTTATTTATGTAAGCTCAGTATCCATAGATAGACAAGCATATCAATCCAAATAGGTTATTTAGACTCTTTCTACTATAATGGCGCTTCCTTGACCCACACCAACACACATTGTACATAATGCGTATCTTAAGTTCTTTTCAATTAATTCTTGAGTTGCTGTAAGAACTAATCTTGTTCCAGACATACCAAGTGGATGACCAAGTGCTATTGCTCCACCATTCGGATTTACTCTTTCATCGTCATCTTTAACACCAAGAGATCTCAAACTAGCTAAACCTTGTGCAGCAAACGCTTCATTTATTTCAATAACATCAATATCTTTTATGTTTAATCCAGCAATTTTAAGTGCTTTTAAAGAAGCTGGCACAGGACCAATACCCATAAACGCTGGTTCAACACCAGAACTAGCTGCTGCAAGAATTCTTGCTTTAGCGGTTAAATGATTTCGTTTAACTCCTTCTTCACTTGCAATGATCATCGCTGCCGCACCATCGTTAACGCCACTAGCATTTCCTGCAGTAACAGTACCATTGTTTCTAAATGGTGTTGGGAGTGAAGAAAGTTTTTCGATTGATGTACTTCTAGGATGTTCGTCTTTGTCAAATATTAATATTTCACCTTTTCTTTGAGGGATTTCTACTGGAGTAATCTCTTTAGCTAATCTTCCATTTTCAATTGCGGCAGAAGCCTTTATTTGACTGGAAAGAGCCATTTTGTCTTGGTCATCTCTGTTAACTTGATATTTTTCCGCAACGTTTTCCGCAGTTTCTGGCATCGAATCTATACCGTAATTAGCTTTCATTTTAGGGTTTACAAATCTCCAACCAATAGTTGTATCATAAATTTCAGCATTCCTAGAAAATGCTGTACTAGCTTTAGGCATAACAAAAGGAGCTCGACTCATACTTTCTGCCCCACCTGCAATAGTCATATCTGCTTCATTAGATTTTATCATTCTTGATGCGCTTGAAATAGCTTCCATACCAGATGCACATAATCTGTTGAGTGTGATACCTGGAATGGAATGTGGAAGATCTGCTAAAAGAAGAGCCATTCTTGCGATGTTACGATTGTCTTCACCTGCTTGATTAGCATTACCATAAAAGACTTCTTCTAAGTTTTCCCAATCAGTTTTATTTAATTTTTTTTTCAGTGACATAAGAGGCAAAGCTGCAAGATCATCGGTTCTTACCGAAGATAAACTCCCCCCAAATTTCCCAATTGGAGTTCTTGTTCCCTCACAAATAAAAGCTTCTGACATTAAATTTCTCCTAGGTAAATAAATTATTCAAAATATGTATAAATTGGAACGTCATTTCGCTCCCATTTTTTGAATTTTTTCATTATAGATGAAAAATCTTTGCTATCAATGATTTGATTAATCCACTTGTTCAAAAAAACAAAATTTAATTTGTCAAACCAGTCTTGATCAACATTTCTAAATTGTCTAACAAATGGAAATATAGCATAATCTAATAAAGAAAGATGTTCACAATTGAGTGATTTGTTGTTTTCTAGGTAGGAATTTAATTTTTTAAGAAAGCATAAATTTTTATCTCTATATATATATTGATCAACCCCAGAAAATCTACTTGGGTATTTATACTTATCTAAATTATGTTTAAATTTATTTTCAAGATCATCTAAAAGTTTAATAATATCTTGATTTTCTAGTTTTCCTTTAGCAAGCCATCTATGTGGATCATTTTTATTTAAGGCCCAGTAAATTATATCTAAACTTTCTTCTAAAACTTCACCTGAGTTTTTAATTAGAACTGGTACAGTTCCTTTAGGTGATGATTTTAAAAATTCAGATGGTTTTTCTTGTAGTTTAATCTCTCTTACTTCGACTATTATTTTTGCTGATCTAATGGCAAATCTTGCTCTAATTGCATAAGGACATCTTCTAAAGGTATATAAAATAGGATATTTAAAATTTTTCTCTATCATGTAATAATTTTAAATAAATTTTATATATAATGAAATCTTTTTATTTTTTTAGATAAAAGTTAAAACATAAAAACTTATTTACGTGGTTTTACATGTGCCGTGTCATATATTTCATTATCATCAATATGACCTTGTTTTGTAAGCTGATAAACAGTGTTCCAAAGTGATGGGGGGTAATTTTGTCTAATATTTTTAATCATGTGAAGAATATGTTTTTCATCAAAAATATTTTCTTTTTTTGGCTTTCTTACTCTATCTAGTGGAAAGGGAACAATCTGCGTCATTTATATTTCTCCTATAGTATATTTTAGGGTTGCAAATAGCTTGCCGAATTTTATTTTAAAAAAAATAAATTTAATATTTTTTTAAAAATTAATGTATAAAGGTGATAAGATGAGGACAAATAATGAAAGACTCAAAGTTACCACGATCAACTAAAATAGTAGCAACAATTGGAACTGCAACAGATGATCCTGGGATTATTAAAAATTTAATAAAATTAGGTGTAAATGTTTTTCGCCTAAATTTTAGTCATGGTAATCATGGTGATCATTTAAAAAGAATTACATTTATTAGATCAGCAGAAAAAGAAATGAATTCTAATATTGCAATTCTTGCTGACCTTCAAGGGCCAAAATTTAGAATTGGATCAGTTAAAAATGGATCTAAAGTGATAAAGGGGAGTAATTACAATTTTGATAAAAATCCAGAAATTGGAGATTTTAAAAGGGTATATTTACCACACGATGAAATTTTTAAAAGTTTGTCAATTGGCTCTAATATTCTCATGGATGATGGAAAGTTACAATTTAAAGTCAAAGAAATATTGAAAAATGAAATAAAAACTGAAGTTGTAGTAGGAGGAGTTATTAATAGTAATAAAGGTATAAATCTTCCTGATGTTGTGCTAAATACTAATCCTTTGACTTCAAAAGACATAAATGATCTGAAATTTATATTAAATCAAGAAATTGATTGGATAGCCCTTTCTTTTGTTCAGAAGTTAACAGACGTTGAAGAAGTGAAAAAATATATTGGTGATAAAGCTGGTGTAATTGCTAAAATAGAAAAGCCATCGGCTTTAAAAGAGTTAAATGAAATAATTGAAGCTTGTGATGGTATAATGGTAGCAAGAGGAGATTTAGGAGTTGAATTAGCTCCTGAAGAAGTTCCAGGTATACAAAAGGAAATTATTCTTAAATGTAGACAAGCAGGTAAGCCAGTTATTGTTGCTACTCAAATGCTCGAATCTATGATCGAGGCACCAGCACCTACTAGAGCTGAGGCTTCTGATGTTGCTACAGCAGTTTTTGATGGCGCAGATGCTGTCATGCTATCTGCAGAAACTGCTGTTGGTTCTTATCCTCATGAGACAGTTAACATTATGGATAGAATAATAACATCAGCTGAAAATCATATTAAAAAACATCCAGGAGATGGCCCACAAAATTTAAAAAGAGAAAACTTTATTTATAATGCTGTGTCACGTTCTGCTGTAAGTTTAGCTGAATCTGTAAACGCTAAAGCTGTTGTTGCTTTTACAGCATCAGGAAATACAGCTTATAGAATGTCAAGAGAACGTTCAAATTTATTATTAGTAGTTATGACACCTGAAATTAAAGTAAAAAGAAAGCTATCACTACTTTGGGGAGCTTGCCCGTTTTTTAGCAAAGTTCAAGGTTATGAAGCAGCAATAGAAGAGGCAAGAGAAATTATAAAAATTAAGAATTTTGCAAAAGAAGGTGACACCATAGTAGTAGTTGCAGGCATGCCTTTTGGAATATCTGGTTCAACAAATTCAATAAGAGTTGTTGAAATTTAATCTTATTTTTTACCAAGTCTAACTGATATCATTTTATCTGGGTTGCTTGGTGGTTCGCCTACTGCTAGATTTTCAACCGCTTCCATACCCGAAACTACTTGGCCCCATACTGTATACTGACCTGTGAGATGACTGCATCCGTCAAAACATATGAAAAACTGACTGTCCCCGCTGTCTGGACTCATAGATCTTGCCATTCCAACAGTTCCATACTTGTATTTGTAATCTGAGAACTCAGCTTTTAAATTCTTTCCAGAGCCACCAGTACCATTACCATCAGGATCACCTGTTTGAGCCATAAAGCCTTCTATAACTCTGTGGAAAATAATTCCATCGTAGAAACCTTGCTTAACTAACTCTTTTATTCTTTTAACATGTTTAGGTGCTATTTTTGGTAAAGTCTCAATTACAACTTTACCTTTAGATGTTTCAATCGTTAAAAATTTACTTGAGCTTGCAGTCGCTTTTTTTACTGGTTTTACCATGGTTACACAAATTATTCCTAAAATGATTATAATTAATTTTTTAAACATAAATTTCTCTTCAAATTTTATTATACGTATAAAGTTAGTTTACTTAAAATCAACTATTATTTTAAACAAGTGCATCAATTTGTTCATCTGTAAGATTTCCAGGCACTATAGTAATCGGTACTCTACACTCAGTGCTGCCCTTATTTATTACATAGTTAATCAAAGGACCAGGATTTCCATGTTCTGTTGAAACTCCTAAAACTAAGACTCTTATAGCTTTTTCCTTATCGATTAAATTAAAGAGTTCTTCATGCAAAATTCCCTTTCGAACAAATGTTCTAGGTTTGGGTGCTCCCAACTTTTCACAATAATCACTAAGTTCTAAAAGTAAATTTTTACTTGTTTGTTCAGCTTCTGCTTCCATGATTTCGGTAACTCCCCCCCAAAGCTGCCCTTCAATAGGTTCAACGCATCTAAATAATGCAACTTCACCGCCAGCTGTCGCTGCTCTTCTTGCAGCATAATAAAGAGCTTGATGTAATTCCTTACTATCGTCTGCTACAACCAAGAATAATCTGTTTCTTGGTTTTAAAACTTTTGACGTATTACTTACATTTTTACTAGTCATTAATTCCTCATCAAACTTTTCTAAAAATTAGATTTGATCCCCAACCAACTAAAACTGCCAAAAAAACTGCAAAAATACCATATAATGTAGAGTAATTTTGAGCTATACTATAAATTCCTGCACTAATTCCTGATTTTGAAACATTGATTGAATTAATTTGTTGTGAAACAAGTTTACTATTACGATAGTGCAAAATTTTAACTTCAAACTGGCCAGTAATTACATTTGATGGTAATTCTAAAAAAGATCTAAAAAGTGCATCTTTATTCAAGCTGACAGAGTTTTCATTTATACTCCATAAATTTGATTTCAACATATTTCTAGTAAGTGCTTGTCTCCATTGTTTTTCATTTTCAACTTTAATACCTGGTTGAATTCTAACATTCAAATTATTTAATCCAATTTCAGATATCTTTTGAGTTTTTTTATTAAGTATGTCTTCTATTTTTCTATTAGACGAAATACTCAAATATTTAGGAGCATTTATATAATTGACTTTTTTTGTGTTAACCCAAACACCGAGTATTTTGTCTTTCTTTTGAACAGTGACTAATCCTTTGGGGCCAGTAACAATTACAATTATATCATCGCCTTTTTTTCCATCATAGGCACCAAACAGAAGTATCTTTGCACCTTGAAAATCTGTTGAAATTTTTACATTTTCTTGTGACAAATCTGCAACTATTTGATTTTGTGCATAAGTCTTAGAAGTTATAATTAATACTAAAAAAATTACAGCAATATGAAAAAAAAAATTCATCTTAAATTACCTACTAATTATTATTGAAAAAAGATCAGAAGGAACAGTAATCAAATCAATCAAAAGTTTTAAGCTTACTAAAATAATGATTGAAGATAAAATTAACCTTAAATATTCACCTTTTAAAACATTTGTAAATCTTGAACCTACTTGGACTCCTACTACAGAGCCCAATAATAAAATTATAGCAAGTACTATATCGACAGTTTGATTTTGAGACGCTTGTAAAATAGTTGTATTTGCAGCAACAAAAATGATTTGAAATAATGATGTTCCGACAACTAAAGATGTAGGCATACCCAAAAGATATATCATTGCAGGAACTATAATAAAGCCACCACCAATGCCCATTAGAGCAGCAAGAATGCCAACGATAACTCCAATTAAAATAGGCAATAAAATTGAAATATATAATTTTGATTTCCTGAATCTAATTTTAAAAGGTAATCCATGCAACCAATTATGTTGATGAAGTTTTCCCCTTGAGACTTTTCCTCTTTTTGTACTTAAAATTAACTTGAGTGATTCTACAAACATTAGGCTTCCAATAAGTGTTAAAAAAATTACATAGGACGATTTAATAACAAAGTCTAATTGTCCAATTTTTCCTAAAAAATTAAATAAAAGCACACCTATTGAGGAGCCTGCAACACCGCCTACTAGTAGTACTGTACCCATTTTAAAATCGACATTACTTCTTTTCCAATGGGATAAAACACCTGAAACTGAAGGTGCAACTAATTGATTAGCAACTGAAGCAACTGCCACGGGTGGTGGTATGCCTAAAAACATCATGATTGGGGTTAGAAGAAATCCTCCACCGACACCAACTAATCCCATTATAAGACCAAGAAACGCTCCAACGCCTAAAACTGCTAATGAATGAATTGGTTGTTCTGCTATAGGTAAATAAATGTACATTAAATTTTCATCATTGTTTCTTAATATATAATAATACATTATTAATTTTTAAAAAATAATTATTTGAACTTAAATCTATGATAAAATCTATTTCTAGAACTGATCTTGAAACATGTATTTATAGGGTTAGAAATGCAGGGGATAAAGAGCGATCAGATGATAAATATAATCAAGCAAGTGTTTTGGTATTATTCATTAATGATGAAATCAAAAAAAACAGTTCTATTTTAATGATTAAGAGAAAAAATAACTTAAGAAAACATGCAGGACAAATAGCTTTTCCAGGTGGAAGAAAAGAAAAAGTAGATTTAAATTTAGAAGAGACAGCAAAAAGAGAAACAGAAGAAGAAATAAATATTTCTAGAGAGCATTTCAGTATAATAGGGAATTTGCCGAAATTCTTCACTGGTACAGGTTATGTTGTGACACCATTTCTTGGTATCATGCAATCTAATTCTAATTGGAGAAAAGAATTAATACCGAATTTAAGTGAAGTCGAACAAATTTTTTTTCCTCCAACTGATTGTCTGTTATTACCAGAGTATCATTTAAGAGAAAAACCGCCTATTAACTCAAGTATGTCCATGACATGGACAATTAATTATGATGATAAAAATATTTGGGGGTTAACAGCAAGAGTATTAGTTACTATATCTGCAGGATTAGGTTTAAGGGAGTTTCCACCATGCGACGATATTTAATTATTTTTTTGGCAGTGATATTTTCTGTAGCCCTTTTTTTCTTAACAAAATATATTTTGAATAAACTAACCAAAAATAATCAAATTTTTTATTCAACATTAGTAAGTGTTATTGGGTTTTGTATTTTTATCTTATTTGCTTTTTTATACCTTGAAACAGATGCCTATGACCCTAGTTACTCTTATCAACCCCCCTTGTTAATTGACGGAAAAATCAAAGATGGAAATTTTTCGAAGTAAAAAGGTATTAGAATAATTAAAAATGAATTTAAAAATTTTTTTGAAATAGATAAAAATATCAAATTTATTTTCAATCTTGCTAAAAGTGTTGATATTAAAATTTGGATTGTTGGTGGGGCATTAAGAGATTACCTTGTCAATCAAGAAGTAACTGACATTGATTTTGTAATAAATGAAGATATAAAAAAGTTCGCAAAAATAATTTGTGGAAATAATATAAAAGTTAACGAAAATTATATTAAATATAAAACTATTTCATTAATAATTAAAGAAAAAGAATACCACATAACAAGCTTGAGGAAAGATTTAATTTCTTTTGGAAGATCTGCACTTGTTGATAACGCGTTTAGTTTAAATGAGGATGCAAAAAGAAGAGATTTTACTATAAATAGCTTATATTTAGATTCACTAGGAAATTTAATTGACCCCCTTAATGGGGAACATGATATTAATGAAAGAAAGCTTGTCTTTATAGGTGATCCAATAGAAAGAATCGAAGAAGATTATTTAAGAATTATAAGATTTTGCCGTTTCTCTGGAAACTTTAATAACAAAATCTCTCAAAATTTAAAAAAAAAAATAATTTCAAGAGTTCCAAAGATTATTAATTTATCTAACAAGAGAATTAGAGACGAGATAGATAAAATATTACTAATCAAGAATTTTCATAAATCTTTATCAATGATGAATAAATTATCTTTAGACAAATACCTTTTAATCAATAAAAATAACAATCATAAATTCACCATTCATAATGGATTTATACTCAACAATTTCAAAATAATTGATTTTATAAAATCTAAAGCAACAACTTTGATACAAAATGAAAAATTAGATTTAATTACTGTAATAATGATTCATTTATATGGAGAAAGTAATGTTGAATTAATTATAAATAGATTTGATTTAAATAAAAGAAAAGCTAAATTCTTGCATTTTGTCAGACAAATAATAAATTTAAAAATAAAAAATAAAAACAATTTTTTGGGCATGCTTGAAGTTCAGGAAAAAAAAATCAAATTGCTTCAATTAATCTGGAAACTTAGGTTTTGTTTAAATTCTAAAAAACAAGGATTGTTTGATAAGGATCGGATACCATTTAATTGGTACAAATTAGGTTTGTTACATGTTTTGTGCTTTAAAAAAATAAAAGACGTTGATTTTTTGGATTTAAAGTGGCCTATTTTCCCATTAGAAAGAGATGAAATAGTAAAATTAAAAAAAACAATTACTTTCGACGAAGTTGAAAAATTATTTTTCAAAGCTGAAAATTTTTGGGTAAATAACAATTTTAAGAGTTCACCAAAAGAAATTATAAATTCTTTAAGAAATATATAAGAAAATAAACAATATGTCTGTAAAAGTTAAAATGCTTAAAACTTTAAATGCAAAAGAATGTTTAGATGATATCAAAACATTAAAAAACAAAAAACAATTAGCAAGTTTATGGTTCAAAGAGCTTCGTGGTAAAATTTGTAAATCATTTGAAGAAATCGAAAATAATAAATCAATAAAAAAACAAATTACGTTTATTCAAAAGTCATGGGACAGAGATGGTGGAGGAGGGGGAGTCATATCAATTATGCATGGCGATATTTTTGAAAAAGTTGGAGTAAATATATCTACAGTGCATGGTAAATTTTCTAAAGAGTTTAGGCAACAAATACCAGGTGCAGAAGAAAATGGTTTGTTTTGGGCATCTGGCATTTCTGTTGTTTCACATATGTGCAACCCCTATGTACCAGCTGCACATATGAATACAAGGATGTTAGTAACAGGTAAGGGTGATAAAAAAAAAATATGGTTTGGTGGAGGAGGTGATCTTACTCCAATTTTTAGTGATAAGGAGTCATCAAATATATTTCATAGAGATTTAAAGAATACATGTGATAAATACGATAAGTCATATTATCCTAAATTTAAGGGTTGGTGTGATGATTATTTTTATTTACCACACAGAGAAGAACCTCGAGGAGTAGGTGGAATTTTTTTTGATTATTTGTGCAACGAAGATTGGGATAAAGATTTTGCATTTGTTCAAGATATTGGTTCAATTTTTCTTTCATCATATCTATCTATTATTAAAAATAGATTGAATAAGAAATTTAGTGAAAAAGAAAGAGAATTTCAGCTTATTAAAAGAGGTCGATATGTAGAGTTTAATTTACTCTATGACAGGGGGACAATTTTTGGATTGAAAACTGGTGGTAACACAGAGGCCGTATTGATGAGTCTGCCACCCAAAGTTAGTTGGAATTAAATAATCAAAATAATTCAAATCTTTTTTAGAATCATTTTAAAAAACACTGGAAATTTTTTTTCACGGTGTTATATAAATATTATGTTTATGAAGTGAGATAAATGCCAAAAAATTCTATATCAAAAAATAATAATGAAGGTAAGAGAGATTTCTTAATAATATCAACTTATGCTATGGCAGGAATCGGTGCTGCAGCTGTAGCTTGGCCTTTAATCGACCAAATGAATCCTGCTGCCGATACTTTAGCTTTAGCATCAACTGAGGTGGATTTGTCTTCACTTGAAGAGGGGCAAGCTATTACTGTAACTTGGAGAGGTAAGCCTGTTTTTGTACGTCACAGAACACCCGAAGAAATCAAGTTAGCTCAAGAAGTTTCTTTAGATGACATGAGACACCCTGAAACTGACGAGGAAAGGGTACCTAATGAAAAGTTTATCGTTCTAGTAGGTGTTTGTACACATTTAGGTTGTGTTCCACTTGGCCAAAAATCTGGTGATGTTAAAGGTCAGTATGGTGGTTGGTTTTGTCCTTGTCATGGATCTCACTATGATCATTCAGGAAGGATTAGAAAAGGTCCAGCACCAACTAATTTAGAAGTTCCTTCATATAAGTTTTTGTCAGATAATGTTATTAAAATTGGTTAAGAAAATATTTAATTTAGGAGTAATAATTGTCAAAGTCTAAGTTTAAAAACCCAGTTGTAAAATGGATTGATCATAGATTACCTGTGTTTTCATTTATGGATCATGAGTTAAATCATTATCCAACACCTAAAAATTTAAATTATTTTTGGAATTTTGGTTCTTTAGCAGGTTTTGCCTTAGTTACAATGATCGTTACTGGAATTGTTTTGTCTATGAACTACACAGCTCATGTAGATTATGCCTTTGATTCAGTAGAAAGAATTATGAGAGACGTTAATCATGGTTGGCTTATAAGGTATATTCATATGAATGGAGCAAGTTTTTTCTTTATTGTAGTTTACATTCATATTTTTCGTGGACTTTATTATGGGTCTTACAAGGCTCCTAGAGAACTTTTGTGGATCTTAGGCGTCTTAATACTCTTACTAATGATGGCTACAGCTTTCATGGGCTACGTGTTGCCATGGGGTCAGATGAGTTTTTGGGGAGCTACTGTTATCACTAATTTATTTTCTGCTATTCCACTTGTAGGTGAAAGTATTGTCACTTGGTTGTGGGGAGGTTTTTCGGTTGATAATTCTACTTTAAATAGATTTTTTTCACTTCATTTTGTTTTACCTTTTGTAATTGTAGGAGTTGTGATTCTTCATTTAGTAGCACTGCATCGTTTTGGTTCTAATAACCCAATTGGCATTGACGTTAAAGGAACTCAAGATACAATTCCGTTTAGTCCTTATTACACAATTAAAGACCTGTTTGGCTTAAGTGTATTTTTATCTTTTTTTGCTGCAGCAGTGTTTTTCTTTCCAAATTTTATGGGTCATCCGGATAATTACATTGAAGCAAATCCAATGGTCACACCAGCGCATATTGTCCCTGAATGGTACTTTCTTCCCTTCTATGCAATTCTTAGGGCAATACCAGACAAGCTTGGTGGCGTGCTTTTCATGTTTGGTGCAATAGCAGTTTTATTTATTTTACCATGGTTAGATAGATCATCAGTCAGATCATCCCAATTCAGACCTATATATAAGATTTTCTTTTGGATACTTTTATTTGACTGTATTTTGTTAGGATATTTAGGAGCCATGCCAGCTGAAGGTATATATGTAATATTATCCAGAATAGCTACAGCATACTATTTTTTCCACTTTTTAATTCTGTTTCCTTTATTACCTTATATAGAAAAAACTAAACCTCTTCCAATATCAATTTCGGAACCAATTTTAGGGGGAGCAGCTACAGCTTCGGCATTTGCGACAAGGGAGAAAAAATAGATGATTAAATGCTCATCAAAATTTTTCTCTAATAATATTTTAAAACTAATCCTAAGTTTGGTGATAATTTCTATTTCAAGTGTCTCTTTTGGCGCAGGTGAAAAAATAAATTATCCACAACTAAACTGGTCTTTTTCTGGTATTTTAGGAACTTTTGATAGAGCATCTCAACAAAGGGGGCTTCAAGTTTATAAAGAAGTCTGTTCTGGCTGTCATGGCATGAGACTGTTAGCATATAGAAACCTAAAATCTATTGGTTACAATGAGGATGAGATTAAAGCATTTGCGTCAGAAAATAGTGTTAATACAATTAACGATGATGGCGAAGTTGTTGAAAGGCCAGCTAGACCAAGTGATAAATTTGTATCTCCATATCCAAATGATAAAGCTGCAAGAGCCGCAAATGGTGGGGCTTATCCACCCGATCTATCATTAATTATCAAAGCTAGACCTGATGGTGCAAATTACTTACACGCTCTTTTAACTGGCTATGTAGATGCTCCTTCTGACCAAAAAGTCCCTGACGGAATGTATTATAATAAGTATTATTCAGGAAACTTAATTGGAATGCCACAACCTCTTTACGAAGACGGGGTTGAATATGCTGACGGGACTAAAGCAACTCCTCACCAAATGGCGAAAGATGTAACAGCATTCCTTGCGTGGGCTTCTGAGCCTGAAATGGAAGATAGGAAGCGTTTAGGAATTTCAGTGATGTTGTTCTTGCTATTACTTACTGCTCTAACTTACTTTTCTATGAAGCAGATTTGGGCTCCTATAAAAAAGCAATAATTTAAGTTAAATTTTGTTCTAGAAATTTCAACGTTCTTTCGAGTGCGATGTTTGCACAGGTTTTATTATATTGACTTCTGTGATCACAATTAAAACCATGGTCTGCAGGATATGTGTACGTAAGAACGTCAGGTTGTGTTTCCTCAAAAATTTTAACATCATTTATTGGTATACCTTTATCAAGTTCACCAAAATGAGTTAATACTTTGCATTTAGGCTGTAAATCTCTCAGTTTTGGAATATCTCCGCCATAGTAGCAAATTGAGGCTGAAAGATTAAAAGCTTCACATCCTATTCTCCAAGATAAAGATCCACCCCAACAATAACCTATTACAGCCACTTTCCCAGCAGAAGATACTACGGATATACTAGCCTCTATATCTTTTAGAGCGTCCTTATCACACAACTCTTTTAAATTTCTTCCTTTTGATATGCCATTTTCGTCATAATCTAAGGTTACATTTTTTTCAATTCTGTCAAATAATGACGGTGCAATACAAAGATAACCTTTACTAGCATATAAATCCGTTACTTCTTTAATATGTGGGTTAACTCCAAAAATTTCTTGTAAGATTACAATACCTGCTCTAGGTTTTCCAAAAGGTTGAGAAATATATGCTGAAAATTGATGATTATCTTTTGCTGTAACTTCTATAAGCTCATTCATAATTTAGCTCCAATCAAACATTAAATCTAAAATGAAATACATCCCCATCTTTAACTATATAATCTGCACCTTCAACTCTCATTCGTCCAGCATCTTTTACGGCTTGTTCGCTTTTGAAATTTACAAAATCTTCATAAGATATTGTTTCTGCCCGAATAAATCCCTTTTGAAAATCTGTATGAATTATACCGGCAGCTTCTGGAGCTGTTGAATTATTTTTTATTGTCCATGCTTTAGTTTCTTTTGGACCAGCTGTAAAAAACGTTATTAGATCAAGTAAGTTAAAACCTGTTCTAATTAGTCTATTGAGCCCAGATTCTTCTAAATTTAAATCTCTTAGAAATTCTTTCTTTTCAGTATCATCCAACATTGCGATTTCAGATTCTATAGAACCTGATATTATTATAGCATCACAATTCTCAGTTTTAGCCTTATCAAATATTTTTTTAGTAAAGTTATTTCCATTGGAGGCATCATCTTCATTGACGTTACAGGCATAGAGAACTGGCTTTGATGTAAGTAGATTAAAAGATTTTATTTTTTTTATTTCTTCATTTGTTAAATCAACTAAACGGATTGGTATACCATTGGACAAAAATCGAGATAACTTATTCATGAGATCTATATCATATTTAGCATAAGTATCATTAGACTTGGCTTTCTTAGACAAATTTTGAGTTTGACGTTCTAAACTTTCTAAATCAGCTAACATTAATTCAGTGTCAATAATTTCAGAATCTCTTAAAGGATTTATACTATTTTCAACATGGGCTATATCTGAGTTTTCGAAGCATCTAACTACATGTATGACCGCATCAACCTCTCTTATATGGGATAAGAATTTGTTCCCTAATCCTTCTCCTTTACTAGCTCCACTTACAAGTCCAGCAATGTCTACAAATTGCATTTGTGCGGGAATAACTTTCTGAGATTGAACTAATTTAGATAGCGAAGTTAACCTTTTATCAGGTACAGAAACAATACCAGAATTAGGTTCAATCGTACAAAAAGGGTAGTTAGCAGCTTCAGCAGATGAAGTTTCAGTAAGAGCATTAAATAATGTTGACTTTCCAACGTTTGGTAAGCCTACAATTCCACATTTAAAACCCATTTATTTACCTATACACTTTTATCACAAAAATCATTTTTATTTTTAATTAATGATACAATCATCTCAGAAACATAAATAATTGTGTTATCAAGCCATTGTTTTTTTTCATCAGATGTGAAGTCAGAAAGAACCCAATTTGATATATTTTCATCAACATTTTCTTGATATATTTTTGATGGCCGTGATATTCCAATTCTAACTCTGTTATAGTTTTTACCAATAAAGTTATCTATGCTCTTCAGACCATTGTGACCATTATGTCCACCACCATTTTTAACTTTGACACGTCCTTGACAAAGATCTATTTCATCATGGATTACATAGATGTTATTAATATCAATATTGAAGAAGTCCTTAATATCTTTTAAAGCTTCACCAGAATTGTTCATGAATGTTGTTGGTTTAACTAAAAAAATAATATTATTGTTCAAGTCTGATTTAGAAAATTCTGATTTAAATTTTTTTGAGAAATCTGGAAAATTATATGTTTCTCTAATATTATCTATAATTTTGTATCCAATATTATGTCTATTATTTTTATAAAATTTTCCAGGATTTCCTAAACCTACTATTAAAAACATCTCAAAGGTTAAAACTCGCTTTTTTCAAATATAGTTTTAACTATCATTTTCATCCTTTTTGGCATCTTCATCGGCCTCATCAGTTGTTTCTGTCTCCTCTGCTTCGTCTTCAGAATCGCTTAAACCACCTCTTGGTGCAGCAATAGTAGCAACAGTAAAATCTCTGTCTGTTATAGTTGGTGTACAACCATCAGGAAGTTCAATTGCACTAATATGAATAGTATGTCCAACATTAAGACCTTCTAAATCTACTGTTATTTTTTCAGGAATAGAGATAGCAGGACAGTTCAATTCCACCTGAGGCCTAACAACGTTCAAAACACCACCTAATTTTAAACCAGTACATTTGTCTTCATTTAAGAACTCAACATTAATGCCCACAGCAACTGTAGCATTTTCTGTAACTCTAAGAAAGTCAACATGTTCAGCCTCTTCTGAAACTGGGTGTTGTTGAATATCACGAGGTAACACAAAATGTGTTTCGTTATTAACTTCAATATTCATCAGTTGACTAAATATACCAGGCTTATGCATTAACTGACGCCATTTATTGGCATCTAATGTTATAGGGATAGGTGATTGTTTATTACCATATATAACTGCAGGAACTAAACCTGCACGCCTTGCCGCTCTGGCAGACCCCTTACCAACCTGACTGCGAGCTTCAGCTTTAATATCAATAGTTTGCATTAATTTACTCCTTAAAATTCGCTTTTGCCTCCAGGGGTGCAAAAGAATAAAGCATTCATAACCTTTTAATAAAAAAATTTAAAGTAAATAATATTAAAATTATTCAAAAAGACTGGAAACAGATTGTTCCATATGAACTCTTCGAATGGCTTCACCAATTATAGGAGCAATGGAGATTTGTCTTATATTACTTGACATATTTACTGCCTCAGTTGCTTTTATTGAGTTTGTGGTTACTAGAGAAGTCAAAGGAGAATTGGTTATATTACTAACTGCAGAGCCGGATAGAACGCCATGAGTAACATAAGCATCCACACTAATTGCACCTACATTAATAAGAGCTTGGGCAGCGTTGCATATTGTTCCTCCTGAATCAATAATGTCATCTACTATTATACAGTGATGATTAGATACATCACCAATAATATTCATAACTTCAGATGAGCCAGGTTTTTCTCTCCTTTTATCAATTATAGCTAAGTTTGCGTTTATTCGTCTTGCAATAGCTCTAGCTCTAATAACTCCACCAACATCTGGAGATACAATAACCACTGGTTTATTTTTGTATTTATCCTCAATATCTTTAACAAAAACCGGTGCAGCAAATAAATTGTCTGTAGGTATGTCAAAAAATCCTTGTATTTGACCTGCATGAAGATCCATTGTAAGAACTCTGTCCGCACCTGCTTTTGTAATTAGATTAGCAACTAATTTTGCCGAGATTGGTGTTCTTGGACCAGATTTTCTATCTTGTCTTGCGTATCCATAGTAAGGAATAACTGCTGTAATTCTTCTTGCACTAGCTCTCCTAAGCGCATCTAATGAAACTAATAATTCCATCAAATTATCATTCGCAGGGTAAGAAGTAGACTGTATAACAAACATATCCTCACCTCTAACATTTTCTTGAACCTCAACAAAAACTTCCATATCAGAAAATCTTCTAATATCAGCTTTTACAAGTCTTGTATTTAGAGTTTTAGAAATACTTTCTGCTAAATAAATGTTTGAGTTGCAAGATAATATTTTCATTAAATATTTTCCCAAGATAATTTAAGATATTTAATAGCAGTCTAGGCAAAGTTATAGCAAGGAAAATTTGTTTATATTTATATAAAAATTAAAATGAAAAATCCTAAAATCATTACAATAGAAAAAATTATTAAATGTGGCATTTATTTACGAATTAATACCTATTACGGAAATATGTCTACCAGTTTTAGCCACTTTAGGAAAGTTTTCGTGAGTGGATTTTCTGTGACTAAAAAATAAATTAGATTTTTTGTAAGTATTCATTTTAACATCCCCTATACTATTAATTTTAGAATTTTTTAAACTTTCTTTTATAAGCAATGGCAGATCAAACAAGTATTTATTTTCTTTTACATGAAATAATATTGAATGATTTTTTTGGTAAAATTCGCTTTCTAAAATAATTTCAGCTAAATCATTTCTAACTTCGTAAGATTCTTTATGTATTGTAGGTCCAATTACAGCAACCATATTATTTCTATCTGCCCCTAAGTTTTCCATATTAGCAACTGTGGCTTCAATAATTCCATTAATTGTTCCTCGCCAACCTGCGTGACAGGCACCAATAATTTTAGAGTTTTTGTCATAAAACAAAATTGGTGCACAATCAGCTCCTAAGATGGATAATCCAACACCTTTTAATTTGGTTACTAATCCATCTGCTTGAATGTTATTATTTCCATCATTTTTATTGTGAACTACAAAAACTTTAGATGAATGTATTTGATTTAATTTTATTAATTTTTCTAATTTTAGTTGATTACAAACTAGTTTCAAATTTTCTTTTACATCATTCTCATTATCTTTGACATTGAAACTACAATTTAGTGAATCATAGGGCGATTTTGAGTATCCACCCTTTCTTGTAAAAAAACCATAGCTGACATCTTTCAATTCTAATTTTTGATGCAGTATCTTTTTAATGGTCATTATTTATATTTCTTTTCATTTAAAGCGAAATCTACATTAATCTTTCACTTTTTTATTATAAAAAATAATCATGAAATATAAACCACAAACTATCATTGGTAAGGATAAAATTTGTCCCATTGAAAAATTAAAATAAATAAATCCTAAGTGTCCATCTGGTTCTCTAAAATACTCTATAAAAAATCTAAAGGATCCATAGAAAAATATGAATGTAGCTGTAAGGAAACCTTTTTTTTCAAAAATTTTGGAATTATTCATTAAAACAACCATTATCAAAAATAAGATCAATCCCTCAAAAAAAGCTTCATATAATTGACTTGGGTGTCTAGGAAGTTTTCCACTATTTGGAAATATCATTCCAAAATGATGGTTTGTTACCCTTCCATAAAGTTCACCATTTATAAAATTTGCTAATCTACCAAAAAAAAGTCCAATTGGAGAAACGATTGAAATTAAGTCAGAAAAAATTGTAATTGGAATTTTTGAAGTTTTACTTGAATAAATAACAGCTAATATGATGCCTATGAATCCTCCATGAAATGACATGCCTCCATTCCATATTTTAAAAATCTCTATTAAATTTTCAAAATAATAATTAGGATTATAGAAAATTACATAACCTAATCTGCCACCAAGTATAATACCAATTATACAATTACTAATTAGGTCGCTAATTATTTTCTCACTAATTACAATATTTTTTATTTTGATGATTTTTAATATAAAATACCAACTAGATAAGATACCTACAATATAAGAAATTGCGTACCAACTAATTTTGATAATCCCAAAATCTATAGCTATAGGATTAATATTTAGAAATTGAAACATTTAATACAACTTTAATATAACTTTAACAATTTATAAAAAATATCATATAATAAATAAAAATTATCTGTATAAAATATTATTTTAAGGAAAATTAATGAAAAATAGTAAATTTTTTTTAAGGGACACAGCCTCTATGATTACTGGAGCGTTGTCAACATTTGCTGATTTTAAAACTGAAATTGACAACATTGTTAAAAGTAGATTTGAAAAATTTATTAACTCTCAAGGTATTGTAAATCGAGAAGATTTTGAGGCACTAGTTGATAGACACGAAAAATTAAACTCTGAATTTATTTTATTAAAATCAAAATTAGAAAAAAAAAATATAAAAAAAGTTCTTTCAAAAAAGAAAAAGTAACTTTTTATTTATGATAATCAATATATAGTATATAAATATTAATAATAATAATTAGATATACTATATGTAGTTTTTATGACAGATGAATTAACAAAAATATTTTTTTCTCAACAAATTTCAAATGTCTTCAACAAACATAATTGGATAATAAATATAGACTCATATAATAATTTTCATTCTTATTATGTTGGAGACACAGCAAATTATTATTTGAAGATTTATGATCATGAAGATAAAATTTATTTTCAGTTTACTTTAGATTTAGAAATTCCTAAAGATAAAACAAATGAGCTTCTAATGTTAATTAATATAGCTAATCAAAATATAAGAGATGGATTTTTTGTTTTTGATTTCAACATTAGGAAAATTAAATATAATTTAATTAAATCTTATTCTTTGGTAATAGAAGAACAATCGCTTCATGAGTTTTTAAAAATTGAATTAAATTTAACCACTAGATTATTTCATTATTTTGTTTTGGGGTTCCATAATTTAGTTTATGGAGAAAATATTGAAGGCGAAACTTTGGAATTATTATTTTTGAATAATGAAGGTTATGCATAAAAATATCAAAACTGAAAAAAAGAGAAGAATTAATTAGGAATGTTATGAAAGATGTAATTTTATTTGGTTTTGGAAAGATGGGTGCATCTATTGCTAGAGGATGGATGCTTAGACAAATAGATTTTAAAATTTTTATTATTGAAAAAGAGTCTTCTCTTAGAAAAATTGCTAATAGAGATGGTTTTAATGCTTACGAAAATATTGAGAGTTTAAATGAAACCAAACAATTAAAAAATTTTGCTATAATTTTTCTTGCTGTTAAGCCTCAGCAAATGGAAGAAACTGTAAGAAGTTTTTACAAGTTTAATATCTATAAAACAGTTTTTATTTCTATTGCAGCTGGACTATCTTTTTCTTGGTTTAGAAATAAAATTAATAAAGAAATAAAAATAATTAGGGCAATGCCAAATTTACCAGCTTCTGTTGGATTTGGAGTAACTGGTTATTGTAAAAGTAAAAATATAAGTGAAAAGGAAGATAAAGATGTTTGTACATTACTTTCTGCTTTCAGTAAGACAATTTATTTAAAAAATGAAAGTTTGATTGACAATGTTACTGCGATATCTGGTTCTGGACCTGGTTATATTTTTTATCTAGTTGAAGCCCTTTCTCAAATAGGTGTTGATCATGGCCTAACAAAAAGAGATGCAAAAACCTTAGCCAGAGAAACTTTAATTGGATCTGCAAGGTTAATTGAAACTTCCAATGTCGATCCAAAGACACTTAAGGAAAACGTAACGAGTGCTGGTGGAACTACTGAAGCAGGGCTTACAGTACTTGAATCGAAAAAAAATGGGTTATACCCATTACTTAAATCAACAATTAATAATGCTATAAAACGAGCTAAAGAGTTAAATTCTGATGGATAGATATACTTAATGAATTTTGAAAATCAAAACTTAGAATGGAGATTATGTGAAGCTTATTTTTCTATTTTAGAAATTAGTACCACACCTGAAGTAAGTATAGATCAACTATGTAGAGAAGCTAAAATTTCTAGAGAAGAAGTTCAAGAAATATTACCAAAAAATTCAATAGATTATAGATTTTTTTTCTTAAAAATTCTTATTTCAAAACTTGATAGAGAAGTATTGGCTGAATTACAAGTAGATATAACTGGTGACACTATTTCAAGCACTTATGATAAAATTCTAGAAGGGTTTTCACTAAGATTTGAAAAATATTTTCAATATAAACAATCATTAAAAATCTTGAGTAATAACTCTAAACAAAGAATTGAAGTTTTCTTTAACGTTTTACATGAAAATTATAAATTTTCTGATAACCTTTTAACTTTGATAGAAGGAGATCAAAATTTCGGGAAAAAAACTTTGAAATCTTTAGCTCTAAATATAGTTTTTATAAGAAGCTTAGAAATTTTTTTAAAAAATAACGAAAAAGATATAGATGCAGTAATAAGAAATTTAGATAAATATTTAAGAGATTTTCAAGACATCGGTTTTTTAATGGGTATAATAAAAAAATAATCATAGTGGTAATAAAAGTCTAACTCTTAAACCACCTAGGGGACTATCCTCTAAAATTAATTCACCGCCATGGTTTAATGCAGAGTTTTTGGCTATAGACAACCCTAGTCCAGTTCCTCCAGTCGTTACATTTCTAGAATTTTCTAATCTTGTAAATGGTAATACTACTTCCTCCCTTTTATCTCTCGGTATGCCTGGACCATTGTCATCAATTATAATTTCGCTATGATCATCAAAAATTTGAATTTGAGCATTAGCTTTACCAGCATATCTTATCGCATTTGTGAATAGATTTATTAAAGCCCTTCTTATTGATTGTACTTGCATAGGAAAAATTGGAATATTGTCTGCTGGAACAGAAATTGTTATATTCTCTCCGCTAGGGTCAGAAGTTTTTGCAGCCTGTTGAAGTAATTTAAACAAACTCGCGTCAACCATGTGTTCTTCCCTTTCATTTCTTGCAAATTCTAAGTACCCATCTATCATATCTTCCAATTCAATTAATTCTTTTTCAAAGTCTTCTTTTATTTCTTTCTTCTCATCCATAACTGCTAACTGTAATCTCATTCTAGTTAAAGGAGTTTTTAAATCGTGACTAACTCCTGCAAGTAATGAAGTCCTCTCTGTAATTTGTTTATTTATTCGATGTCTCATGGCTTGGAATGCTCTTCCCGCTATCCTTACTTCAGTTGCTCCTTCTATATTATAATTATCAACTTCTCTTCCAAAACCAATCTGACGAGCTGCATTCGCTAGCCTTAAAATTGGTCTTACTTGTCCCCTAAGAAAAATAATAGCTATAGAAAAAAGAATGACAGATGAACCGATGGACCACATTATAAATGTAATACCTGTAGGCACAAATAAACGCTTGTTATCTATATGCATTCTCACAATTCCGTTTGCTAATTGTATATCTACATAAAATTGACTTGAATTCTCAATAGAGGATAAATAAAAGGGTTCTTTTATTCTTGCTTGAAGAGACGTTCGAAAATTTTGAAATTTTTCATTGAATGATTGATTCGGTTTCAAAATGCCACCCTCCAACCAATAAAATATGATATTAAAGTATTGCCTTGCTCTAACGGCAGATAATGCTCTTTGATCTTTTGACGGTTCATTTCCTAGTTCGTCAATCAACAAGCCTAAATCCTTAGCTAGATTTTTTGCCATATGTCTTGAAACCCAATCCCAGTGCCTTTCATAAAATATTGAAACAGAAATAATCTGAACAAGAATAATTGGTACTAATATTATAGCTAACATTCTGCCAAAAAGGCTTTTTGGTGTTATGTCACGTAAGCGCATGATTTTAGCATTTTCTAATGATCATCATTATTATCCTCATGTGTTTGTAACATCCAGCCTATACCCCTAACTGTCTGTAAATAAATAGGATATCTTTGATCTATTTCAATTTTCCTTCTTATTCTTGCTATGGCTACATCTATCGATCTAATCTCCATGTTTCCACCTAAGGAGTAGTTAATGTCTTCTCTTGAAAAAGGAGTATTAGGTGATTTACAAAAACATTTTAATAAGTTTTGTTCTGAAGTTGTCAAATGAACAGGAACGTCATTTTTATATAAATTTTTTGATTTTTGATTAAATATAAACGGTCCAAATCTTGTGTTTTCTTCTCCTTCAGACTTTTTTAAATTTTTAGTAAACCTTTTTAGAATATTTTGAATTCTAAGTAATAGTTCCCTAGGTTCAAAAGGTTTTGTCATGTAATCATCAGCGCCATATTCAAGTCCATCAAGTCTATTTTCAGGACTAGACATGGCTGTGAGCATCAAAGTTGGTATTGAATTTGTTTGTCTGATTTCTCTTAGAAATTCCAATCCGTTTTGTCCTGGCATCATTATATCAATTACCAATAAGTCGAAAATTAAGCTTTCCATAATAATTTTCGCTTGCTCAGTATTTTCGGCATCAGAAACTCTAAAACCATTATTTTCTAAAAATTGTTTTAGTAAAAGTCGAATTTTTTGATCATCATCAATGATTAAAATGTGAAAATTATTTATTTCTAAATCTTGATCATACATTGTTAAACTAAGTGTAATTTTTGTGTTTTCAATTAATAATTAATTCTTTAAATTTTATAAAACTAAAATTACTAAATAACTTAATTAAATTCAAAACTTATTTCTTAATATTTGATTATTTAACAATAATGTGGATTATATGTATTATGTTTATCTTGGAGGATTTTTTTGGATAATTTATCTTTTGACAACCGCGAAGGCTTTATTTGGTATAATGGCAATTTGATTGAATGGAAGCATGCAAATCTTCATGTATTAAATCATGGCTTACATTATGCAAGCTGTGTTTTTGAAGGTGAAAGATCTTATAGAGGCAAGATTTTTGAAACTGAAAAACATACAAAAAGATTATTTAATTCTGCTAAATCTCTTGATATGAAAATACCTTTTTCTCAAAAAGAAATAATAGAGGCTAAAGATATTTTACTAGAGAAAAACTCACTCTATGATGCTTATGTTAGGCCAGTTGTATGGAGAGGTAGTGAGATGATGGCTGTTTCTGCGCAGTCTACAAAAATACACGTAGCCATTGCTGTCTGGGAGTGGCCAAGCTATTTTGATCCAGAACAAAAAATGCAAGGAATTAAATTAGATATTGCTAAATGGAAACGTCCAAGTCCAGAGTGTGGTCCAGTTTTAGCTAAAGCTGCTGGATTATATATGATCTGTACGTTATCTAAACACGAAGCTGAGGCAAAAGGCTATAGTGATGCCCTTATGCTAGATTATAGAGGACAAATAGCTGAGGCCACTGGCGCAAATGTGTTCTTTAAAATGCCTGATGGCAAACTTCACACCCCAATTGCAGATTGCTTTCTTGATGGAATTACTAGAAGGACTGTTATGAAACTTGCCCAAGATAATGGAATTGAAATTATTGAACGTAAAATTATGCCTGAGGAAATGGCTGAAGCTGAAGAATGTTTTTTAACTGGAACTGCTGCCGAAGTTACACCTGTTCAATCAATCGGAGATTTTAAATTTAAACCTGGTGAGTATTGTCTCAAATTAACAAAGGCTTATTCAGATTTAGTTAATGGGATTTAGTATAACATTCATTTCTGCCATTTTTTTAGTGCTTGATTGTCATTTTCATTAAAGCTTACCCAATTCTTTTTATTATTATTTTCTTCTACTTTCCAAAATGGGGCTTTAGTCTTTAACCAATCCATTATAAAGTTACATCCATCAAAAGCGTTCTGCCTATGTTTAGATGAAACACCTACAAAAACTATTTGGTCGGAAGGTTTTAAATTACCTACTCTATGTATTACTATTACACCTGTTAATTCCCATCTTTGAGAGCTTTCAAATACTATTTTTTCTATTTCAGCCTCTGTCATACCAGGGTAATGTTCTAAAGTCATAGAATTAATTATTTGATTATTCTTTTCGTCATATCCTCTTACCACACCAATAAAGTTAACTATCGCGCCGGTATTATTTTGATGTAAGATTTTTATTTCATCAGAAACATCAAAATCTTCATTTTGTATTTTAATTTTTATAAAAGGAATGTTTTTTCTCATTTAACCTCCAGTAACAGGAGGGAAAAAAGCAATCTCGTCATTATTACTGATATTGGTATCAAAGGATGAATATGTTTTATTTACAGCAATCTTAATTAATTCTTTTTTCTCGAAAATTAAAGTATATTTTTTATCTATTTCATTCAAATAGTTAATAAGTTCATTAACATTATTAATGTGATCTGGTAATTCTATTTGTTCCTCAGATTTGCCAACATGTTCCTTTATCCATGAAAAGTATTTTATAATCATAATTTATTCTCTATTAAAAAAATTCATAATTTTAATGATATATTGCAGTCCTGTTATAAAGGTAATTATTCCAGCTATCCACAAAAGAATATACGAAATAAAACCTAAAATCTCCATATTGTAAAAAAAAGTATTTGATCTCCAAATTAAAAAACTTCCACAAGCTATTAGTTGTATAGTTGTTTTCCATTTTGCTAAACGAGTTACCTCCAATGAAATTTTGTATGAAGATATACTTTCCCTCAAACCTGAGACTAAAATTTCTCTTAAAACAATTAAAAGTGCAGGTAAGAATGCATAGTAATAATCTAACATGTTTTCTGAAGCTAGGGCAAAAATCACTCCAATAACTAATAATTTATCTGCTACAGGATCTAAGACTTTTCCAAAATAAGATGTAACTTTATATTTTCTAGCATAAAATCCATCAAAATAATCACTAATACCGGCTAAAATTAAAATTGGTGTAGCTATTAAGGCCCCGATTTCGTCACCATATATGATTATTATAGGAAGTATTATGGCTGCAAAACTTCTGAATAAGGTTAAAACGTTAGGTATGCTACTTAGTATAGGATTATTTTTCTTCATGGATTAACCTTAACGAGATTTTTAAGCTAAGACTATCTTTAAAATAAAACAGACTTTAATGAAATTGATTTTAGTTAAAAAAATTAAATATTTTTTTAGCTATTGACTTATTAATACCCTCAACCTTTAACAAGTCACTAATACTTGCCGTTCCAACTGCTTTTGCAGATCCAAATTCCTCCAGAAGAGATTTTTTTCTGCTTGATCCAATACCATTAATTTCATCTAGTGGGTTTTTAAAAATATTTTTTTTACTTTTAATTCTGTGACCTGCAATAGCATATCTATGAACTTCATCTCTTAATTTTTGAAGAAAAAATAATGTGGGATCATCTTTATTAAATCTTAAACTGTCGGAATATTTTGTATAAAAATTTTCTCTACCTGCATCTCGTTTTATCCCCTTTGAAATTGCTAAAACTTCAACATTACTTATTCTTAATTCCTCAAATACTTTTAAAACTACGTTTAAATGTCCTTTGCCTCCGTCAATGATTATTAAATTAGGAAAGCCAGATGAGTTTTTCCCGTTGAATCTTCGTCTAATTACTTCCTTCATCATCAAATAATCATTGTTATTTATAAACTCGTCATTAATTTGTGATGAAGAGTTTTTATACTCTGTCAAAATGTTATATCTTCGATATTGAGATTTTACAAAACCATCTTCGTTAAAAGCTATCATTGCTCCTACAGGTGATTTTCCTTGATTGTGTGAATTATCGTAAACTTCTAATTTCTCAATAGAATTTTTAAGGTTAAAAGTTCGTTGTAAATTTTTCAGATTATTTTTATTAGAAGATTTTTCGTAAATTTTTCTATTTAAATTTTCTTCTGCATTTTTAAGTGTCGAATTTATAATTTCTAATTTTTTCCCTCTTTGAGGTAGTTGAATTTTTACTTTTATTTTATGTTTTTTATATAACAGTTCTTCAATTAAACTTTTATCTTTAGGATGTAAATTGACAAGAATATTTTCTGGAGGGATATTTTTATCATAAAATTGACATACAAAGGCTTGCATAATCTCTTCTTCTAAAACATCAGTACCATTTTTACCTGGACTAGGAAAATATGATTTAGACCCATAATTGCAACCACTTCTTATTATTGTCATCTGAATTACAACTTTATTATCAATTTTTCTAAGTACAAGAAAGTCAACATTATTCATATTTGGAATATTAATATTTTGACTTGCATTTACTTCTGTAAGAGCTTTTATTCTATTTCTAAAAATTGCAGCTGCTTCAAAATTTTGTTTATTAGATGCATTGTACATTTTTTTAATTAAATTTTGTTTTATTGACTTTGAGTTTCCTTGTAAGAACTTTTTTGCTTCGTTAAGATTTTCTTGATAATTTTCTTTTGATATTAAATTTACACATGGAGCGCTGCATCTTTTGATCTGAAATTGTAGACAAGGACGAGTTCTAGATTTAAAAATATTATCATTACATGTTCTTAAAAGAAAAACTTTCTGAAGTGTTTCAATTGTCTTTTGCACAGTTCTTTTTGAAACAAAAGGACCAAAATATTCGCCTTTAATATTTCTTACACCTCTATGTGCAGATAACTGAGGAAAAGAATGAGATAAATTAAATAAAATTGAGCTGAAACTCTTGTCATCTTTTAGCAATATGTTGAATATAGGTTCAAATTTTTTAATTAAATTAGATTCTAAAAGTAATGCTTCTATTTCTGAAGATGTGACAATTATTTCCAATTTTACAGTGTTTGCAACCATATAGCCTAATCTTGAATTAAGTCTGTTTGGTTGAGTGTAAAATTTAATTCTGTCTTTTAATTTTTTTGCTTTTCCAATATATAAATATTCATTATTTTCTCCAACCATCTGATAAACTCCAGAATTATTTGGAATTGTAAGAAGTTCATTTTTAATTATCTCAATCCCTTTACTAAGAGACATATTTTTATTTTTAATCATTTAACAATTTTCGTATTTGATTAATTACATTTTAAATAATTAAAGTTATTTTTTTTTAGAACTTGAATTCATTTTGAAATCTGTATTCGGGATAGCCATCAATCCTAATTCTTTTTGTTGTAATTTTTTTATTTCGTCTCGTATTCTTGCCGCTTCTTCAAATTCAAGATTACTAGCGGCTTTTTCCATTTCATTTTGAAGATCTTGAATTGATTCTTTTATATTTTTCCCATTATTTTTTTTATTTTTATCATCATCGCTATCACTAAGGTCTGCTAAGATGTCTGAAATTTTACTAATAACAGTTTTAGGCGTAATATTATTTTTCAAATTATAACTAATTTGTTTTTTTCTTCTTCTCTCAGTTTCATCTATTGCGTATTGCATTGAACCCGTAATGTTGTCAGCATAAAGAATTACTTTTCCTTCAACATGTCTTGCAGCACGACCAATGGTTTGAATTAATGAAGTTTTTGATCTTAAATAACCTTCTTTATCAGCATCTAAAATTGCTACTAATGCACATTCAGGAATATCTAACCCTTCCCTTAAAAGGTTTATTCCAATCAAAACATCAAACACACCTAGTCTTAAATCTCTTATTATTTCAATACGCTCAAGAGTGTCTACATCAGAGTGAATATATCTGACTTTTAATCCTGCCTCAAACATATACTCACTCAAAGCTTCAGCCATCTTTTTTGTTAAGGTTGTAACTAATACTCTATTTCCTTTTTTTGATTGTTCTTTTGTCTCGTAAATAAGATCATCAACTTGGGTTTTTGTTGGTCTTATTAAAATTTCTGGATCCACTAGTCCTGTTGGTCTTAGAGATTGTTCGACAAAAATGCCATTAGTTTTATTTAGCTCCCATTCCCCAGGTGTGGCCGAAACGTGAATAGTGTTTGGTCTGAATGCCTCCCATTCTTCAAACTTTAAAGGTCTATTATCTAAACATGAAGGTAATCTAAAACCGTATTCAGCTAAAGTTGATTTTCTTCTAAAGTCACCTTTATACATAGCTCCTATTTGACTAACTGTGATATGACTTTCGTCAGTAAAAACAAGGGCATCATCTGGTAAATATTCAAAAAGTGTCGGTGGTGGCTCCCCAGGATTTCTTCCTGACAGATATCTACTGTAGTTTTCTATTCCTGGGCAGGTTCCTGCGGCCAACATCATTTCAAGATCAAAATTAGTTCTTTGTTCTAAACGCTGTGCTTCCACTAATTTATTATTTTTATATAAAAATTCTAAATGAAGCTTTAATTCTTCTTTAATAGATTTTATAGCTTCATTTAATGTTGGCCTAGGTGTGACATAGTGAGAATTAGCATAAATTTTTATTGATATTAAAGATGTAAGCTTTTCGCCTGTTAAAGCATCTATCTCAAATAATTCTTCAATTTCATCTCCAAATAAAGTTACTCTCCAGGCTACAGTTTCCAAGTGTGCTGGGAAAATTTCAACTATATCACCCCTAACTCTAAAAGTACCTCTTACAAATGACATATCATTTCTTGTATATTGAAGTTCAGTAAATTGACTTAACAATCTTTGTCTAGGAATTTGCTGTCCCTTTTTTAATTCAATTGTCATTTTTGAATATGTTTCAACTGAACCGATACCATAAATACATGATACAGAAGCAACAATTATTACATCCTTACGTTCAAGAAGAGCCCTTGTTGCAGAATGACGCATACGATCAATTTGATCATTAATACTTGATTCTTTTTCAATATAAGTATCAGATCTTGGCACATAAGCTTCTGGTTGATAATAGTCATAATATGAAACGAAATATTCTACAGCGTTATTCGGGAAAAATTCTTTCATCTCACCATATAATTGTGCTGCTAATGTTTTATTAGGTGCCATTATCAATGAAGGTCTATTAAGAGAATTTATAACATGCGCCATTGTAAAAGTTTTACCAGAACCAGTCACTCCAAGTAATACTTGGTCTTTTTCGTTATCATGGACCCCAGAAACCAATTCTTTTATAGCCTCTGGCTGATCTCCCGTAGGGGTAAAGCTTGAATTTAATCTAAAAATAGATTTAGGGGATGTTATTTCATTATCTTCAATTTTTTCGATATTATTCATACTTATATATTTTATGAGTAAAAAATTTGCACTAATTATCTATAACAAATAATAACTAATTTATTAATAAAAAAGATGTTAGTCTTTATTAAATTGTAGTAAGTCTAAAAGATAATCATATAATTTGGAGTAGTTAAATGACATTTATTTCTGATAGTTTAAATAGAATTAAACCTTCTGCAACAATGGTTATAACAGCAAAGGCTAATCAACTCAAAAGAGAGGGGAAAAAGGTTATTGGATTATCATCTGGGGAACCTGATTTTGACACACCAAAACATGTTAAACAAGCCGCCATTGATGCAATTAATCACGGATATACCAAATATACTAATATAGAAGGAATACCAGAATTAAGACAATCAATTGTAGAAAAATTCAAAAAAGATAATGATTTAAATTATGATAGAAGTAACGTCATTGTTGGAACTGGTGGAAAACAAATTTTGTTTAATGCCTTGATGAGTTCTTTAAATAAAGAAGATGAGGTGATAATCCCAGCACCATATTGGGTCTCCTACCCTGACATGACATTATTAGCAGGTGGTAAACCAATATTCGTACATTGTTCTTCAGAAACAAACTTTAAACTTACTGGAGAAGCTCTTGAAACGGTAATAACTAAAAATAGTAAATGGCTTATACTGAACAGTCCATCTAATCCAACTGGATCATGTTATTCTATAAGCGAACTTGAAGAAATCGCAGATGTAGTTAGAAAATATGATAATTTATACGTAATGACTGACGATATTTATGAATACATTGTATATGATAACTTTAAATTTTATACATTGGCGCAAGTTGCTCCTGATTTAAAAGATAGAATTTTAACTGTAAATGGCGTTTCTAAAAGTTACTGCATGACAGGTTGGAGAATAGGTTATGCAGCTGGCCCATCATTACTAATTAAAGCAATGATTAAGATACAAGGTCAATCTACTTCTAATCCGTCATCTATTTCACAATATGCTGCTTTAGCTGGTATCAGTGGAAGTAAAGAGTTCTTAGATCCTTGTTTAAATGCTTTTGATGAAAGAAGACATTATGTAGTTGATAAACTTAATAGTATAGAGGGGATTTCTTGCATTTTACCTGAAGGTGCATTTTATGCTTACCCCAATGTCTCAGGATTAATTGGTAAGAAGACAAAAAATGGAAAAATCTTAAACAATGATGCTGAAATTGTAGAATGGCTTTTAGAATCTGCCGAAGTTGCGGCAGTACCTGGAGTGGCTTTTGGTTTAGAACCATATTTTAGAGTATCTTACGCAACTAGCTTAGATGTTTTAAAAGAAGCTATGAATAGAATTGAAAAAGCTGTCTTAACTCTTTCATAACTACTTGAGTTTTTAATGGCATTTTATAAAAGAAAAGAAGTTTGGAAATTAAAAGATAACAATGTTACGTCAGAAAAATCTTTTAATACTAGAAGAAATTTTTTAAAAAAACTTGGTATAGGTTCAATTTTATTTCCCAGCGCATCATTGATGTCTCATTCAGCGTTTAGCTCACTTTATCCACCTACAGTAAATAAAGCTTATATTGCAAAAAGATCTTTAACTGCTGAGCATTTGGCTACAACTTATACAAACTTTTATGAGTTTGGATCGAATAAAAATATTTGGAGAAGAGCTTCCCAGCTTAAAACTGAACCGTGGAAGCTAACTATAGATGGGCTCGTCAACAATCCATTAGTAATTGATATAAATGACTTACTAAAAAAAATTGGTGGTATTGAAGAAAGAGTTTATCGTTTCAGATGCGTAGAAGCTTGGTCAATGACAGTTCCATGGGCAGGATTCCCTTTAAATAAAATATTGTCCTTAGTTGAGCCAAAAACCAGCGCTAAATTTTTAAAGTTTGAAACTTTTTACGACCCTGAAATAGCGCCAGGACAGAAACAACAATGGTATCCATGGCCATATCAAGAGGGTGTTTCAATTGAAGAAGCTAAAAATGAGCTTAGTTTTTTAGCTACTGGTATATATGGAAAACACCTGCCAAATCAGAACGGTGCTCCTCTCCGCCTCGTCTTGCCATGGAAGTATGGTTTTAAGTCAATAAAATCAATTGTAAAAATAAGTTTTTTAAGTGAAAGACCTATTGGAATGTGGGAAAAACTTTCACCAAAAGAGTATGGATTCTGGGCAAATGTAAATCCTAAAATTTCTCACCCTAGATGGTCTCAAGAAACAGAAGAACAATTAGGGGTAGAAGGTAGAATCCCTACAATTATTTATAATGGATATGAAGAACAAGTGTCTTACTTGTATAAAGGTTTAGAAAAAACTTTACAGGACAATCTTTTTAGATAAAGAATGATTTTTTTTTTCATGATAAATAAAGCTAAAGTTGTAAATAGTCATTTTAATTTAGGTGAATCCTTTTACCAAATAGCTACTCCAGCAAAATTTCCTAATCATATATTAAGATTTAGAAATAACAGAGCAGCTAAGTTATTAGATTTAGATCATTTAAGTGATAATCAGTGGGTAAAATTTTTTGGTAAATTTGCTAAATTGCCAGAAATTAGTCATGAACCATTAGCATTAAAATATCATGGACATCAATTTGGTTATTATAATCCAGACTTAGGTGATGGAAGAGGGTTTCTCCTAGCACAATTTTTAGATAAAAATAATATTTTATGGGATTTGGGAACAAAAGGTTCTGGGCAAACAAAATATAGCAGAGGTGGAGACGGGAGGCTTACTCTGAAGGGAGCTGTGAGAGAGTTATTAGCAACTGAATTTTTAACTGCCTTAGGCGTTTCCACAAGTCAAACTTTTTCAATTATTGAAACAGGAGAAGAATTGCAAAGAAATGACGAACCTTCTCCAACAAGATCAGCTGTTCTTGTAAGAAGAAATAACAGTCATATTAGAATAGGTACTTTTCAAAGATTAAAATATTTTAACGAATATGATAATATTGCTTTATTATTAAATCACCTTAGAGAAAATTATTTTACCAACATTAAACCTAATAAAAGCATAAAAACTTTAGCAGAAAATATATTATTAGAAAGTGTAAAAAGAATTGCAGAATCAATTGGTAGGATTATTGTATCAGGTTTCGTTCATGGCGTTTTAAATACAGATAATTTCAATGTCACTGGAGAAGTTTTTGATTACGGTCCTTGGAGATTTATAGAATTTGCAAACACTCATTTTACAGCTGCTTATTTTGATAGTAATGGAAGGTATTCTTTTGGCAGACAACCTGAAGCTGCATTATGGGCGCTTACTCAGTTAGGGAAAAGTTTAGATGAGTTTATAGACGAAAAAATAATAATTGAAACTTTAAAACAGTTTTCTAACAACTTTCATAAATCATTGAGAAAACATTTTTGTTGGAGGATGGGAATAAAAGATATAGATAGTAAAAATCTTATTGAAATAATGACGATATTATTAAATGAAAGCGAAAAGAATAAAATTAATTACGCTAACATGTTTTATGATTTCTATGGAGGAAGGGACTCGATTACAGATTGTATAAAAACTAATTATGGAGAAAAATATAAAATTAATGAATTTTCAAAAGTAGTTGCAATTTTGAAAGACAGTCTTCCAGTTAAAGGTGCTTTAGAAAAGAAACATGAGTTAAATAATAACAGGCAAAATATGTTGTTAAATGAAGTTGAGCAAATTTGGAGTGAAATTGATAAAAATGATAATTGGAAATTATTGAATGATAAGGTTAATAAAATTAGAAAATTGGGTAATTTAATGGAATCCGAAAAACTTGTTAATTTGTAAAATGGATTTTTTGTTTGTCTGAAGTCTGTTTTTTTTAAATTTAAATAAATCACCTTCATAGTTTTTAACAATATTTAATTCCTTAAGATTTGATATAAAAAATGAAATTTTTTCATTACCCTTTGAGAAGTTAAAAATAAATAATGGTTTTGAAAGCGTTGCTATTTCTGAAATCATGTTTACGCTATCACTTGTAACTATTATAAAATCAATTATTTCTAAAATTTGTGGATATGGGTTATTTTCATTGGGATAGATTATCTTAAAGTCACTTAAATGTTTTGAGAAAGTTGATTGCAATATTTTAATTGCTTTGTTTGGAGTTCTTCTAGATACGGTAACTATCAATTGTGCATCTAAGCTTTTGACTCCTTTTACCACCCTAGTGCTTAAATCATAATATTCGCTATTTTGTGGTTTTTGTCTTTTGCTGTTTCCACCAACCATTAATAAAACTGTATTATTTTTAGTTTTTATTTTTTTAAAACTTAGTTTATTGGATGTTTTAATATCTTTTTCATCAAAAAAAGAAAGAGCTCCTTTTGTTTGAATTACATTTATACCTTTAATTCTATCATGTTCTGGTATTAATAATAAATCAAAATTATTAAGAGATAATTTCGGGTTTTGGATATGTATAGTTTTAACATCATTCTTTAAAATAGATTTTAGTGCTATTGATGAACCTGCCATCCTTCTGCCAGTTGTAATAATAATTGAAGGTAGTAAATTTGTATGTAATTTTTTTCTTAAAAAATACGGAGTATAGAATTTTCCCAATAATGGAAATTTTTTTAAAAAATATGGAGGATTATAGTGAATTAACTTAAAATTATTTTTCAACATTTTTGCTAGGGCAATTGATTGATTTTCCATACCCTTGGTGCCGTCTGATAATATCCAAGTATCATTTATACTTAATGTCTTTATCTTTTTTCCTTTAATTTCCATTTAAATTTTAGTTAAGAAACATTTCTTGAAATAAAATTGTGTATTTTTAGGCAATATATTAATATTATTGCGACAGTTTTGTTATAATCATTATAAAGAAGTATTGATTAAATGAAAAATGAAAAAAACAAATTAGATAATATTGATTTAAAAATACTTAATGAGTTGCAAAAAAACGGTGATATTTCTAATGTAAATCTTGCTAAGATAGTAAAGATTTCGCCTCCATCTTGCTTAAGACGAGTTAAATCATTAGAAGAAAAAAACTTAATAATTGGTTATAATGCTATTGTTAACTCTGAACTGTTAGGTTTTAAAGTTACAGTTTTTGCATATGTAGGGCTTGAAAGCCAAGCTGAAAACGATCTAAAGATATTTGAAAATTATATATCTAATTTTCCTGAGGTTAGGGAGTGTCATATGCTAGTTGGTGAAGTAGATTTTTTATTAAAAATAGTCGCGAAAGATTGGGATCATTTTCAGTTTTTTTTAACAAAAAATCTAACACAGGCACCAAAAGTAAGTAATGTTAAAACTTCATTAAATATTAGGAGTGTTAAAAATAAACCAGGTATACCTTTTGAAACTATGATTTAGGTATCTCGATAGATAAAATATTATAATTCTTGGTACCACTTGGTGTTGTAACTACAACTGACATGCCTACTTCTTTTCCTATCAGTGCTTTTGCTATTGGGGATGCTATAGATATAAGGCCTTCCTCTAAATTTGCTTCGTAAAATCCTACTATTTGATAAGTTGTTTTTTGATCATTTTCTTCATCTATTATATTAACCTTAGTTCCAAAAGTAACAGTTTCACCTGAGAGTCTACTGAGATCAATTACTTCTGCTCTGCTAGTTACATCTTCAAGTTCTGTAATACGACCCTCTATAAATGCTTGTTTCTCCTTTGCAGCATGATACTCAGCGTTTTCTTTTAAATCACCATGTTCTCTTGCTGAAGAAATTGCCTGTATAACCTTAGGTCTTTCAATTTTCTTTAAATTATCTAATTCTAGCTTAATTTTTTCTAACCCAGAAAATGTAAAAGGTACTTTTTCCATAGATATATTTCCATAAATTACAAATATTTAAATATAATACAAAATAATATTTTATTCAAAATATGATTGAAGAGATTTGATATTTAATTGTGAACTCTTTAACGCTTTTATAGCAAGAGTTGCTGCATTAGCGCCTTGAATGGTAGTATAATAAGGTATTTTATTCAAAAGCGCTGTTTGTCTCAAAGAAAAACTATCTTTAATTGAATTTCTTCCTTCTGCAGTATTTATTACAAGTTGGATCTCTTTAGATAACATCGCATCAACTGCATTAGGTCTACCTTCAATGACTTTTTTGATATATTGTGTTTCGATTTTATTATCATTCAAATATTTTGCAGTTCCAAAGGTTGCACAAATTTTAAAACCTAAATTCTTTAGATTATTGGCTATAGGCATTACATTTTTTTTGTCATCATCTTTTATTGAGATAAACACTTTACCTTCTAAAGGTAAATTTATACTCGCACCAAGTTGGCTTTTTGCAAAGGCTTCACCAAAAGTTAAACCTATGCCCATAACTTCACCAGTAGACTTCATTTCAGGACCAAGTATTATGTCTGTTCCAGGAAACCTTGCGAAAGGAAATACTGCTTCTTTAACTGATATATGGTTAATTTTTTTATTTAATAATTTAAAATGACATAACTTTTTCCCTGTCATTATTTGAGATGCAATTTTGACAAGTGGAATACCAGTAGACTTAGCAACAAAAGGTATTGTTCTACTTCCACGAGGGTTAACTTCTAATATAAATATTTTTTTATTTTGAATTGCAAATTGTATATTTATGAAGCCAATAACATTCAAAGATTTTGCAAGTTTTTTAGTTTGTAAAATTATTTCATCAATTATTTTTTTATCTAAAGTTTGGGGGGGAAGAGCACATGCAGAGTCTCCAGAATGTATCCCTGCCTCTTCAATATGTTCCATTATGCCAGCAATGAATGTTTTATTTCCGTCTGAAATAGCATCAACGTCAACTTCTATTGCATTTTTTAAAAAACTATCAATTAAAACTGGATTGTCGCCAGAAACTTTAACAGCGTCATTTATATATGTTTGTAATTGATCTTGGTTATGTACTATTTCCATAGCTCGACCACCAAGCACATAACTAGGCCTTATAACTACTGGGAAACCAATTCGATTAGTAATTTCTGAAGCTTCAATCTTACTGCTAGCAACGTCGTTTAAGGGTTGATTTAATTTTAATTTTTGTAATAACTCTTTGAAACTTTTTCTGTCTTCAGCTAAATCTATTGCCTTTACTGACGTACCTAAAATTTTAACACCTGCCTTTTCCAAGCTTGCTGCAATTTTAAGTGGTGTTTGTCCTCCTAACTGAACGATTACACCAATGACTTTGCCATTTTGATTTTCTTTTTCAATAACTGAAAAAACATCTTCATGACTCAAAGGTTCAAAATATAATTTATCTGATGTGTCATAATCCGTTGATACGGTTTCAGGATTACAATTAATCATTATTGTTTCAAACCCAGAATCTGATAAACTATATGCTGCGTGAACGCAGCAATAATCAAACTCTATACCTTGCCCAATTCTATTAGGACCGCCACCAAGAATAACAACTTTATTTTTGTTTGATGGATAAACTTCGCACTCATTATTTTTATTCTGTTCATAAGTACTGTAAAGATATGCTGTTTCTGAAAAAAATTCAGCCGCACATGTGTCAACTCTTTTATAAGAAGGAAAAACATTAAATTTTGATCTAAGTTTATAAATTTTATGAAGACTAATTTGAGTTATTTCAGAAATACGTTTGTCAGAAAATCCCATAGATTTAATATTTCTTAAAAACATCTCATCCATATTACATTCATTTGTTTTAAGATATTCTTCAACTTGAACTATACCTAAAATTTGTTCTAAGAACCATTTATCCCAACCTGTAACATTAGAAATTTCTTCGATAGAGACTTTATTCCTTAATGCAGTCGAAATTCTCAATATTCTTTCTGGAACTTGTTCAGCTAACCAGCCTGATATGTTATCTCTATTATTAAAATTCTCATTTTGATCTGGAAAAAATACATCTTCAAGTCCAGATAAACCAGTTTCGAGGGATCTTAACGCCTTTTGAAGAGACTCTTGAAAAGATCTTCCAATAGCCATTGCCTCTCCTACAGATTTCATAGAGGTAGATAAAAAATTATTGGACCCAGGAAATTTTTCAAAAGTAAAACGAGGAATTTTAGTAACAATATAATCTATTGTAGGTTCAAAACTAGCAGGTGTAGATTTTGTGATATCGTTTTTTAATTCATCTAAACTATATCCAATAGCAAGTTTTGCAGCAACTTTAGCGATTGGGAAACCAGTTGCTTTTGATGCTAAAGCAGAAGATCTACTTACTCTTGGGTTCATTTCTATTATAATTAATCTTCCATTTTCTGGATTAAGAGCAAATTGTACATTTGATCCCCCAGTATCTACACCAATTTCTCTTAATACTGCAATGCTTGCATTTCGCATCCTCTGATATTCTTTATCTGTTAGAGTCAAAGCTGGAGCAACAGTAATAGAATCACCTGTATGAACTCCCATTGGATCAACATTTTCAATAGAACATATTATAATACAGTTATCAGCATTATCTCTTACCACTTCCATTTCATATTCTTTCCACCCAAGAAGTGATTCTTCAATAAGTACTTCAGTTGTAGGAGATAATTTTAATCCATTAGTTACAATTTCAATAAATTCTTCTTTGTTATAAGCTATACCACCACCTTCACCTCCAAGAGTAAAAGATGGTCTTATTATTGCTGGTAAACCAACAAAATCTAGAGCAGAAATAGCTTGATCAATATTTTTTGCAATTTGTGCTTTTGCAGATTCTAAACCAATTTTGTTCATACTTTTTTTAAACAATTCTCGGTCTTCTGCCTTATTTATTGAATCAGGTTTTGCTCCAATGATTTCAATACCGTATTTTCCTAAAATGCCTGAATTATATAAATCTAAAGTTGCGTTCAGCGCTGTTTGCCCTCCCATAGTTGGAAGAATTGCATCAGGCTTCTCAATTTCTATAATTTTTTTAATCGTATTTTTTTCTATTGGTTCAATATATGTAGCATCAGCCATAATTGGATCAGTCATTATAGTAGCAGGATTAGAATTTATTAGTATTACTCTAATACCTTCTTCTCTAAGTGCTTTACATGCTTGAGCTCCAGAGTAATCAAACTCACATGCTTGTCCAATAACTATAGGGCCTGCTCCAATAATTAAAACTGAGTTAATATCTTCACGTTTTGGCATTTTTTGATACTTTAATTAAGTTTAAGAATTCATTGAATAAATAAGACGACTCGGTTGGCCCAGGAGAAGCCTCTGGATGGTATTGAACTGAAAAGATTGGTAATGATTTATGTCTTATACCTTCTATTGAATTATCAAATAAAGAAGTGTGTGTTACTTCTAGACAATTTGGTAAAGAATCTATGTCTATTTCATATCCATGATTTTGACTTGTAATCTCCACTTTATTGTTAAATAAATTTTTAACTGGATGATTTGCACCTCTATGACCTTGAGGCATCTTATTTGTTTTTGCTCCAAACGATAGTCCAATTAATTGATGACCAATACATATTCCAAAAACTGGAATTTTAAGTTGAAATAAATTATTTAACAGTTTTTTGCATTTTGTCTCTGTTGCTGATGGATCTCCTGGGCCATTAGACAAGAATATACCATCTGGTTTGAAATTGTTTATTTCCTCAATATTTGTATTTTCAGAGAAAACATTAACTTCCGCATTTAGGTTAACAAGGTGTCTAAGTATGTTATGTTTTACACCAAAATCTATAACTGCAATTTTGGGCTTGAAGTTTTTTAAATTTAAAGCTTCTGATGATATTAACTTATGTACACTTTCAGTAAATTTGTATTGTTTTTTAGTTGTTATAGATGATGAAAGGTTTAATCCATCCATTTTTGGATGCTTTTTTAATTCATTTTTCAACTTTTCTAATTTGAAATTACCACTTTCTTCGTAACATATCATTGCATTACAACTTTTATATTTCCGAACTATTTTAGTTAGCAATCGAGTGTCAATACCAGAAATACCTGGTATGTCATTTTTTATTAACCATTCATTAAAACTTATTTCTGATCGCCAATTTGAGTCGTTTGTTGGGTGTTGTCTGACAACTATACCTGCTATAGATTTGGAATTTCCCTCTTCATCAAATATATTAGAGCCTATATTACCGATATGTGGAAAAGTAAAAGTAATGATTTGTCCAGTATATGATGGATCTGTGATTATTTCTTGATAGCCAGAAAAGGAAGTATTGAAGCATATTTCGCCTAAGCATTTTTTTTCTGAACCAAATGATCTTCCTAAAAAATATGAACCATTATCTAAAATTAATATGCAATTTAATGTATGATCTTTATTAATTGAATTAATATCAAATGGTATGTAACCTTTATCCTTAAACATATTATTAATGTTATCCATTAAACACCTGTAGATTTTCTAAAACGCTGGTTTTTAAGATAAATATTTATTGGATTAATTATGTCTGATAAGAAATAATTTTTACACAAAATTTTCATTAAGTTGTAATTAAATTGTATTATTATCTTCGTCAATAAAATTTAAGATTATTTGATTAAAATTTAATAGATTATGTTATCAATTTTCTTAAAATTAAATTTGGTGAATCTATATCAACAAAAATTATTAGGAAAAAAAATGAATATCAGAGAAAAAGTTTCAAAAAATTTAAAAGATGCAATGATTAAAAAAGATACTAATTTAACAAGTACTCTACGATTGATATTGGCAGCTATAAAAGAAAGAGACATAATATCTAAAAGTAAAGGAAATGATTTAGAGGTTAATGACAAAGAAATTATTACATTACTTCAGACTATGATAAAACAAAGAAAAGGATCTATTCAATTGTATGAGCAAGGCAATAGAGTTGATTTAGTAAAAAAAGAAGAAGATGAAATTAAGACAATCTCGAATTTTCTCCCAAGCCAACTATCTAAACAAGAGATTGATGAGGTAATTAATAAAACTATTATATCATCTGATGTGAATTCTATTAAAGATATGGGTAAAGTTATTAAAGTTATAAAAGAACAGTATGATGGAATGATGGATTTTGCTTACGTTAGTAAAGTTATAAAAGAAAAGCTCTCAAAGTTATGATGAATAATTCATTGGCTTAATAAGAAACAATATGGATTTAAAAGAAGAAATTAAGAACTCTATCAAACTTTCTGAAGTTATAGGTAAAAATCTTTCACTGAAAAAACGTGATAATAATAACTTTGTCGCTCTTTGTCCATTTCATAAGGAAAAGACACCTTCCTTTAATATATCTGATGATAAAGGTTTTTATCATTGTTTTGGTTGTGGTAAAAATGGAGATATTTTTAGTTATGTAATGGAAACAGAAAATATATCTTTTCTAGAGGCTTTAAAAAAATTATCAGATCTAGCAGGAATTAATACTAGCAAACAAAATTTTTTTTTAGATCCTAAAATTACAAATTCTTTTAAACTTCTTAAAAGAGTTTCAGAATCATATATAAACAACTTAAATGCTCCCTTGGGTGAAAAAGCTAAAAAATATTTACAAAAAAGAGGTTTTAATGAAACGATTATAAATAATTTTAGTTTAGGATACTCAGGTAATTCAAAATCTAACAACCATTTAATCTCTACCTTGTTAAAAGAAGGATTTTCTATAAATGACTTTGTTGAAGCAGGTTTAGTTAAAAGAAACAACAATAAAAATTTAGTTTTTTTCTTTCAAGAAAGAATTATGTTTCCTATTTTAAATAATTCTGGAAAGGTAATTGCATTTGGTGGAAGAATTTTAGGAGATGGACACCCAAAATATTTAAACTCTCCTGAAACTTCTTTATTTCTTAAAGGTAGAGAATTATTTGGAATTTTTAATGCTAAAAAACTTCTTAATAAGAAACGCTTTATAATTTGTGAAGGTTACACTGATGTTATTTGTCTTCAATCGAGTGGTTATCCTGCTGTTGCTTCTCTAGGAACATCGTTAAAAGATTATCAAATTGAAAAAATTTTTAATATGGTAGATGAAGCTTTTTTGGTTTTTGATGGAGATCTCGCAGGTAAAAATGCTGTTGAAAGAGTTTTTCAGAAATACCTACCAAAACTAAAATTGAATAAAAAATTAAAATTTGTATTTTTACCCGAAGAACTTGATCCAGAAGAATTCATTAAGAAATATGGTTTAAAAGAATTGGAAATTATTTTGGACAAAGCAATTGGTGTTTTTGAAATGCTTTGGATACAAGGACTTAAACTTATTAGAGAAAACGAGCCAGAGAGTTATGCTTTATCATGGAATTACTTAAGAACTAAAGTAAATACAATTGAAAATAATAACATCAAATTAGCTTATCGTGACGAAATAGAAAAAAGAATAAGATTCTTAAGAGAAAAAAACAAAAATCTTTATTCTAAAACAAAAGCGCTAAACAAAACTAACCAAAAATTATTTTCTATAAAAAAAAATATGCCCAAGACAGGAGTTGAAATTAAAATTGGGGCAATTATTTATATTATGTTAATATATCCGAAAATTTGTTCTATCTTTGATGAGAGGATTTCTTTGCTTAATTTTAAGAATGAAAATTTAAATAATTTAAAAAACTCAATGTTGAGTATAATAAATGAAAACCCCGACATAAGTTCTAGAGATCTACAACAAAAAATGATGAATAAAGGTTTTTCTGTTCAAATCAATAATTTTATGCAAAGTAATTACCCTACTAGATTAAACTTTGATGTAGACCATTTAAAAGAAGAAAATATGATGGCTATTTTTAGAGAGTTATTAAATTTATTAGATTTTAGAAATAATTAAATTTTGAAATATTAAATAATTAAATAATTAAATAATATTAATTTTTAGAGTGAGTTTATAAATGCTGGCCAAAAATGAAAATAAAAACAATTCTAAAACAAGTAACGATAGTCCTATTTTAGACTTAAATAATTCAGCAATTAAATCTCTTATAAAAAAGGGGAAACTTAATGGTTTTGTTACTCTTGATGAATTAAATCATGCACTTCCTCCTGGTGAATATACATCTGAGCAGATAGAAGATATTCACTCCGCAATAAATGATATGGGTTTTAATATCGTTGACCAGCAAGAAGAAACATCTTTAGAAGATTTAGACGATAAAACTGGAAATTTGTCTGAAGAAGAAGGAGCAAGGTCTGATGATCCAGTAAGAATGTACCTCAAAGAAATGGGTTCAGTTGAACTTTTATCAAGAGAGGGTGAAATTTCCATTGCTAAGAGGATAGAAGCAGGGAAAGAATTAATGGTAGGTGGAATTTACGAATCGCCTTTAGCAATGAGAGCTTTTCTAAAATGGAGAGACGAAGTTGATGACGGAACAATGTTATTAAGAGACATTATAGATTTAGAAACAACTTATTCTCGTATAAATGGTGGAGCGAATGAACCAGTACTTTTAAAACAAAGTATTGATGATTTTAATTCGATTAAAATAAATAGTCAGTCTGCCCATGAAAATAAAGAGATTGAAAAATCTAATATACTTATTGAGGAGGATAAAAGCCGTTTAGCAGATGATGTAGTTGATAATAAAAATGATGAAGATGAAGATGAAGATAACGATAACGATGACGATATAAACTTATCTTTAGTAGCAATGGAATCAGAAATTAAGGAACAAATTTTGGGAATGATTGATGAAGTTGCAACAACATTTAAAGAAATCTTAACTCTTAGTGAAAGAAGAATAGCAAGGCTTAGAAAAGGTGATGCTTTAGTTTCACGATCAGAAAAGAGATTATCAGAACTGAGAGTCCTATTAATTGAACAAATGGAAAAAATTTATTTGAACAATAATAGACAAGAAGAATTAGTAGATCAGATGTATGGTTTAAACCGACAAATTACAAATATTGAAGGCTCATTGCTAAGATTAGCTGAAAACTCTGGCATAAAAAGAAAGGATTTCATTAACAGTTGGGTAGGTAATGAAATAAATCACAACTGGGCAATCAAACCTGGTAAATCTAAATCATGGGAAAAATTTACTGAAACTCATAATGATGAAATTATTAGCATTTGTGATCAGGTTTTTGATTTTGTAAATAATGTTAGTATGCCCATACAAGAATATAAAAAACTTATTCAAATTATTCAAAGGGGCGAAAGAGAGGCAGCTCGAGCAAAAAAAGAAATGGTTGAAGCAAATCTAAGATTGGTAATATCTATAGCAAAAAAGTATACCAATAGGGGGTTGCAATTTTTAGATTTAATTCAAGAAGGAAATATTGGCCTAATGAAAGCTGTTGATAAATTTGAATATAGGCGAGGTTATAAGTTTTCAACTTACGCCACTTGGTGGATTAGGCAAGCCATAACAAGATCAATTGCAGACCAAGCTAGAACTATAAGAATCCCTGTACATATGATTGAAACAATAAACAAACTTGTTAGAACATCTAGGCAGATGCTTCATGAAATCGGCAGAGAGCCCACTCCTGAGGAGTTGTCAGAAAAAATTTCTATGCCTCTTGATAAAGTTAGGAAAGTTTTGAAAATTGCTAAAGAGCCAATTTCTCTTGAAACACCGGTGGGAGATGAGGACGATAGCCATCTAGGAGATTTTATTGAAGACAAAATGGCAGTTCAACCTTTAGAAGCTGCTATTCATGCTAACTTAAGAGAGACTACCACAAGAATTTTAGCAAGTTTAACACCAAGAGAAGAAAGAGTTTTGAGAATGCGTTTTGGTATAGGAATGAATACTGATCATACTTTAGAAGAAGTTGGACAACAATTTAGTGTAACAAGGGAGCGTATTAGACAAATTGAAGCTAAAGCTTTAAGAAAGTTAAAGCACCCAACTAGGTCAAGGAAATTGAGATCATTTCTTGAGAATTAAGTTTTAAACTTTAAATTCTTGCACTTTACATACTCAAATTGTGCTAGTATAAGTCTCTTAAAATATAAATAAAGGCCTGTAGCTCAACTGGTTAGAGCCCTCCGCTCATAACGGAGTGGTTGGGGGTTCAAGTCCCTCCAGGCCTACCAACCTTAATTACATTCTATTTAATTATTTTATTGTATTTTTTCTTTGAATTTCTATCCCATTAGAGTCAAAATTAAATTGAATGTAAAATTTAGGAGTTGATTTGAAAAAAAAATATCAAGAATTAAGAAGTTACAGATGGTTTGCTCCTAACGATGTAAGATCATTTGGTCATAGATCCAGAGCTATGCAAATGGGATTAAACAAGGATGATTGGGATAATAAACCTATTATTGGTATAATTAATACTTGGTCCGACATTCAGCCATGTCATATGCATTTCAAACAAAGAGTAGAGGATGTAAAAAAGGGAATTTATCAATCAGGCGGTTTCCCAATTGAACTCCCTGCTATTTCTCTTGCTGAAATGTATGTAAAGCCTACCACAATGTTGTACAGAAATATGTTATCGATGGAGGTTGAAGAACTTATAAGATCACATCCTATTGATGGAGTTGTTTTAATGGGAGGTTGTGATAAGACTACACCTGCTCTTACAATGGGAGCAATAACTTTAAATTTACCAACTATTTTTTTGCCAGCTGGTCCAATGTTAAGAGGTAATTATAAGGGTAAATTTTTAGGTAGTGGTTCAGATGGTTGGAAATATTGGGATGAATTAAGAGCAGGAAATATTTCTCAACAAGACTGGGAAGAAGTTGAGACAGGTATTGCTAGATCATATGGACATTGTATGACTATGGGAACAGCTAGTACTATGACAGCCATAGCAGAAGCACTGGGTTTATGTCTACCTGGTGCAAGCTCTATTCCTGCTGCAGATTCAAATCATATTAGAATGTCTACGAATGTAGGAAAAAGAATTGTTGAAATGGTATGGGAAGATTTAACACCAAGAAAAATAATAACTGAAAATTCTGTTGATAATGCAGTTACCGTGGCTATGTCAATGGGTTGTTCTACTAACGCTATTATTCATTTGATAGCTATGGCAAGAAGATCTGGAATAAATTTAACAATGGACGACTTAGATAAAAAAAGTAGAAAAATACCTTTAATTGCTAATATAAGACCTTCAGGAAAAGATTATTTAATGGAGGATTTTTTTTATGCAGGTGGAATTTTATCTTTGATGAATTCCTTGTCAGAAAAGCTTAATTTAGACGAAATAACTGTTTCTGGGCTTAAATTAAAAGAGCTTATTGATGGGAAAGAGACACTTAATCAAGATATAATTCGTCCATTTAACAACCCAATTTATGAAGAAGGCTCTTTAGCTGTTTTAAAAGGAAACTTGGCTCCAGATGGGTGTGTTATAAAACCAGCTGCTTGTGATAAAAAATTTTTGAAACATAAAGGTCCAGCTATAGTTTTTAATAGCTATGCACAAATGAAAAAAATCATTGATAGTGATGATCTAGATGTAACAGAAAATCATATTCTAGTTTTAAGAAATGTTGGACCTGTAGGTGGACCTGGAATGCCAGAGTGGGGGATGATGCCAATACCTAAAAAACTTCTCAAAAAAGGTATACGTGATATGGTTAGAATTTCTGATGCTAGAATGAGTGGTACTAGTTATGGTGCATGTATTCTTCATGTAGCTCCAGAAAGTTATGTAGGTGGTCCTTTGTCTTTGTTAGAAACTGGAGACATTATTGAGATAGATGTAAATTTAAGATCAATAAATATGCTTGTAGATGACAAAACTTTGTTACATAGAAAAAAGAAAGTTAAAAAAAATAATCCAAAAGCTGGGAGAGGTTGGTTGTGGATGTATAGTAATCATGTTCGACAAGCAAATGAGGGTTGTGATTTTGATTTTTTGGAAAGTGATTTTGGAACGTCTGCAAAAGAACCTGATATTTTTTAGAGAAGAAGCATGTTACCTAATGAAATAAAGAAAATTTTTTTAAATTCTAGTGTGGCTACAATTTGCACTGCATTATTTAAAAAAGGACTAAAAAATCAGTTTATTCAGAGAGTATACCCACTAAATTCAAAGTTACCAAATATGGTAGGATTAGCCTATACTGTTAGATATATTCCAGCAAGGGAAGATCTTAATAAAATAGATGTATTTAAAAACCCAAGGCATCCTCAACGTTTAGCAATTGAGGAGTGTCCTGAAGGTTATGTATTAATATTTGATAGTAGAAAAGATGCTAGAGCTGCATCGGCTGGAGCAATTTTAATTACAAGATTAATGGTAAGAGGATGCGCAGGAATAGTAACAGATGGTGGTTTTAGAGACACAGATGAAATAAAGAAAATGGGTATACCTGTATACCATAATAGACCTTCTTCTCCAACAAATCTAACTCTGCATCAAGCTATAGATATAAACAGACCAATTGGTTGTGGGGATGTTGCAGTTTGGCCAAATGATTTAATAGTTGGAGATAAAGAAGGCGTTGTTGTAATTCCAAATCAAATTATAAAAGAAATTTCTGATGAAGTTAAGTCTATGACTATATATGAGGATTATGTAATAGATAAGGTTCAAAAAGGAGCATCTATTAAAGGTTTATATCCATTGACTGATGAGAGTGAAAAAAAAGCCTTTGAAAAATGGCTAAGATCAGACAAATAATAATTTAGTTATATATGAGGTTTAGGTGTGGTTACTAAAGAAATTAATATAAAGGGTTTAAATGCAATACTTTTGAATGATAAAGACAACGTCATTATTGCATTAGATAATATGAAAGCTAATCAATATCTAGAAGGTTTTGATATTAGATTAGATGCTCCAATACTTTCAGGACAGAAAATTGCTAAAGTAGATATTGTTAAAAATTGCCCGATTTATAAATATGGTACAATTATAGGTTTTGCGGATACAGATTTAGCTAAAGGTCAAGTTTTAACTAATTCAAATGTTGTATTTAAGGAATTTGGACGTGAACATGAATATTGCTCAAAGTATCTGCCAACTAGGTTTGTCAGTTCATCAAGTAGGAGGACGTTTCTAGGTTTTAAAAGAGCGGATGGACGTGTAGGTACTAGAAATTTTATTGCAGTAGTGTCAACAGTAAATTGTTCTGCAACTGTTGTCCACGAAATTGCATCATATTTTACCTCGGAAAAACTGATTAATTATCCTAATGTAGACGGTGTAGCCGCCTTTAGCCATTCAACTGGATGTGGAATGGAATTATCAGGTGAACCTATGAATTTGTTAAATAGAACATTAGGGGGGTATATAAGTCACCCAAATGTTGCTTCATCTTTAGTCATTGGTCTTGGTTGTGAAAGGTGTCAAGTTGGAGGTTTGTTTTCTCACCAAGGACTTACAGTAAATGAAAATTTAAAAACTTTAGTGATGCAAGATAATGGTGGAACTACTGCAACAATTAAAGCAGGAATTAAAATTGTAGAAAGTATGTTAGAGAGGGCGAATAAGATTTTTAGAGAAGAAGTACCTTTATCTAATCTCATGGTTGGCCTTCAGTGTGGAGGCTCAGACGCTTTTTCTTCTATTTCTGCTAATCCTTCTTTGGGTAAAGCTGTTGATATACTTGTTAGTCATGGTGGGACTGCTATTTTGTCAGAAACACCTGAAATATATGGTGTTGAAAATACTTTAACCGCAAGAGCTGTAAATTCTTCGGTTGCGGAAAAATTATTGGATTGTGTAAACTGGTGGAAGAATGTTTATGCAGTAGGTCGAGACGTACAAATAAATGGAATAGTTAGCCCAGGAAATCAACAAGGTGGCCTTGCAAATATTTTAGAAAAATCTTTGGGATCGGCAATGAAGGGCGGAACAACAGGTTTAATGGAAGTATACAGTTATGCAGAGAGAGTTAATGAAAAGGGATTTGTTTTTATGGATACACCTGGATTTGATCCTGTTTCAGCGACTGGTCAGATTGCAGGTGGCGCAAATTTGATAGCATTTACAACAGGTAGGGGATCATGTTTTGGCTCTAAACCAACTCCTTCAATAAAATTAGCTACAAATTCTTCTCTATATAAAAAAATGTTTGAAGATATGGACATAAATTGCGGTCAAGTAATTGATGGAGAAAAAGATATTGAAGAAATGGGTAAAATAATTTTTGAAGAACTTATTTCTTTTGCTTCTGGAAAAAAAACAAAAAGCGAAACTTTAAACCTTGGTCGTCATGAATTTGCTCCTTGGCAAATTGGAATTACTGGTTAATCTTTCATATAAAATTTTAAAATGTAGACTCGTATTGAAGACGCAAGTGTGGCTTTTCTGTTAGCGTCAATCTTTGTAACCAAATTTTCCATAGAACAGTTTTGTTCATTAGCAATAATCTTTAAGGCATTCCAAAATTCTTTTTCAAGAGATAAAGATGTCCTATGTTTTTTTATCGTTATAGATTTTTTTATTAACATTTCTTTATTTTAGTTGAAAAAGTGCAACTAATTCAACATGTGCAGAAAATAAAAATTGATCAATTGGCTGGACCCATTTTAATTCATAATTACTCTCAATTAATGTTTTAGAATCTCTTACAAATGTATTAACGTTACAAGAAATACTTATTATTATTGGCACATGTGAACTTGCAATGTTTAAAAATTGTAAATTTGCACCTGACCTAGGGGGATCAACAACAATTGCGTCATACTTAGTAAGCTCATGAGATGTTAAAGGAAAATTTTTTAAATCCCTTACCGAAGTTACAACTCTATTCCCAAGACCTTCTTTTCGGCTGGCTATATCTAAGGTTTTTAAAGATTCATTATCTAATTCAAAAGCATGTATCTGATAATTTTTTTTTAGTAATGGTAAAGTTATTGTGCCGCTACCACAAAAGAGTTCACAAATCAGTTTTGTTTTTTTATTTTCATTTAATCCTTGCATCACACTGTCAAGAATTGCATTTTCACCCTCTAGAGTTGCTTGCAGAAATCCACCTGGAGGAGGAAAGGTAATAGATGAAAAAGACTTGTTAGATAGACTTGCAAGGTCTCTTGTAAAAAGTAATTCGTTAATATTATCCTTTAATCTCCTATGAAATCTAATAACTTTGCTAGTTGAAATAGATTCAATAAAGATGTTTAATTCATGGTATTTTATTTTATCTATGCCATTTATGAGTAGATCTACCCCGTTGTCTAGTAAATTCATATAAATATCAATCTCATCACCTACATTAAGTAGTTGGTGTAATGGTTTTTCTAAAACATGAATAAATTTTTCGAGTTCTAGGTTGATAATCATACAATTTTCAATTTTTGTAATAAATTTACTTCTGTACTCATTAAATCCAATTATTGTATTATATTTATTTTTTTTTGCTTTTAATTTCGCGTGTCTCCGACTTCTTATTGGAGATGTTTTAATTGGTTTAATGTAAGTTGTTGGAGATATTTTTAATATTGGTAGAGAGATTTTATTAACTTTCCAGTACGAATAATCTTCAAAATTCCAGTGCTGAAGCAAACATCCACCACATTTAAAAAAATGTTGGCATTTAGGATCAATTCTTTTGGGTGATGGTAATTTTATTTCAACTAAATCAGCTCTGATACCCTCTGAAGTTGAAAAAGTTGGTTTAACAACAACTATTTCATTAGGTAAAGTAAAAGGAATAAAAAAAGTGTAATCACTCTCTCTATAATTGATTTCAGTATTTAAGTTAGAGATCCCTTCACCTCGAGATCCAATATGTTTGATTGTTAAAAGCTTGTTATCTATATTTTTTTTAAATTTTTTAAGCCTATTCATTTTCTAAAATATTTTAGAACATTTCCATAAAATTCTACCACTTATATCCAAAAGATTCGCATTGATTTGGAAAGGAGAAAAATTATTAAAATATGGTTTCACACTTAATTTAGCGGGGTTAAACTTACTTAATTCAATGTAAGCTAGAAAGTAATTTTTTTTATCATTTAACAAATAAATATCAGGTTTTATAAATTTTTTTATTCTTACATCTACGATGGTAGTTAAATGGCCATCTGAGGTATCAGTTTGAAAATAGTAAAAATTTTCTTCATTCAAAAAATCTAAGTCAATTAATAATTCTTTTGAGATAGATATTTGCTCTATATGACCAACCTTATTTTCCACATTCCTAAATTTAATGAATTGTTCCTTTGGAGAGAGATTTTTTAACCAACTTGGTATTAATTCGTTTTCATTGACGTCAAGTATTTGAGCTAATTTTAATCTATATTCTTCAGGCAGAATTTTGGGTGTTCCTCTATAAAGATATTGTTGTAAATAAGCATCGTTTTTTCTTATATTTCTGGATAAATCACGAAGTTTATAGTTCTTTTTTATTATTAGTTTTTTAATTTTCTCCCTAATTTCATTATTTTCAGCTGTTGTTTTATTATTTATTTCATTTGAATTAATCATCTTCTTATTTTGATCTTTCAACACTCTCTTTAGCTAAACCAATTAAATAATTTTTGATCTCTGTATTAGGTAGTTTTTCAAGAGATTTAATTGCCTCAAAGATAAACTCTTGAGACTTGTTTTTACAATCTTCAAAAATATTATATTTTTTAAATATTTCAATAGCCTTATTTAAATCTTTAGGGCCTTGTTTTAATTCCTTAATAGTTTTGATCCAAAATTTTTTTTCTATATTATTGCTTTTTTCCCAAGCTAATATAACCGGTAAAGTTGTTTTACCTAATTTGAAATCATCACCCATATTTTTACCCATTTTAGGAGAAAAATTATTAAAATCCATAAGATCATCGATGATTTGAAATGCTAATCCTAAATTGAAACCATAATCATAAGCAGCTATTTGTTGCTCAATATTCCCTCCAGAAACGATAACGCCACTTTTACATGAGGCTCCGAACAACTCAGCTGTTTTTTTGCTAATAACCTCAAAGTAATCTTCCAGACTGGTTTCTGGTTTGTTTGCGATTTGCATTTGTTGAAATTCACCTTGAGTTATTTTGCATGCAGCACTTGCTAAACTTGATAAAGCGTTTATAGACTTAGTTTCCACCATTAGTTCAAAGGATTGCGCAAATAAAAAATCTCCAGCCAAAACGCTAAATTCATTACCCCAAATTATATTAGCAGTTTTTTTCCCTCTCCTTAAATTTGACTGATCTACCACATCATCATGTAATAAAGTTGCTGTATGAATAAATTCTACTGCTGCTGCTAATATGATTGGATTTTTTGAGAAATCATTGAATTGTGCAGCCATAGCTAATGTTAAAAGGGGACGTAATCTTTTACCAGAAGCATTTATTAGGTGTTTTCCAATATCATTAATAAGAGGAATTGACTTATTTAGTCTATTTATGATTTCCTCATCAACTGCTTCAAGGCTTTTTCCTAATGCTTGTCTAAGTTTTAAAACACTATTTTCTGAATTTTTTATATTGAGTTTATTCATAAGCATTTTCCAAAGATTAATTATATATTATAACTTGCTTATTATATATATTAAACATTTATATAATTTAATTAAGGAGAATTTATGTTTTCCAAAGATGTAACTGTTGACAAAATTTTAAGAGGTAAAGTTTCGATAATACAGTTCAAAAAAGGTTTTAGATATGGATTTGAAGCTGTTTTTTTAGCAGCATTTGTAAATGGTTTCTTAAAAAAATTTAAGAAAAAAAAAATTTCACTAGCAGATGTTGGTTCTGGGGTAGGTGCAATAAGTTTAATAATCGCTTATAAAAATAATAAAATTAATATTACTGCAATTGAAAATAATGACAATTACTTAAAAATTGCAAATGAAAATATTATTTCAAATAATTTTCAAAAAAAAATTAATGCAATTAAAGAAGATATATTTAATATTAATAGTCAATTAATAAATAGCTTTGATATTGTAGTGACTAATCCACCATTTTATGAATATCAACAAAAAAAAACAGAAAATGAACTTAAAAATCATGCCAAAAGAATAATTAATTATGAAAGTTGGATAGATAATTCACTTAAATTGCTAAAGCATAAAGGCATAATTTTCCTAATAATTCCAACGGGCCTTCTTGAAAAAACATTAATAAGTCTTGATAAAAAAACTGGATCTTTGAAAATTTTTCCAATTTGGCCTAATCAAGAAAAGTCTTCTAAACGTTTGATACTTTTTGCTAAAAAAGGAGGTTCTGGTACTACCGAATTAATGTCTGGGGTAAGATTATTTAACAACCAAGGAAAGATAACACAAAAAGCAAGAACATATAGTAACAACGGTATATTTAATTTTTTATAAACAATTTATTTAAGAAATTAAATAAATGTTGTATTAAATTAAGAATTGTTATTAGAAATTGTGTTGAATGAAGGAGTTTATATGAGTTTTCTTTCTTTTTTTAGAAAGTCACATAATGTTTCATCTATATCCTTAAATGGAATAATTGCCCCTAATATGGGAAGAAGAAAAGGCTTGAATTTATATGAGCTTGATAAAGTTATTGAACAAGCCTTTTCATTGAAAAATCTGAAAGCTGTTGCTCTACAGATAAATTCTCCTGGAGGTTCGCCAGTTCAATCTGAGATGATATCTAAGCGTATAAGAGATTTGTCTGAAAAAAAAAATATACCAGTATTAGCATTTGTAGAGGATGTGGCTGCTTCTGGCGGTTATTGGCTTGCTTGTGCGGCTGATGAGATTTTTGCAAGTAAAGCGTCAATAATTGGTTCTATTGGGGTTGTCTCATCTGGCTTTGGTTTCGACAAAGCTATCAAAAAAATTGGAATAGATCGTCGTCTTTATACATCTGGTGAAAATAAAGCAATTTTAGACCCTTTTTTACCAGAAAATAAAGATGATATTATAAGGTTAAAAGATATACAAAGAGAATTACACAATCAGTTTATATCATTTGTTAAGTCAAGACGTGGAAGTAAAATTGCAAACGGAAACAAGGATTTATTTACAGGAGCTTTTTGGTCAGGTGAGAAAAGTCTAGAAATAGGTTTAATAGACGACTTTGGAGAAATGAAATCTGTGTTAATGCAAAGATTTGGTGAGAATATCAAAATTAAAGAATTTGCCCCCAAGAAGAAACTTTTTGGCTTCAGCAATTTATTTTCAGGAGCTGTTGATATCTTAATAAATAAAATTGAAGAAAGAATTAATTTTAATAAATTTGGATTATAAAATGATGCTTTCTGTAGGTAAAATCTTTTGGCTTGTTATAATATTAATAGCAGTTTGGTATATATTTAAAATAATTGAAAAAAGAAAGCTTAATCAAGACAATAATACTCAAAAAAAAGATAATGATAATATAAATAGAAAAGGTATAGATGCATTTAAATGTGATATTTGTGGATTATGGAGTACTGGAAAAAAGTGTAATAACAAAGAGTGTAGTAATTCTTAATTAATATAAAATTTCATCTTTAAAGTTACAGATTTTTAATTATTAAGTTAGCATAAAATGAATAAATCAAATGAGTCTCAAAAATTCGTTTCAAAAAATTATTACTAGCCTCCAATCATTTTGGATTGATCAAGGTTGTGTTTTATTACAGCCATATGATTTAGAAGTAGGAGCTGGTACATTTCACCCTGCAACAGTTCTTCGAGTTTTAGGTCCTGATCCAATTTGGAAGGCAGCATATGTTCAACCGTGTCGAAGACCAACCGATGGAAGATATGGTGAAAACCCTAATAGATTACAGCACTATTATCAATTTCAGGTTATTATCCAACCATCACCTAAAGATATACAAAATGTATATTTAGAGAGTTTAAAATTCATTGGTCTTAATCCTAAAGATCACGATATTAGGTTTGTAGAAGATGATTGGGAAAGCCCAAGTCTTGGTGCCGCAGGTTTAGGTTGGGAAATTTGGTGTGACGGTATGGAAATAAGTCAATTTACATATTTTCAACAGGTTGGTGGTATTGATGTAAGACCTGTTGCGAGTGAAATTACATATGGTCTTGAAAGATTGGCCATGTTTATTCAAAAGATTGAAAATGTTTATGACTTAGATTGGGATGGTATCGATAAAAAAAAAGGTGGTAAAACTTATGGTGATATTTTTTTACAGCAAGAAAAAGAATTCTCTAAATATAATTTTGAAAAATCTGAGACTTCCTTTTTATTTAAGCAGTTTAATGATGCCGAAACTGAGTGCGCAAATTTATTAGATAGCAAGAAAAATGCTTTGGCGTTACCAGCATATCATCAATGTATTAAAGCAAGTCATATTTTTAACTTATTAGATGCAAGAGGTGTTATTTCTGTGTCTGAGAGACAATCGTATATTTTAAGAGTAAGAAATATGGCTAGATCTTCTTGTCTTGCTTGGATAGGTAAATTAAATGAATAGAATGGATATAAGTAGAGGAAATTTACTTTTAGAGTTTTTTTCTGAGGAAATTCCTTCAAGGATGCAATTAACCTCTGAAACACAATTACAACATTTATTTATTAAGTCTCTTAAAGAAAGAGATATAGCTTTTGAAAGTTTCAAAACTTACAGTAGTCCAAGACATTTATCAATTATTATTAAAAATATTGAGTTAGAGCAAAAAGATCAAATAATAGAAAAAAGGGGACCAAGATTAGATGCAAACCAAAAAGCAATTGAAGGTTTTCTAAAATCTAACAATATAAATTTAGACGAAACTTTTATAAAAGAAACAAAAAATGGTAAATTTTATTTCCATTCTCAAATAGTAAAAGGGCAAAAAACGCATGAAATTTTACCAGATATTATTAATGAAATTGTCAATGGTTTTGTTTGGCCTAAAAGTCAAAGATGGGCAAATACAGATCTAAAGTGGGCACGACCTCTTAGAAACATTATTTTGCTTCTTAATGATGATGTTGTTAAAGGTAAAGTACAAATAGGTAATGATGTTTTTTTAAATTTTACTAATTTTACGTTTTCACATAGACATTTTGATAAAAAGATTATTATAAATAAAATAGATAATTATGAAAAATTACTTGAAGACAATCTTGTAATTTTAGACAGAAATAAACGATCAGACAAAATTATTAATGATACATCATATTTACTTGATAATGAAAAGTTAAAATTAGTTAATGATAAATTCCTGCTAGAAGAAGTTGTAGGTCTTGTAGAGTTTCCTAATGTTCTTATTGGTTCCATCAGTAAACAATTTATGAAACTCCCAAGAGAAGTATTATCAACAACAATGAGGGTGCATCAAAAGTATTTTTCAATCACAGACAAAGAAAATAATTTAGTGTCAAAATTTTTATTTGTTGCTAATAGTTTTAAGGAAAAGGATAGGGATTTAAGAGTCATTGAAGGAAATGAGAGAGTTTTAAAAGCACGCTTATCTGATGCCAGTTATTTTTTTGAAAATGATATCTCTAGTTCATTCGAAAATTGGAATGAAAAACTCAAACATGTTTTATTTTATGAGTCTTTAGGATCATTACATGACAAAACGATACGAATGGCCAATATTTCTAAAATTTTTGCAAAAGCATTTGGAGTTAGATTAGAATTTGCTAGACAAGCAGCCCTTTTATCAAAGTTAGATCTTGTATCAGAAATGGTTATAGAATTTCCTGAGCTTCAAGGGATTATGGGTGGACATTATGCTAAAATAAAAAATAAATCTGAAGAAGTTTCAAAAGCTATTTTTGAACATTATAAACCTAAGGGTTTTTCTAATGATTTGCCAGAAACAAAACTTGGATCTTTATTATCAGTAGTTGACAAGATTGACACTTTAGTAGGTTTTTTTTCTATTGGTAAAAAACCTACTGGTTCTAAAGATCCATTTGCTCTTAGAAGAAATGGATTTTCAATTGTTCAAATCTTAATAAATTTAAAACTTAATATATCATTAAACGAAGTCTTTGAGCCATCTCTAAAAGAATATAGTTGTTCCTCACAATCAATAAAACTCGACTTAATTGATTTTATGGTTGATAAATTAAAGTTTGTACTTTCAAATCAAAATAATAGAATTGATGTTGTTAATTCAGTTTTAAATAGTAAAACTGTAGAAGATACCCCAATTAAAGTAATTTCGAGTAGAATCGATAATATAAGTAAATTTACTAGAAATAATGATTTCAAAATATTTTTAATAAATTTTAAACGTATTAATAATATTCTTAAAAGTGAAGAATTTTCAAATAATACGGAATTCCAAGTAAATATAAATTTGTTTGAAACCGTTGAAGAAGAAAATATTTATAACCACATCAACGCCTTTTCAACAGAATTTAAAGAAAAAGGGGTTTGTGAAAAATCACAAAGTGTTTTGATAAAGAGCTTAATTAAAATGAATAAGTCAATTTCGTTATTCTTTGATAACGTAATTGTAAATCATGATGATTATAATTTAAAAATTAATAGATTAAACTTATTGAAAAATTTGTATAATGTGCTGTTAAAATTTTCGAGTTTTGTCTTTATAAAGGATTAATCAGTCTTTACACCTAAACCTGAAAACCTTTTATTAAATCGTGCAACTTGACCACCTGAATCTAAAATTCTATGTTGTCCTGTCCAAGCAGGGTGTGATTTAGGATCGATATCTAATTTCAGAGTATCTCCAGATTTTCCCATAGTAGATCGTGTTTTATATTTACTGCCATCTGTCATTATTACTGTTATTTCATGATAATCTGGGTGGATATTTTTTTTCATATCAAACTCTTTTAATGTTTGTTTTTGATATAACTACAATTAAAATTATTCTATTTCAAGTTATTTAATAATTTTAATACGTCTTAAAATTTTTTTTTCAAATTTCCAAAAGTATTCAAATTCTCCAAATAATGAGGCAATTACAATTAAAATTAATTGATAAATAGGAATTATGATTAGAACTCTCAAAAAAATATATAAAGGATAATTATTCAACATGTTTTTTAGGTCTAAAGCAGATAAAATGGGAAAAGAAATCCAAAGTGAAAAAGTACCACTCAAACCAAACACTAAAAAAATGACAAATAAGTGAAATTTAGACTTAGCTTTAAATTTAAAAATTAAATTTTGGATCAATTTTCTATGCTTATTTAAGTTTAGTGTTTTGAGTAATTTTCATTTCTATTCTTCTATTTCTCATTCTCGAGATTTTTGTGTTTTTTTTGTCAATTGGTTGAAAACTTCCATATCCTGAAGCAGATAATCTACTTGGTTCGATACCTTGTTTTATCAAAAATCTTAATACTGACAATGCCCTTTTAGTGGATAACTCCCAATTATCTTTATAAGTTTGTCCCTTCTTAACTGGCAAGCTATCAGTATGACCTTCGATTTGTAAAATCCAATCTATGTCAGTGGGTAATGATTTTTCAATTTCCATTAGAGTGGCAGCAAGCTTTTGCATTTCTAATTGTCCTTCTACTCCTAGTTCGTCAGATCCCAGAGAAAAAAGCACTTCAGATTGAAATACAAATCTGTCACCAACAACTCTTATTTCTTTTCTACCTTTTATAAGTTCTCTAACTCTTCCAAAAAAATCAGATTTAAATTTTTCTAATTCTTCTACTCTTCTTGCGAGGGCAGAGTTTACATCTTTTCCTAGGTTTAAAGTTTTAACATTTTCTTTCTTATCTTTTGCTTTATAAGCTGCAAGAAGAGTTTGTAATTGTGTCAGCTTATTTTTTAAATTTAATGTTGTGGAAATAAGTTGATTTACCTCATTTTTATTAGCTTTTAAAACTGCGTCTTTTTTGGTAATTTCTAATTTATTTTTACCTATTTGATTTTCTAAGTCTAGAACTTCATTTTTCAATAGAATTGTATCTTCAATTTTTTCTTGAAGAGCTATTTTAAGTTTATCAATTTCACTTTCATTTAAAGCAATAATATTTTTTGTTCCTCTTAATTCATCTTCATAATTTTTTGATATTTCTCTTTCTCTGAACAGGTCTTTTTTTGTGATACTAATTTTCTCTTCTAAAACAGACAGCTGTGTAGCAAGCTCAGTAGTTGTTTCTCTTTCTAATGAAAGCAATTCGCTAAGCTCAGTTAAATTATTTTTTAACTTTATTAGAGCTTCATCTTGCCCGCTCATTTTTTGGGAAATAAAAAATTGAGAGATTACGAATATCATTAATACGAATATAATGACCATCAGAAGACTAGACAGAGCATCAACAAAACCTGGCCACGTATAATCTAATTGTTTTTTTCTAATTCTATTTTGTATCATTACAAATCTCTTGAAAAATCTCAGTTTTTACTTGTTATTAAGTTTCATAACTGATTTTTCTAAATTAGATAGTTGCTTAGAAATAGCTCTTAACTCAATAGTTAAATTAGATTGGATTTCAGAAATTTTTCCAGCATTTTCTTCTCCTAAACTTTTTAAAATTGATGATATTGTCAATAAATGATCTTTAATTGATCTATCCTCATCAAGTTTTTCAACTAATCTATTTAGTACAATAGTAAGTTCCTTAATATTTTCTGAAATTCTTACTCTATCATTTTCATTTTGATTTGCTCTTTTTGCTACAACTGCAAGGCTTTCAACAGCCGCTTCACTAAGACCAGAACTTCCAGATTCGTTTGTAGTAAAAATAGCCATTTGGGACAACCAATCTTCTAACTCATTGAAAAATCGATTACTAGCCTGACCTACTTGTAGGTCTAAAAAGCCAAGTATTAAGGATCCAGCCAAACCAAATAATGAAGATGAAAAAGCAGTTGACATTCCATCAAGTGGAGCGCTTAGCCCCTTTTGAATTTCCATAAATAGAGCATTTCCTTCATTTGCTATATTACCTATATTAAAGTCAATAGTATTTATAACACCAGATACCGAAGAAATTGTTTGTAATAAACCCCAAAAAGTTCCTAATAATCCTAAAAACACAAGTAGTCCAATCATGTATCTTAATATCTCTCTACTCTCGTCTAGTCGAGATGAAACTCCTTCTAAAATAGTACCAAGAGAATTTGCCGATAAAGATGGATTCTCATTTCGGTCATCTGAAAGAACAGCAGCAACTGGTGCGAGAAGTGTTGGTTTAATCTTTAAAGCTACATTAGCGGGCATTAAACTGTCTTTTCTCTTTATAAATTTGAGCCATTTTGCTTCTTTACTTAAACGAGCTGTCTGACGAAAAGAAAAAATTGTTCCTAAAATAAATGTGCTTATTATTACACTATTGAGAGCAACGTTTCCTTCAAAAGCAGTTTTTAAAGGTTCAAATAATAGTGTAATTAACACTATGACGATAACTAACAATAATAACATTCTATAGGCGTATTTATTCGGATCTGTCATTTATATACCTTTGAAAAGATTAAATAAGTATTTTAAATTAGTTTTAAAACATTTAAACATGACTTTTTAATGACATAAAGCATATTGTTGATAATATTAATCCCTGTTATTAATTTTTTTTAAAATTTCTTTGTGCAAAATTGGATTAGCACCTATTAATAAGTCGCCTTGAGATTGATATGCGTTATTATATTTCAAATTCGTTAAATAACCACCAGCTTCTTTAATAAGGAGTTCTCCACACGCTATTTGATTTTTATGTAATTTATTAGCAAAAAGACAATCGATTTTACCAGACGCCAGCCATGCAAAACTTAGAGCAGAAGAACCAAAGGAACGTTTGACAGAAGAAGATTGATTTGACAATAGATTAATTTTTTCAAAATAATTTGAAATAGAATGTTTTTCATTAAAAGGATTTTCGTCTAAAATTGAAAACACACAAGATTTTAGCTTATTTCTATTCGAAACTCTTATTCTTCTCTCATTCAAATAAGAACCTTTACCTTTTTCAGCAAAAAAATATTCATCTCTTATAGGATCAAAGATGACAGTAGACAAAATTTCTTTATTTAGTTCAACTGCTACAGAAATAGCAAAGTGTGGTATCCCATGTAGAAAATTAAATCGACCATTCAATTTGTCAACTATCCAATAATATTTGTCTTTTACATATTCTTTGTCATTATTAAACTTAAATTCCCATTCTGGTCTTGATTTATTCAAATCACGCAAGACAGAGGAATAAATTTTATTTTCAGTTTTGGAAACAAATTGTTCTAAAGAATTAGGAGAAACTTGTAAATTTTCTATTTCTCCAAAATCTCTTAACATATTTCTAGTAACTTTATTCAAGGACTGAAAAATAACATTTAAAAGTGGTGATCTGTTACTCATTATCACTCCAAAATTGGTAAAAATTTAAATTTAAAAATAATTCTATATTTTGGCTTTTTCTATATATGTGCAATCAGAGGGTCTTACTACTATTTTTGTACCAACCTCAATATGCCCAGGAACCATAACTTTAATCCCATTTTTTAATATCGCAGGCTTGAACGAAGATGAAACAGTTTGTCCTTTGATTACAGCATCAGCTTCAATAATTTCTTCAACACAACTATCTGGCATAATTACAGATACTGGTTCATCGTTATATGTATTTATTATTACGTTCATTCCATCTTGTAAAAAAGCTGACTGGTCCCCAATCATGTTGATGCTCACACTAATCTGTTCAAAAGTATCATTATTCATAAATATGAGGTTTTCATTTTCTTTATATAAAAAAATATGAGGGGTTTCATCAAGAATTACTTTTTCGATGTTTTCAGATGATCTAAAGCGCTCGTTTAGTTTAGTTCCATCCTTTAAGTTTCTCAATTCTATTTGGGCAAAAGCACCACCTTTACCAGGTTTAACATGACTTGTTTTGGTTGCTACCCATAATCCATTTTTATGTTCAATTACATTTCCAGGTTTAATTGTATTTCCATTAACTTTCAAATCATTTTCCTTTATATATATCTATAATTTGGTTTAATAGACTTAACGCTTCATTATAAGGTCTTTGAAAAGAATTTCTCCCAATAATTGATCCACTAGCTCCGCCTAGATATAATTCTTTAACTTCTTCTAAAAGGCTTTCTTTATCTTTAGACGTTCCTCCAGAAAAAACTACTAGTCTTTTTCCATTAAAACATGACTGAACCACATGTTTTATTCTTTCATTTAGTAAATTAATTGGAATATTTTCTGATATATAAACCTTTTTAGCTTCTTCTTGTTCGATGTAAGAAGTTGGGGGTTTAACCTTAATAATATGTGCTCCAACTAGTGCTGCCATATGTGCAGCATAAGATACTATATCTACAGCAGTTTCTCCTTCTTTACTAATATTTCCACCTCTAGGATAACTCCATACTACGACAGCAAGACCAGCATCTTTTGCTTCAACAGCAATTTCTTGTATTTCAGAAATCATATCTAAGGCCATCTCAGATCCTGGGTAAATCGTAAAACCAACAGCAGAACAACCTAGTCTAATGGCTTCACTTACTGAACCAGTTAAAGCTTGTGAGGGAGCAGTTTTCTCATTTGATAAAGAATTGGAGCTATTAATTTTCATTATTAAAGGAATCTGACCAGCAAATGTGTCGGCTCCAGTTTCAAGCATGCCTAATGGAGCTGCGAAAGCAGAAAGTCCTGCATCTATAGCTAATTTAAAGTGATAATGAGGATCATATGCAGGAGTGTTTTTTGCAAAAGATCTAGCAGGACCATGCTCAAATCCTTGATCGACAGGAAGTATAACTAATTTTCCGGTCCCACCTAACTTACCAGACATTAAAATTCTAGCTAAATTTGTTTTAACGCCAGGGTTGTCACTCTCATAATAACTTAATATTCTCTTAACATTTCTTGTAAATTTCATTTTGAATATTTCCTCGAATTTATATAGATAAATGGATTAAAAATCATAAATGTTATAAATATTATCTATAAATTTAAATTTTATTAAATACAATAAAATTTGTCTATTATAGTTTAGTTCTGCTATTATATTTATTATTAAAAATTATATATATGTAGAGTGATGAACTATGGATATTGACGAAAAAAATCGAATTGAAACTAAAAAAATTAGAGATTTACAAGAATCTTTCAATAATAGCTTGAGAATACTTGAAAGCCATATTGCAGAAAGTATTACTAATAAAGAAAAACTTGATTCTATAAAAAAAGATTTAAAAGAGGCTAATGAAAAATTTATTGAAGCTGAAAGATTTTTAGATGATTTAAAAGTAAATATTGAGAATATTACAATAGAATAAAACAATAATTTCAACTTAGGTATGAGATGTCAGAAACTGTAACTGTTAAAATTAAAATAAATGGAGTTATTTATCCAATATCTTGCATGTCTGGGGAAGAAGATAGACTAGAAAAATCTTCTAAAGAAGTAAATCAAGTGATTGCAGATTTGTCAAATATTTCAGAAAATGTTGGGGAAACAAGACTTTTAGCAATGACATCTTTAATTCTAGCAGATAAGTTGATTGAACAAGCAAATAATAAAGCTGATAATAAAAATCAAAATCAAATAAATGAACTAATTAATTGGTTGGAAAAAGCTACCGAAAGAATGAATAAAGTTGCAAAATTACTTGAAAATAAATAAATTTAATTCGTGAAAGCTGGATCTTACGTTAGGAACTTTAATCCTTGGGGCCATAAGTATTCTTAGGGAACCATCGCTGTTTTAACTGTGGTTAAATTATATGGTGCCCACCTGTATAGCAGGCAACATAGGATAACTTATCCAACGAC
>CACBDG010000011.1 GCA_902537945.1 uncultured SAR116 cluster alpha proteobacterium
CATATAATTTTGTTGTATTCCACTTTGTTTCATTTTGTGGAGTTTTTAAAATATTTAAACCGACCCCAGCTACAATAAAATTGTCAAAAGATTCTAATAAAATTCCAGAGATTTTTCTTTTATCAACCAATACATCATTTGGCCACTTCAATTCAATTTTATTCATATCAATACCTAGATTTACTAATGTTTGTATCATTGAAAAACCAATAATTAAAGACAACTGATGCCAATGAGCTTTGTCCATTTTTGGTCTTATAATGGTTGATAAAAAAAGATTGCCTTTCATCGATTCCCAGTGTTTTTTATTCCTACCACGCCCTTTGGTTTGGAAGTAGGATAAATATGAACTTCCCTCTGGTGATCCTTGATTTGCATTTATTATTGCAATATCATTAGTGCTAGAACAAGTTTGCAATATGTTGAGTTCAATATGTGTCAAGAAAATACCTATAAGACCATTATCTATTTAAAATTATATGAAGTGAAAGATTTTAGATAATATTTAAATAATTTATTATTTTGTAATCTTAAATTATTTCCTAACTTTGGAATAATGAAATAATTTAAAAATGCTAATAACATTCCAAAATAACATATAATATATCTAGTTTCAAAGAACCCTTCATTATTATCAAAATTATGATTTATTGAAAACTTCGTATCACCTACTAATACCAAACGCCATAAGTTTTCACCAAAATTACCATAAAATAAATTAGACAAATACCAACCTGAAAAAATAATAAAAATAGATAGAACAAAAAGAATAAACTTTAAATAATACGATCCTTCTTCTATTTTATTGTATAAATGAATATTACAATTATTTTGACCTAAAAATACCATTAAAACTATCTTAAAAGCAATATAACTAATAAAAAAAGTATAAATAAAACAATATGTAATGATTAAAAAATAACTATTTTGATTAATTAATGAGAATTGAAAAAATATTAGTTGATTTGAGTAAAAACCTGAAAAATATGGTATTCCTAATAAAGAAATAAAGCCAATTAAAATAAACAAAAACATTGAAGGACATTTGATAATAAGATTACCCATTTTTCTAATATCTTGTTCATTATTTAATTTGGATGATATAATTCCAAAACTTAAACAAAGTATCAATAAAGATATTATTGATGTAAAAAAATGGAAAACTGCTGCACTGTACAATGTTAAACCAATTAAAATCATTAAAATACCAAGTTGGGCAGATGCAATATATATAATAAGCTTTTTTAAATTATATGTACGAATGAGTAAAATTGAAAAAATAAAGGTAAAAAAAGAACCTAACATTAATAAAATATTTAAATAATCTAACCCTAATTTAGTTGAAGTTAAAAAACGTAAAATAAAATAAAATCCAATAGGCAAATAGAGCCCACATAAAATAAGTACATACGAACTTGTATTTATATTTAATAGATCATACCTAGAATTAGATATATAAAACTGTCGACATCTTAATAAATAAGAAAATAACAAAATAAAAATTACAATGTCAAAACTACTAAAAGTTCTATCAAAAAAAGTAATATTGTTTTCAACAATTTTTAAACTTTGAAAAATAATATCAAAATTTATTGAATTTGAAAAAATATAAATAAAATACAAACTTAAAAAAAAACAAAGATCCGAAATTCTATTTTGAAAAAATATATTACTGTTATCAAACTTATTTCCCAAAATATTAGACATAAAATAAGAAGATAGAATTATTAAATACCAGGCTAAAAAAAACTGAATTAAATTGTTAGAGGATATTAAAAATAATACACTAAAAATTGAAAATGAAAGATAACTGTTGGTTTTAATGTTTATTGTATGATTTTTTGTTAAATTTATTGAGTAAATAGCTAATAATAACCCAATAAATATTACCACAACAATTAAACTAGAAACGAGTAGGTCAAATCTTAATGACCAATCTATTGAAAAATTATCTAGTTTTATCAAAGTGTAGAATAATAGTGGTAAATCTTTGTTTAAATTTAAAATTTTCAAAAAAATATATAAACTTAAAGCAAAAGAAAGAACGTATAAAAAAATATTTAATGCATATAAAAATTCAGTTCTAATTTTCTTATTAAAAAACTGGAGTAATAAAAAACTTAGTAATGGGAAAATTAATAACAATATTTCCATAATTCACATCTTTAACTTTTATTTTAAACAATAATATTAAGTCAAAAAAGTAACAAAAAAATCTTTTCAATATCAATTAAAATATAATTTTATCCACCAAAATCATCAAGCATAATATCTTCCCTATCAACTCCAAGATCAAGAAGCATATTAATAACTGATTGATTCATCATCGGTGGACCACACATATAATATTCACAGTCTTCAGGTGCTGGATGATCCTTAAGGTATTGCTCATATAAAACGTTATGAATAAATCCAGTAAGGCCATTCCATTTATCTTCAGGCATTGCATCAGAAAGAGCTACATGCCAAGTGAAATTTGAATTCTCTTTTGCTAATTTGTTAAAATCTTCGACATAAAACATTTCTTTTTTAGATCTTGCACCATACCAAAAAGTTACCTTACGTTTAGTTTTAATTCTATTAAATTGATCAAAAAGATGACTTCTCATAGGTGCCATCCCTGCACCACCACCAATAAAAACCATTTCTTTATCTGTTTCTCTAGCAAAAAACTCACCAAAAGGACCAGAAATTACAACCTCATCATTAGGTTTTAAGTTAAAAATATATGAAGACATCTTTCCGGCAGGAATTCCTGTAGAACCAGGGGGAGGCGAAGCTATTCTTACATTTAACATAACAATGCCTTTCTCATCTGGACAATTTGCCATAGAGTAAGCTCTTTCTATTGGCTCATTACTTTCAGCATTAAAGTCCCAAATTTTAAATCTATCCCAATCTTCTTGGTATTCTTTCGCAACATCAAAATCTTTATAAGATAATGAATAACTAGGAGCCTCAATTTGTATATATCCTCCGGCTCTAAAGTTAACGTCCTCTCCTTCTGGAAGTTCTAATATTAATTCTTTAATAAATGTAGCAACATTATCATTGCTTCTAACTTTACATCTCCATTTCTTGACACCAAAAACTTCTTCAGGAACTTCAATTTCCATATCTTGCTTAACTGCAACTTGACATGATAAACGATCGCCACAAGATGCCTCTCTCTTATTTATATGACTTTCTTCAGTAGGTAGAATAGCTCCACCCCCTGAGTGAACTTTTACTCGGCATTGAGCACAGGTCCCGCCTCCTCCACAAGCTGAGGGAACAAAAAGCTTTTCTGCTGCAAGTGTTTGTAATAATTTACCACCAGCAGGAACAGAAACGGTTTTTTCACCGTTAATAGTAATATTTACATCACCTGACGAAACTAACTTACTTCTAGCAAATATGATGATTGAAACTAAAGTAAGCACTATCATTGTAAAAAGAGTTATACCAAGTACAAATGTATCCATTTCTTAATCCTTTAAAGTTTAACGCCAGAGAAACACATAAAAGCCATCGCCATGAGCCCAGCAGTTATAAAAGTTATTCCAAGTCCTTGTAAGCCATCAGGTATATCACTATACTTAAGCTTTTCTCTTACACCTGCCATAGTAGCAATTGCCAAGGCCCAGCCAAAGCCTGATGCTATACCATAAGTTGTAGCTTCTGAGAAATTATAGTCTCTTTCCACCATAAATAATGAACCTCCTAAAATTGCACAGTTTACGGTAATTAAGGGAAGAAATATACCAAGTGCATTATATAATGGAGGGAAATATTTGTCTAATATCATCTCTAAAATTTGAACTAATGCGGCTATAACACCTATATAAGAAATAAGACCTAAAAAAGTGAGGTCAACATCTGGAAATCCTGCCCAAGCTAATGCACCTGGTTTTAATAAATATGAAAGTATAATATTATTTGCAGGAACAGTAATAGATTGAACTATCATTACAGAAACACCTAAGCCAATAGCAGTTGATATTTTTTTTGATACTGCAATGAAAGTACACATTCCTAAAAAGAATGATAGAGCTAAATTTTCTACAAAAATTGCTTTCACAGCTAATGAAATTAAGCCTTCCATTAATGTTCCTTTATTGTTTGTATTTTGTATTCACGCGATTCAACTTGAGATTTTTTCCATGTTCTCACACCCCAAATGATAAACCCTATTATAAAAAAAGCTGAGGGAGGAAGAAGTAATAAACCGTTGGGAACATACCACCCACCATTGCTCACGGGTTCAAAAATCATTACACCAAATAATGAGCCCGAACCAAATAGCTCGCGTATCACACCGACAGCCATTAATAATAGGCTATAACCAAGACCGTTACCAACACCATCAATAAATGATTCAAATGGTTTATTTTTCATTGCAAAAGCTTCTGCTCTTCCCATAACAATGCAATTTGTGATAATTAAACCTACAAAAACTGATAATGTTTTAGAAATTTCATAAGCATAAGCTTTTATTATTTGATCAACCAATATCACTAAAGACGCGATAATCACCATCTGGACAATAATTCTTATAGAATTTGGTATATAATGCCTTAAAAAGGAAATAAATAGAGATGAAAATCCACAAACAGCTATCACAGCTAATGACATAACAAATGCAACATTCAAAGAAGAAGTTACTGCTAAAGCAGAACAAATTCCTAAAACCTGAAGTGTTATAGGGTTGTTATCTACCAATGGGTCAGTAAGTAGTTGTTTCCTAGTTTGAGACATTAAGCTGCTCCATTTTGTAAATTTTTAAGGAACTTTTTAAAACCCGACTCTCCCATCCAAAATTTAACCAAATTATCAACTCCGTTTGAAGTAAGAGTAGCACCAGCTAATGCATCAATATGATGTTCTTTGTTTTTTTGAGTTTTGGCAACTGTAATCATTAGCTCACCATTATCATTATTAAGCTTCTTTCCTTTCCATTGTGCTTTCCATTTAGGATTATCAACTTCTGCACCTAAACCTGGTGTTTCCGCATGTTGATAAAATTGAAGACCAAATATATCATTACCATTTTTTTCTAATGCTATAAACCCATATAGAGTTGACCATAAACCATATCCATGAATAGGAAGTATAATCTTATCTAAGGAGCCATCTTCTTTTTTAAGAAGATAAACTGTTGCAAAGTTTGTCCTCCTACCAATTGAAGCTGGATCATCGTTTAAAGATATACTTAATTCTGGATCTTGAGCAGCAGCCTTGTCATCAAAAGTAATAGGATTAAATTTATTTGTAAACTTACCTTTATTTAAATCAACAACAACTGGCTCAAAAGATGAAAAAGTTTTTTTTACATCAATACCTTCATAATATACCCCAGCCACTTGCAAGATGTTTTTTTGTTTATCAATTGCTTTATTTATTTCTTGGATATTTTTTAGATTTACGGCTGCGAATGAAACTACCATTGAACAAACAAGACATAAACTTACTGCTACAACAATAGTTTTAGTCATGCCATCAACTGGCAATTCTTTAAATTTAGTAAAAATATTATTAGAATTAGACACTAAACTTTGCCCTTCTTTTTATATTTGCCATTACGACAAAATGATCAATCAATGGTGCAAATATATTTCCAAATAAGATTGCAAGCATCATACCCTCAGGAAATGCTGGATTTAATACTCTTATCATTACCACCATAAAACCTATTAAAGCTCCATAAATATAACGACCTAAATTTGTATGGCTACCTGAAACTGGTTCAGTTACCATAAAAACAAGCCCAAACGCATAACTACCGATAACAAGATGCCAGTACCATGGCATACTAAACATTGGATTTGTGTCTGAACCAATCCAGTTTAAAAAGGAAGAAAAAACTATCATACCAGCAAGACAACCAACTACCATTCTATAGTTTGCAATTTTAGTTAAAAGAAGGAAAACCAATCCTATAGCACACGCTAAAGTAGAAGTTTCACCCAGAGAACCTTGGATTGTTCCCAAAAAAGCATCTGTCCAAGTAATTCCATAATTACTCAAACTTTCATAACCTTCGGCAGCTGCAATTCCTAGAGAAGTGGCACCTGAATATCCGTCTACAGGTGTCCAAATTGAGTCACCTGACATATAAGCAGGATAAGCAAAATACAAAAAAGCACGTCCGGTAAGTGCCGGGTTTAAAAAGTTTTTACCGGTTCCACCAAATACCTCTTTTCCAACAACTACACCAAAAGCAATTCCTAGAGCGACTTGCCACAAAGGAGTAGAAGCTGGCAAAGTAAGTGCAAATAACATTGAAGAAACTAAAAAGCCTTCATTAACTTCATGGCCTCTAATTGTAGCAAAAGTAACTTCACATATACCACCAGCAATTAAAGTGGTAAGATAAATTGGTAAAAAATATAATAATCCATGAAAAACATTCGATATTAAACTATCAGGATTGATTCCTAAACCAGTTAATTGAAGGAATGATATTCGCCATCCTGATTGCGCTTCAACACCTAAGGAGGCCAACGCACTATTTGTCTGTAAACCAGTGTTGTAAAGTGCCCATAGAATACAAGGTATTGTAGAAATAACAACATATGTCATAACTCTTTTCATGTCTACATAGCTTCTTGCATGAGGAGCGACTTTTGTAACTGTGTTACTTGTAAAAAATATTGTCTCAACCATTTCGAATATCGGGTAATACTTTTCATATTTACCACCCTTTTCAAAGTGAGGTTCAAGGGAATTAAAATAGCTTCGTAGTGACATCAATTATCCTTCTTTTTCAATTTTTGTTAAACTGTCTCTTAGGGCAGTTCCATATTCATATTTTGCAGGACAAGCAAAAGTACATAATGCAATATCTTCTTCGTCAAGTTCTAGCGCTCCTAATGATTGAGCAATATCAGTATCCATAACCAACAAGGCTCTAAGAAGTTGTGTTGGCAAAAAGTCCTGAGGCATTAAAGTTTCAAACACGCCAGTTGGGACCATTGCCCTTCTTCCACCATTTAAATTAGAAGTAAGGTTAAATAGTTTAAAAAAACTAAATGCAGATAAAAGCACAGGCATCACAGAATATTTATTGGGTTGTGGTTTTATCCATCCAAAAAAATGTTTATCTCTATCTTCTTTAATAATTGTAATTTGCCTAGAATATTTTCCTAAGTAAGCCATATCTCCAGCAGCATGAAAGCCTGAAAGTATTGAACCTGATATAATTCTACAACTTTCTGATTTAGGATATTCACCCTCAAGAATATCGTCAAAAGATGCACCAACAACAGTTTTTATTAACCTTGGATTTTCAGATAAAGGACCAGCAATAGATATAGTTCTGTAAATATCAATGAAACCATCTAAAAATAATTTGCCAATAGCAATCACATCCTGATAACCAATTGACCAAACTATTTTGTTAGCGTTTGGGGGATCTAAAAAATGCATGTGAGTTCCACTTAAACCAGCTGGGTGAGGTCCTGCAAATTCATAAGTTTCAAAATCATCAATATCAATATCACTATTTTCTTTTTTACAAATAAAAACTCTACCTTCAGTTAATATCGATATTTTTTTTACTCCTTCTTCAAAAAATTTAATATCATTATTAATAATTATATCTGCATCTGGACTCAAAGGTTCAGTATCCATTGCTGTAATAAATATTGATGCAGGTTCAGAATTACAGTCTGGAATTTTTGAATAAGGTCTAGTTAGAAAGGAAGTCCATAAGCCACTATCAAACAAACACTTTTTTATAAATTCTTTTTTTGATTTTTCTTTAGAATGAAGTTTTGTTATTGACACACCCTTGTCTTCTATATTTTCAATATCAATAACAACACTTAATAATGCTCTCTTTTCTCCCCTGTTAATTTCTTTAACAAAACCTTTACATGGCGAGACAAAAGGAACATTTGGGTTATCCTTATGACAAAAAAGAGGTGTACCTCTTTCCACTTTATCACCTACGTTGACAAACATTTTTGGTTTAAGACCATTATAATCAGGGCCAAGAATTGCAACAGAGTTAGGAATTTTAGTTTCTTCTATAACTTGTTTTGGAACTCCTGCGACAGGAATATTAAGACCCTTCTTAAGATTAAATTTATTCATCTAAAAAAAATTGACGCCTCTTTAAAAAAAACTATGTTAGGTTTGGTTAAACAAGTTAAAACGAATATTATTTTATATATAATATTATAAAAAAAACACAAGTGTATAAGTAGATATTTTTTATTTTTTTATGATTAAAAAAGTTTATGTCAATAATCTAATCATTATTAATTAAAATTATCATAAATTTATATTGAATAAATTAGAATCTAATAAAACGAAATTATAATAACAATGATATTATTAAAAAATAAATCTCAAATAAATTATGCGATCTTAATATTTAGTTTCTTATTAATTTTTTCATGCTCACAAGAAAAAAACTACAATGCTAAAATAAAAGGAAACACGATGGGTACCTATTACTTAATAGAGCTTATAGATGTTCCAGTTAAATTGAAAATTAAAAACATAGAGTTAGAAATTAAAAACACACTTAAAAAGGCAAATAAGATATTATCAAATTGGGATAAAGATTCTGAAATAAGCATTATTAATAAAACTGACAAAACTACAGCAATTAAAATTTCAGATGAATTAAACGAAGTTTTTAAGACTGCCAAAGAAATAAATGCAAAAAGCAATGGCTTTTTTGATTTAACCCTTGATCCGATAATTGAACTGTGGGGATTTGGTTACAAAAGTAAACAAATGCAAGTGATTCCAAAAAACAATCAAATAAAAAATATTTTATCTTTAACAGGTCAAAAATCATTTCTGAAGATGAATTTTGATAACAATGAACTTATAAAAAAAAATAAAGATATTAAAATCAACTTATCTTCGATTGGCAAAGGTTACGGAATAGATTTAATTGGAAAAAAATTAGATCAATTAGGAATAAATAATTACATCATAAATATTGGAGGTGACATTTTAACAAAAGGTTATAATAGTAAAAAAGAAAATTGGGTCATTGGTATTGAAAATCCAAATTTAAAAGAAAAATTAATAAAAGAGATAGTCAATTTAACAAATAAAGGTTTAGCAACATCAGGAGATTATAAAAATTTTTTCACTAAAAATGGCAAAAGATATTCACACATCATAAATCCAAAAACAGGAAAGCCAATAAAGCATTCAACGAAATCAGTTACTGTAATTCATGAAAATTCAATGAAAGCTGATGGTTGGGCCACTGCTTTTTTAGCTCTAGGAAGTTTGGAAGGATTGAAAATTGCTAATAAAGAAAAAATAGCAGTTATTTTCATTGATGAAATTGATAATAAGCTTATAAAATTTAAAAGTAATGCATTTAATAATTTAAAATAAGACAACAATTGAGATTTTAAAAAAAATATCGTAAGTAATATAAATGGATATATTTATTTTTGCATTTTTCTTCTTTTTAATAATTACAATCATAATGTCACTTGGCGTGATTTTAACAAATAAAAAAATTAAAGGAAGCTGTGGTGGATTGAATGCTATTTCTGGTTCAGACAAATGTTCCGTGTGTAATAAAGATATAGACCCTAATAATCCATTAATTGATCAACTTGATTGTAAAAAAATTCAAAAAATATAACTTTTATTTGTCTAGTGGCATAAACACCAAAACAATAAAAGATATTGAAGATACAATGCCATTCAGCCATGCTTTTCTTTTCCAGTCATTTTCTTTATTTTTTAAATTTATTATAAATAATCTTCCAAAAACAATGAATAAAATTAATAAAAATAGTGCTTTTGTATGTGAATAATAAAACAATTCTTCAAAATTATTAATGCCTATCATTTAATTCTCTTTTTAATATTAAATCATTAATTTTGTTTTTATTTTCAAATAGGTAAATTCCAGCAAATATCATAGATAAAGATAAGAAATGATAAAATTCAAAACTTTCTCCTAAAAAAAACACTGCTAATATTGAGCTAAAAACAGGTACTAGATTTGTATATAGCCCAGACCTTGCAGGTCCTATTTTTTCAACCCCTTTCATAAAAAAGATTTGAGCTAAAAATGACGGAAAAATAATTATCACAACTAAAATTATACAGCCTTTTAAACCAGGTAGAATTAGTTGATTAGAAGAAATTTCATATATTAACCCAGGAATTGAACCTACAAATGCTACATATGCAAAAAAAGTTAGTAAAGGAAGAGCTCCAATTTGGGGTTTTTTTCTTAAACCAACAGCATACACTGCGTATAAAGTGCATGCAAAAATCATTACTATATCACCTTTATTTAATTCCAAATTTAATAATATGGTTAGATTTCCTGCACTGACAACAATCACTACAGCAATAAAAGTTATTAAAACTCCTAAAAACTGGGTTAAGTTTATTTTGTCTTTTAACCAAACCCATGCAATTATTATTATAAATGCTGGCATTGTACCCTGAACTAAACCAAGGTTTATTGCAATAGTGTCATGAGCAGCAATATAATAAGCAGAATTAAAACCTGTAAAGCCAAACAAACCCATTAAGATAAGCCACTTAATTTTTTGACTTAAGATTGTCCATATTTCTTTTATTTGGTTTCTACATAGAATTGATAATATAATTGAGACAAAAAACCATCTAACACTGACTATTAATAATGGCGAAACTTCACCAACTGCAGCTCTTCCAGCTATAGTGTTAAATGCCCAAAATATAGACGTAAGTGTTAAAAGAAAATGAGGATTTGTTAAAATATTCATAAAATTTTTGATCTTTTAAATTTAAATATATTGAATAAGAAAAAATAAATTGTTATTTATTTAGTATAATTCTTTTTCTTTATATTCAAATTTAATTTTTGGGAGATAAAATGTCAGATACACAATACCTAGCTGCAAAAACTATAGATGAGGCTGTTGATGCTCATGCTAAGGCTAATGGATCAGCACGTTTTTTGGCTGGTGGAACAGACTTATTAGTACAAATAAAAAGTGGAATTAGAAAACCTAATTTAGTTATTGATATAAAAAAAATAGTTGAATTAAATTCTATTCAAGAAATATCTGAAAATGAATTTGTAATAGGTGCCTCTGTTTCTGGTGCAAACCTTAATAGAAACCCAAAATTTGCCAAACTTTGGCCTGGTGTTTTAGAAGCATTTAGGCTTATCGGATCAGAACAAATACAAGGAAGAGCGTCTCTTGGAGGAAATCTATGTAATGGTTCACCAGCTGGTGATAGTGTGCCAGCACTAATTGCTGCTGGATGTAAAGCCGTTATAGCTGGACTAGGTGAAAGAAAAGAAATACCTCTTGAAAATTTTCATCTAGGACCAGGTAAAACAATTTTGGAAAATGGACAGATGCTAGTTGCTCTTAAATTCCCTAAAAGAAATAATAATTCTGCTGACGCTTATTTGAGAATGACACCAAGAACAGAGATGGATATTGCTGTAGTGGGATGTGGTGTAAATATTTCAATTGAAAATGACGTTTGCACAAATGCAAGAGTTTCACTAGGTGCTGTTGCGCCAAAACCATTACTAATAAATGAGGCTGCAGATTTAATGGTAGGATCTAGTCTTGATGAAAAGACTTTAGAAAAAGCATCAAATATATGTAGAGAAGCATGCGATCCAATTGATGACAAAAGAGGAACCATTGATTACAGAACAAAAGTTGCAGGAGTTTTATTTAAAAGAGCTACTCTTTTAGCAGCTGATAGAATTAGAGGAAATTAAAGATATGTCAAAAATTCAAGTTTCAACAAAAATTAATAATGAAAACGTTGAGTATTTATGTGAACCACATGATACTATGTTAAATGTTTTAAGAAATCAATTAAACCTAACTGGCTCAAAAGAAAGCTGCGGTTCAGGTGATTGTGGCTCATGTAGCGTTATATTAGATGGCGAACTGGTATGTTCTTGCCTAATGTTAGCTGCTGAAGCTGAGGGAAGCAGCATTGAAACGATAGAAGGAATGTCTGAAGGTGGTAAATTGCATGCTTTACAACAAAAATTTCTTGAAAAAGCTGCACTGCAATGTGGTATTTGCACACCTGGATTTTTAATGGCTTCCAAAGCATTATTAGACCATAACCCTTCACCAACAGAAACTGAAGTAAGATATTGGCTAGCTGGCAATTTATGTAGATGTACTGGATATGACAAAATTGTTAAAGCTGTATTAGAGGTCGCTGATGAGATGAAGGAGAGTGCATAATGAATGAAATTAGTAATAAATGGATTGGTAAAAACACTATAAGACCAGATGGCGCAGATAAGGTAACTGGTCGAGCTCAATATTCATCAGACACAACAATGCCGGGTATGATTTGGGGTCATGTATTAAGAAGCCCTCACCCACATGCTAAAATTTTATCTATTAATACAAAAAAGGCTGAAGAATTAGAGGGGGTTAAGGCAGTAATCACATCAAAAGATGTTGTTGACTTTCCAATTGATACGCCAGTTATACTTGGTATCCAAGATATGCGATGGATGTGTAGAAACGTTATGGCTAGAGACAAAGTTCTTTTTCATGGCCATCCACTTGCAGCAGTTGCTGCAACTACTGAAGAAATTGCAGAAAAAGCATGTGAATTAATAGAGGTAGAATATGAAGTTTTACCATGGGCAATTGAAATTGACGACGCAATAAAACCTGACGCCCCTATTCTACATGATCACATTCAATTTGAAGGAAAGCCCTCTAATATTGCTGGTACGCTTGAGCATAAAAAAGGTGATATTGATAAAGGTTTTTCAGAAGCTGATGTCATCATAGAAAGAGAATTTAAGACTGAAGCAGTTCATCAAGGTTACCTAGAAACACATTCATGTTTAGTTAGTGTTGCGGCAGATGGTAGAGCTACTATATGGAGCTCAAGCCAGGGTCAATTTATGGTAAGAGCAATGACCTCATATTTAACTGGTATTCCACAGAGTAATATCAGAGCAATACCTGCTGAAATTGGTGGAGGATTTGGAGGTAAAACTATTGTTTATTTAGAACCATTAGCTACTATCTTGTCACAGAAAACAGGTCGGCCAGTTAAAATAGTTATGAACAGAGAAGATACAATGAGAGCTTCTGGGCCTACATCTGGATCTAAAAGTAAAATAAAAATTGGTGCTACTAAAGATGGAAAAATTGTAGCGGCACAAGGAACATATTATTTACAAGCAGGAGCTTTTCCTGGTTCACCTATTAGAGGCGCTGTAGGTTGCTCCCTTGCACCATATGATATCCCTAATGCCCATACTTTTGGTTATGACGTTGTATCTAACAGATGTAAAGTTGCTGCATACAGAGCTCCTGGAGCTCCTATTGGTGCATACGGAGTCGAATGTGTTTTAGATGAAATTGCTGAAAAACTTAACATGTGTCCTTTGGAGTTAAGAAAAATTAATGCTGCAAAAGAAGGTACCCAAGCTGTCCACGGCCCTACTTATCCCCAAATGGGTTATTTGGAAACAGTTGAAGCAGCAATAAACCATCCTCATTATAAAGCTCCTTTAGGCAAGCATCAAGGTAGAGGTGTAGCTAGTGGTTTTTGGTTTAATGCTGGTGGAGAATCAAGCGCACAATTAAACATCACTGAAGACGGCAATGTAGTTGTAACAACAGGACATCCGGATATTGGAGGTTCCAGAGCATCTATAGCCAATATTACTGCTGAATTATTAGGTATTCATCATGATAAAGTGTCGGTTTTAATTGGTGACACAGCAACAATTGGATACAGCAACCTTACTGGTGGAAGTAGAGTATTATTTGCTTCTGCAATGGTTGTAACTGAATCTGCTAAAATAGTAATTAAACAGTTAAAACAAAGAGCAGCTAAAATTTGGGGTATTGATGAAGAAGCAATTGAGTGGGAAAATGGTGAAGCTAGACCTGCCGGTGATAATGCAGGAAAATTTGCTCCACTTACATTGGCTGAATTAGCAGAAAAAGCCACCGCGACCGGTGGTCCAATTGGAGCTGGATACCAGGTAAACACTGAAGGTGCTGAAGGTGGCTTTGCAACTCATATTTGTGATGTTGAAGTAGATATGGATCTTGGTATAGTAAGAGTAAAACGATACACATCTATACAAGACGTTGGTAAAGCCATTCATCCTGATTATGTAGAGGGCCAGCTTCATGGTGGTTGTGTTCAAGGTATTGGCTGGGCTTTAAGCGAGGAATATATCTACAATAAAGATGGTCATTTGGATAATACTGGATTTTTGGATTATAGAATGCCTGTATGTTCAGATCTACCAATGTTAGACACTGTATTAATCGAAATTCCGAACCCAAAACATCCGCAAGGGGTAAGAGGTGTAGGTGAAGTTCCTTTAGTACCACCTTTGGCAGCTATATCAAACGCAGTTTATCAAGCAATCGGAAAACGTTCGTACAGTCTTCCAATGTCACCACCTAAAGTTTTGAAGATTATCGAAGGTAATTAATTTAAAACACAGTTTTATTATTTAGATAAATGAAAAAAGATAATAAAACTTTGATAATATTAGCTTATTTTTCTGCACTATTAGGTGTATGTGGTCATGCCAGTTCTGAATTTTTTGTTAAACTTTCAGGGATTTCTGGGGTGGAGGTGTCTGTTTGGAGATTTGGCTTAGGAGGATTTGCCTTATTAATATTGTGCTTAATTAACCCATCATCTAGAAACTTAATAACACCACTTAAAAAAGACCCCTACCCCATTGTTATTCTTTCAGTTTTTGGTATGGCATTTGGACAGTTTTTATTTCATTGGGCTTTAGACTTTGCTTCTGTTGTACAAGTTGCCACTATGGTTACAATAATGCCAATAGGAGTTGTTTTTGTAGCTCGTATAATTGAGGGAACTAAAATAACACCCCCCAAAATAATTAGTGGAATTGGCGCCTTTCTAGGATGTGTTTTTTTACTTACCGACGGCTACATAGAACAACTCAGTGGAGCTGGTGATAGCATTTTGGGAATTTATTTATCTATTGGGTGCGCTTTAGTTGGAGCAATTTATCTTGTTATGGTTAAACCTTATGTTCAAGTATATGGACCTATTAGAATGACTACATACACTTTTGTACTAGGATTTATAGCTTTATATCCATCCATAGGTATTATTTGGAATATATGGGTAAATCCATTTGATCTTTTTGATAGAACACAAGTTGAGTATATGTCTATAATAACTCTTGGAATCTGGAATACTTGCATAGCATTCATACTTTGGTTGTGGGGGCTATCTAAAATTCCTGACGTAGCAAGAGGAAATTATTTGTTTTTCTTGAAACCTGTAATTGCTCTAGGATTAGCATTTTTTATTCTTGAAGACGAAATTACTCTTAATCAGTTAATTGCAATTTTTGCAATAACTGGATTTGTAATATTAGAAATTTTTTATTCTCCAATTTCTAATTTTTTTAAATTTAAAAGAAATCAATCAATCTAATAGAAAAAAACATTTCAACTTGATATAAAATCGTTATTGATATCAAAAAGGTAAATAATCGTATGAACATTGGAATAATTGGACTTGGCTCAATGGGATTAAATTTAGCCAAGAATATTATATCAAAAAAATATAAAGTTTATGCATATGAAGAAAATTCAGCAATAAATGACGACATCAAAAAAAATAAAGTTAAAGATTTATTTCTTGCAGAATCTTTAAATGAACTCTTAAACAAAGTCATTTCGCCTAGAATAATTATGCTCAGCTTGCCAGCTGATAAAGTAGATGAGGTAATTAATGAATTAACTAAGTTTTTAGAACCTAAAGATATAGTCGCTGACCTTGGAAACTCACTTTATTTGAAGTCAATGGAAAGAAATACTCTATTATATAATTATAAGATAAACTTTTTAGGCGTTGGAGTTTCAGGCGGACCTAGAGGAGCTAAAAATGGTCCAGCAATAATGGTTGGAGGCTCAAAAGAAGCATGGAACAAAACAAAACACATATTTAAGGATATTGCAGCAAAAAATCACAATCAAAGTGCTTGTTGTTTTTTTGGCAGCGCAGGCTCAGGACATTTTGTGAAATTAGTCCATAATGGAATTGAATATGCACTTATGGAAGGAATAGCTGAGATAAGTAATATCTTAGATAAAGTTTATAATCTAAGTAATGATGAAATAGCAAAAAAATTTAAAGATATACTTGAAACTAACTCTTCTTCATTTCTTTTAAGAATAACTTCTGAAATAATAAATGCTAAAAATGAAAATGATCAATATTTTATAGATGAGGTTGACCCTGTAATTGGACAAAATGGAACAGGTGTTTGGACTATAAAAGCCGCACTAGATTTAGGGGTTGGAATTCCATCAATATACGAGGCTGTATCTGCAAGATCTAACTCAAAAAATTTTAAATATAATTTTGAACAAAATTTTAATAATAAAAAATATAATCTAAATGATAAGTATAATGAGATCTCTATTGAACAAATAATTTTTTTTAATTTTGCATGCTCTATATACCAAGGTTTAAATCTTTTAAATGAATCGAATAAATGGGATTTTTTTGATTTTAAAATCGAAGATATCTTTAAAGCGTGGAGTGCTGGATGTATTTTACAAGGCAGGTACCTAGATATTATCTCAAAAGAGTTCATCATACGAAAAAAAATTGATCCACAATATTTACATGATTTAATTAAAAGTAATTGTCCAGATCAATTAAAATCAATTAGAGAATTCAATTCAAGTGCAATAAACATGGGGATAACTTGCCCTGTTTTATCTTCTAATCTAGCATACTATGACCAAATATTTTCAAATCATAAAATTGGTGAAATAATACAGTTACAAAGAAGTTTTTTTGGCCTTCATCCAATAAAAGACAAAAAAGGAAAAAATAAGATAAATCCTTATTGGACTAAATTATGAACGAAAAATTTGTTACTATACTTATAATGGGTGTCGCTGGTTCTGGGAAAACAACGATTGCAAAATTGTTATCAAAAAAAATAAATGCATTTTTAATTGAAGCAGATGATTACCATAGTAAAAATAATATAGATAAGATGAGTGCCGGAATTCCACTTAATGACGACGACAGGTATGATTGGCTTATTAAAATTAAAGAAGAAATCGATAAAAGAAAAAGTTTTCAAAATTTAGTTGTTGCATGCTCTGCGCTAAAAGAAAAATATAGATCAATATTAAACGTTAATGAAGATTATTTAGTTTATTTAAAAATCACTAAAAATACTGCAAAGACAAGGATAAAAAATAGAAAAGATCATTTCATGCCTGACAGTTTAGTTGATAGTCAATTCGCTATTTTGGAAGAACCAGATGTCTGCATAACATTAGAAGAAACTCTTACACAAGAAGAAACAACATCACATTTAACTTCTATTATTGAAAATAAATTTAATTATGGAAAATAAAATAAATAATTACAGTGATATATCTGAAAAAATTGAATTTGATTCTGAATTTAAAGAAATTTTTAATCAAATGGAATATTCTAAGCAAAATATTTTTATCACTGGGAAAGCTGGCACAGGAAAAACCACCCTATTAGAATATTTTAGAATTAATTCAAATAAGAATTTTGTAATATTAGCCTCAACGGGAATATCTGCAATAAAAGCAAAAGGAAAAACTATTCATTCTTTTTTTCTATTTCCACCAAGAATATTAATAAATGAAAAAATTAAGAGATTACGAAGTAAAGTCATAAGCAAAATTGATACTATTTTAATTGATGAATGCTCTATGATAAGATGTGATGTACTCGATGCTATAGATCAATCACTTAGATTAAATAGAAATAGTGATAAAAGCTTTGGAGGTATTCAAATTATTCTTTTAGGAGACACGCATCAACTTCCACCAGTAATAAGGGAAAATGAAAGAGAAATTTTTAATAATTTTTATCCACTTGGTCATTATTTTTTCAATGCTAATTGCTTTGAGGAAAGTGATATTAAAACCTATGAATTAACAAAAGTCTTTAGACAAAAAGATAAAGATTTTATCAATATACTCAACAATATTAGATCTGGAAACATAAATGATAATGATCTTTTCATATTAAACAACAGGGTCGTTAATGAAAGTTTAGATATACCTTCAGAGACAATTATATTGTCGCCTACAAATAAAAGAGTGGATTCTATAAATAATGTTAACCTTCAAAATATAGACAGTGAAACATTTTCTTATGAGTCATCTGAAACAGGTGACTTCAAAGAAAAACCAGCTGATGAAATTCTTGAGCTAAAAGTTGGAGCTCAAGTAATGCTCATTAAAAATGATTTAAAATCTCCAAAAAGATGGGTTAATGGATCAATTGGAATAGTTACTCAGTTAACAGAAAATTCTATTCATTTAAAAATTAAAAATAAAATCCATAAAATTACACAAGATACTTGGGAAAAATTTGATTATTTAATAAAAGATGGTCAAGTTATGCATGAAGTTGTAGCAACTTTTACTCAATACCCTATCAAGCTAGCTTGGGCTGTAACAATACATAAAAGCCAAGGACAAACATTTGAAAAAGCTGTAATAGATTTAGACAAAGGCTCGTTTGCTCCTGGTCAAACCTATGTAGCATTAAGTAGAGTTACTTCTTTAGATGGTCTTTTTTTAACTCGAGCGATAAATGTTTCTGATGTAGTTTTTGATCAAAATATTGAAGATTATTTTTCTGGATGATTTTTTGTTTTTATCTGTTCACGAAAAGCAATCAAAATACCTGAAAAAGCAATTAAGAACATTCCAAATATATTTGAATAACTAGGCCAATCTCCAAAAATCAGTTTTCCCCAAATGGTTGCAAAAACTAAATATGAGTAATCCATTGGAGCTAACCAACTACTTTCAGCTGTCTGATAAGCTTTAGCTAAAAGCATATTACCTGTAATATTTAAGATTGAACATGATAAACAAAAAGAAAAAACAATAAAAGTTAATAATGGCCATCCTATAAAAACGAATGGACTTTCTTCTCTGTAAATGTTTTCCATATAAAAATACTCAAAAAATAATATTCCAAAAGACGCAGAAACGAAAAACATTACACCTACTGCCAATGTAAGAGAGATTACAGATTCTTCTCTACAATATTTTCTAATAAGAATAATATTACAAGCAAAGAAAAAACCAGCCATTATAGGTAATATTTGTAATAGCAAAAAATTTTCAGACCATGGCTCTAATATCAACAAAGCTCCTACCCCCCCTAATATCAAAGCAAAAGCCCTCCAAATTCCAATCCTTTCTTTAAGAAAGATAATTGCTAATAAAGATACAAAAATTGGAAATGTATAAAGACCAGCCGCCATCTGCGTAAAACTTAATTTTGGAGATGCTGCAAAGAAGCAAAACATGCAAGTTGTCATCATTAGAGCTCTGAAATATACGGGCTTCCAGTTAAGTGGAAACAATAGATGAATACTGTTAGTAAATTTAGCTATTAAAAACAGTAAAAATATATTTCCAATTGATCTTATAAATTGCAATTGCCAAAAACTTGTTTCACTAGACATTAGTTTGATTAAACTATCCTGCAAAGATAAAATTATTACCCCTAAAACCAACATTATTAGTGATAAAAAAGGATTATCTTTTTTTTGTGAATTAAAAAAATCAAGCCGCACTCTTTTTAAACCTTTGAGTAAATTAAAAAAAGGATTGCTTATATAAATTCTTTATTTCTTCTTTATAACGAGTAGAAATTATATGTCGCCTTATTTTAAGAGTGGGAGTTAATTGACCATTATCAGTACTAAAAGCTTCATCTGAAAATATGAATTTTCTAATTTTTTTTGTTTGAGATAAATTTATATTTACATTATTCAAGATATTTTGAAGGTTTTTCTTTAGGTTATTTTCACTATCATTTAATAGATCTTCGTTTGGAATAATTATGGCAACTAGAAAGGGTCTATTATGACCATATATCATTACTTGCTCAATTTCATCATATGATAGTAAAAGATTTTCTATTGGAACAGGAGCTATATTTTCACCACCTGAATTAACAATCATTTCATTTACTCTACCAAAAATTTTTATGTATCCATCATTATCAATTGATCCTAAATCTCCTGTGCGAAGCCAACCATTTACCAAGACTTTATCTGTATTTTTTTTATCTTTCCAATACCCCTTCATAAGAGAACTTCCTCTTACAAGAATTTCATTTTCATTAGAAATTTTAGCTTCGAGACCCTTAATAACGATACCCACAGTATCTATTTTTATATTATTGATAGGATTACATGATATAAGTGGAGAACATTCAGTTTGACCGTATCCTTGTAAAATATTAATTCCAAGAGATTGAAAGAACAAACCAACTTGTTCATTCAAAGCAGCTCCTCCAGAAATAAAAGCTTGTAAATTTCCACCAAAAGTTTTCTGAAATTTTTTTCTTACAAGCTTTTCCAATAATATATTCTGAACTTCTTCTAAAAAACTTAATTTTATTTTTTTATATTTTTTTGTTCCTAATACTATTGTTTTTTCAAATAGTTTTTGAGAAAATTTACTTTTAGTTAATAGTTGATTATTTATTTTTTTGTATAAAACCTCATAAAGTCTGGGCACTGCAGTCATTAATGTTGGTTTAACACTTAATAAATCATTTACTATTTGATCACGATTTTCATTAAAATAAATTTCTGCTCCAATGAATATAGGCAAAAAGAAGCCAGCAGTATGTTCATAAGCGTGAGAAAGTGGAATTATAGACAAAAATTTATGTTCTTTTATTTTAATTTCAGAAACTAGCTCATTTGCTCCAACTATATTAGATATAATTGATTTGTGAGTTAACATAACTCCTTTAGGCTTATTACTAGTTCCAGATGTATAAATAATTGAAACCACATCATTTTCGTTGATTTTAGAAACAAAGCGTTGTTTGATATTTGATTTTACATCACTTTTTGATCCAAGATTTAATAGTTGATTAAATGTATAAAAATCTAAGTTAAATTTTTTAAATTTTGTCGTATTTGTATCGTCGATACAAATCACGTGTTTAATTTTATCTAAACTAGGTAATATTTTTAAAATTAGTGATAATAATTTTTGATTAACAAAAACTGTTGAAGTTTCTGAATGAGATAAAAGATAAGAAATTTCTTCTTCATTGCTGGTTGTGTAACCAGGAACAGTTATTGCTCCTAATGACATTGTAGCCAGATCTATAATACACCACTGATAACTATTATCAGCAATAATGGAAATTTTATCATTTTTTTTTACACCTATTTCATGCAATGCTGAAGTTACATTAAGCACTAAATCTTTAGTTTTTTTCCAAGAAATGTGTTCCCAATTACTATTTGATTTAAAACCAAAAAGTGTTTTATCCTCGTATAAATCTGAGTTATTAAAGAAAATCTGTGGTAAATTTTTCATGAATTAAACCATTTAAAAAATGAAATTATATAAACACAAATAAAAAAAAATTAAAATTTTTTTTTTAATATTTACTGTTTTTCTAATTTAATTATAAATTTATTATTAAATTAAAATTTAAGGAGTTTTTCAAAATATTTTTAAAATATATTATATCCTTTATAATAATACTTATTTTAACCTTAATAATATCTATGAATACAAACCAGATAAAATTTTCAAGTGACTTTAATTCAAATTTTATTGGAACTGATATAAATGCATATTTAAAAAAAACAGAAGAACAATTTCTTGATATAAAAAATGGGGTAGAAAAAAAAGTAATTTGGGCAAATGATATAAATAAAAAAACTCCGTTTGCAATTGTTTATATCCATGGCTTTACAGCATCATCAGAAGAAGTTCGCCCTCTTCCTGACAAAATTGCTAGTGATTTAAATGCTAATCTTTTCTTTACAAGGTTAACAGGGCACGGAAGAAATCCAAAGGCAATGAAATTATGTTCAATTCCTAATTGGATGAAAGACCTGCATGAAGCAATAGAAATTGGTTCAAAAATTGGGGAAAAAGTCATTTTAATGTCCTCTTCAACTGGTGGTACAATAAGTGCAACTTCCGCTCTAGATAGAAAACTTTCACAGAAAATTTTGGGATATATATTTTTATCACCTAATTTTGGAATAAATAATAAATTTGCTAGCTTGATTTCTTGGCCGTTTTCTCAATATTGGTTAAAATTAATTCTTGGTAAGACAATAAAACATAATCCAAGAAATGATCTTAATAAAAAATATTGGACAATGTCATATCCAACAAATGCTCTCATTCCAATGGCTAAGCTAATAAATGAAGTAAATGAAAGAGATTACAGTAAAGTGAATAAACCAGCACTTTTTTATTTTTCAATGGATGACAAAGTAGTAGATCCTAAAAAAATAAAAAAATTTATATCTAATTGGGGAGGGAAAAGTACAACAGAAATTATTAAACTTTCAAATAACGATGATAAATATTCACATGTACTAGCTGGTGATATTATTTCTCCTAATCAGACTGAACATGCAAAAAAAACAATTGTAGCTTGGATTAAAAATTTAAAATAAATCTGAATTAATACTATTTACTTATGTATGGTATAGATGAATGATGCAGGTTGATTAACAAATTATTATCATTATCTTTAACATAGCCAAAAGTATATTCGACTTTGACTTCATCGCAAGTATCAACACTTTGAAAAAAGTAATTTCCCATAGATAAAGCTATCTCTTTGAGAATAATTATTTTTCTTTCACCAAAATTTATTTTTTTCCAAGGTTTTAGCGCAAAACCTTTATCTTCTAAAATAGAACCACCAATGAAATAAGATACCGCATCATCATAAGTATAACGAAATTGCTTTTCTGATGCTAATGTAGGCTTAAATAAAACCTCACATATATCAAAAGCATAAAATTGTTTAACAAAAACACTAGCTCTTGTTTTATAATCCTCGTTTTGGGTATATAAATTTCCGATTTCAATAACGTTTTGAGCCCACAACTCTTGAGCCCTAATGATTTCAAATTCAGTTGTATTAATTTTTTCTTTTAAAGAGTTCATAATAATTTAAGCTTTTAGAAGGATTATATTTTAATAAAATATTAAATTAAATAAGTTAAATAAATCATTAATATTTTTTCTAACAAGCGGAACTTCGCACATTTAAAAATAACTGTCAATACAGTAGGGTATTTTTATATAATACAGTTACTTAAGAGGAAATGTTGAGGTTGCATGGCATATAATTTTTTCTTTTTTATCTTCTTGGTAAACTTTAGTTTCTCCAATTGCAATTGATCTTCCAAACCTTTGAACAATACTTTCAATAATAAAATAATCTCCAAAAGCTGGACGAATAAAATTATTATTCTGAGAAAGTGTTCCTCTTTGTGATTTTACTGAAGTGTTCATGGCTATAGACATTGTTGTATCAATAACAGACATTAAAACTTGACCTGAAACAGCCCCGGTAACAAACTGGTAATCTGGAGAATTTTCTAATTTAGCGACCACCCTTCCTTCTTCTATTTCTAAAAATGAAAGCTTAAGTTGTTTCACATAAGGTGCAAAAATATATTCATATATTTCTTCAATATTTTTCATCGTAATTGTTTTAGTTGGTAATTTATTAGTCATAATCCTACTCAAAATCAAATATAGATTAATTTTAAAATTTAATACTTTTCTAGTTTTTATTCAGCTCATTTTCTCCAATTATTTTAAATAAGTCATCTATAATATTTTTATTTATATTTTTAGTTATAAAAACTAAACGTGATTTTTTATCATTACTTGGCCATTTCTCTAACCATTCTAAAGGATGGAAAATATGCTGAACTCCATGAATAACAGCTGGGCAACTCTCTCCCTTTATATTTAAAATACCCTTAATTCTTAGTATATCTTCACCCATCTGACTCATTAGTAATTCAAGAAAAAAATTTACTGACGTCATGCTTGCAGGTTGACTGGTTACCATAGCAAAAGTTTCGATGTCGTCACCGTGCCGATTTACATTATGTTCGTGATGATGATCGTGATGATTGTGCAAATGATTAGAAGATTTATTTTTTTCAATCTCTAACCACTCTCTTACGTTCCAGTCTTTGTTTTGTGGGTTATAATCATTAAGTCCTGATAACTTAGACACTGGCAAAAAGTTCTTATCGCTATTAATTATAGTAACTTTTGGGTTAATTCCTTTTATTCTCTTGGTTAAAGAATTTACTGTTCTTTTATCTGCAAGGTCGGTCTTACTTAATATAATTCTGTCTGCAAAAGCTGTTTGCTTTACCGCTTCTTTATGAGCATTGAATGTTGTTTCACCATTTATTGAATCAACGACTGTAATTACACCATCTATTGAATAAATTTTTTGAAGATCCAAAGATGTCATTAAAGTATGAATTATAGGAACAGGATCAGCCAGACCTGTTGTTTCGATTATAACATGATTGAAAGGTGAAATATCTCCCTTTCCCATTTTTTTCAAAAGATTAAGAAGTGTTGTTTTTAAATCACTTTGGATTGTACAACAAATGCACCCATTTTGTAATTCAATTACATTTTCATCAGTGGTTTCAATTAAGTCATGATCTAAACCAACCTCGCCAAATTCATTAATAATAATAGCTGCATTAGCCATTTGTTTTTGTTTTATTAAAGAAGTTAAAATAGTAGTTTTTCCACTTCCTAAAAAGCCTGTTAAAATTGTTATTGGTATGTTTTTTTGTAAAGAAGACATTATTAATTATAAATTATTTGCTTAAAAATTAATTATGTTATGTTATAACGTTACCAGTAATATAATAATAGTGAGCAAATGAAAAATAAACTTAAAAACTCTAATATAGTTAAATTTAATCCAAATCCTACTCGTGAAGAAGCTATGAATGCTGTTAAAACCTTAATAGCATGGGCTGGGGACAATCCTAACAGAGAGGGTTTAATTGAAACCCCCAAAAGAGTTGTGGATGCTTATAAAGAGTTTTTTGAAGGCTATACCCTTAACCCTGATGAAATTTTATCTAAAACCTTCGAAGAAGTTGAAGGATATGACGAGATGGTATTAATAAAAAACATTAGATTAGAATCTCACTGTGAACATCATATTGTTCCTATTCTTGGTATAGCTCACGTGGCATACATGCCTAACAAAAGAGTTGTTGGAATAAGTAAATTAGCTAGATTAGTAGACGTTTATGCAAAAAGACTTCAAATACAAGAAACATTGACTTCACAAATTGCCGAAACAATTCAAAGAGTTTTAGATCCCTTAGGTGTTGCTGTTATCATAGATGCATCTCATCAATGCATGACAACTAGAGGAGTTCACAAACCCGATTCTAGTACACTTACCAAGCGCATGTTAGGTGTTTTTAAAGATGATCCAGAAATAAGATCTGAGTTTATGAAGTTAATCAATTAAAAATGCTTTTAAAATATAAAATTCAGGTCAAGTTTAAATTTGACTAGTTTTCAACAATTTATGCTACTTAAAACCCCTAGAGCTATTTTAAAATATGTTTTGTGTTATTTGAAATACATTTCGTATTTGTTTCAAAAAAACAAAAACACCAAAACTTTATAGAAATATCAGATGGTAAGCTGGTGATCCCTAGGGGATTCGAACCCCTATTGCAGCCGTGAAAGGGCTGAGTCCTAACCATTAGACGAAGGGACCACTGAAATATCTATTAACTATAATTTAAAGAAAAATCAAGTAACATCTGCATAAATCATATCATCAAGCATAAACTCAATAGTTTTTGAATTATTCCATCTATCAATTGTTAAACTACCTAAAAAATCAAAATTTATATTTTCGTAATTTTTAAATACTTTATCCAAATCACTATTTAATAAATTAAATTTTTTTACTCTAAGTTTTTTTGACGAACCATCATTTATATAAAATGAAGCATGTTCATTATTAGAGCCAAATCTTCTAAAAGAAGATATTTTAGAGTTAGGCACTATAAATTTTGGTTCCTCCATTCCTGTACCCCAAGGTCCCAATTTTTCAATCCATTCGGCTATCTCTAGAGTACAAGCGGAAATAGGAATAACAGAAGTTGCAATATAACAAAATCTTGGTACTCCCTTTTCCATAAAGTAACTTACTTTATTATTAAAAAAATTGTTGAAATTATTTATCTCAGATGGATCAATTGTAAATCCAGCAGCCATATCATGACCACCACCAGTTTTAATTATTTTTAAATTTAAAGCTTCTAAAATTATTTCTCCTAGAGGAACACCATAAATTGATCTACCTGAGCCCTTCCCAATACCATTATTGATTGAGATTAGGCATACAGGCCGATTATATAATTCTTTCATTCTACCAGCTACAATACCTGTTATACCTTGATGAAAGTCATCCCCATTTACTACTATTGCTTTAGGTATCCTATTATCATTTTTATTTTTAATTTTTTCTATTAATCCAATTGCTTTACTTTCTAATTCAGCTGTTAAAAATCTTCTTTTTTTATTTAATTCATCTAATTTACTAGCACTAACTTTTGCTTTACTCTCATCATTTTCTGTAAGAAGATTTACACCAAGCTCACTATGTCCAATTCTACCCCCTGCGTTAATTCTTGGGCCCAAAGAGAAACCTAAAGATTGAGTGCTGGGTGCATTACTGATTTTACTAATATCAAACAAAGCTTTGATACCAATATTCTCTCTTCTTTTCATTATGTTAAGACCCTGCTTTACAAGGGCCCTATTTAGCTGGTTTAAGGGAACTACGTCACAAACTGTCCCTAAAGCAACCAAATCAAGAAATTGAAACAAATTAGGTTCAGCTCTATTTTTAAAAAAACCTTGTTTTCTTAATTCTCTATTCAAACCAATTAAGAAAATAAATGTCACCCCTGCTGCACATAAATCTTCATAACCTTTGTCAGTATCAACTCTTTTAGGATTAATTATCGCGTATGCTGGAGGTAATGTTATATCTGGTACGTGATGATCAATGACAATTACATCAATATCAACAGAATTCATTGCTTTAAGGGGCTCAAAAGAAGAGATACCACAATCAACAGTAATAATTAACTTTGAGCCTTTTTCATTAAGCCCTTTTAAAGCTTTTTCATTTGGCCCATATCCCTCCAAAAATCTATCTGGAATATGTATGAAAGTTTTACAGCCACATTGTTCTAAATATTTTGATATGATAGCTGCAGATGTAGCACCATCTACATCGTAATCCCCAAAAATACCTATGGGGCGCGATACAATTACTTCTGAAGCTACTCTTTTAACTCCCTTTTCCAGATCTTTAAATTTAAAAGGCTCTGGTAACAAATTTTTAAGTTTTGGATTAAAAAAATTATCAAAATCATCTAAATTAATCCCCTTATGCAAAAGATAAGGTGTAATAAATCCTGGCAACTTATATTTTTGATACAAATAATACACAGACCTTTTTGTAAAATCATCTGAAACAAGTAACTGCCAATCAGCATTATTTACTGATGGATTTGAGTTATATAATAATTTTTTTGTCAAATTAACTGCTTATAGTTATTAGGAATAAATACTTAAACAAACTGGCTTTGTAATTACCCCATCTAAGATTGATATTTTTGATAAAGAATTTTTTAGAACAGAACCTTCAGCCTCATGAGTTATAATTACTAATTCAGCAGTTTTGTCTTTTTGATTAGATTTTTGAATAAAGCTTTCAATTGATAAACCATAATCTTTAAAAATGGACGTAACATCAGCTAATACACCAGATTTATCTATAACATTAAGTCTTAAGTAATACCTAAACTTATCTGTATAAGGTATTGTTTTATAATTACTTTTGATATCATTCGAGTTTCTTCCAAATGAAAATAACTTTGTCTCATTAGCATAATCAACTATATCTGCTAAAACAGCAGATGCGGTAGGTTCACCACCAGCACCTGCTCCTGTAATCATTACCGATCCAGCTAAACTTGACTCGATTTGGACAGCGTTTAGGACACCAGCAACGCTTGAAAGCCCAATATTTTTTGATAGGAGCCATGGTTCGACAGAACAACACAACTCATCTTCACCAATTTTATTTTTAGATAAAAAAGAATTACCCAACAACTTAATTTTATATCCTAATTGATTACAGTATGAAATATCATTCAAAGTAATATCTCTAATCCCCTTAATTGTAAGATTATTAACATTTGGCATTTTTCCATAAGCTAAGGCTGATAATATAATGGTTTTATGGGCTGCATCAATTCCATCTACGTCGAAGGATGGATCAGCTTCAGCAAAACCTTTCTTTTGTGCTTCTTTGAGAACTATATCAAAACTTTTTTGTTCTTTTTCCATTTCGGATAAAATATAATTTGCAGTTCCATTTAAAATGCCTGTGAGCTTATTTATGTCATTAACGATTAATCCTTCTCTAATAATTTTGAGAATTGGAATACCTCCAGCAACAGAAGCTTCAAAGGAAAAGAATAAATTTTTTTCTTCAGCTATTTCAGCTAATTCTTTACCATATTTTGCAATTAATGCCTTATTGGCTGTGATAACTGCCTTATTATTTTTTAGAGCAGAGAAGCATAAATCTTTTGCAATACCCTCGTCACCACCAATTAATTCAACAATCACATCAATGTTATTGTCTGACACCATATCTATAGGGTTATAAAAAAATTTAAGATTATTTATATCAACTTTTCTTTTTTTATTTTTTGATCTTGCTGAAATAGCTACTAACTCAATTTTAAATAATTTTTTTTGAACTCTGAAACCTTTAATTAACTGATAAGCAACCTCTTCACCAACATTTCCAAGCCCTGCGATTCCTATTTTAATAGGTTTCATATCATTTCCTTCTCATTTTAAAACAACAAAATACTTATAAAATATTTTTTAGATAAAAAAAAGGTGCGCATTGCACACCTCGTTAATTAAATCAGTATTTTCATATCTATCGTTTTGAAAATTGAAAACTTTTTCTAGCTTTCGCTCTACCATACTTTTTACGTTCTACAACTCTAGAATCTCTGGTTAGCATTCCAGCAGACTTTAATGGTTTTCTGAGATCTGGCTCAAAAAGACTTAACGCTCTACTCAAACCATGTCTAACAGCCCCTGCCTGCCCAGACAAACCACCACCTTTTACTGTAGCAATAACGTCAAACTGATCTTTTCTTTCAGTTACGTCAAACACAAAATTCAGTTGCATTTGAAGGACTGGTCTAGCAAAGTAATTTACCATTTCCTTGCCATTGATAGAAATCTTTCCTGTGCCTCGTTTTACCCAGACACGAGCAGTAGATTCTTTTCTTCTACCAGTTGCATAAGACCTACCAAACGTATCAATTTTTGGTTCATTAACAATAGCTTCTTTCTTATCGTCAACTTTCAATTTAGATAAATCATCAAGATTTTTTGTTTCTTTGTTTTCTTCAGCCATTTTCAAACCTTTAACTATTTTTTCTATTCATAGATTTTACATCTAATGTTACTGGAGATTGAGCTTCATGAGGATGATTGTTGCCAGAGTATATATACAATTGTCTCATCACTTGACGACCAAGAGGACCACGAGGAACCATTCTTTCTACAGCTTTACGAATAACTCTATCTGGAAATCTTCCATCTAAAATTTTATCAGCTTTTCTTTCTTTTATACCTCCAGGGTAACCTGTATGCCAATAATATGTTTTTTGTGTTCTTTTGTTTCCAGTTAAAACAACTTTTTCACAATTAATAACAATTATATTATCACCACAAGCCATATGTGGAGTGTATCCAACCTTGTGTTTGCCTCTTAATCTATTAGCAATAATAACAGCCAAGCGTCCTAAGACCAACCCTTCTGCATCTACAACAAACCAATCTTTATTAATATCTTTTGGTTTAGCTGAATAAGTACCTTTTAAGGCCATTACACCTTCCTTTAATGAAAATTTATTAGTAAAATTTATGCTTACTTAACCTTTTTATCTTTAACAGTCAATTAAAAAGTTCTTGTTATTTTGCAATAATTTCAATTACTTAATTTATTGAGTATTATAATACCACATAATAATAGTGGATAAAGAAATATAGATTAAATCAATAAAAAATATTAGTATCATTTGGTGTAACGTTAATACAATTATAGATGAGCAAATAAATGAATTATGATTTGGATTTTAAAAACATTTTAAAAATTGTTACAGATGGAAAAGAATTGAGTTATCAATTAAGTAAATCAGCATTTGAGATAATTATGTCTGGGAAAGCAACTGATGCTCAAATTTCATCTTTTTTAACAGCTATCAAAATGCAAAACCATAACCCAACTGTTATTGCAGCAGGAGCAGAAATTCTTAGGGATAAATGTTCAAAAATTAAATCTAAAGAAAATACTATTGATGTTGTAGGAACTGGAGGAGACAATTTAGGTACATTAAATATATCAACTGCTGTTTCATTTGTATTGGCAGGAACTAATATTCCCGTTGCTAAACACGGAAACTATTCTGCTACCTCTAAATCAGGAGCAGCAAATGTTTTAAAATCTCTGTCAGTCAATATTGATTGTGAGCTTGATATCGTAGAAAGATGTTTGGACGAAATTGGAATTTGTTTTCTTCTTGCTCCAAAACATCATATTGCAATGAAATATGTTGGTAAAATAAGACAAGAAATGGGCATAAGAACTATTTTTAATTTATTAGGACCTTTATCCAACCCAGCTTTAGTTAAGAAACAATTATTAGGTGTTTATGATAAATCTCTTATTTTACCATTTGCTGAGTCTTTAAAAACTCTCGGATCCACTCATGCATGGATAGTCCATGGCAGTGATGGATTAGATGAAGTAACAATAACCGGAAAGACTTATTGTGCTGAACTTAAAAATGGAGAAATAAAGGAGTTTTCAATAAATCCATCGGATATTGATCTTCCCACCGCTAAAATATCTGATATTGTTGGCGGAGAACCAGAAGAAAACGCTAAAGAAATTATTGAATTATTTAATGGTAAAAAAAGTAAGTTTAGAGATGTGGTTATTTTAAACTCTGCTTCTGCTTTAGTTGCAACAGGCAATGCAATCAATCTTCAAGAAGGTGCTATAAAATCCATAGAATCATTAGACAAAGGTAAAGCTATGGAAAAATTAAAAATGTTAATAGAAATGACTAATTTGTAGGATAATTAATTAAAATGATTACAAAACTTCAAGAAATCATAAACTATAAAAGAGAAGAATTTTCTTTTAGAAAAAATCAAACAAATGACTTTGATCTCCAATCAAAAATTGACAAACAATCAAAACCAAGAAAATTTATAGAAAACCTTAATAATCCAAACAAATTTAACCTTATAGCAGAAATAAAAAAAGCATCGCCAAGCAAAGGATTAATAAGAAAAGATTTTGATCCATTAGAGCTAGCAAAATGTTATCAAGATGGAGGTGCCTCTTGTTTATCTGTTTTAACAGATGAGAAATATTTTCAAGGGAATAATGAATACATTGATATTATAAAAAAAGAAATTGATTTACCAATTCTAAGAAAAGATTTTATAGTTGATCCTTGGCAGATAAAAGAATCTAGATCATTAGGTGCTGATTGTATATTATTAATAATGGCAGCACTTAATTTAGAAGAAGCAATCTTATTAGAAAAAGAGGCTTTAGATTTAGGTATGGATGTGCTTGTTGAGACACATACTCACGAAGAAGTTAAGATGGCAAACAAACTTAAATCAAAATTAGTTGGCGTTAATAATCGAAATTTAAAAACAATGAAAGTAGATATTAACAATACTATAAAATTAAAAAAATTTATTGATCCAGATAAAATTATTGTAGCAGAGAGTGGATTAAAAAAACACACAGACCTTCAGTTGTTTAAAGAAAATGGGATAATAAATTTTTTAATTGGAGAAAGCCTTATGAAAGAAAAAAATTTAACCTTAGCAACAAAAACAATATTAGGAATTTAAAATTGAGCAAAAATGAACTTACACATTTTGATAAAAATGGAAACCCATCAATGGTTGATATAAACCAAAAAGACTCTTCCGTTCGCGTAGCTATTGCAACTGGCAAGATTATAATGAAAGCAAATACTCTTAAAAAAATATTAGATTTAGAAATTAAAAAAGGTGATGTTCTTAATGTAGCAAAATTAGCAGGTATAATGGCTGCTAAAAAAACAGACCAACTTATCCCTTTATGTCACTCTATTCCTTTATCATATGTTAATGTTGATTTAGAACCAAATATTGAAGAATCTTCTGTAAAAATTACTTCTGAAGCCTCTCTTGTTGGGAAAACTGGAGTTGAGATGGAGGCTTTAACTGCAGTCTCAGTTGCTGGTCTTACCATATATGACATGTGTAAGGCTATAGATAAAGAAATGACATTAACAAATATAAAACTCATTCACAAATCTGGAGGCAAATCTGGAGAATTCAATGCAGTCTGATTTGCTATCCTTAGATGAAGCAATCAATAAAATTAAATCAAGCTTTCAGAAAATTAGTAATGAAGATATTTTTCTAAAAGATGCTCTAGGAAGATGCCTTGCCAAACCCGTTATAAGCAAAGTAGACAATCCTAAATATGACGTTTCTTCAATGGATGGATATGCTGTAAATCACAAAGATTTTACTAAAGTAAAAGACAGCATAATTAAAAAATTTAAAATTGTTGGAGAATCCTCTGCAGGCGTTCCTTTCTCAAAAAAAATCAACGCTCAAGAAACAGTAAGAATTTTTACAGGTGCTAAATTACCTAAAGGAAGCAATACTGTAATTATTCAAGAGGATGTAAAAGTTTTAAACAATGGAAATTTTATAATAATTGAAGGAACTCCAAAGAAAAATCAGTTTGTACGTAAAAAAGGATTAGATTTTAAAAAAAACGAAATCCTTTTTAAAGAAGGTATAATTCTAAAATCACGTCACCTTGGATCTATTGCTATGACTGAACAAGCTTGGTTGACAGTATCAAGAAAACCAACAGTCTCTATTTTATCTACTGGCAATGAAATTTTAAAAGTAGGAGAGCAAATATCAAAGGATAAAATTCCTAGTGGAAACAGCCTTATGTTAGCATCTATGGTCCAAGAGTTTGGAGGAATAGCTAGAATTTTGCCAGTTGCTAAAGATAATTTACAAGATATTTATGAAATATTAGAGAATGCTCTTGATAGTGATTTAATTATAACAACTGGAGGAGTTTCAGTTGGAAAATACGATCTAATACAAAAAGCATTATCAAAATTTAAGAATAAAATTGAATTTTGGAAAATAGCAATGAGACCTGGAAAACCTTTACTCTTTTCAAAAATAAACAATACTCCATTAATTGGGTTACCAGGAAACCCAGTGTCTTCAGGTGTTTGCTCATTAATATTTGTAAACCTAGCTATAAGAACAATGTTAGGTAATAATAGTGCTTTTCCAGTTTTTGAAAATGGTGTTTTAAATGGTAAATTACTTGAAAATGATAAAAGACTAGATTTTGTAAGAGCATACTCAACATACAAAAAAGGTGTGCTAAACGTTACACCATTTAACTTGCAAGATAGCTCAATGATCACTAACTTTTCACAAGCTGACTGTCTAATTGTAAGAGACCCATTCGAAAAATTAATTAGAAATGGTGAAAATGTAAAAGTCTTTAAATTCCCTAATAATATTTAAAACTTGTGTTTTGTTTAAAAATAATGTAGAACAAAAAGTGAACACAGGAAATAAATGTTAACAAATAAACAAAAGCAATTATTAAGTTTTTTAATTAAACGCATAGAGTTAAATGGTGTTTCACCCTCATATGAAGAAATTTGCTTAGAACTCAATTTAAAATCTAAATCTGGCATTCATAGAATTGTAAAAGCTCTTGAAGAAAGAGGATATATTGAGCATCTAGAAAATAAAGCTAGAGCAATAGCGCCAACAAAATACCCAAATGGACAACTTTATGTTAGCAATGTTATAAACATTAATAAGTTATTATATTCAAAAGATAAAGATAACAAAAAAACATCGAATGAAGATTCAAAAAAGATACCAATGCTGGGAAAAATTGCCGCTGGAACACCAATTGAAGCAATCTCAAATTATGACCAACTCATGGAAGTACCTAAAAATTATTTACTTTCCGAGGAAAGCTTTGCCTTAACTGTAGAAGGAGACTCAATGATAGACGAAGGAATATTTGATGGAGATACAGTTTTAATAAGTAAGATAACAAATGTTAATAATGGAGATATTGTTGTTGCTCTAATAGACAAAGAAGAAGCAACATTAAAAAAATTTAGAAAAAAAGGTGACAGTATCGCTCTTGAACCTGCTAATAAACACTATAAAACACAAATATACGGACCGGACAGAGTTACAATACAAGGAAAAATGTGTGCACTTATAAGAAAATATTATTAAAAATATATCAAAAATTCTTTAAATTTATATAAAATTATGTCAAATAATTTGATTTAATTTATCCAAGGGAAATAAATTGAACGTAGTTACAAGATTTGCACCCTCTCCTACAGGATATTTACATATTGGGGGAGCTAGAACTGCAATATTCAACTATTTGTTTGCAAAAAAACACTTAGGTAAATATTTGGTAAGAATTGAAGATACCGATAAAAAAAGATCTTCTGAAGAAGCCATTAAGGCTATACATAAAGGTTTAAATTGGCTGAACGTTAATTCTGAACATAACGTAGTTTACCAATCTCAAAACTTTAATTCTCATATTAAAGTTGCTCATGAACTTTTAAAAAAAGGGCATGCTTACAAATGTTACTTAAATTCTGATGAATTAGAAAAATTAAGAATAAATAGTCGTGAAAATGGTATCCCAATAAAATCACCATGGAGAAACAAAGAAGAACCACATGATAATAAAAACAAAGAATTTGTTATACGCTTAAAAATGCCATCTGATGGTACAACAACAATTGATGATTTAGTTCAAGGAAAAGTGACTGTTAAAAATGAAATCCTAGATGATATGGTTATTTTAAGATCAGATAATACGCCAACTTATATGCTATCTTCAGTTGTAGATGACAATGACATGGGAATTACCCACATAATTAGAGGTGATGATCATTTTAACAACGCATTCAGACAAATACAAATTATTAAGTATCTTAACTGGAATATACCATGTTATGCGCATATACCCTTAATTCATGGAACAGATGGAGCCAAACTATCTAAAAGACACGGTGCCACAAGTCTTTTTGATTATCATGATTTAGGTTACACAAGTGAAGCAATGTTTTCATATTTACTTCAATTAGGATGGTCAGCTAAAAATGATGAAGACTATTGTATTGACAGAGCAACCAAGTTATTTGCTTTTGAAAATGTAAGTAAGTCTCCAGCAAAATTTGATTTAAAAAAACTTAATAATATAAACGCCAAAAACCTAAATAGTATGAAAATAAGTGATATATACAAGTTGGTTATTGATAGATTTAAGCTCTCTTTAAATGATGAGGAACAAAAAAGATTTAAATCTTTACTACCTGAACTCTTAAAAAGAGTGCAAGTTTACACTGACTTAGAATTTGAATTTGATTGGCTTTTTCAAAAAGACTTTTTTTGCAAAGATAAAAATTATCAATCAATATTACAAGATCATAATTTAATGCTCAAAGAAATTGGATCACGACTAAAAGAGTGTGAATGGAGCGTAGAAAATATAAAAAACACACTTAATCAGTACATTATAGATAAATCATTAACGTTTAAGGATATTGGACCAATCCTAAGAATAGCTTTAACTGGTAAAACTAATTCTCCTGATTTAGTTTCAATTATTTATGAACTAGGTTGTACTATTACTGTAAATCGATTAAATTATAAATATTAGTAATTAAAAAAATCCAAGTAAATCTCAGAAGTTAATATAGGTAATAAACATGTCAAACGATTCGTTATCAGATAAAAATAAAATTGTCTTTAATGGTAAAGAAATGGAATTAAACACTTTGTCAGGGACTGTAGGGCCATCTGTAGTTGATATAAGATCACTATATAGTGATTTAGGCATTTTTACTTATGATCCAGGATACGGATCAACTGGTTCATGTGAATCAGGAATTACCTTTATAGATGGAGAAAAAGGAGTATTACTTCATAGAGGTTATCCCATTGATCAACTAGCTGAAAGAAGTAGTTTTTTAGAAGTCGCTTACTTATTGCTTAATGGAGATTTACCTAAAAAACCAGAAAAAGAAGAATTTGAAAATGCCATAACCTATCACACTATGGTGCATGAACAATTAATAAATTTTTACAGAGGCTTTAGACGTGATGCACATCCAATGGCTATTATGGTCGGTGTAGTTGGCGCTCTTTCGTCATTTTACCCAGATTCAACAAATATAAATGATCCATATGAAAGATTAGTTTCATCAAGAAGAATGATAGCCAAGATTCCAACTATAGCAGCAATGGCTTATAAATATTCACTAGGCCAACCATTTAACTATCCTCAAAATGATTTAACTTATGCAGAAAACTTTTTACATATGTGCTTTTCAGTTCCTGCTGAAAAATATAAAATAGACCCAATAATCGCAAGTGCCATGGATAAAATATTAATTTTACATGCTGATCACGAACAAAATGCCTCAACTTCAACTGTAAGGATTGCTGGGTCCTCCGGTGCAAATCCTTTTGCTTGTATTGCAGCAGGTATTGCTTCCTTATGGGGCCCTGCTCACGGTGGCGCAAACGAAGCTGTATTGAAAATGTTATCCGAAATAGGCACTGTAGATAGAATTGATGAATTCGTAAACAAAGCGAAAGATAAAAATGATCCTTTTAGATTATTTGGATTTGGCCATAGAGTTTATAAAAATTATGATCCAAGAGCAGCTGTAATGAGAGTTTCATGTCATGAAGTTTTAGGTTTGTTAGGGATTAAAAATGATCCACTTTTAGAAATAGCGATGGAATTGGAGAAAATTGCTCTCAACGATGATTATTTTATTGAAAAAAAGCTTTACCCTAATGTTGATTTTTATTCAGGAATAATTCTAAAAGCAATGGGTTTCCCTACAGACATGTTTACAGTCCTATTTGCGGTAGCTAGAACAGTTGGTTGGGTAGCTCAATGGAATGAAATGATCACTGATCCAGTTCAAAGGATTGGTAGACCTAGACAACTCTATACAGGCAACACTATTAGAGATTTTGTTGAGTTAAAAAATAGATAATTATCTTTTATAATTATTAATTAGATTGCCTATCATTTTACCAGAGTTAATTGTAAAATTTGTTGATTTACTATTTAAGTAACCCATGTCTTTAAGTAAAATATTTGAATAATTCTTATACAGTTTATTTTGTATATCAATATTATTCATGAAATTAGTTAACGCTTTTTGCATTTGAATATAATTACATTTTTCTTGAAAAAGAAATGGTACAACATTTTCTTTTAATAAAAAATTTGGTAAAATAACATTTTTAAAATTTACTAACATTCTACCTATAAGAGCACTAATAAAATCTGTTTTATAGACAGCAATAGTAGGAATTTTGAATAATACTAACTCTAGAGTGATTGTTCCACTGCACGCAATCGCAATACTTGCATGCTTAAGTATTTCGTAATTATCTTCAAGAATAATTACTTCTATAGGATAAGATTTTATTTCATTTACTTTTGATAAAACATTTAAGTATTGTGATTTAGTTATTGGTATAATCCAATTTACATTTTTGAATTTATTATTTGTATTTTTTATTAATTTTATAAATTCAGGAAGAATATATTTTATTTCACGATTTCTGCTCCCTGGTAGTAATAGGACATTATTTTTTTTTGAACTATAAGCATCAATATTTTTATATTTTTTAGAATATTCTAAACCTAAATATTTTTCTATGATTGGGTTTCCTAAATAAATACACTTAGTATCATATTTTTTAAAAATATCCTCTTCAATTTTATAAAGACAAATTAGTTCGTCATGTATGTTTTTCCATTTTTTTAATCTTGATTTACCATAAGCCCATATTGTTGGAGGCACAAAATGGATTAAAGGACATTTGTAATTAGAATTTTTAAAAGCAGTTTTCAATGACTTTGCTAATGCAAGAGAAAAACCTTTAGTATCAATTGTAATAACAATTTTTGGTTCTTCTTTTATAATAAATTTTACAATTTCATTAACATAATTTCTTAATTTTTTTAATTTTACAACAGTATTTAAAAAACCTATTACATTAAATTCTTTTATATTGTATAAAGAATTTAAGCCTTCATTTTCCATGTAGCTTCCACCAACTCCTAAAAATTTGACGTTATTATAATTTTTTTTTACACCTCTCATTATACAGGAACCTATATAATCACCTGAGGTTTCTCCTGCTAAAATAAAAATTTTATTATTTTTGTCGAATTTCATAATTTTATAATCAAAATTAAAATTTTAAATTGCATATATGCAAAACTTGGTCTTTTTTAAATAATCTTTAACAATATCGATTTCTGTAATCAAAGTACCCATTGAAGATAACACGATTGAACTAAACCCTAATTCATTACATTTTTTTATTGTTTCTAAACCTATAACTGGTAAATCCAAATTAAAATTTTGATTTAATTTAGGAATTTTTATTAAAACTGGCCCAAAAATACTGTTTTGAAAGTAATTATTATATAATTCCCCTGCTCTAATTATCATTTCATCAGTACCTTCCAATGCTTCTATTGCATATACTATAGAATTACTTACAACTACAGATTGACCAGCGTCAAATTCAGACATTTTATTAAGGAAATTACTACCAAACTTAGCATTTTCAATTACAAAATCTTTTAGTTTTTTTGAAAAAAATTCTTCTTTGTAAAAACCTTTTATAAAAAAACAGTCCCTAAGCATAGATTTAACTGATATTATTTCAAAACCATTCTCATTAAAAAAATCTTCAATAAGATTTAAGGCCGAATTATCTCCTAGAGAAAATGTTTTTTTTATTAGGTCATGAGATAATTCATTATCATAAAATTTTTCATTTGAAATTCTATTAATCTTACCAGCCATTACTAAATGGGTAATTTTATTTTTCTTCAATACTGAAATCCAACTTAACGGATCATTTAAAGAAATAACTTCAGAATTATTTTTAAATGCAGTTGTAGATGAATGATTTTCAATACACAAAACAAAAGCATCTGGATTTTCTTTTGCAATTTGAATAGGAAAATCACCACTACCAGCAATTATAGCTATTTTCATCAATGTTTACCCATTTTTGGATGCACTAATGGGCGATTTAAATTTTTCTTTAAAAAAATTAGAATTTCGTTAACTAATTCATATTGACTATATGTTTCACTTACCTCTATAAATCTTTCATTAAATGTTCCTTCTGGTGCAAATAGAAGTCTATAAACATTTCTAAGCATCTTTATCTCTTCCTTTTTAAAAGACCTTCTCTTTAAACCAACTAAATTTAAACCACTCAGATAACCCCTGCTTCCTATAACTGATGTAAAAGGTATAACATCTCCATCAATAGTTGTACCTGCCCCTATGATTGCATGCTTTCCAATTCTACAATATTGATGAACAGCGCTTTGACCACCTAAATAAACATAATCAGAAATTTCTACATGCCCACCTATAGCTGCATTGTTAACAAACACTACATTATCTCCTACTAAACAATCATGAGCAACATGTGAGCCAACCATAAAAAATCCATTATTTCCAATGATAGTTTTTTTGATACCTACTTTTGTTCCTGGATGAATTGTCACGTGTTCTCGAAAAATATTATTATTACCAATTATAAGTGTGGTAGTTTCTCCTTCATATTTTAAGTGTTGAGGATTAGATCCAATTACAGAAAATGAATAAATTTCATTATTAAACCCAATAGTGGTGTTTCCTTCTATCAGTACATGAGAATGAATTCTGGAATTATCCCCAATCTTCACATTTGGACCTATGATTGAGTAAGCTCCGACAAATACATTTTTACCAATTTCACAACCCTCATAAATTATTGATGTTGGATGTATATTATTGTTCATTTTACTTTTTCCTGATTAACAAGCATTGCAGAAAAATCTGAAGAGGCGACTAAATTATTTTGAACAAAAGCTTTACCATTAAATTTGTATAATGATCTTTTATTTGAAATAAGGTTTATTTTTAAAAGTAGTTCATTTCCAGGAATAACAGGTTTTCTAAATTTAGCTTTTTCAATACCTGTAAAAAACACTAGGTTATTTAAAGATAAAGATTGATCCTCGTAAGAAACCAAACATGCAGCTGTTTGAGCCATAGACTCTAAAATTAATACACCTGGCATGATTGGATAACCTGGGAAATGTCCCGGAAAAAAAGGTTCATTAAATGTAACAGCTTTTATACCTGTGATGGATTTATTTATAACAATATCAGTAATTTTATCAATTAATAAAAAAGGATGTCTATGAGGTATTAATTTAATTATATCGTTATATAAAAGTGTAATTGTTTCACCATTTTTTTCTTTTAACATCATATCATTCTTTCTTTATTTTTTTTAAACTTAATCTTTGCGAAGCAACAAGTCTTTTCCAAGAGTTAATATCTTGAGCTGGACTTCCACCTATTTTACTTTCTTTTGGAAAACTATTAAAAACTTTAGAGGCGCCAGCTACAACTGAATCTTTGCCAATCGTAATATTATCTTTAATACTTACATCCCCGCCCAATATGACATTTTCTTCTAAAACAACTGAGCCAGACAACCCAACTTTTCCAGCTAATATACAAAAATCTTTTATAATACAGTTATGACCAATATGAACTTGATTATCAATCATAACATATTTACCAATTGAAGTGTTGTCAATTAATCCTCTATCTATATTACAACTAGATCCAATATAAGTACCTTTACCAATAACAAGTCCTCCAATATGTGGTGTTAAAATAGTTTTAGTTTTATTAGGAATAAATCCAAAACCTATTTTTCCTAAGACAGTATTATGAGCTACAGTTACTTTTTCATTTAAAAATGTACATTCAATAACAACACCTACTCCTATAAAACATTTTTTTCCTATTTTACAATTTGGTGAAATAGTAACTCTTTCGGATATGTATGTGTCATCTTCTATAGTTACGTTTTCACAAATAGTAGAATATGCACCTATAAAAACATTTTTACCAATTTTCGCATTCTTATGAACAATTGCTAATGGGTGAATTTTGTGTTTTGTATTCACTTTTTGATTTTCATAAAAAAAAATTTCTAAAATCTTTGAAAAACCTTTTTTGGGATACTTATAGGGTATTTTAATAATATTTTTGTGTAAAAATTTAAAATTTTTTCTCTCAACTATACAAATACCAGAAGAAACGTTTTTAAAGTCATTTTTAATATTTGTAAAAAAAGATAATTTATTTTCTTTTAAATTTTCAAATGAAACAAAGTCATCAACATAAATTTTTTTAGGAGAAATATTTTTGTTATTTTTTTCTAAACAAAAATCTTCATTTGATATTTTCAAAATCTTTAAAATATCTAACAAATTAATTTTTTGATTAATTTTAAAAAAATTTTTATTCATTTATTTTCCAATTTATTTAGGAGGTGTAATAATAATTTTCATAGATTTTGTCTTATTATTAAACAATTCTAGAACTTCGTCAGTAAAATCTATACTTTGATTATTAAATAAAAAAACATTCTCTTTTAGTAAAACAATGTTGAATTTTTTTTTAATCGACACATCTTTAATTATCTGTGCAAGTAAATCCTTTAAATTCTTTTGTATTTTTTGAAATGACTTGTTAAGCAAAGATCTTTCTTCTTTATATATTTTTTGAATTTGAAACACTTCTTCTTTAAATATTTTTATTCTTTTTTTATATTCTATCTCTGATAAATTAACTTTATTTTTCTTAATATTTTCTTCTTTGTTTTTTAATAAAATTTGTTTTTGTTTTATTTTTTTATTAATTTCTTTCTCAAGAGATAAAAATTTTTTTCCTAGGATTTTCATAGCGTTAGATCTTTTTAAGATAAATCTAAAATCGACAATACCAATTTTATCAGAATCTAATTGATTTATTTTAATTAAATTATTCTGAGTTTTAGTAAATCGATTGTCATAATATTTAATTTTATTTAAAATAAAATTTTCATTATTAATTATACTTGATAAAACTAATAATTGAGCACAAAACATATCAAGTCCAACAATAAATTTTAAAAACTTGTCCCTATTGAAAATTGAAAATTTTCTTCAATATCGTAATTTTCACTTTGAATCGGAAAACCCCAAACCATTTCAAGAGGTCCTATTGGTGTTGTCATAGATAGTCCAAAACCATTGGTAACTCTGGGTTGTTTGTCATCAAAACCTTGAACTCCTGATTTATAGTCAGTGCCCCATATTGAACCTATATCAGAAAAAACAAACCATTTTAATCCAGTATCATCTGGCATTAACTTATCAGATTTTAGCTCTAATGATATATTGTAAAAATTGTTTCCACCTACCGCTTGATTGTTACCTGTATCACGAGGCCCAACTCCAGCATTATCAAAGCCCCTAAGCGTTCGTCCACCTAAGAAAAAACGATTGGATGAAGTGACCTTATCTTCAAAAGCTCTAATAAAACCAGCTCCTGATTTAAAACCTAGGATATAATCTCCAAAATTAATTGGATGAAATGATCTAAAATTAAAGACGGATTTATAAAAATTTGAATCACCTCCAACTCCAGCAACTGTATTTTCAAAACGCCATTTATAACCACTTGTTGGATTATAATAACTATCTCTAGTATCTTTCGACAAACCATGTGTAATTGATGAGGTTACAATTTCCAAACCTTCTTCACCTGTAATAGAAGCTGCTGTTGAATTGCTGGTAGTAGAAGTTTCAGAAGTTGAAAATGTATATTTTAAAGATTGGGATATATCATTAGATTGGAATCCAACACCTAAATCAATACCTGTTTTATGTGTTTTTACATCACCTTTGGTATTTTCAGTTTCTTGATCAAAAACATTACCAAAAAGGGAAAGATGCCTATCTAAAAAATAAGGCTCCGTCATCCCGATATTATAAGAAGTTTTTTTCTCTGAAAGATTTGCTTGTAAACGTAATTTTTTTCCTTCACCAAGAAAATTTCTTTCATTCAAACCAAAAGTTACAGTTGTATCATTTAATGAAGAGTAGCCTACACCAAAACTTACAGAACCAGTGTTGGTTTCTTTAACCTCTATAACTATATTCGTTGAGTTAGATGTCATTGAGTTATCTAATCTGTAATTTACTGATTCAAAATAACCTAACCTTTTAATAGAATTGATAGATGAATCAAGTTTAGCTTTATTAAAAGGGTCTCCCTCCAAAACGGATAATTCTCTTCTTATAACGCTGTCATTTGTTCTAGTATTTCCAATAATAATTATTTTATCTATATATTTTTCATCACCTTTTGTTACATTAAATTTTATATCTACAAGGTTTTTTTTGATTTTTTTAAGTGATGGAACAATTTTTATAAAATTAAAACCATCATTTTCAAAATTTTCAATAAGAAATTTTGAAGATTCTTCAAGAGCTCTTGAATTAAAGTAATCTCCCTTATTTACATATAATTTTTTTAAAAGTGATTTAATCTTTTTAGAATCTACTAATGAGGTATATATATTAATTTTATTTATTTTATATCTTTGACCTTCATTTACAATAAAATTTAAATTGAAACCAGAAAAGTCTGGAAGAAGATCTCCTCTTGCAACTTTTACGTTAAAATCGATATAACCCCTTTCGTTATAAAAATCTCTCAATTTTTCTTTGTCATATTCAAGTCGCTCAGGAATAAATTTATTAGATCCAAAAATTTTATACCATGCATCTTCTTTAGTTGAAATATTTGATTTTAATTCATTATCAGAAAAGTTTTTGTTACCCTCAAAATTAATATTTTTTACAACAAGTAAAACACCTTCGTTAATTTCAAAAATGAGGTTTACTCTACCTTCGCTTATTGGAGATTTTTTAATAGTTACTTCAGCTAAATAACGACCAATTTTTTGGTATTCTATTTTTATTTTTTCAATTGAATCAATCAAACTATTTTCATTATAAATATCTCTGGAACTTATTAAAATTGTATTTTTTAGAGATTCATCATCTAGTAAATCATTTCCTGCAAAAGAAATTTCATTTATTACTGGATACTCTTCAACATCAATTTCTAAAGTCGATTTGTTAACATTTATATTAACTTTAGAAAACATACCAGAATTATACAAATTTTTAGTAAATTCATTTAAAACGTCTTCATTAAATTTCGTATTTGGATATTCAGGAAGAAACTTAAGTATAAATGACTCAGATAGTCTTCTTTCTCCATTTATTTTAATCTTTTCTATATTCATTTCATTAGCATAAACAAAAGAAAACTTTGCTAATACAATTAAAATAAAAAATAATTTAATTAATAAAATTAAGTGTTTGTAATAATTAACCATATTTACATTTTATATTCTTTTTTCCTAATGTATAGCATTTATATTTATAAGCCTAAATCAAATGCTGTAACTAAAATCATTAGAGATATTAAAAATAAAAATCCAAATTTTAACAAAAATTGTTGTATTGATCCAGATAACGGTTTTTTAAAAATTAACTCATAAGTAAAAAGTAAAATATAACCTCCATCTAATGCGGGTATTGGTAATAAGTTTATTAAACCTAAGTTAATCGAGAGAACAGCCATCAAAAAAAACATTGAGGTAAATCCTCTATCTAAGCTTGAACCAGATATTTTAGCTATACCAATCGGCCCAAGCACATCTTCTTTATTAACCTCCAGCAAGAATAATGATTTTAGACCATACAACCATTCTAATGTCATATTTATAGAGTCAATTAAACCAAACTTTAAAGCAGCTAAAATTGGTAATTTTATCAATTCGGGAGAAACCGCTGTAACACCAATTCTACCAACTGTTACTTTTGAGTTTTTGTCATAGTACTCATAAGGTACAATAGATAAATGAATAATGCTTTCATTTCTTAAAACTTTAAATAAGAGAGATTTATTTGAATTTTTTTCAACAATATTTTTTATTTCTGAAAAATCTTTTATTTTAGAATTATTAATACTAATAATTCTATCACCAGATAAAATACCACCTTGTTCAGCTGGTTTTGAAACTATAACTTCATTAATAACTGGAGGGGATACATATCTACCATTAAAAAAGTATAGACCCATAATCAAAAGTACACCTAAAAATAAATTTGCTAATGGACCAGATAAAACAATCATAAACCTAGAAAATAAATTTGCTTGTAAGAAAGTATCTGTGTCCATAGATTCTTTTTGAATATCTTTAGAAAGATGCACTAATTCACCCTTCATTTTAACATAACCACCCAAAGGTATTAATGAAAACTTCCATCTTGTATTTTTTTTATCCGTATAACCAAATAACTCTGGGCCAAAACCTATAGAAAAAGATTCAACTTTTACACCAGATTTAATCGCAGCATAATAATGACCTAGTTCATGAATGAAAATCAATGGTGTTAATACTACAAAAAAACCTAATAATGATATAAGAAAACTATTTTCAAGCATGTAAATTCTGCCTCTTTATAATATTAAGTGAATTCAACCTTGCAATCTTATCAATTTCAATGACATCATCAATATTCTTTGGTGATGAAGGATTATAAAAATTCAAAGTCTCATATACAACGTTATAAATATCTGTAAATTTAATTGTCTTATTCAAAAAAGCCTCTACGGCAACTTCATTTGAAGCATTTAATACCACTGGAGAACAAAGAGGATTTTGAAGTGCTTCCCAACCTAATTTTAGACCTGGAAATTTTTTCAAATCTGGTTCATAAAAGCTTAGCTTGTTAATATTTGTCAAAGATATTTTTTCTAAATTAAGGTCTAATCTTGAAGGCCAATTTAGTGCAACGCTTAATGGTGTTATCATATCAGGAAGCCCTAAATTTGCTAGAACCGACCCATCATTATAATGAACTAAACCATGAATTATGTGTTCTGGATGAATTATTACTTTTATTTTATTACTTTTAATATCAAATAAAACTGAAGCTTCAATTATTTCTAATGCTTTATTAAACATTGTTGCACTATCGACAGATATTTTTTGTCCCATTTTCCAAACAGGGTGTTTTAACGCATCTTTGGGTTGAATGTTTTTAAAATCTTCAAAAGGTGTATTTAAAAATGGTCCTCCTGAAGCAGTAAGTGTTATAAAATCTATGTTGGAGAAATTATTTTTTTCTAAACATTGAAAAATTGCACTGTGTTCTGAATCAACTGGTAATATTTTAGCCTTATTTTTATTACTTTTTTCCAAAAAGAGCTTGCCCGCGGAAACTAATGTTTCTTTATTAGCAATAGCTAAATCATTACCAACACTTATTGCAGCAAATGCTGGATGTAACCCAGACATTCCAGTAATTCCAGATATTACTATATCACAACTAACTTTAGCTAAATCTACTAAACTAGATGCACCTACACTTAACTTATTTTTACCAAAATAATTTTTAGCATTTTTAGGATTAGACAATACTACATTGGGTACATTAAATTCATTAACGATTTCACTTAGTGATTTAACATTATTATGAGCCGAAACACCTACAAGATTAAATTTTTCTTTATTCTTTCTAATTAAACGTAAAGAGGAATCGCCTATAGACCCAGTTGAACCCAATAAAATAATATCTTTTTTATTATTCATTATTAAATTGCTTCTTAGTTTATAAAAAAATAAATAAATGGTAAAACTACAAAATATCCATCAAATCTGTCCATTAAACCTCCATGGCCGGGAATTAATTTACCACTATCTTTAACTCCTATGTTTCTTTTGAAAATAGATTCCAACAAATCTCCTAAAAAAGCAAGGATACTTATTATTAATCCGTAAGTAAGAGCATGTGTAAAGTTTAAATTTATAAGATCTCTAATTAAAGCAGATAAAATTATTGTAAAAATTATGCCAATTATTGTACCCTCATATGTCTTTCCTTTGCTTATTTTAGGAATTATTTTATTTTGGCCAAATAATTTACCTCCAATGTATGCAAAAATATCCATTGCACTAACTAAAATAACAACAAATAGTAAAATATTTAATCCATCAGTTTTCTGTAATATGCTGATTAGAGAAAAAAATGAAAAAATTATTAAATTTGATATAATAAAGTTTATAAGACTTGATTTCTTATAGATGAAAAAAATCGCATTTATTAACAATGAAATAGAAACAAAAAACCAGAAATTATTAAAAAATAATGGTAAAATTCGAAATTCAAAAATCTCTAAAATTGTATGTAAAATTAAAAATATTTGTAATAAAATAGATTTAAAAATTTGTAATTTCTTTTCAAGTATAGCTGATAATTTTTCATATTCAAAAAAAACAAATATAAAAAATAAAGAAAAGAAAATAGAGAAGAAAAGATTACCTAATAAATAAAATGTAATAAACAAAATAGATAAAACTAATGTTGAAATAAATCTTTGTTTAAACTCTTTAACATTAACTAACTTGAATATATTAAAAAAAATTTTATTGATCTCCACCATATTTTCTTATTCTTTTATAATAATCTTCAATACAGTTTTTTAATTTTAATTTATTAAAATCTGGCCACATTTCTAAAGGAAACATTAATTCAGTATAAGCAAGATCCCATAATAAAAAGTTTGACAATCTCATTTCACCTCCAGTTCTAATTAAAAGATCGGGGTAAGGTAAATCTTTATTCAAAGTATATTTTTTAAAATCATCTTCGTTTATTGGATTTATAGTTTTTTTATTAGATAAAATATGATTTATTGCTGAAACAATATCTAGCCGTCCACCATAGTTGAGAGCAAAAGTGATAACTTCACCATCATTTTTGCTAGTAGATTCGTTTATAATATTAATTTTATTTTTTATTTTTTCTTCAAATGGTAGTAAATCTCCAATAAATCTGATTTTGAAATTTTTTTCATGAATTTTAGAAATAGTTTGATCTAAAAATTGATTTAGTAATTTCATTAGAAATGAAATTTCTTTACTAGATCTTTTCCAATTTTCAGTAGAAAAAACAAAAACGGTAAGGTATTTTAGGTTAAATTCGTCAATATTATTGATAATTTCCCATAAATTTTCAGCGCCTTTTCTGTGACCTTCATAAGATGGCAAATTATTAGAACGAGCCCATCTTCTATTGCCATCCATAATAATAGCTAAATGATCTAATTTCATATTTAATTATCTAATATTTCTTTTTCTTTATTTGATAAGATATCATCTATATCTTTTATAAATCTATCTGTAACTTCTTGAATTAAAATTTCATCTTGATGTTTTTGATCTTCGCTTATCTCTCCATTTTTTTGAAGTTTTCTAACATTTTCAATATAATCTCTTCTAATATTTCTAACAGCAATTCTAGAATTTTCTGCATATTTTGCTGCAACTTTAATGATTTCTATTCTTCTTTCTTCTGATAAAGGAGGTATATTTATTCTTATTGCATTACCATCCACCATTGGGTTTAGTCCTAAGGGACTTTCTCTAATGCTTTTTTCTGTAGCTGCTACAATTGAACTATCCCACACGTTAACTAAAAGCAATCTAGCCTCAGGAACACTTATAGTGCTAATCTGGTTAATCGGCATCAAACTTCCATATGCATTCACATTCACATTATCTAACATAGATGACGATGCCCTTCCAATTCTAAGACCACTTAAATCTTTTTTTAATGAACCTAAAGCTTTTTCCATTCGTGACTTTATTTCAAGAGTATTTAATTCAACCATACAATGCTCCCTTAATCAGAAATAATAGTAAAAGATCCTTTACCACTCAAAACTTTAGTAAGATTTTTATTCTTATTGATTGAACACACCAAAATTGGAATTTTGCTTTCTCTTGCTAAAGATATAGCAGAAGCATCCATAACCTTTAAATCTTTACTTAGGACATCTAAATAATTTAGGTTTTGGTATTTCGTTGCATTTTTATCTTTTTTAGGATCAGCAGAATAAACGCCATCTACAAGAGTTGCTTTTATTATAGCATCACAATTCATCTCAGATGCTCTAAGAGCAGCAGCTGTATCTGTTGTAAAGTATGGGTTTCCAGTGCCAGCAGCAAATATAACCACCCTACCTTTTTCCATATGTCGTTTGGCCCTTCTTCTAATATATTGTTCACATACTGCAGAAATTGGCAATGCAGACATGACTCTTGTTTGGATACCAATTTGTTCCATGGCATTTTGTATTGCAAGGCTGTTCATAACAGTGGCTAACATTCCCATATAATCCCCGGTAGCTCTGTCCATACCATTTTTAGTATTTGAAATACCTCTATATATATTGCCACCACCAACAACTATACATATTTGAACACCTAATTTGACAACTTCTTCAATCTGATTTGCAAATGATTTTATAACAGCAGGATTAATACCAAAAGAATCGTCTCCCATCAAAGATTCGCCAGATATTTTCAATAGAATTTTTTTCCAATTAAAGTTATTCAAAATTTATCCTAAACTTTAATAAAATTATTAAATACCAGCTGTTGCTGCAACTTCAGATGCAAAGTCATTTTCAATAACCTCAATTCCTTCACCTAATTTAAGTATTTTAAAATCTCTAATTATCACATCTGACCCAACTTCCACAGATAAATTTTTTATAACATCTTTTATTTTTGTTTCACCATCAATTACAGAAACTTGTTCATTTAATACAACTTCCTGAAAAAATTTTTGCATTCTTCCTTGAACCATTTTTTCGGCAATCTCCTTTGGTTTACCAGAGGAAATAGCTTGATCAATAAGGACTTCTCTTTCTCTTTTAACTAAATCGCTATCCAAATCCTCAATATTCAAAGATTTTGGAGACGTTGCTGCGATATGCATTGCGACTTGTTTTCCCACATCTAATAACTTCTTTTCATCTGCTTTTGACTCTATTGCTACTAAAACACCTAACTTTCCAAGACCTTCAGTAATTTTATTATGAATATAAGAAACTAAAACTCCTTGAGAAATTTCAAGATATTCTGCACGCCTAATATTCATGTTCTCGCCAATTGTCGCGATGTTATTTGTCAGTTCTTGATCAACTGTTTTATTTGTGTCTGAAAATGGTAAGGACTTTAAAGTATCAATATTATTTTTACTAGTTAAAACAAGATCACTACAAGTTTTTACAAAATTTTGAAATAATTCATTTCTGGCTACAAAGTCTGTTTCAGAATTAACTTCTATCATTCCTCCCTTTAAACCTTTAATACAAACACCAATTAAACCTTCAGCTGCAACCCTGCTAGATTTTTTTGCTACAGCTGACAATCCATGTTTTCTAAGCCAATCAACTGCATCTTCCATATTTCCATTAGATTCAACTAAAGCTTTTTTACAGTCCATCATTCCTGCACCACTTTTTTCTCTTAATTCTTTAACTTTAGATGCTGACAAACTCATTTATTTTCCTTTCTGTACGTATTAACTCAAATGTTAAAAAAGTTTAAATTTATAAATTTAAAATTCAAAAATTTTATTAAGTTTCTTCAGTTTCATTTTTTTCAATGTTTTTTTCTATTCCAAAATCTTCATTAGAGTTTTTCTGGCTTGTAAATTCTTCTTTTTCATTATTTAAAAATGCATTATCGTCAACTGCTTGTTCATCACTAGTTTTATTTTCATTAGAATCATTTTCAGTAACATTTTTTTCAGTTAAATTTTGGTCTTCACCAATATCAATCCCACTTTGTTCTAAATTACTTTCCATACCTTTAAGAACTGAGGCAGCAACCAAGTCGCAATAAAGAGAAATAGCTCTTAAGGCATCATCGTTTCCAGGTATGGGATAATTAACACCAGAAGGATTTGTATTTGTATCACAAATAGCAATTACTGGAATGTTTAAATTATTCGCTTCTAATACCGCAATCGCTTCTTTGTTTGTGTCAATTATAAATATGGCATCAGGAATACCATTCATATCTTTTATACCACCCAGGGTTAAATCTAACTTTTCTTTTTGTCTTTCAATATTTAATCTTTCTTTCTTGGTTAAACTATTAATTTCATTTGAAGAAATTCTTTCTTCTAAGTTTTTTAATTTTTTAATAGATTTTGATACAGTTTCCCAGTTAGTGAGCATGCCACCGAGCCATCTGTGATTAACGTAATATTGACCGCAATTAGAAGCTGCTTTAGCAATCAAATCAGATGCAGAACGTTTAGTGCCTACAAATAAAAATTTACCGCCATTTTTTGCTATAGACTGAATTACTTCTAAAGCTTCTTGTAACATAGGAACTGTTTTTTCTAAATTTATTATATGAATACTATTTCTTTTGCCGAAAATATATGGTTCCATTTTTGGATTCCATCTTCTTGTATGATGACCAAAATGAACTCCAGCCTCAAGCAATTGGCGCATTGTAAACGTAGGTGATGACATATTTTTTCCTTTACCGGTTAATGTTAAAGTAATGTTTTCGAACACCGGACGGTTAAAAAACCAAACATTACACAAGATTTGTATTAATTAGATTAATTTAATAAACATTGCAAGTTTTTAAAATTAAGAGAAAACTATTTTACCAATACCACTTATCATTGAAATATCATTTATAAGATTAGACGACAATTTAATATTTTCTTTGATTTTAATTTCTACTAGTTTTTCTTCTTTAGTTATATTAATGGTAATATTTGAATGACCAAATTCTAAATTTTCTAACAACGGAACAAGTTTATGCAGACATTCATTACTTTTGGTAAATAAATTAATATTATACCTTTGATCTGAAATATAATCATTTAATAAGTATATTCTTTTTGCAAAAATTCTAGAAACTTGGTTATTTTCATGTTTAATTTCAGAATCTATCAAAATTAGATTTTTTTCTATTAAATAATCTTCATATTTAAGCAATATATCTGAAAAAACATTTATTTCAAAAGAGCCACTTAAATCATTTAAATAGATTAACGCCCATCTACCTTTTGGAGATTGTCTAATTTGAGTTTTTAAAATTAGACCACATAGTTTTACATTTTTTTTAATATATTTTTCAGGTTCATTGAGTATTTCAATACTTCTTTTCACATTGATTTTTGATAAAATGTTAGAATAACTATCTAATGGATGAGCTAATAAATATAATCCTAAAGCAAAAAACTCATTATTTATATTTTCTTGAAAACTCCACTCTGTAACATCTGGAAGATCGATAATTAGGTTGTTGTATTCATTATTATTGAAAAGATTTGATTGGTAGGAATTTTTTTCTTTTTCTAATGAGTGAGAATAGTTTAACATCAAATCAATAGATTTGTATAGCTTATTCCTATTAGATTCTATCTTATCAAAAGCTCCAGATTTTATTAAACTTTCAAAAGATTTTTTTGTTATTAGGCCATAAGGAACCTTGTTTAAAAAATCATCCATATTTTTAAATTCACCATCTTTTTCTCTGATTTGTACAATATTTTTTATAGCATCAGTTCCAATATTCTTAATGGATGATAAAGAATATCTTATTCCAAATTTGCCAGTACCAATGTCTTCAATAAGAAACTCATAACTACTTTTGTTAATGCATGGCTGCAGTATTTTTAATCCTAATTTTTTTGCATCTTCTACAAACAAAGATAATTTTTCTGTATTATTATTTTCTAAAGTCATCATAGAAACGAAAAACTCATAAATATAATTTGTTTTTATCCAAGCAGTTTGATAAGCAATCAAAGCATAAGCAGCAGCATGTGATTTATTAAAACCATAGCCAGCAAAAGCAGCAATTTGATCAAAAATCTCAATTGCTTTATCTTCACTAATTCCTCTTTTTTTTGTACCAAATAAAAAAGATTTCTTTTGTTCAGACATTTCATCTTTATCTTTTTTACCCATTGCTCTTCTTAAATTATCAGCTTTAGCTAGTGAAAAATCAGCCAATATTTGTGCAGCTCTTAAAACTTGTTCTTGATAGATAAATATTCCATAAGTTTCTGCTAAAATAGTTTCTAAACTAGAATGCATATAGACAATATTTTCTTTTCCATGTTTTCTATTTATATAACTTGGTATATTTTCCATCGGACCTGGTCTGTATAAGGATACAACAGCTATAATGTCCTCAAATCTATCTGGTTTTAATCCAGTTAGAACATCCTTCATGCCACCAGACTCTAATTGAAAAACACCTGTTGTAGATCCAGTTGATAACATTTCATATGTTTTTTTATCATTTAATGAAATTTTACTAAGATTAAAATTTTTATCTTTTCGTTTTATTAAGGATTCAGCTTTTGAGAGTACAGTTAAGGTTTTTAAGCCAAGAAAATCAAATTTTACCAACCCAGCTTTTTCAACAAATTTCATATTGAATTGAGTAGCTGGTATTTCATCTTCATTAAACTTGTATAATGGAAGTATTTTATGTAGAGGTTTATCACCAATTACCAAACCTGCTGCATGTGTTGAAACATGCCTGTTTAAGCCTTCAATATTAATGGCAGTTTCAATTAAATTTTGTACTTCCTCATTTTCTGCAATCTGATTCTTAAGTAAATTGTTGGTATCAATGGCTTCTTTAATTGTAATAGATTTTGATGGATTAAAAGGGATTAACTTAGCAATTTTATCTACTTGGCCATAGGGCATTTCTAATACTCTACCAACATCTCGAATAGCAGCTTTTGCTTGGAGACTACCAAAAGTAATTATTTGAGCTACTTTATCTTTTCCGTATCTATTTCTAACATAATCAATTACCTCCTCTCTTCTATCTTGACAAAAATCTATGTCAAAATCAGGCATTGAAATACGCTCTGGATTTAAAAAACGTTCAAATAATAAGCCCCATCTTATTGGATCAAGATCAGTAATACTCAATGACCATGCAACTATTGATCCTGCCCCAGATCCACGACCTGGGCCAACAGGAATCTTGTTTTCTTTTGACCATTTTATAAAATCATAAACAATTAAAAAATAACCTGCAAAACCCATCTCATTAATAATTTTAAGCTCTTTCTCAAGACGATTTTTATAATTATTTATTTCATCATCAGAAAATTTAGTTTGTGATAAATTTAACCTTTCAACTAAACCTTGATGTGATATTTTTGAAAGATAATCAGTTTCACTAATATTTTGCAACCCAGGGTATTTTGGAAGAATTGGATCACGAGTTTTTACAAAAAAAGAGCATCTTTTGGCTATTACTATAGTGTTTTCAATTGCTTCTGGAATATCTTTGAATAATGATATCATTTTTTCAGGAGATTTTAAATAATGTTCTTTAGTTACAGATCTTCTATTATTAGATGAAATTGTTATCCCTTTATCTATACACATTAAGACTTGATGAGCTTCAAATTTATTTTCATTTTCAAAAAAACAATCATTTGTTGCTACTAGAGGAATATTATTTTCATATGCAAGATCAATTAAAAGTTTTTCAGCAATTAACTGACTTTTAATCCCATGTCTTTGGAGTTCAATATATAAATTATCATTAAAAATATTTTTTAAATATTTTAATCTCTCATCTACTTTTTTTCTATTATTAATTGAAGCTGGTTTGGCCAAAAAACCATTTTCAACACCACCAGTTAGTAATATAAGACCATCCTTATGCTTTTCTAAAGAATTACCATCTAAAAATTTAGAAAAATTTTCATTAGTTGATAAAACATTAGTCAAAAATAGTAAATTTTTATAACCTATGTCATTTTTAGCTATTAAAACAACTTCTCCTATATCTTTATTATCTTTTCCATTTTGACTAATATTTATTTGAATTCCAATTATAGGTTGAATACCGCATGAAATCATTTTCAAAGAAAACTCTAAGGCTCCAAATAGATTGTTGGTATCAGTAATTGCAATTGCAGGTTGATTATTTTGACAACAAAAATTTGATAAATTGTCAAATGACAACATACCTTCAGCTAAAGAAAAATTAGAATGTAATCTTAAATGAATGAATAAATTATTCATTTTTCAAATGTAATGGTAGAATTATTCATCATCAATAGAGCCATTTTTTAAAAGTAATTTTCTATCCATTAATTTTGCTAATTCATTATTATGAGTAGCAAAAATACAACTTATATCTAGTGATTTAACTAATTTATATAAAATATCAAAAACGTTATTGGCACTGATAGCATCTAAATTTCCAGTAGGTTCGTCAGCTAATATTAAACTTGGTGAGTTTGCCAATGCTCTGGCAATAGCTACTCTTTGAGCTTCTCCACCAGATAACTTTGCAGGCCTAAATTCAAGTCTGTTTTTTAAACCCAGCACAGATAATAAATCTTTAGATTTTTTTTCTGCATCAATTTTTGATTTTCCCATAATTAATTGGGGTAACATAACATTTTCAAAAGCAGAAAATTCTTTAAAGAGACGATGTGATTGAAAGATAAACCCAATCTTAGATCCCCTTAGAATAGTTTTATTTTCTTCACTCAATTTTGTACAATCTTGTCCACATAAATTCACTGATCCAAATGTTGGTGATTCTAATAAACCTGCAATATTTAATAAAGTTGATTTTCCAGTTCCACTTGGTCCAATTAAAGAAATCATTTCACCTTTTAAAACTCTTATATTTATATTATTTAAAACTTTAATCTTTTGTGTGTCTTGATTATAAATATGAGAAATATTCTTTAAAACTAATAAGTTTTTATTTTGTATAAATTTACTCATATCTTAAGGCCTCTGCTGGAGATATTTTAGATGCTTTCCAAGCAGGAAACATGCTTGATAATAAAGTTAAGATAATAGACAAACCCATAACGAAAAATACTTCATTAAAATTAATATTTGAAGGTAATGTTGACAAAAAATATATCTGAGGAGAAAATAGTTCTTGTCCAAAAAAAATGGATATGAAATTTCTTATTGATTCAATATTAATAGATAAAATAATCCCTAAAACTGAACCAATAATTGTGCCTAAAATTCCAATCATAGAACCTGTTAACATAAAAATTCTTAAAATTAAATGTTTTGAAGCTCCCATTGTTCTCATTAGAGCTATATCAGATTTTTTAGTTTGAACTAGCATAATCATGGAAGATATTATATTGAACGTTGCTACGAGTATTATTAAGGTCAATATAACAAACATTACGTTCTTTTCTACGTCAAGTGCATTCATAAAAGATGAATTTCTTTTTTTCCAATCAATTATTCGTAAATCACTATCTAATTTTGTACTTAAGTCTAAATAAACATCTTGAGTTGATTTTGGATTTTGCAAAAAAATTTCAATTCCATGAGCAATTTTTTTAGTAGAAAGAAATTTTTCTGCTTTTTTCCAAGGAATGAAAATAAAATTGTTGTCATATTCATACATTCCAATATCAAAAAAACCACCTACAATAAAGTTTTGCTTTATTGGCAAAATGCCAATAGCAGTTTGCATTACATTTGGAGAAATAAGAGATATATAATCACCTACTCCAACATTTAATCTTTGCGCAAGTCTATATCCTAAAATCACATTTTGACTGGTTTTAAAATTTTCAATTGTTTTTTTATCAAGAGATTTCCATAACAATTTTTTTGCTGGTAGATCTGACCAATTTGTACCTCTAATAATTACCCCTGAAACAGCATTCTTAGTTTTGACAAGCGCCTGTCCTTCCAAATGTGGGGTAACAGCAATAACATTTTGTGTGTCTGAGATTTGATTGACTATTTTGTTATAATTTTCAATGGATAATCCATTTTTTTTATAAACAATTAAATGGCCATTTATTCCTAATATTCTATCAACTAATTCAGTTCGAAAACCATTCATTACCGACATTACTACGATTAAAGTAGCTACACCTAAAATAATACCAATAAGAGAAAACCAAGCAGAAACAGAAATAAAACCCTCTGCTCTCCTCGATTTAATATACCTTACAGCTATCGTTCTCTCAGTTTCATTAAAAATAAAATTACTCATTTTCATTATTTATTTTGAACAAAATTTAATAATTCATTGTATGATAATCTAGATATATCTCCACTTTTTCTACACTTAAGGTCATATAATTTATCTTTTATTCCTTTTGGTCCAATTATAATTTGATATGGTAAGCCAATCAAATCAGCCCTAGCAAGTTTGGAGCCAGTTCTTTCTTCAGTATCATCATATAAAACGTTTAATTTTTTATTTTCCATCAAATTATATAATTTTAAACAAATTTTATCACAATCATTATCACCACTTTTTAAATTTATTATATTATAATCCCAAGGAGTAATTTCTTTTGGCCAAATTATACCATTTTTATCATGGTTTGCTTCAATAACTGCACCAACAAGCCTTGATATACCTACACCATATGAACCCATAAAAACTGAAATGTTTTTCCCTTCCCTATTTGTTATTGTAGCTTTCATTGGCATAGAATATTTTTGTCCAAAATGAAAAATATGACCTACCTCGATTCCCCTGGTTTTAATTAAATTATAATCGTTGTTGTCAAACAAACTTGCGTCGTGTTTTTCCTCGGTTGCTGCATAAAAAGATGTATATTTGTTAACCTCATCTTGTAGATTTTCATCATAATTAATATTTGAAAGAGTATCTTCAAAATTTAATAGTTCTTTTTCCACGTAAACTTCACTTTCTCCAGTATCTGCTATTATAATAAATTCATGACTTAGATCACCTCCAATTGGTCCAGTGTCTGCTTTCATCGGTATTGCTTTTAAACCCATTTTTTTGAATAATTTCATATAGGCTATAAACATTATATTGTATGATTTAATTGAAGAGTTGTAATCCACGTCAAAAGAGTATGCGTCTTTCATCAAAAACTCTCTTCCTCTCATCACACCAAATCTTGGTCTCAGCTCATCTCTGAACTTCCATTGAGTATGAAACAAATTTAAAGGCAATTCTTTATAGCTTTTCACATGAGTTCTAAATATTTCAGTAACTAATTCTTCATTGGTTGGTCCATACAACAAATCTCTATTATTTCGATCTTTTATGCGAAGCATTTCTTTACCATAATCTTCGTATCTACCAGATTCTTTCCAGATTTCAGCAGACTGAATTGTAGGCATTAAAATTTCATTAGCACCAGCTTTTATCATTTCTTGTCTGGAAATTTCTGTAATTTTTTCTAAAATCATCTTACCAAGAGGCAACCACGAATAAATACCAGAAGTTGATTGTTGTATCATTCCTGCCCTAAGCATATAAATATGTGATATAATTTCAGCATCTTTTGGGGTTTCCTTTAGAACAGGAAGAAAAAAACTTTTTAATAACATTCTATTTAGTCCTTCTTAAGACATTTATCTTAAATTAATTTAAAACTAATTTGATTGATAGTTTATAGCAGTATAAATTACAATTTATGGAATTATTTACAGGACATCAACATGAAACAACAATCAAACAAACAATTTTCTATAAATAGCTTTCCAAGAGTAAGAATGAGAAGAAATCGTTTATCAGATTTTTCTAGAAAACTTATATCTGAAAACACTTTGTCAGTTAACGATTTAATTTATCCAATTTTTATTACATATGGTTCAAATGTTAAAGAAGAAATAAGTTCTATGCCAGGAATTTACAGGTTTTCATTAGATTTATTACATAAAGAAATTGAGTATATTTCTTCTTTAAAAATTCCAGTAATTGCATTATTTCCAAAAATAGAAAGTGAATTAAAAACACCAGATGGTAAAGAAGCTTTGAATAAAAATAACTTAATATGTAAAGCAATTAAGATTTCAAAAAAAATTAACCCAGACCTTGGTGTTATAACAGATGTGGCACTTGATCCTTACACAGATCACGGTCATGATGGTATAATACATAACAACCAAATTGATAATGACTTAACTCTCAATATCTTATGCAAACAAGCTATGGTGCAGGCAGAGGCTGGATGCGATATTATAGCACCAAGCGATATGATGGATGGAAGAGTTGGAGTAATTAGAGACACTCTTGATGATCATGGACTTGTCAACATTCAAATTATGTCATACGCTGCTAAATATGCCTCATCTTTTTATGGCCCTTTTAGAGATGCAGTAGGTTCAGTTCAAAATTTATCTAATAAGTCAAAAAAAAGCTATCAAATGGATCCAGCAAATTCATCTGAAGCTTTGAGAGAAATCAGACTTGATATTAATGAAGGGGCAGACATGATAATAATAAAACCAGGAATGCCATATTTAGACATAATACAAAAAGCAAAAAAAGAATATGAGTTTCCAATTATTGCCTATCAAGTATCTGGAGAATATTCTATGATAAAAGGAGCAATTCAAAATGGATGGTTTGATGAAGAAAATATTATACTTGAAACTATGATGTGTTTTAAAAGAGCAGGTTGTAATGGAATTATAACTTATTTCGCCCCATATGTTGCTGATAAATTAATTACTAATCTTAAGTAAAAAAACAAACTTATAAGTCGTATTTTAAACTATGATTGATATAAAACCTAAAAGTATATTAGAACAGCCAATTTATATGCTAACAAAAGCAACTTCCTGTCCATATTTAGAAGGAAAAGTAGAAAAAAGAATAGCAACTAACATTTCTGAAAATGATAGTATCTACGAAGAATTATCTGTAAATGGTTTTCGAAGAGTTGAAAATTGGATGTATAGACCTGTCTGTGATAATTGTAGTGCCTGCAAATCATATAGAGTAGACATTGCTAATTTTAAATTAACAAAAAGTTTAAAAAGAGTTTATAAAAAATTCAAAGAAATTAGCTACAAATTAGTTAACAATAAATCAACTCTAGAAAAATTTGAACTTTTTAAGAAATATCAATCAGAAAGACATTCTGGTGGATCTATGTCATACATGGATGAATATGAATTTACTTCAATGATAGAAACTTCACCGATTAAGACATCACTTATGGAATTTAGAGATAAATATAATCGTTTATTAGGTGTACTACTTTTGGATATTGACAAAAAGAACCTATCTGCTGTCTATAGTTTTTTTGATCCAAAATTAAACAAATTAGGTATAGGTAATTATATGATAATCCAATGTTTGTTATATGGAAAAGCAAAAAAATATAATTATTTGTACCTTGGCTATTATATTGAAGAACTCTCTAGTATGTCATACAAATCAAGGTTTAAACCTGGAGAAATATTAAACAACAACGAATGGAAAAGTTTATAACTTTATCCTCCTATAGCTGTTCCATCACTCCTTAAATCATAACCTCCTTCTTTCAAACCATTAGGATAAGATACTAAAGCACCTGCATGACCCATTATTTCTTCATATGCTCCTACCTTTTCAACGATATGACCCATAGATTTTAATTTATCAAAAATATCAGAAGAAAAACGTTCTTCAATTTTTAATGAGGTCGTTTCATCACCCCACGTTTTACCTAATAACCATCTTGGTTCGTTAACTGCATTTTGTAGATTTAAATTTTGAACATTATATCTATAAAAAATTGCAGCTTGCGTCTGTGGTTGCCCTTCTCCTCCCATAGTTCCATAAGACATTATCCTTCCATCATCGAAATGAGCTAATGCTGGTTGAATTGTATGAAATGGTTTTCTACTAGGTAATAAATGGTTATGATTTTTTAAATCAAGAGAAAAACTAACACCTCTATTTTGCATTGTTATTCCTGTATTTGGCAAAATTAAACCTGAACCAAACTCCCAATAAATACTCTGAATAAAACTTAAAGAATTTCCATATGTATCGATGGCACCTAACCAAACAGTATCACCACCTTGAGAAGACGCAGGCCAAGGTGCAGCTTTTTCAAAATTAATTTCCTTAGCTAATTTTTTAATAAAATTTTTTTTCAGAAACTCATTAACATCTATGGTCATGTATCTCGGATCAGAAATATAGTTATCTCTTATCTTAAAAACTGCTTTTGTTATCTCAACAATAATATGGATTAATTCAACATTATTTTTGCAAGTAATTGATAATTCATCTAGTAATCCTAAAATTAATATAGATGCTAATCCTTGAGTGGGTGGTGGTAAGTTAAATAATTTAGCATCTTTTATTTTTAATTCTAAGGGATCTACAAAAGTTGCTTTATAACTTTTAAAATCGTCTGAATTTAATGGAGATCCTAAATTATTTAAATCTGAAATGATTTTACTAAAGACTTCACCTGAATAAAAGTCCTCTAACCCATTTTTTATAAGGCAGGAAAAAGTATTCGACAAATTTGGAATAATTAATCTATCTCCAACATTTGGAATTTTGCCATTTTTTAAATAAACATCTTTGAAACCTACAACATCAATAAGCTGATTTAATTTTGATTTTAAATTATTTCTTAGAGTATTAGTTACAGCAATTCCTTCTTTAGCAGCTTGTTCCGCATCAAACAAAAGTCTACTTATTGGAATTTTACCTCCTAAATTTTTAACACTAAAATCATATGCTAGTTTCCATCCTGCGACAGCACCTGGAACAGTTAAAGCTGACAATGGTCCTCGTGATGGAATAGAGTTAAAACCTAATTTTTTATAAAAATCTATATTTATATTATTAGATGCTGGTCCACAGGAATCAATTGCATGAACATTTTTGTTTTTGTCAGAAATTAACCAAAAATTATCGCCACCCATAGAATTCATATGAGGGTATACAACTGATATCATTGCAGCAGAAGCAATCATAGCTTCAACAACGTTACCACCTTCTTTTAAAATATCAGAACCAGTTTTTGTTGCTAAATGATGAGGGGCAGTTATCATATAGTTATAAGAAAGTTTCGAAGAAAGCATTATAATGCCTATCAAAAGTATAAGGACAAATCACGGTGATCAGATTTACAGCCTGCTAAAAACAAAGCAATATCTTTAGGAATTTTTTGTTGTTGTCTTAATCCAATTGTAAATTTTGTACTATCAAGAAATACTGATAAAGCGTCGATAACTTTATTATCAATTTTTTTAAGATCACTATATTTTTTTTCATACTCTGCGAAAGAAAGATTAAAATCTTTGACAACTTTTTTATAATTTACTTTTTTCTTTTTTAAATTTCTAGACACTTTAGAGAGTTTGGATGTAATTCTTGAATTATCGGGTAAACGTGAAACCTTTTTGGAAAATATTTTAATTTCTTTTGATAAAGATTTGGCCTCATTTATCTCTAATATATTGCTAAATTTTTTAAACTCATCTCTAAACATATAAAATTCATTTCTTGATAATAAAATGTTTAGCAATGTCGTCATTTCGTCATAAGAATTATCCATTGCTCTTCTGTATTTAATACGATTTAAATTTTCTTCTTTTATTAATTTCTGAAAATTTTTATAGGTATCAGACCAATTTTTTGGAAAATTTCGTTCTTCAATTCGAATATCATTTTTAAAATTTTCAATTTCTGATTTTAAAAATGAAGATCTTTGTTTATCATCATTTTCAATTCTTGAAATGGTTATTTCATTATTTTTAATAAAAGATTCAAGTTCTCTAATATTTTTTTCTTTATTTCTTACAATTTTTAATAATGGCAAATAATTTATAGATTGATCTTGTATTTTAGCTTCAATTTCAAATGCTTTGTTTAAGTTCAATAAACCATTTTCAATTGTATTAATGGAGTTTGTAATTGTAGTGTAATATTTCTTGGGCATTGATGACAAATCAGCTTTAGATAAATTTGTAACTGAGAGTTTTGTTAAACTATTAGGATTTAATACATTCTCTTTCATATATTTTTCTGTACACAATTGTAATTTTGGATTCTTAGGTGGCGGAGATGTTTCTGAAAGAAAATTTAGTCTATTTGGTAAGTAGTTTACTAAAAATGGGTATGAGCCAACGACTGCTAAAGCTATTAATTGTAGAGTTATGAATGGCACGACACCTTTGTACATTTGAATGGTCTTGACTGCTTTTGAAGCAACACCTCTTAAATAAAACAAAGCAAAACCAAAAGGAGGAGTTAAAAAAGAAGTCTGAATATTTAGACCAATCATTACTCCTAACCATACAGCCGTTATATTTGCTGAAGGATCCGCAAGTAAAATAGGAGCAACAATTGGCACAACTACGACTGCAATTTCAATAAAATCTAAGAAAAAACCCAGTATAAAAATCACTAACATTACAATAACAAACTTTGACCAAAAACCACCAGGGAGAGAATTTAAATATTCTTTTACAAGTTCTTCTCCTCCAAACGCCCTAAACGCAGCTGTAAGCATTGCAGCACCTAAAAGAATGATAAAAACTAAAGAAGTTGTTTTGGCTGTTTCCATCATTACACCTTGCATAGTATTATTTAGCTTAAATAGTCTCCAACTACTCCATCCAAGAGCAAATAATAAGATTAAAGATCCTAAAAGACCTATGAAAATACCTATTTTATCCTCAAACGTATTTATAAGTTTAACATTCATTGTATAATTACTGACTGCATATGCTAAAAGTAATATTGCAATTAAAACTAAGATAGCCGGATACAAAGAGGATTTTTTTCCTTCTGTTTGCCTGTAACCAGCCATTATAATAGCACCAGCTGCGCCTATTGCGCCAGCCTGATTCACAGTGGCAATTCCAGTAATAATTGAGCCTAACACTAATATAATTAATGTTAGTGGAGGTATTAATATCAACATTACATTTAACCAGAATTTTTTGTCCATTTTACCTTCATATGGAACTGAAGGGGCGCTTTTAGGCGAAACAAAAGCTAGTAACAAAATAAAAAGCATATATATGCCTACAAGCAAAATACCTGGAAGAAAAGCACCTAAAAACATTTCTCCTGCGCTAGTGGAAACAACATCAAATACTGACGGCATTGATATTTGTCCTGTCGCTTCTTTATAAAGAGCTTTTCTCATAGTACTTGCTTGATCCGAGGCTGTTGCAAGTTGATCAGCTAAAATAATTAAAACAATAGATGGAGGAATGATTTGTCCTAAAGTTCCAGATGCTGCTATTGTTCCGGTAGCAAGAGGTGCAGAGTATTTATTTCTAAGCATAGCTGGCAAAGATATTAATCCCATTGCTACTACGGTTGCACCAACAATTCCAGTTGTAGCAGCAAGTAATGCTCCAACAAAAACAACTGAAATTCCTAAACCACCTCGAACAGGGCCAAAAAGTTGTGCCATAGTTACTAACAAATCTTCAGCGATTTTAGATCTTTGTAGCATTAAGCCCATAAAAATAAATAAAGGTATGGCTATTAATGTGTCTCTTTCAACCTCCCAATAAACACCTCTAAGATTTGTTACTCCAGCAGACAACCATTCAGATGCCCCACCAGAATAAAAATATGCATCTGTGTTATTTTCAAATAAATATCCAAAAAGAGCAGCAACACCTATAGAAATTATAGCTGAACCAGGTAAAGCAAAAGCAACTGGAAAACCTGATCCAAGAGAAATAGCCATCAAAATTATTAATAATGCTAAAAATAAAAGTTCCATTTATTAATGTCCTAACTGATCTTCTATAATTCGTTTACCTTTTTCACCATGATAATCAGCAAGAGATTCAAAAAAATAACTTATAAATTGAATTAACATTGTTAAACCAAAAATACCTAAAAACATAGCAAGATGGTATTTTATAAACATACCGACACTACCTTGTTGTGTTATTTCAAAATTTAATACTGGACTATTAATTATTGATTGTTTTCCGTTAAATCCTATAAAGATGATTGTTAATGAGGTGGACACACCAAGTGTTATTGATCCAATTGAATTAACAAGACCTTTAGTTCTATCCTTAAGTCCTTGATATAAAATATCTACCCTGACATGACCTTCATCATAAAGCGTATATGCAGATGCAAATAAAAATAATCCAGCATACCAATAACGCACAAGATCTCCCATAAATGTTTGTTCATATGAAAAAATAAATCTGGTAATAACTATAACAAGTTCACTTAACACTATTAAAAGAGATAACCAGTGGAAACCTAATGTTCTTGTAAATAAGCCAAGAATAAAACCAATTATAATTAACGGAATGTGTATATAAGTACCAACAAAAACAGGTCTTGTGAATTGAGCTGTAATATTTTTTGTTAAGAAAAGGTCAAAAATTTTTTCAACCCTTAAGAAAGCTATTGAAATATCAACTATCCCTATTAGAAAAATCACCCAAAAACAAGAACGAATAATGTAAATATTCAAATTATGTAAAAATTTAGAATCATTTCTTAGAGATTGGTTCTTGTATTTAGGTATAAAATAAAAGACAAGACATAAGGAAAATATATAAATAACTAACTCAATGAATGGGAATAGAGAAAATCCCTTAGTCAAAGATAACATGCCAGGAAATTGAAAGCCGACCATTAATATATTATCAATCAAAAAAGCAAAAATAATCGCTAATATTGACCATCCAAATAATCGGTAATAAGTATAAATATTTTTATCCATTTTTTGAATAGAGGTCAGCTCTTAGCTGACCTCCAGTTATTATTTTATGAAAGTCCTAAGACTCTATTTCTTTGGTTGACGTATGATATTTCAAACTTTGCCATCATACTTCCACATTCTTTTAAAAATGCTTGATAGGCATCATCTATTTCTTTAGCTAATGCAGAGTGATTTCTTGTTTCTTCAAAAACTTCTGCTGCAGCCTCACCAAATGAATCCCATACATCATCATTAAATGATTTTACCTTAGTACCATGTTCATTGATAAGTTTTGCAAGGTATTCACCATTTTTAGCACATGTTTCTTCATATTGAGCTGCATGTTCTTCCATTGATGCTGCAGTAATCAGAGCCTTTTCATTATCTGTTAACTTACCCCAGAAACTTGCATTAAATGCTAAAGCTAGGCAAGAACCTGGCTCATGCATGCCACCTGTGTAGTAAAATTTAGCAGCTTCATAAAATTTCATGAAATAATCATTATAAGGACCTACCCACTCAGTGGCATCGATTGAGCCGGACACTAAATTTTCATATATTTGTCCACCTGGTAATGAGACTGGAGAAGCACCTAATTTTGACATAACTGTACCACCTAATCCAGGAATTCGCATTTTAAGTCCTTTTAGATCTTCACTAGAGTTGATTTCTTTATTAAACCATCCACCAGCTTGCGTACCAGTTCCACCACAAGGAAGTGCTTTTAAACCAAACTCACCTGACATTTTATCCCAAAGCTGTTGTCCACCGCCAAACTTAATCCAAGCATTCCATTCAACAGTAGTCATACCAAATGGTACGGCTGTAAAATAAGCAAAACCAGGATGCTTACCTTTCCAATAATAATCTGCAGCAATATAAGCTTGCGAGTTTCCAGACGCAACTTCGTCAAAAACGTCAAATGCTCCAACTTTTTCACCTGCAGCGAAATAATTGACCTTTAACTTACCCTTTGATAACTCTGTAATTCTAGCTGATAATCTTTGAGCTGATAATCCTAAACCTGGAAAATCTCTTGGCCAAGTTGATACAATATTAATCTCTTTATGGCCTCCAGCTACAGCAGGTGCAGATAATGCAGAAGCTCCAGCAACACCTGCTACCACACCAACACCTGCTTTAGATATAAAATCTCTACGTTTCATTAAACGTCCTCCCTATTAAGTATTATTAAATTGAATTTATGATTAATATTACTACACAAAATAAATGTTAATAAAAGTTATTTATTACAATATAATCAAATATATTAATTTTAATCAAAATCGCTTAAAGATTGATCAAAATTAATTTTATATATTAGAAAATTTAAAACTAATTAAAAATGGGTGGTCTTGGGAAACCATTAGGTACCATCTTACCAGCACCTCCTCTTTTACCTTGCCATGTTAATAGATCTTTTTCTGTTCTCTGTCGTCCGCCAGTCATTTTCCAAACAATTCCATCTTCTTTAGTAAATGTAGTAATATCAGACAATGTACCATCCTTATACCTTTGAAGTATGACACCTTTACCTTTATTTAATTCTGGAACTTCATCTATTGAATATACTAATAGTTTTCTATTATTTCCAACAATAGCAATAGTATCTCCTTCTATCTTTTTACAGACTTTTGCTTTATTATCGCTTTTAGCATTCAATATTTGTTTTCCAGATTTTGTCTGTGCAATGAGATTAGAAGTATTAATTTTAAAACCATGGCCAGACTCAAGAGCTAATATAACGTTTCCTTCAAAATATGGGAAACAAGATATAATTTTATTTTCTGCTTTTAAATCTATTGTAAGAGAAATAGGCTCACCAAAACCTCTTCCAGATGGAAGTTTGTTAGCAGAGACAGAAAAAAATCTACCATTATCTGCAAAAAAGATTATTTTATCCGTAGTGAAAGCATGTACCTTAAATTTCTCTTTATCTCCCTCCTTATATTTTAATACAAAATCATCATTTAAATGATTTTTTTGAGTTCTGATCCATCCTTGATCTGATAATATGATTGTTATTGGCTCTTTAGTTACAAATTGATCTTCGTCAAAATCTTCAACCAAAGGCAAATCTCTTATTTCTGTTTTTCTCTCTGCAATATCTTTAAAATCTTTTTTAAGACTTTTTATATCTGAATAAATTTGTTTCCATTGAGCATCCGTATTACTCAGAATCTCATTTAAATTGTTTTGTTCATTTTCTAATTTACTAAGTTCATTTCTAAGTTCAATTTCTTCCAATTTTCTAAGAGAACGTAGACGCATATCTAAAATAGCATTAGCTTGAATCTCATTTATCTTAAAAAAGGAAATTAATACATTTTTTGGGCTATCCTCTTCTCTGATTATCTGAATCACCTTATCAAGGTTCATATAAACAGTTATGTAGCCATTTAAAATGTTAATTCTATTTTCAATTTGTTTTAATCTATATTTACTTTTTCTCTGAAGAATAATTTGTCTATGATCCAACCAAGATTTTAATGCTTCTTTAAGTGATTTAACACCAGGTATATTTTTTTCATCAATAACATTTAAATTGAGAGGCACTCTTATCTCAAGGTCTGTTTTTTTAAAAAGCGTTTCCATAATCATTTCTGGAGACAAACTTCGACTTTTAGGATCAATAACTATTCTAATATTTTCTGCACTTTCATCCCTTATATCTGAGAGCATAGGTAAAGATTTATTATCCATCAATTCAGAAATTTTTTCCAACAATTTACTTTTTTGAACTTGGTAAGGAATCTCATTTATAATTATATTCCATTGTCCACCTTTTATGTTTTCAATGTTCCATTTAGACCTTAACCTGAAACTCCCTTTGCCAATTTTATAAAAATCTTGAATTGATGATTTTGGTTCAACTAAAATACCACCAGTTGGAAAATCTGGGCCTTTAACAAAATTAGCAATTGTCATATCGGAAGCATTTGGAAACTTGATTAAATGAAGGAGAGCGTCAATTAATTCGTTAATATTATGAGGAGGAATAGAAGTTGCCATTCCTACAGCAATACCTTGTGATCCATTTGCTAAAAGGTTAGGAAAGGATGAGGGTAATACTACGGGTTCTATACCTTCATCATCATATGTTACTCTAAAATCAACAGTATCTTTGTCAATGTCTGAAAGTAACAATTCTGCTGCTTTTGACATTCTAGCCTCAGTATACCTCATAGCTGCTGCATTATCTCCATCAATATTTCCAAAATTCCCCTGGCCATCAACTAAAGGGTATCTTAATGCAAAATCCTGAGCCATTCTAACCATTGATTCATAAATTGCACCATCTCCATGAGGATGGAATTTTCCCATCACGTCACCTACCACACGCGCAGATTTTTTAAACGATACATTATGATTGAGTTTTAATTGCATCATGGCGTACAAAACTCTTCTATGAACTGGCTTTAAACCATCTCTTACATCTGGCAAGGATCTTGATGTGATTGTTGATAAAGCATATGCTAAATATCTTTCAGATATTGCTTTTGAAAAAGTGGTATGTTGAATATCTTCGTTTTCTAATTCTTCGTTTTCCATAAAATAACTTTCTTTATTTACAGTTTTTTAATCATACTTTCAAATCTATTTCTAGCGTTTGGCAAGTTCATAAGTTTTGTATCATTTATAGATAATAATAATTTATTTTTGAAGAAATAACTTGTTATCTTCATTCCTGCCAAAATTTCATCATAGAGGCTTGATCCAATAACTTCTGCGCCACCTAAAAAAAAAGGAAGATTTAAAAGTTTTGGTGCAAATTTACCAGCACCGTTTTTAGAAACTGCTTTACCAGTTTTTGGGCTTACATAATACAAATGATTTCTTTGTCCAGTTACAGCGCATTGTTTTAAATCTAAAGAAAAACCAGTTGAAGATAATAATCCAATTTCCCATTTGACATAACCTTGAATCCATTGATTATTATCAAATTTGTCATTAATAATTAAAAGATTAAAGAAGGCCTTTGTTGCAACAAAAATTTCTGAGTAGCTTTGTCTTTCTGGCAAAAATTTCTCTAACAAAGAACATAGTGAAATTAAAGCTTGAAGTTTAAGACTTTCATCAAAAATTTTACCAGAGATTGATGAAATCAGTTCAATTTTAAAATTTCCCATTTGCTCAATTAATCTAGATTTCCAAAACACTTTAACAATATTTCCAGTTTGTAAGTTAGATAAAGTACTTTTACTTTTATAATAATTAATCCAACCTACATGACGTCCATGTGATTCTGTAAAAATATTTACTATAAGACCTTTTTCACCATATTTTTTTGCTGATAGTATAATTCCAATATCATTCCACTCAGGCATTATAATCCAAACCAAAAGATGAATATTTAGATGGATCATCCATCCAATTTTTTTTGAATTTTATGTGCAGAAATAAATGAACTTTAGAATCTAATAATTTTTCAAGTTCTTTTCGCGCGACAGTACCAATTCTTTTAATATTTTGTCCATGTTTTCCTAAAATTATTGGCTTATAGCTTTGCTTATTAATATATATAGTTTGTTGAATATTTATACTTTCATCAGAACTAACATCCCATTTTTCTGTTTCAACCGTAAGATTATAAGGCAATTCTTGATTAAGATTTTTGAACAACTTCTCCCTTGTAATTTCAGAAGCTAAAATGGATTGAGGTAAGTCTGAAATAGTATTTTCATCATAAAAAAAAGAATGAGCAGGCATTTTGTTTGCTAAATACTCTTTAAATTTT
>CACBDG010000012.1 GCA_902537945.1 uncultured SAR116 cluster alpha proteobacterium
TTTGAATTCAAAATTTATTTGATTTTTATTTTTTAACACTTTTAAAGAAGAGTTTGAAGAAAAACATATTTTTGAATTATCCTTTAAAATAATTATAGCAGGTTTTTCTCTAGTGCTTATATAATCACCATTTTTTATGTTTGTTTTTTCACTAAGTAAAAATCTATTTCCATGTATGTTTAATACATGAAATTTATTTTCAATTTTAGAGATATTTATTTCTGAAAAAGAAGCGTTAGGGGAAATAGTTATCAATGAAAAAAATAGTAAGTATTTTACAATTTTTTTATAAGCAAAATTTATTGAAAAGGTAGTCATAAATATATGACTACCCAAAATTATGATTAACCTGGAACTTTTCCATCTACACCTTGTAAATAATAATTCATACCCCAGAGTGCACCATCATCAAGAGACTTACCAGCGGGAATTATTTCTTTTCCAGTGTTATCAACTAAAGGACCAGCAAAAATATTGATTGAACCATTTTTAAGTCCGTCAAGTGTTTCTTGTGCTTTTTTTGCAACATTATCAGGCATATTTTGAAACTTAGATATTAATAACATATCTGATTTCAAACCACCCCAAACATTACCTGCCCAATGATCAGGTCCGTCCCCAGTTGACCATTTTCCATTTCTTAAAGCTTCAATTTTTTTTATATAATAGGGTCCCCAGTTGTTAATAGAAGCAAATAACTGAGCCTTAGGAGCAAAAGCTGACATATCAGTTGATTGTCCAAAACCTAATGCACCTTCTTTTTCAGCAATTTGAAGCATAGCTGGTGAGTCAGTATGTTGTGCTAATACATCAGCACCTTCAGCTATATGAACCTTTGCTGCATCGGCTTCTTTTACTGGGTCATACCATGTATTTGCCCAAATAACAGAGATAGTTGCATCTTTATTCACAGATCTTAAACCTTGTGCAAAAGCGTTTATTCCCATTATCACCTCTGCTATTGGATAAGCTCCAATATAACCAATTTTATTTGTTTTGGTCATTAAGCCAGCAACTACACCTTGAATGTATCTACCTTCATAAAATCGTATATTTCCAGTAGCAACATTTGAAGATCTTTTATAGCCAGTAATATGCTCAAATTTCACATCAGGAAATTCTTTAGCAACTTTCAATGTTGGATCCATATATCCGAAAGAAGTAGTAAAAATAATTTCATTACCTTGGTTAGCTAATTCTCTAATTACTCTTGTCGCATCAGGGCCTTCAGGAACATTTTCAACTATTGAAGTTTTAACATCATTCCCAAAATGTTTTTCTACCATTTGTTTTCCAAGTTCATGTGCATAAGTCCAACCATGATCACCCGGAGTTGTTAAATAAACAAAACCTACTTTAGTTGCGGAACTTTCCTTGTCTGCCACTGGTACTTTAGCTTTGTCTTGATAAAACAAATAACCAACTGTACCAATTACAAGTACACCTATAATTATTATAATATTTCTCATTTTATGACCTCAATTTAAATTTATTAAATTGTAGACTCAATAAAACAAATGACAATAAAAAAAAAAGTAATTTATTTTAATTTTTTTAATTTGTTAAAAATCTATTCAATTTATTTATTATCAAAAAAAGGTTTGCCAAGTGATGACGGAACAACACTATTGTTTTTAGTTAATCTCCCTGAAATCATTGTTAATGCAAAAATAGTCGCTATGTATGGCATCATTGATAGTAACTGTGAAGGAATAGGCCAACCCCGTGCTTGTCCAACTAATTGAGCAATAGTTATTCCCCCAAATATTAGTGCCCCAACAATAATGCGCCAAGGTATCCAAGATGCAAATACAACTAAAGCGAGAGCAATCCATCCTCTGCCAGCTGTCATACCCTCTGACCAATGGGGTGTTAAAACTAAGGGTATATATGCTCCTCCAATTCCTGCACACATTCCTCCAAAACAAGTGGCATACCATCTTATTTTTTTTACTGGATATCCTACTGAGTGTGCGCTCTGATGATCATCCCCAACTGCCCTTAAAATAATTCCTGATTTTAAATATTTTAAAAAGAAAGATATAAAAATAATAATTGCTATAGATAAATAAGCTACAAAATCTTGTTTGAAAAAAATACTACCAATTAGAGGCACATCTGATAATAAATAAATTTCAATTTTGGGTAATGATGGTATAGTCTTCCCAACCAAAGGTGCTCCTGCTAAACCAGTAAGACCAGTAGCAAATATAGTTAAACCCAAACCAGTAGCAACTTGATTAGTCATAAAATTTATTGTGAATACAGAAAAGATCGATGCCATAAATATACCTGACAATGCTCCTGCAATTATTCCATAATAAGGGTTTTCAAGCCATAAAACTGCACCTAGAGCACCTACAGCTCCACTTAACATCATCCCTTCAACTCCAAGATTCAAAACACCACTTTTTTCAGCTATAAGTTCACCTGTTGCAGCTAGTAATAATGGGATTGAAGTCGCTATAATAGTTAAGATTAATGCTTCCATTATTTTTTACCTTTAGACCATTTAACTTTATATTTTTGAAGAGTTTCACCTGTTAACAAAAAAAAGAGTAAAATACCTTCAAATAAACCAGTTACAACTTTTGGTATACCCATGGTCATTTGAGCATTATCAGCTCCAAGCTTAACTGTTGCTATAATTATTCCAGCAAATAAAATTCCAACGGGATTTAATCTTCCAAGAAAAGCAACAATTATTGCAGTAAATCCATACCCAAAAGATACTTCTGGTTGTAATTGACCTATATTTGCTGACACTTCAATTACTCCTGCCACTCCAGCTAAACCACCAGATAATAATAGGACAGTAATAGTTATTGAATCTTGTTTGAAGCCTGCAAATTTTGCAGCCTGTGGTGCAGATCCTAATACATTTATTTTAAAACCACTTAAAGTTTTATTAACAAAAATCCAAGAAAGAGGAATTAATAAGAAAACAAAAAAAATTCCATAATGAAGTTGTCCAAGAAAACCAATTCCTGGAAAAGGTATTTTATTGATTAAAGCTCCTTCAGGATAAGGTTTAGATAATGGAAACCCAAAACTCATTGGGTCCCTAAGTGGCCCTCTTACAATAAAATCTATAAATAACATTGCAACATAAACCAGCATTAAACTTACTAAAATTTCATTCACATTTAATTTAGTTTTCAAAATTGCTGGTATAAATGCCCATAATGCTCCCCCAACAAAGCCAGCTATTATAGTAATTAGTAAGAAGAACTTTGTTTCAATATTTGGAAATGACAATGCTATGAAGCCAGCCAATAAAGCTCCCATAATAAACTGACCCTCAGCTCCAATATTCCAAACATTTGATTTAAAACATAACATCAAACCAGTGCCGATAATAATTAGCGGGCAAGCTTTAACTAAAATATCACTAATTCTGTCTATTCTTGAGAAAGGGGATACAAAAATTTGATATAAAGTTTCAACTGGGTTATAGCCTAGGAATGTAAAAATTAGTAAACCAAAAAATATTGTAAAAACTATCGACAATATAGGGGCTATAATTAACCAGTTTTTTGAAACTTTATCTCTTGGTATAAACGTAATCATTTAATAGATTCCATTTTTTGCTTTTCTTTACTTTTACCTCCCATTAGCAATCCAACATCTGTAGCCGTTATTTCTCTGACATTAAATATTTTACTCAAAACACCTTGATTGATTACGCAAATTTTATCTGATAATTCAAAAATTTCTTCTAAATCTTGACTTATTAAGATAACTGCTTTTCCACTTTGAGAAAGATCTAATAGTTTTTGTCTAATTGCAGTTGCAGCTCCAATGTCAACTCCCCAAGTTGGTTGAGAAAAAATTGCAACTTTAGGATTGTTGGCCAAAGATCTTCCTAAAATAAATTTTTGCAAATTTCCTCCTGATAACTGACTAGCTAAAGGATCTGTTTCAGGACACCTTACATCATTATTTTTTATTATTTTTTTACTTTCATCTAAGCTGTTTCGAGGATTATTTAATAGATTAATTATCCAACTTTTAGTATTATTGTATTTGAAAAAATAAGTAAGGAATGTATTTTCACTTAAAGTGAAGTTTGGCACTGTTGCATGAAAAGTTCTCTCTTCTGGTATTGTTTCAATTCCAAGTTTCCGTCTTTCATTTATGTTAGTTTTACCAATGGGTAATTCATCTAAAAGTATTTGGTCATTATCTGCACAATTGACTTCACCACTTAAGATTTCCATTAACTCTACCTGTCCATTACCAGCAATTCCAGCAATCCCTAAAATCTCTCCATAATTCACTTGTAAATTTATATTTGTTAAAGAAATCCCAAATTCGTGATTTTTCTCTTTATCTAAATTTTTTATTTCAAATGCAATATTTTTAGTTTTTGTTTTTATAGTTTTTTTAAGTTCAGTAATTTTTTTACCAACCATTGTCTCAGCTAAAAAATTGGTTGTTGTTTTTTTTGCGTCAATTGTTGCAATAGATTTTCCTGATTTTAAAATGGTTACTTTATCAGCTAACTCAATTATTTCTTCTAATTTGTGACTGATGTAAAGTATAGAGCATCCAGAGGATGCAAGTTTTTTTAAAATTTTAAATAAATTTTTTATTTCTTGAGGTGTAAGAACTGAAGTTGGTTCATCCATAATTAGTAAATTTGGATTTTGCATTAAGCATCTAATAATCTCAACTCTTTGTTTTTCGCCAACAGATAACTCACTAACTAATTTGAAAGGATCAACAAATAATTCCCAATTTTTTGACAGTTTCTTTATTTCATTAACTACTTCACTAAACTTAAATTTTTTATCTAGCGCGATTAAAATATTCTCTGCAACTGTAAGAGCAGGAAAAAGAGAAAAATGTTGAAAAACCATTCCTATACCGTTTTTACGAGCTACATTGGGTGATGTTATAGAAATTTTCTGGTTATTAATTTCAATTGACCCACTGTCTGGTTGAAGGACACCATAAAATATTTTTACCAATGTTGATTTGCCAGCACCATTTTCTCCCAAGAGCGCGTGTATTTGTCCCTTAGCAATAGAAATATCTATGTTTTCATTTGCAACAAAATTACCAAACGATTTACAAATTTTTGTTGCTTTTAAAAGAACATTTAATTCTTTTTTGGCCATTAAAACACCTAATTTGATTAAAACTTAATAAATTAAAAATGAGGATAACAAACAAATATAAGTATTCAATTCTTTTGTTTTGATGTTTTTAGTATTAGAAAAATTAAAATGGCAACTGAAATAAATATTATAGAAATAAATAAGTTGAAGTTGCTAACATGCATTTTGTCAAACCCACATGCAAATATTATAGCTGTTGCAATAATTATCATTAACCAATGAATAGGTTTTCCTAAAAATATTTTATTCATATTGATGCCTTCAACGTGAAATTAAGTTTTCCTTGTAGATTATATATTACCATTAGAATGAGTATACCTATTAAATTGTAGTAAATACCATCTATCCCGTAAATATTTTGTAATGGTGGAATTAATAGAGTTACTGACCCAATTAGAGCTAAAGTTCGTTTGAAAGCATTAAGTTTACCATTAAACCAGCCCTCAAGGCCTAATGTCATACACCAATAAGCTAAAAGAACTGAAATTAAACTATAAATACTCCATATAATTGGTCCCTCCATCAACAATGAGGGGTTATAAACAAATGCAAAGGGGACAATATATTTAGCTATTCCAACCTTGCTTGATTCAACAGCTGTTGACATTGGTGGAGATTTTGCTATTGCAGCACCTGCAAATGATGCCAGAGCAACAGGAGGTGTGATTGTTGAAACAACTCCAAAATAAAATGCAAACATGTGAGCTGCAATTGGCAAGATACCAGATTCTATTAATGATGGAACGATAAGTGCAGCAACAGTGATATAAACAGCAGTTGTAGTCATTCCCATGCCAAGAATAATAGCAGATATTGCTGTTAAGCATAACAAGATGAATAAAACACCGCCTGACAGGTCTATAACTGATTGTGTGAATTTAAGCCCTAGACCCGAAACAAAAACGGAGCCAATAATAATTCCAGCACAAGCACATGCTATTGTAACTGGCACAGTTGATTTGATGCCACTCTCAAATGCTCCTAATAAATCAACAACTGACATCCTTGTATTTTTTTTAATAAAACTAAGAACTATTACAGAAACAATACTCCAAAAACCAGCTGTCATAGCAGTTTTTCCATAAATCAAAAGTCCTATTAGAACAACAAGTGAAAGCAACATATGTCCTCCACTTTTAAGAACTTCTATTACATTTGGTAAAACAGATTTATCAATTTTTTCAATACCATGTTTTTCTGCTTCAACATGGACCATAAAATAAATTGTAGTAAAATATAAAAAAGCTGGAATTATTGCAGCTAAAATTACATATGAATATGGAGCCTCTAAAAATTCAGCCATTATAAATGCAGCAGCACCCATTATCGGAGGAGTAATTTGTCCTCCGGAAGAAGCACATGCTTCAACCGCAGCTGCAAATTTTGCTCTATATCCATAATTTTTCATCAATGGAATAGTAAATGATCCAGTCGTTACAACATTCGCAACAGCAGATCCATAAACCGTTCCAGTCATGCCTGATGCTACTACAGCTGCTTTAGCAGGTCCCCCGGTTCTATGGCCTGTAAGCGCAACTGCTAAATCAACAAAAAATCTTCCAACACCTGATCTTATTAAAATTCCACCAAAAATTATAAATAGAACAATATACGTCGAAGCAACATAAAGTGGTATTCCATATATTCCGTCAGATGTCATAAATAAGGTATCTATGTATTTAGCTAATCTTGTTGGAGGACCATAAAAAAAACCAAAAAACTTGTGCGCATATAAAGCATGTAACATAAAAAAACCTGCGACAAATACCATAGCCCAACCAACGGCTCTTCTAGTTGCATCTAAAACAATAAATATAAGTATGGATCCTACAATTATATCTCCAATATATTTGTCTCCGTATCTCATCATAAAGTTTTCAACATCCCAGGTCGTCCATAACTGGACAAAAATTATTGAAAGTATAATTATTAGATCGTAACAAAAACCAAGATATCTTAAAAAATTACCCTTTTTGTCATTTTTTATAATTACGGGATCTTTAATATTATTTCGAAATAGAGGGTAAATAAACACCGCTAAAACCATCATGGCAGATAGATGGATTGATCTAAATGATCTACCTTCAGGAGTTCCATAAACTGCAACAAATAAATGGTAAAATGCCAATCCAATTGATAGCCATGAGCAAAGAACTATAATCCAATAATAAATTGATTTATCTTTGTTCCATTCAAGTAATTCATCAAAGAAACTTATTTCTTTAACTTCGTTATATACTAATTTTTTGGTATTTTGCGCCATTTAAATAAAATATTAATATACAGAAAGGCACAAAAACTGTGCCTTTCTATCTAAAATTTACATAACACCTTGTTCTTTATAGTACTTTGCAGCTCCAGGATGAATTGGTACTGCTGCACCATTAACAGCGTCTTTTAAGATTACTTTTTTCCAAACGCTTTTCACTTTTACAAACTCAGCATGATTGTCCCAAAAAGCTTTTGTCATTTTGTATACTAAATCATCAGACAAATCTTTATGCACAATCATAGAAGTTACAATACCTAATGTTGGTATATCCTTGTCGAGTGATTTGTAAGCGCTAGCAGGAATTTTACCATAAATATAACCTGGATTATTTTTAACAATCCTATCTATTCTGTCTTTAGGAAGACCAATAAATCTGATACCAGGACTATTTTCAAGTTCAATAAAACTAGCCTGTGGAACAGAAGTTGCAGCCATAAAAACATCTGCTTGTCCGTCTTTCATCAGAGCAACTGATTCCTTATAACTAACCATATGAACTACACCACCATTTTTCTTGATAGTATTAAAATCATACCCATAGTCTTTTATTATTGATTCACAAAATGCAGTACCTGTCCATTTTGGTTTACCAGGACTGATATTGGCTGACTTCATATCTTCAAAACCTTTAATTTTTGAATCTGCTCTTACAGCAACTTGAAAAGCTGCAGGATATAAAGTTGCAAAATATCTTACATTTTTATGTGCCTTTTTAAATTTACCTTTTCCTGAATAGCCATTGGCAACTGTGTGAGCATATGTCCATCCAATCTCAGCATCGCCTCCATCAACAGACATTACATTTGATATTCCACCACCAGAAGTATTAGATGTTGAAACTCCCTTAATATTAGTTTCCATAACTTGCATTACTTTTGCGCCAAGGGGATACCAAGATCCACCTGAAGGTCCAGATACCATTCTGAGAAACTGATCAGAATATGCAACGGATGATGTTACTAATAAAGAAGAAGCAACTAGTAGTACACTTGAAATACGTTTCATTTAAACCCCCGAATAAATTAAGTTGTTAAGAATTTAATAGTATCACAATTTATTTCTAAAAACGTCAAGCGATAGTTCATTTTTTTATTAATAATTTTTTATTAAGGTTTAATTAGAAATAAAAAGAGTGTAAAAGTATTAACACTAAGATGTCTAAAGGTATATAAACATGAATATAAAAAGAGTGAAAGTCACAGAAGTTGGTCCACGCGATGGTTTTCAATCTGAAAAAACTATTTTAAATACTGATGATAAAATAGATGTAATAAACAATTTAATTGATGCTGGGTTTCCAAGAATTGAAGTTTCATCCTTTGTCTCTCCTAAAGCTATTCCCCAATTAGCAGATGCAGCAACAATTTTAGAAAATGTTAAAAGAAACCATGAGACTACTCTAGCCGCATTAGTTCCTAATGCTAGAGGAGCATTGAGGGCTGTTGATGCAAAATTAGACGAAATTGTTGTCTTTTTATCTGCCTCTGAAAGTCACAATAAAAAAAATGTAAACAGAAGCGTAAAAGATTCGCTTCTTGGATTTAGAGAGATTGCAGATATTGCAGGAAAAAATAATATACCAATTCAAGGTGACATTGCTACAGCTTTTGGTTGTCCTTTTGAAGGAAATGTTTCTGCTAAAAGGTTAGCCGAGATTTCAAAAGAATATAAAATGATGGGCTTCAAAGGTGTCACTCTTGGAGATACTACTGGGATGGCAACTCCAACAGTAGTTACTGAGGCTGTTAACGCAATTAGAGATATGGTTGCTGATATTGATATAACTCTTCATTTTCATAATACCAGAGGAATTGGTCTTGCAAATGTTATGACTGGATTAAATCTAGGAATTACAGATTATGAGAGTTGTTTTGGAGGTATGGGTGGATGCCCATTTGCACCCAATGCAACAGGTAATATTTGTTCAGAAGATTTGATTTATCTACTTCACGAAATGGGTATTGAGACAGGTATAAATTTAGATCAATTAATCAATATTGCAAAAAAAGTTGAAAATTTAGTTGGTCATAGATTACCTGGTCAAGTAATGAGGGCAGGTCCAAGGTTGTTAAAATATTCTATGCAAGATGTTCCAACAGCAATTGGAGCTTAAATGAGTGAACAAAAAAATATAGGAGCACTTTCAGGTATCAAAGTTATTGACCTTACAAGGGTATTATCCGGACCCTTTTGTACCATGTTACTTGCAGACATGGGCGCAGAGGTAATTAAAATTGAACCCCCCAAAGGTGACAATGTAAGAAATCAAGGAGATATGGTGGATGGTTACAGTTCCTATTTTGCACAGTTTAATAGAAATAAAAAGTCAGTAATTCTTGATCTTTATGTTGACTCAGAGAAGGATGTTTTAAGGTCTTTACTTTCAGATGCAGATGTTGTTGTAGAAAATTTCAAAGCTGGTGTTTTTGATAAAATGGGTTTTGATTATGATACTTTACAATCAATTAATCCAAAATTAATAAGTGCTTCTGTTAATGGATTTGGCAGTAAAGGAGAAATGAGTGACAGGCCTGCTTTTGATTTTATAGCACAAGCATTATCTGGTTTTATGTCATTAAATGGAACAGAAGAAAGTGGACCAATGAGAGCTGCTATGCCTATATCAGATTTAGTTGCAGGATTATACTGTGCGTTTGGGATTGTATGCGCTCTTCAATCACGTATTAAAACTGGTAAAGGACAAAAGGTTGAGGCAAGCCTTACTTCTGGTTTAATTTCAATGATGGCATACTTATCATCTGAAAGCTTTGTTACAGGAAAAGCACCAAACAAATCTGGTAACAATCATCCTATTTTAGCCCCTTATGGAATTTTTAAAACATCTGACGGAGAAATTGCAGTAGCACCAGCAAGTGATAAGTTTTGTAGTATATTTCTTGAATGCATTGATTTAATCAGTTTATTAGAAAATGAATTATATAAAAATAATTCCAATAGGATGAAAAATAGACATAGTCTGAACGAAATTGTAAATAAGAGAATGATCTCTGAAACTTCCGATTTTTGGATTAAAAAATTAAATAAAGCTGGTTGTCCTGCAGCAAAAATAGTTTCACTTCCAGAAGCTTTAAATAGCCAGTTAATTCAAGATAATGAGATGGTCATAAGTTCTAATGGGCCAGAGGGACGACAAATTAAGATGACAGGCTTTCCGGTAAAATTATCTGACACACCGTCTCAACTCTATAGATCCCCCCCTTTATTAGGTGAACATACAAAGGAAATCTTGAAGACAATTAAAAAATAATATGGAGAATAGTTATTATGGATTTAGAGACAATAAATTTTAAAATCGAAAATGAAATAGCTTACATTGAATTAAACAGACCAAAACAATACAATTCTCTTAATCAGACTATGGCGGATGACTTGTTTAAAGTTTCGTTAGAATGCGACGATAATCCTAAAATAAGGTCTGTTTTAATGACTGGATCAGGAGAAGATGCTTTTTGCGCAGGTGGAGATGTTAACTCTTTTTATAAATATGGTAATAAGACTTCCAGTCATTTGAAAGAAGTAACAACAACCCTTCATGGAGCAATTTCAAGACTTTCAAGAATGGATGCTCCATTAATTGTTGCAGTTAACGGTGTTGCTGCTGGTGCAGGGTTCTCTTTTGTTGGATTTGCTGATATTGCAATTGCTTCAACAAATGCAACATTTGTTTCAGCATATTCAAAAATAGGATTAACTCCAGATGGATCCTCAACCTATTTTCTTCCAAGAATTATTGGTACTAGAAGATATACAGAACTTATCTTAACAAATAGGGTTTTAAGTGCAAATGAGGCTCTTGAGTGGGGATTGATTAATAAGGTTGTTGATTTAAAGGACTTAAAGGATGAAGCAAATAATTTAGCTAAAAAATTAGCTTTAGGGCCATCTTTAGCTTTTGGAAAATTAAAAAATTTAGTTAATAACAGCTTTTTAGATTCACTTGAAGGTCAAATGGAATATGAATCGAGAATGATTGCTGAATCAGCTAAAACAAAAGATGGTATTAATGGTATCGAAGCTTTTGTAAATAAAAAGCAAGTTACATTTAAAGGTGAGTAATAAGAGAATTTTATGAAACTTAATATAATAGCTTTTGATGGTGATGGCATTGGACAAGAAATTGTAAGTTCTACCTTAGAAATAATTAACTTATTAAATACTAAATTAAAGCTATGCATAGAAATACAGAGAGAGATCTTAGGTTTTAATTTATTAAAAAAAATTGGGGTAACTTTTACAGACGATTTATTATTAAAATCTAAAGAAGCTGATGGTATAATTTTAGGTCCTGTTGATCATAATGCTTATCCCTCAGTTACTAATGGTGGAATAAATCCATCAGCTAAACTTCGTATTGAACTAGATTTATACTCTAATATTAGACCTGCTAAAAATTATGTTAATGTAAAATCATTATCACAAAATATGGATTTAGTGATAGTACGTGAAAACACCGAAGGTTTTTATGCTGATAGGAACATGCATGATGGTAGTGGAGAATTTAGTCCTATACCTGGTGTTGGATTATCGTTACGAAAAATTACGAAAGAAGCTTCTTTAAAAATTGCAAAATCAGCATTTGAAATAGCCAAATCTAGATCTGTCAATAAATCAATAAAATCTAAAATCCATGTAGTTCACAAAGCAAATGTAATGAAAATTACTGACGGTATTTTCCTTGATGCATGTAGATTTGTATCATCAAAGTATAATGATGTTGATTATGAAGAGATGCTAGTAGACGCATGCGCTGCACATCTTGTAAGGAAACCTGATCAGTTTGATGTTATTGTAACTACAAATATGTTTGGTGATATTTTATCTGACTTAGCAACTGAATTATCTGGATCTTTAGGTCTTGCTGGATCATTAAATGCTGGTAACAATCATGCAATGGCTCAAGCACAACACGGAGCTGCTCCAGATATTGCATACAAAAATATTGCAAATCCAATATCACTAATTTTATCTTCGGCTATGTTATTAGATTGGCTTGGAAAAAATAGGAACATAGACAAATTAATTTTAGCTTCTAATTTAATCAACAACTCAGTATTAGAATTACTTAAAGACAGAGAAAACTTTACTAGGGATCTTGGTGGCAATGCTTCTACTAGTAAAATCACAGAAAATTTGATAAAAATATTAAACAAAATTATTTAAAATCCATGTCTGATCAAATATCTATACCAGCAGTTTATATGAGAGGTGGAACCTCAAAAGGGTTACTATTTAATAAATATTATTTACCCAAAGATCAGTCAGAGTTAGATAAATACCTACTTGCAGCAATGGGGTCACCTGATCTTAGACAAATAAATGGAATGGGTGGAGCAACATCTGTAACAAGCAAAGTTTGTATAATTTCAAAAAGCAAACAAAAGAATGTAGATATAGATTACTTATTTGCTCAAGTAATTATAGATAAAGCAAAAGTAGATTACGGGCCTACCTGCGGTAATATGCTATCTGCAGTTGGCCCTTTTTCAATTGAAAATGGGCTTATTGATGCTGAGGAAGGTGAAACTAAAATAATTATCAGATCTGTAAATACAGGTTCTATAATTGAAGCTGTGGTACCAACACCCAATAAAAAAATAAAATATATGGGTGATTTTAAAATTGACGGAGTTCCTGGAAAAGGTGCTCCAATATTATTAAAATTTAAGAATTTAGTTGGTGGAGCCACGGGAAAAATTATGCCTACTGGAACACCTAATATAACAGTTAAAGGTATAGAAGTTACATGCCTTGATATTTCAATGCCTATAGTAATGGCCAAAGCTTCTGACTTTGGCATAAGTGGAAACGAAACAAGTAACGAACTAAATAAAAATCTGGAACTACTTAGAAAGATAGAAGAGATCAGAGTTATTGCGGGTGCTCAAATGGGATTGGGGGATGTAAGTGGAAAGGTAACACCAAAATTTGCTCTTCTATCAAGACCTCTAAATGGTGGGACAATTACGTCTAGATATTTTACTCCTAATACTTGTCATGAGACACATGCTGCTACAGGTACTAATTGTATTGCATCTGCTTGTCTCATTTCTAATACAATTGCTTCTCAAATTTCTGAAATTGAAGTAAAACAAGAAAATAAAGTTACAGTAGAGCATCCTTTAGGTTCAATAGATTGTTTTGTTGAAACATGCTTGTCAACTGCAGACAATAAAAATGACTTCATAATTTCATGTGGTATCTATAGAACATCAAGAAAAATAATGGATGGAAAAATTTATATTCCACAAAATATAAATGATCATTGACAAACCAAGATTAGTTAATTTTTTCTTTGGGTGGTGGCCTGAGAGATGGCGATATACTTGGAGTTTATTGTTAGCAATAGCTAGTGGCTTTTTAGCTTACTATATAGGCCTTCCTTTACCATGGATGTTGGGTCCGCTGATAGGTTGTGGATTTTTTGCGGCAATTGGTAAAGGAGTAATTATTGGAAAAAAACCAAGACCTGTTTGTAGGGCGCTACTAGGTTGTACAATTGGAGCTAATTTTGGACCAGAAATAATTGACAGAGTTGATGAAATTGGGATTTCATTATTATTTGTTCCATTTTTTGTAATTTTAATGGGATTTACAACTTATTTTTATTTAAAAAAAATCATGAAAATGGACAGATTAACTTCAATTTACGGCTCTTTTCCCGGTGGTTTAAATGAAATGGTTATTCTTGGTCAAGAGATTGGATCAAACCCAAGAACTTTGGTATTAATACATGCTACTAGAATTGTTGTTGTTGTTTTTTTAGCCTCTTTACTAATTATGTTTGTTCCCAAGTTAAGTGTTAATATATTACCAAATCCTAATTTGTTTTATAATTGGCAACAACTTCCATTTGTTTTCATCATATCTTATTTAGGATGGTATTTGGCGGTAAAGTTAAAAATCCCGGGTCCAACGATAATTGGTCCAATGATTTTTTCAGCACTTATCCATATCTTCGAAATTGTAGAGGCAATGCCAATGTATATAATTGTTATTGCTGTTCAAATTTTATTAGGTTCAGCTCTTGGATGTCTGTTTAAAAATATTACTTTAAAGGAAATGTCAGGGCCTGTCCTCGCTGGACTTATAACAACTTTAATAGCTATTATTCCTCTGGTTATTATTTACTTTATATTAGTAAATATTGGATATGACCCTTTATCAATTTTACTTGCATTCTCGCCTGGTGGACAATCAGAAATGAATATTTTAGCTCTTTCTGTAGGAGCTGACATGTCATTTATAAGTCCACATCACATGTTAAGAGTATTTTTGGTAATAATTTTTGCTGGAATTCTACATAAAATTATTAAACACAATCTTTAATTTTATTTTTTAATTTTAGAATTGTTTATGTCAACCAAGCTCATTTTTGTATTATCCACATAAGGAGCGTTTTCAATCCAAGACATTTCAAAACCTTCAATGCAAGCTATATTAAATCCATATTCGTTAGGATTGGATCTTCTTTTGTGGTGTGTGTTTATTCCACAGATTTTACAGAAATAATGTTCAGCTATATTGGTATTCCATTTGTAAGTTGATAGAAATTTTTTGCCAGATACAATTGTAAGAAGTTTCATGGGTGCTGATCCCATTACAAATCCTTTTCTAGAACAAATTGAACAATTACACCTACGAAGATCTCTCAAATTTGTGTTAACTTTAAATTTTATTACACCGCAATGACAACTTCCCTTAAGGGGTGTCTTTAAATCCTTGATTTTCATTTTGATACCTAAAATTCAAAGCCATAACTAGCTCTAAGTTTGTTTGCTAACTCAGTTGTTTTATCTTTAGATATAGGTTTAAATGGGGGCCTTAAATTGTTCCATAAAGAGTTTTTTGTCTGTAAGGCTAATAAAGATTTTTGAGCAGGTATTGGTGCATAGTCTTGAAATAATAATCTTACTGATTTAACCTTTTTCTGAAGTTCTTCAGCCTCCTTCCATTTTTCTGAGTGACAAAGATCTATTACCTTTGAGATATCTTTGCTATTCAAGTTTGCAGTTGCTGAAATACAACCAGGGGCACCTAGTTTAATTGCTTCAATTACAGGAAGTTCTGCACCTGGATAAACAACCAAGTCCTTGATATTTAATAAGGCTTCTGTATTTTCCCAAACACCCGAGCTGTCTTTAATACCTATGATGAATTCAGGGTAAGTTTCTTTTAATTTTTTGACAAGTTGTATAGATAAACCAACACCACTTACCTGTGGAATATGATATAAATATATATTAAGTCTACTATCATTCACTCCATCAATTAGTTTTTCAAAATATTCATATAGTCCTTCGTCGCTCATTCCTTTAAAATAAAATGGAGGTAATGTCATTGCTCCTAAGCATCCCAAATCTATCGCATGTTTGGTAATTTCAATAGTGTCTGGCAAATTACATAAACCTGTTCCTGGTATTAATGTTTTCGGGTCAATCCCAAACTTAACTAAGCCTTCAATTGCTAGCATTCTTTCTTTATTACCAACTGACAAGGCTTCTCCTGTTGTTCCAAAAGGGGCAAGTCCAGAGCAACCATTTTCCATGAGATCTTTAGCCAGATCATTATACATATTTTGATCCAGTTTAAGATTGTTGTCAAAAGGGGTTAGGATTGGTGCAATTAAACCTTTAATCAATTTTATCTCCATACAGAAAATTTAAAAATTAATACTACTTTAATTTTTTATATAAATAAATTTCAATTTAATTACTTATTTACAAATTTAAAATTATAATAAAAAAAATTAAAAGGAATAAACCTTACTCTTTTAGAAAATTACGTAGATCAATCGATATGTTAATGATATATACAAAATATAAAAAATTGCATATCAAGCGGGGGTAATAATTGTCTGAAAAAAGTACAAATGCAGAAATTCGTGTGGACGTAAATTATGCGAATGATTTAATAACTGACATTTTTAAAGCTAAATCTTGTAATGATCATGAAGCAAGAACTATTGCTCAAAGACTGTCAGGATCAAACTTAGTAGGACACGACAGTCATGGTATTGCAAGGGTGCCAAGGTATGTTGAATGGATGGAAAGAGGTTGGGTTTTTCCTAATCTAAAACCTGAAGTTGTTATTGATGCCGGTGCAATGGGTTGTCTAGATGCAAAACAGGGTTTTGGTCAAGTTGCTGGAGAATATGCAGTTGATGACGGAATTACTAGAGCAAAAAAACATGGTGTATCTGTTGTAGGTTTAAAAAACTCAGGTCATCTTGGTAGAATTGGGGATTGGGCAGAAAGAGCTGCTGATGCAGGTTTGATTTCTTTTCATTTTGTTAATGTAAGAGGCAGTTTGCTTGTTGCTCCTTTTGGAGGAAGTGATAGAAGAGGAAGCACATCACCACTTGCTATAGGTATACCAAATAAAAACAAAGACCATATTATTTTGGATATGGCAACCTCAACAGTAGCAGAGGGAAAAGTAATGGTAGCTCAAAAGGGTGGTAAAAAATTACCTCATGGAGCTTTAATAGATAATTTAGGAAATTTAACCACTAACCCTGAAGCTATGTATGGTAAAATAGGTGATGATGACGTTCCAGATCCAGATAAAGGAACTGGTGCAATAACAGCTTTTGGTCTTCACAAAGGCTCTGGTATAAATTTTATGATGGAAATTTTGGGTGGAGCCTTAACAGGTAATGGTGTTTGTGGAGCATTAACTGACAAAGAAAGAAGAAGATTTTCAAATGGGATGTTGTCACTTTATATTGAAGTTGAAAAAATGGTTGATATTGATTACTTCACAAAAGAAGTAAAATCTTATGCAGATTTTGTTAGAGCTTCTAAGCCATCTCAAAATAATGACAAAGTATTAATACCTGGTGATAAAGAAATATCAACTAATGAAGATAGACTTAAAAATGGATTACCTGTTCCTCCACTAGTATGGGAAAATATTAAACAAACGGCAGATAGATTAAATGTTGAAAATTTAGAACGTTTTGAAAAAGCTATTAAATAATTTTTTCAAGTTTCAAAGGTTCTATCTCCAGCATCTCCAAGCCCAGGTATGATAAAACCATTTTCGTTAAGTTTGTCATCCTTTTGAGCGCAAATAATCTCAACTTCTGGAAAATTATCTTGAACCTTTTTAATTCCTGGATCAGATGCTAGAAGACAAATAAGTTTAATATTTGAGGCACTGTGTTCTTTTAGTGTATTTATTGCAGAAACTGCGCTTCCACCAGTTGCAAGCATTGGATCACAAAGATAACATTGTCTGTTTTTTAAATCAGAAGGAAGTTTCTTTATATAATTGACTGGTTTAAGTGTTTTCTCGTCTCTATACATACCAATATGACCAATTGAGACTTCATCAAATATATCTGTAATGCCCTCACTCATAATTAACCCTGCTCTTAAAATTGAAATAATGCATGGCTTTGGATCATTTAATTTTACACCATCATATTTTTCTAAGGGTGTTTCAATTGTATTAGGAAATACATTTAAATCCTTAAATATTTCAAGAACCATAAGAGAAGAAATTTTTCTTGCAAAATATCTAAACTTAATACTTTGAGTGTTTTTCGACCTTAACATAGTCATGTAAAGATTTATTAAGGGATGATTTAGGATTCTTAGTTTCATTTCATCTTTCTCTAAGGTTTAAATTTATTAAGATAACCCATATATTCTTTTTTTCTGGGTAACGCATAAGATCCAACCTTACTTGTTTTAATTTTTAAATTAACTAAGCTTTCTGCTAACACAACAGCTGAAGAAACCCCTTCGATAACTGGTAATTTATGTTTTATTTCTAGGTTTTTAGCTAAGTCAGCCATGCCAGCGCATCCTAAAATTATTGACTCTGCATTATCATTTTCTTTTGTATTTTGAATTCCTTTATTTAATTTATCTAAGTTTTCTTTAGAAATATTTTCTAAATCTAAAACTGGAACTTCAATAGCAGTAACTTTGACGCAATTTTCAAAAAGACCATATTTTTTTAAATTATGAGTCAGTGGTCTTATAGATCTAGATAATGTTGTTATCACTGTGAAATTACCAGCCACCATAGTCGCAACATGATATGCGGCTTCTCCTATTCCTATCACTGGTTTTTCTGTAATTGATCTAATTACTTCTAAACCTGTATCATCAAAACAAGCAATAATATATGAATCAGCATCACTATGTTTTTCTATTTCTTCTACCAACCCAGGAATACAAAAAGCTTCATCATAAAATCCCTCAATGCTCTCAGGACCAACGTTTGGTTCAACGGAAACAATCTCAGTATCTGCACTAGCATATTTCTTTGCAGTTAAATCTATTTTCTGCGTCATTGCTTTAGTAGTATTAGGATTAATTATACAAATTTTTCTTTTCAAAATAATTATCCTCTTTTTCTTTTAAGCCAAATGTAACATGCTATGGAAATACCAATTACGCTAAATGAGACAAACGTAGTTACAGTACCCAATGCATATATAACAGGTGTTGTGACTGTTGTAGTTAGACCTCTTAACTCTAATGGAAGTGTGTTCCCAGCACCCATAACTTGAGATGATCTCGCTAATTCATCATATGATAAAGTGAATCCAAACAACGCAATGCCAATTATACTAGGTGCTATGAGTGGAAAAACAACCTCTTTAAAAGTTTTCCAAGGACTTGCTCCAAGATCTCTTGCTGCCTCTTCATAAGATTTGTCAAATCTATTAAAAACTGCAAACATTATTAGTAATCCAAAAGGAAGCGTCCACGTCAATTGAGCACCTAACCCACTTGTAAACATTCCTAAAGTAGTTTGAAAAAATTCATTGATATAATTTATATCAAAAGTTGATCCAAGCCATTTTGTAAAATCATCGAGTAATCTAAATTGAAGAGCTATTCCAAGTGACAATACGATCGATGGTACAATTAAGCTTGCAACTGTTGCAAAGAAAAGCGTATCAGATCCCCAAAATTTTTTTCTAAATGCAAGGCCTGCACTAACAGATAAAAGAACTGTTAAGACCATAACAATTACACCTAAAATTATCGATCTTTTAAATGCTGAACCTATGTCTACAACAGAACCACCTCGCCATAACTCTTCGAACCAATATGTAGAAACTCCATTAAGAGGGAAGGTTAAACCTCCATCAGGTCCCTGAAAACTTAAAAGAACAATTGTGAATGTTGGACCATATAGAAATAAAACAAATAAACAAAAAAAGAAAACACAAATATAATAAGTTTTATTTTTCTTGTTCAACATTTTAAAGCTCTTTTCGAATGTCAATCATTTTGGTCATTATCCATATAATCAAAAGTGTTAATGCAAGTAAAATTACTGCATTAGCTGCAGCTGCAGGTAATTGAAGATAACTCATTTCTACGTAAATTATTTTACCGATTGATGGAATTTGTTGTCCACCCATTATTCCTATAGTAATAAAATCACCCATAACTACTGTAATAACAAAAATAGACCCAATTACGATACCAGGTTTGCATAATGGTATAATGATATTCCATAATATTTGTAGCCCATTCGCGCCATTGTCATATGCTGCTTCAATAATTGATTTATCAATTCTCATCATAGAATTAAAAATTGGGACTATCATAAATAACGTATATAAGTGTACAAATGCTAGAACAATTGAAAAGCCAGAATATAAAAGCCATTCTTGTGGTCCATCAGCCAAACCAGTTGAAAGCAAGAAATCATTTACAAGTCCATTTCTGCCTAAAAGAGGTATCCATGAAATCATTCTAATGACATTTGAGGTCCAAAACGGAATTGTACAAAGCAAAAATAATACAATCTGCCAGGTAACTGAATTTACATAAAAAGCTAGAAAATAAGCTACAAAAAAACCAATAATTAATGTGAAAAACCAAGTAATAAAACAAAATATAAAGGTTGATAAATATGTTTTAAAAGTAACACAAATATCTTTTTCAAAGTTTAAGCAATCTTTAAAGATATATGCGTAATTTTCAAAAATAAAATCAGGTATTATAGAGTATTCGTTATAATCCCAAAAACTTATAATTAAAGTTAATATAAGAGGGATAAAGAAGAAAAATATGAATATTATACTATAAGGTATTGATAATAAACCAACGGATGGTTTTAGCTTTAATAACTTCATCATATTTATGTTTAAATAATTATAAAAAAATAGGGTAACATTAGTTACCCTATTTTTGAATATTTTTTTAAGACGCGATCATCTCATTCCATTTTCTAACCATGTATTTATTTTCGTCCATGGTAGCATTCCAACACGCGACACCGCCCATTCTTGCTTCATAAGATCCGCCATCTCTTACTTCGCCTTTAGAAGCTAATTTTTTACCTTCTGGACTCATAATGTCAGCAGTTGCAGGTTTACCCATCATCCAATAATCCCACTCATAAGATTCCATATACTTCTTGGCAGTTGGAATAACAGCTGAATAGTAACCTTGACGATTTAAATAAGCACCTACCCAACCAGATAAATACCAATTAATGAATTCGTAGCAAATATCAGCTTGTCTTCCTTTTGTAGTAGAAGGTAATCCAAAACCTGCTGCCCAGGCTCTGTAACCCTCTTTAAGAGGCTGATAAACACATGGTATACCCTTTGTTCTCACCGCAGTAATTGCTGGTGACCACATTGATTGTATAACCACTTCACCAGAGGCCATTAAATTCACACTTTCGTTAAAATCACTCCAGAAAGCTCTAAATTGACCTGCTTTCTTTGCTTCTGTGAAAATTTTCATTGTTAAATCAATTTCTTCTTTAGTCATGTTTCCTTTATCAGGATACTTATACTCACCCATTGCTTCTACAACCATGGCAGCATCCATTATACCAATTGAAGGTATGTTCAAAATTGAAGCTTTTCCTTTAAATTCTGGATTTAACAATTCTGCCCAACTACTAATTGGCCTTTTAATTAAATCAGGTCTTATACCTAAAGTATCAGCGTTATAAACAGTGGGAATTAATGTTACGTATTGGGTTGGTTCTGAGGCAAATTCCTTAGATTTTGCACCTTTTAGATACATTACCTTTTTAGGTGCTGTTCCTTGATCTCCAATTTTCTTTCCTGCAACCTCACCTTTAGTAAATGCAGTAGTTACATTGTCCCATTCTTTAATTCGTTTGGTATCCATACCTAATAAATTTCCAGAAGGCACCAACTTGGGCATACTAAAATATTCAGAATCAACAATATCGAAACTATTTGGTTGTGTAAAAATTGTCTTTACAACTTCATCAGTTGTTTTAACAATGAATTTAACCTTAATTCCAGTATCATCAAATAATTTTTTTTGAACTGCATCACCCATGTTTACAGCGGTTCCTAGATACCTAATTACTGGTGCATCAGCAGCATGTATTGCTGGAAAACCTTTAAGCAATCCCGCACCTGCAACTGCGCCAATTGCGGCAGTCGAGGTCTTGAGCATATTACGCCTTGTTAAACTTTTTTTCATATTAACCTCCAAAAATTGTTAATGTTAAAGTTGTAAAATTAATGTATTTGTAATAGGAATTAATCTAATTGGAAATATATGTTGCATATATTTTATGCAAACAAACGTTTTTTATAAAAATTGATTAAAGTCTAGTCAATTTTATTTTAAGAATTAAGTTTAAAGTAAAAAATAGGCAAAAAAATTGAATAACCCAGAAAATTTAGAATTTGCGATTCTCACAAAAAAATATGGTGAAACCATTGCTGTTGACAGTATAAATTTAAAAATTCCAGCAGGAACATATTGTTGTTTTCTTGGTCCTTCAGGTTGTGGTAAAACCTCAACTTTAAGAATGATAGCTGGACATGAAGAAATTTCAGGAGGTGACATTCTTTTAGGTTCAAGTATTATAAATGATTTGCCCCCAGCAAAACGTGGAACTGCAATGATGTTTCAAAATTATGCTCTTTTTCCACATTTATCTTGTCTGGACAATGTTGCCTTTGCTCTAAAGATGCGTGGCATTAAAAAAAAAGAAAGATATGACAAATCTTTAGAAATTCTGAAATTAGTTCAAATGGAAGATTATTCTGATAGATATCCTAATCAGCTTTCGGGGGGACAACAACAAAGAGTAGCTTTAGCAAGAGCCTTAATTACTAATCCTTCTATATTACTTTTAGATGAACCTTTGTCTGCTTTAGACCCTTTTTTAAGAATTAAAATGAGAAGTGAATTAAAAACATTACAAAAAAAGCTGGGTATATCATTCATTCATGTTACTCATTCTCAAGATGAAGCAATGGCTTTAGCTGATATGATTGTTGTAATGAATAATGGAAAAATTGAACAAGTTGGCGACCCTTATGAAGTTTTTAATAAGCCGAAAAACGAGTTTATTGCAAATTTTGTTGGAGGACACAACGTAATTTCAAAAAACAAAAAATCTTATTCAATCAGAATGGATCACATACGAATAATGAATAATAAAAAATCAAAAGACTCATATCCAATGATTGTAAATGAAATTGAATATCAAGGTCAAATTGTCAAAGTTACAGGTATATCTAAAGATTTTGGGCGTTTAAGTGTATCTATAGGTGATGAGATTTTTTTAAAAAATAAATTTGATATTGATGATGAAATTTTTATAAGTTGGGATAAAACAAAAGAAAATTCATTAGTATAACTTACTCATGTTTATTGATTTTTTTAAAATTTAAAAGTTATAATCTTAAAAGTATTAATTCAATTGAGGTTATGGTCTTTGGCTGACTCAGAAAATATTATTTTAATTAATGAAAGAAAAGTTGAAGTAAAAAATATTCAACATGATATTACCCTTTTAGATTGGTTAAGAAATTATAATAAAATAACTGGAACTAAAGAAGGTTGCGCAGAAGGTGATTGTGGTGCTTGTTCAGTAATCATAGCAGATGATGGAAGTGACAGCTCTAGACCTATAAACTCATGTTTAGTAAGATTAGGTCAGGTAATAGGAAGTTCTGTAACTACAATTGAAGGCCTAGGGTGTGATAAAAATCCACATCCTTTACAAATTGCTTTTACTAAAGAACATGCTTCACAGTGCGGATTCTGTACTCCAGGTTTCATCATGTCAGGTATTAGTTTACTAAATTCTAATAAAAAAATAACCGATGATACAATAAATGATGCAATTTCGGGCAATTTGTGTAGGTGTACCGGTTATTCACCTATAATAAAAGCTATTAAATCTGTTGCTAATGACAGGATTTCAAAAAATGACAATCAAACCATTAATAAAAATAAGAAAAATAAACTTGGAAATGTAACTTATTTTAAGCCATCTAATTTAAAAGAACTTAAAAACTATCTAAATGATGTAAAGGATTTTCAATTTCTTGCAGGGGGGACAGATTTAAATCTTTATAGACCAATTATAAACCAAAAAGAAGATAATATCATTTGTTTAGATTCAATAAAAGAATTGAATCACATTAAGCACCATAAAGAAAAAATAGAATTAGGAGGCGCAGTCACAATTGAAAACTTCCTTGAAGCTATTAAATCCAAAATGCCACAACTTATAGAAATTCTTCAGAGATTTGGGTCACCTCAAATCAGAAATCAAGGAACAATTGGAGGAAATTTATGTACGTCAAGTCCAATTGGAGATATTGCACCTATATTATTAGTTTTAAATTCTGATTTAAAAATATTTGGGAGAAATGGTTTTAAGAAAATTAATATAAAAAAGTTTTTTAAAGGTTATCGAAAGAATATTTTGAAAAAAGATGAAATAATTTCATCCTTGGAATTACCAATAGCTAACAAAAAAAATAAAATTTTTTCCTGGAAGCTTTCAAAACGATACGATCAAGACATATCAACTATCTCTCTTGCTATAAATATTCAAATCCAAGACAATATTATTAAAGAATTATATATGGCTGCAGGAGGGGTGGCAGAAACACCAAAGTTGCTAGATAAGCTATGTAAAAAAATGGTTGAAAAAAATTTTGATGATTCAATTGAGTTTGCAATTCACAATTTAGATAAATTTATCCAACCAATTTCTGATTTAAGAGGTTCAAGTCATTATAGATTAGAGGCAATGAAGGGATTATTTAGAAGATTACAAATTTGTTTAAGGCAGGATAAAGAAAGTTTATCAATAATGGAAGTTTAAGAATGAATAATTTAAATAAAATCCCACTTCACGATTCTTCTTTAAGGCATTCCACTGGTCAGGCTATTTATATAGATGATATGCCTGAGCAAGAAAATTTATTGCATGGGGCTCCCGTTTTATCAAAAGTTGCATGTGGTAAAATAAAAAAAATTAATTCTGACAAGCTAAACAACCTACCATTTTTTACAAGAATCATAACAGCAAAAGATATCCCTGGTGAAAATGAAATTGGCCCAATCAAAAATGGTGAACCTATTCTAGCAGAAGAATTTTTTTCATATTTAGGACAACCAGTCGCGATTGTTTTAGCAAAAACACATCAAGAAGCTATACATGCAAGCAGTTTAGTAGAAATTGAAGTGGAGTTCACAACTAAACCTATACTTAATTTAGACGACGCGTATAAACAAAAATCTTTTCTGGAAGATCCAATGATTTTAAAAAAAGGGAACGTTAAAAAGGATATGTCGCAATCAGATTATAGATTATCTGGAGATTTTGAAATCGGTGGACAAGATCATTTTTATTTAGAAACTCATGTTGCCATGACTTTTCCTGGTGAAAATAACGAATATGTTGTGTGGTCAAGTACTCAGCATCCAACTGAGGTTCAACACGGTGTTGGAAAGGTTTTAAATATACCATCAGCAAAAATTGATAGTAAAGTTAGAAGGTTAGGAGGTGGGTTTGGTGGAAAAGAGAGTCAAGCAACTATTTTTGCAGCAATGTCTGCTTTAGGTGCTTATATAACACAAAAACCAGTAAAGATACGTCTTAACAGACATAACGATATGACTGCATCAGGGAAAAGACACGACTTCAAAGTATACTTCACCGCAGGATTTACAGTTGATGGTAAGATTCAGGCTTTGGACATAAAACTTCTAAGTAATGGTGGTAACGTCCTAGACCTTTCTGGGCCTGTAATGACAAGAGCTTTAACTCACCTTGATAATTGTTACTTTATAAAATCACTTAAAGCTATTGGTTATGTATGTAAAACCAATACAGTTTCAAATACTGCCTTTAGAGGTTTTGGTGGTCCACAAGGAATGTTAGCTATTGAAAATATACTTTATTCAGTTAGTCAACATTTACAAAAGCCAATAGATAAAATTCGCCAAATAAATTATTACTCGAGATTTAATGGTCTTAAAACACCATATGGTCAAATTGTTAAAAATCCAAGAATTGATAGAGTTTTAAAAGAAATATACAAGTTAAGCGACTATAAAAACAGAATAAGAAATATTAAAGAATTTAACTTAAATCAAAAAAATAATAATTTACCTTTCAGAAAAGGCATTGCCTTAATGCCTGCAAAATTTGGTATTTCATTTAATAAACCATCTTTAAATCAAGGTGGTGCCCTCGTCCATGTTTATTCTGATGGATCAATAAGATTAAATCACGGCGGTACTGAGATGGGGCAAGGTTTATTTATCAAAGTTGCACAAGTAGTAGCGGAATGCTTTAAGGTTTCTGTTGACCAAATTCATATTACATCCACTAACACAGCAGAGGTTCCAAATACGTCCGCAACAGCAGCATCATCTGGATCAGATTTAAATGGAATGGCTGCATGGAATGCTTCAAACGTTATAAAAAAAAGAATGGTTGATCATGCTGCAAAATTATTTAAAAAAAATAAAAAAGATATAATTCTTAATGAAGGTAGGATTGTTTGTGGTAACAAAAGCTTATCTTTTTCAGAATTGGCATTTTCATGTTGGGAAAATCGTATCTCTCTATCATCCACAGGGTATTATAAAACTCCTAAAATTTATTGGAATCAAGGCAAGTTAAAAGGTCATCCTTATTTTTACTTTACTTGGGGAGCCGCAATCTCTGAGGCTTTGTTAGATATTAATACAGGTGAGAGTAGGATCTTAAGAGCTGATATTGTCCAAGATTGTGGAAATTCTTTGAATGAAAGTATTGATATTGGTCAAATTGAAGGCGGATTTGTCCAGGGACTTGGTTGGTTGACATGTGAAGAATTATGTTTTTCTCAAGAAGGAAAATTATTAACAACTGGGCCATCAACATATAAATTGCCTGGAAGCCGAGATATACCTAAGGTTTTTAATGTTAAATTATTAGAAAATGCTGATAATGAAGAAAAAACAATCTTTAGATCCAAAGCTGTTGGTGAACCACCCCTATTACTGGCAATTTCTCAATTTTTAGCCCTTAAGGAGGCAATCAAAGCTTCTTCGGAAGGATCAAAGCCTGAATTACTTAACTCTCCAGCAACTCCTTCTGAGATTTTAAGAGTGTTGAAGGCTTAACAAGTTAAACACATTTATGTTGTTTTTATCAATATCTTGTGATCTTGTGTTTGAGTTTTACAACATATAGGGGAGGTATTTATGAGTGCCTTAGAAAACGTTTCACAAGAAGATTTAAAAAATCCAGATTATGTTCCGCCTTTACAAGTTGGCTTAGTTCTTGGGCTACAACATGTATTAGCAATGTTTGTAAGTAATATTACACCATCAATAATTATTGCTGGAGCTGCAGGCTTTGCGTTTGGAAGTGCAGATACGGTTTTTTTAATTCAAATGTCTATGCTATTTGCAGGCATAGCTACATTAATGCAAACAATTGGAATGGGTCCAATTGGAGCTAGGCTTCCGGTAATGCAAGGTACTAGTTTTGCTTTTGTTCCTATTATGATTGGAGCAGCAAAAATGGGAATGGGTACATTATTTGGAGGGATAGTTATTGGTGGTATTTTTCACGCATTCTTAGGATCTTTTATTGGTAAAATTCGCCATTGGTTCCCTCCATTAGTATCTGGAATAATTATACTAGCAATTGGAATTTATTTAATTCCTGTAGGTATTCAATATGCCGCAGGAGGTGCAGGTGAATTTAACATGTCTAAGCCAACATGGGGTGGCATGGGTAATTGGGGCCTTGCAATAATAGTTATTTTGGTTGCTTTTGGATTAAAATTTTGGACCAAAGGAATTATATCTAGTGCCTCTGTATTATTAGGTATGATAGTGGCTTATCTGGTTGCTATTTTTATGGGAAGTGTAAATTTCTCTGGGGTAGAAAAAGCAGCTTGGTTTGCGTTACCAGAACCATTTAAGTATGGATTTGATATTAATTTAACAGTGATCATAGCTATGTGTTTAATGTCAATTGTAAGTGCAATTGAAACTGTTGGAGATATTTCTGGTATAGCAAAGGGTGGTGCTAACAGAGAAGCCACAGATAAAGAAATACAAGGTGGCACCTATGCAGATGGAGTTGGAACTGCAGTCGCAGGTGTCTTTGGAGGTCTTCCAAACACAAGCTTTAGTCAAAATGTTGGATTAATTTCTATGACTGGTGTTATGAGTAGATCAGTGGTTACGATAGCTGCAGTTTTTCTTGTACTTTGTGGATTGGTCCCTAAAATTGGCGCCATAGTGTCATCAATGCCAATAGCAGTTTTAGGTGGAGGTGTGATCGTTATGTTTGGAATGGTCGCATCTGCAGGTATTAATATGCTAAGTAGTGTCAATTGGAATAGAAGAAATATGATGATTTTTGCTATATCACTTTCTATTGGCTTTGGTTTGCAAAAAGTTCCAGCTTCGGTTTCAGGACTAGGAACTGAACTACAAATGTTAATGACATCTGGCTTGTTACCAGCAGCTTTCTTAGCGGTTGTACTGAACTTGATACTTCCAGAAGAAAATTAAATAAGCATTTAAAAGTTTATTAAATATTGTTACATTACACCGCTTAAATAAAGCGGTGTAATTTTTTTGTGTAAAAATGTCAAAACTTTTAATTAAAAATGCAAGCATTATTGCCACTATGGACGATGATAGAAATGAGCTTCTCAATAAATCAATTTACTGTGAAGATGGTGAAATTATTGACATTGGAGATCTAAAAACTTTTAATTATAATCCTGAAATAGTTATTGATGCATTCGAGATGGTTGTTATACCTGGTTTGGTTAATACACATCACCATTTATTTCAAAATTTGACACGCGTTTTTCCAGGCTCCCAAAATGAGTCATTATTTGGTTGGCTTACAAATTTGTACCCTATTTGGAATAAAATTTTACCCTCTGATATTTATATTTCAACTTTAATTGGATTATCTGAAATGGTTATTAGTGGGTGTACTACTTCAAGTGATCATCTATATCTTTTCCCAAATGGATCAAAGCTTGAACATCAAATTGAAGCAGCAGGTGAGGTTGGTTGCAGGTTTCACGCAACTAGAGGTTCTATGAGTATAGGTGTAAGTAAGGGAGGGCTTCCGCCAGACACACTCACCGAAAATGAAAATTCAATTATAAAAGATTGCCAAAGGGTGATTGAAGATTTTCATGATTCATCAGAATTTTCAATGTTAAAAATTGCATTAGCACCTTGTTCACCATTCAGTGTTAGTCAAAATTTGATGAAGGAAACTGCTAAGTTAGCTCGAAATTACTCTGTTAGTATGCATACACATCTGGCAGAAAATGATGAAGATATTGCTTATACAAAACAAAATTTTGGCATGACCTCAGGTGAGTATATTAAAGACTTAGGTTGGGTTGGAGATGATGTTTGGCATGCTCATTGTGTAAAATTAAATAAAGATGAAATTGAATTATTTTCTAGAACGGGTACTGGTATTGCGCATTGTCCTTGTTCAAATATGAGACTTGCAAGTGGCATAGCCCCTTTGAGAACGTGGATAGATAAAGGTGTGAAAGTAGGTTTAGGCGTAGATGGTTCAAGTTCAAATGATAGTGGTCATCTTTTGAGTGAAGCTCGCCAAGCAATGTTATTACAGAGAGTAAACTTAGGTGCTAATAAATTTTCACCAAGAGAAGCATTACATACAGCAACAAGGGGTGGTGCAGAAGTATTGAACAGAAATGATATTGGTCAGATTTCTGTTGGCAAAGCGGCAGATTTTGCAATCTATGACTTAAATAAAATTGCTATGTCTGGAGCTTGGAGTGATCCTTTGGCTGCTTTGGTATTATGTACCCCTGCTGAAACTGCTTACACTATTTGCAATGGAGAGGTAATCTCTCAAAATGGTCATTTAAATAATTTTGATCTTAATTTATCCCTAGAAAAACATAAGGCTGCATCAAAAAGATTGCTGGATTTATAGAGTAATGAATCTAGTTTCATTATTTGTGAAATGATATTCTCTTAAATTAACAGAAGAATCTTCTTGATCATTTATCCTGTCAATTACCCAAAAATCTTGTTTCTTTTTAACTAAAAGAGGGTGGTGCCAAACATTTTTATTGTATGTGATGCCAGTATCCCCATTTACATGGAAACATCTTAAAGTACTCAAATCTGGTACTTCATTTTTTTCTTCGCAAACAACTATTAACCAATCATAATTTTGAATAGGAAGAAAACTTTGAGAAGCAACAGGATGTTTCTCCATAATCTTTATTTCTATAGGAAGGTCTTTTGGTAAACCAGAAAAGATAGAAATACCTGAATTTCCATTTTTACTTTCTAAATCTAACTCAGAAATATTATGATACCTAGCAGTGGTTCCTTGATTGATAGAGCGTAATTCTAATGCATTTTTCTTTTCTATAATATCCCCAAATTTAGAAAAAATATTAGTATCTATTTGCTCGATTGTTATATTATTCATTTTACAATTTTAAACCACAAATTCTTAATCTTGATACCCCTCCGTCAGGATAAATATTTAATCTGACATGAGTTACACCTTCAGTTGACGTCTCATCAACTTCGTAATTATGTATATTGTCTGCTTGTAGTTTAGATTTGTCCAATATGTATTTCCAGTTCTGTGAGTCATTAATAATTTCTTCTAAACTTTTATTTTCGTCAAAGTTTGAGGCCTGCACTGATGCTTGATCTGGATAATTTCCTTTAAAATGAGCGGTATCTATTACAATTTTTTTTATTAAACCTTTGGTTGCTAATTTAATTATAATCCAGTCATTACCGGGTTCTCTTCTCCTTCTTGTTTCCCAACCATCACCCATTGTTTTACCTCTTCCATCAGATAGAAGAGCAGATACGTCACCATAATGAGCATTATTATAAGCAACAATAGAACCACCTAATTTTAAGGATGATAACTCAATTAGATCTTTTTTATTATTATAAATATCCCAATCAAGTTTTACTTCACCAAATAATCTTAATCTTGCAACCCCTCCGTCAGGAAAAATTTGCAATTTTATGTAATTAACTTTTGTTTTTGATTCAATCCTAAATTTATTGTCGGAAGCACCTTTTAAAGATGTTTTAGAAAGTATCTTAATCCAGTCTGAGTCTTTGCTAGGTTTTTGATCACTATAAATACCTTCAATTGAAGCAAAAGGAGGAAAATTTCCAGTAAAAAAACTTGTATCAATATCTATCTCAGTAATAATTCCAGGAGATCCTAATTCTATTATAGCCCAATCATTGCCACCATCTCTTCTTCTTTTACTCTCCCATCCATCCATCCACTTTCCATGCTCATCATACTTATCTTCAATGAAGACTGGCTCTTTGTCATTTAGCATGCGAGAAGCTTCACCAAAGAATTCATCAGAAACTTCAATTATTTTTGTACCAATTTTTGGAGAAGCTAGATTAGTTAAATTTTGATGTTTATTGTTGGTGTTCATTTTTTCCCCTATTTCTTTAAAGCATACAAAAATCTCTAGAAATATATTTTCCTAAATTTTTGTTAACAATGAATTCATTCTGATCGAAGATTTTATTCCCTCTTAACCAAGTTTGTATAGGCCATCCAGTAATATCTAAGCCTTCATAGGGTGTATAATCAGAGCCATGGCTTAGATTAATTTGTTGAATTTTATTTTTTTTATTAGGATCCCAAATTGTTATATCAGCATCAGATCCAACTTTAATTGATCCTTTTTGAGGATAAAGGCCATACATTTTGGCTGGATTTGTAGAAGTTAGCTCAACAAATCTTTCTAAGCTTATTCTATTTTTGCTTACACCTTCAGAAAATAAAATTGGCAGTCTTGTTTCCACTCCTGGAATACCATTTGGAACCCATTTAAATGAGGTTCTTGCTCCAGGCCTATCTTTACCTTTACTGTCCTTAAAACGGAATGGACAATGATCTGAAGAAAAGATGTCGAAAGTTCCATCAATTAATCCATCCCAAATAGCCTGTTGGCTTTCCAAATTTCTAGGTGGAGGAGAGCATACGTATTTTGCTCCTTCAAAATCCATATTCAGTCCTTTCATATCATCTTCAGTTAAACAAATATATTGTGGGCAAGTTTCAGAAAAAATTTTAATTCCTCTATCTTTTGCCCATTTAATTTGAGATAGTGCTTCTTCTCCTGAAACATGAACAATAACAATTGGAATATCAACTATTTGGGCGTGACTAATAGCTCTGTGTGTTGCTTCTCTTTCCACAATTTGAGGCCTAGACAATCCATGATAATAAGGGGCTAATTTTCCTTCATCTTCTAATTTTTTAGTTAAAAATCTAATAGCATCATATCCTTCAGCATGAACCATAACTAACGTCTTCTCATTCTTGGCTACTTCGAAAACTTTTAACAGTTCTTCATCATTTAAAACTAGATCGTCATATGTCATAAATACTTTGAAAGAGGTATAACCATCTCTAGCTAGTGCAGGGAGCTCTTGGCCTAAAATTTGTGGTGAGGGATCACTTATAATCAAGTGAAATGAAGTGTCTACAAACAAATTACCATCAGCTTTTTTATGATAATTTTCTACACATTCTCTTAGGGATTTTCCTTTTTCTTGCATGGCAAAAGGTAAAACTGTGGTATTACCCCCAGCTGCCGCAGATTTTGTTGCGCTTTGAAAGTTGTCAGCCATTTCAACGTCTGGTCCTGATGGTTGATCTATATGGACATGGGCATCTATACCTCCAGGCAGAACCAATAGATTAGAAACATCCTCTACAATTTTTGCATCAGCATTGATCTCGCCTATTTCACAAATTTTTCCCTCAGCAACAGCAATATCAACGTTCTCTACACCATTTTCAGTTACCGTTTTTCCATTTTTAAAAATTATGTCAAAATTTTTCATTAAATATTCTCCAATGATTATTTATTTTTTAGATTATGAACACTCAAATAAAGTTGATTAATCAAACTTCTTTCATTGTCTTCAAGAAAAGAAATATTCCCAGGCGGCATTGCATAGGATAACACAGACTGTTTATATACATTATCAATGTTACTTATTATATCTGTATATGATTCTAAATTGACTAATTTTGGTGCATTTTTCATATTTTCCCATAAAGGGTCTTTAGCATGACACATTGAACATTTAGAAACAATTACCTCTTGAGCACTTACCAAAGTTTTTTCTGGGATTAGTTCGATCAAAGCAGTTGTGTTTTTAATGTTATTTAGTTTTGGTTTACCTAAGTCTGAAATATAAAAAACTATTGACCCTAGAATAATTATTGGAACACAAATCCAATAAGGTGGCTTGGCTCCAGTGTGTTTAATATTGAAAAAATGTCTAATTAACGCTCCAATTATTAAAATAATTGAAATGATTATCCAAGAATATTTTGTAGCATAAATTAAAGGATAATGATTTGAAATCATGATAAAAATTACTGGTAATGTTAAGTAATTGTTATGAAGAGATCGTTGTTTTGCAATAGCACCATAAATTGGGTTAGGTGTCTCATTTGCTAGCAAACTAGCTACAACTTTTTTCTGACCAGGAATTATGATCATAAGAACATTAGCAACCATAATAGTACCTAAAACTGTACCTATCTGCATAAAAGCGCCTCTATAACTAAATATTTCAGAATAAGCCCACGACATAACAGTAATTAAAATAAATATAGAACTTATTAGTACATAGACATTTGTTTTTAATGATAATCTGCACATGAGATCATAAATAACCCAACCAAAGACAATACCTAGTAATGAAATTATTACAGCTTCATATTTTTCTAAATCATATTTGACAATATCAATCATGTATAATTCAGCGCCTGCATAATATATAAGAGCTAACAAAGCAAAACCTGAGACCCAAGTAGCATAGGCTTCCCACTTAAACCAGGTTAATTCTGAGGGCATTTTTGACGGTGCAACAAGATATTTAACTAAGTGATAAAATCCACCTCCATGAACTTGCCAAGCTTCTCCATGAGATTTATCTGGAAGATTTTTATTTTGTTTTAAACTTAAATCTAATGCAATGAAATAAAAGCTTGAGCCAATCCATGCAATTCCAGCAATGACATGGAACCATCGCAAAATTAGTTCAGACCATTCTTCAAATAAAAATATCAAAAATTAGCTCCCTCTATAAGTACTATAGCCAAAGGGAGATAGTAATAATGGCACGTGGTAATGTTCAGATTTATTGTTTACAAAAAATCTAATGGGTATTTTATCAAGAAAAACATGTTTAAGGTTGCTATTTTGTTTTTTTAGATAATCACCAGCAAAAAATAATAATTCGTAATGAATTTCTTCTAAGCTTTCAGTAGATAACAATGGTTCGTCAATTCTACCATCCTCATTAGTCAAAACAGTTTTGATAAATATTTTTTCTGTATCCAATATTTTATATAATTCAATTTTTAATTCTACTGCGGGTATACCTTTGCTAGTATCTAAAACATGAGTTGAAAGACCTGCCATATTTTTCTCTATTTTAATTTGTGTAAAGTATGTTTAAATTTGAGAATATAATAATGTCAGGTAAAATAATGTACAATAAAACTTTCAAATTTATTTCTAAAAAAATGGAAAGAGAAGAAATAATAGATCTACTAAAAAGTGTTTATGAACATTCTCAATGGGTACCAGAAAGACTGTTATCTGAAAATATAAGTGGAATTCAAACAAAAGAAGAATTGCAATTAATGATGAAAAAAATAGTTGATAATTCTTCAGAAACAGAGAAATTAAATTTGATTAATGCTCATCCTGAACTTGGAAAAAAGCTTCAAAAAAAAGAAAAACTTACGAAGTTTTCGGAAGATGAACAAAAATCTGCAGGTTTAGACCAATGCTCTGATGAAGAATTTGAAATTTTAACGAATCTCAACAATGAATATAGATTAAAATTTAAATTTCAATTTATAATTGCAGTGAAAGGTTTAAATAAAAATCAGATCATAGATAATTTGAAAAAGAGAGTTAATAACACCAAAACTGAAGAATTTGAAACCGCGATAAGTGAAATTCACAAAATTGCTGAACTAAGAATTAAAGATTTGACTTATTAAGTAGCTAATTTAATTTTTATCCTAGATAAATTTTAGGAAGGTAGATGACAAAAGAATTTAAAGATATGAAAGGTGTTATTGCTATTGCTACCACACCTTTCAACAATGAAAATTTAATTGATTTTGAATCAGTAGATAGACTCTCAAATTATTATATAGAAAGTAAAGTTTCTGGAGTTACAATCCTTGGGGTTATGGGGGAGGCTCATAAACTTAATATTGAAGAACAAAAATCATTAATTAAAAGATACGTAAATAATTTAATAAGCAGTGTTCCAGTAATTGTAGGGGTATCTAATGCTGGTCTTGATAACTTAGACTTACTTTCTAAATTTTCAATGGATTCTGGTGCCTCTGGAGTTATGGTATCTGGTAATAATGGTTTAAAAAATGACGATCAAATCAAATCTTACTTCAATCAAGTTGTAGATCGCACTCAAGATATTCCAATTTGTTTGCAGGATTATCCACCCACAACTAATGTTTACTTTTCTGAAACTGTTATAAATACTATAATGGAAAATCATCCGTCAATTGAGATGTTTAAGCACGAAGACTCCCCTGGACATAATAAATTATCAAGACTTATTAGATATAGAGACAATCATTTAAATAGAAAATATAGCGTGTTTGTAGGTAACGGAGGCTTGTATGTTCCCCAAGAACTTGAAAGAGGTGCTGACGGAATTATGACTGGTTTTGCATTCACTGAAATGTTGGTTAGTTTACATAATTTATTTTCTAATAATGATAAAGAAAAAGCAGAAGATTTATTTGATATATATTTACCACTCATAAGGCATGAACAACAATTTGGAATAGGTTTAGGTTTAAGAAAATTTGTTTTGCAAAAAAGGGGTATTATTAATTCGTTAAATGTGAGATCTCCTGGTCCAGTTCTAACTGAGGATGATATCAAGGAGGTGAATAATTTATTAAAAAGATTACACTCAAAATTAATTGAAAAAGGTCTTCCAACTCCAAAAGGAATAAATTAGAGGTATGAAAATATTACTGTATAACCCTAATACTTCTGAATCTATAACAGAAAAACTTTATGAAACTGCTAAGTTGGTAGTAAGTAGTGAAACAACCTTAATTCCTAAAACAGCAGAAAAGGGTTTCCCATATATATCAACTAAAGTTGAGGCCCAAATCACTGGCACTTTAGTTCTAGAAAAACTAGCAAAAATACATTCACAATATGATGCTATAATTATAGCCGCTTTTGGTGATCCAGGTCTGATACCAGCAAAAAGTTTGTTTAACCTGCCGATAATTGGACTAGGGGAGGCCGCTATGTTAAGTGCTTGCTTATTTGGTAAAAAATTCTCAATTATATCATTTACTAACGCAATGGCGTCTTGGTATGAAGAAAGTGTTGAATTGCTAGGATTACAGTCTAGATATGCAGGATTTAGAGCTATAGATGGTGTTAACTTAACTATTGATAAAATTCAATCGCTTCAGAAGAAATCTTTAATTGAATCTGCAAAAAATGCTATCAAAATTGATGGTGGTGAGGTGGTTATATTTGCAGGGGCTCCATTGTCTGGATTTAAAAATATTGTTCAAAAAGAAATTAGTGTACCTGTGATTGATTGTGCTGAAGCAGCTGCAAAGCAAGCAGAATTAGCTGTCGTTATGAATAAAAATACTATAAACAAACATAAATTACCTCCTAAATCATCTATAGGGGTTGATAAAAATTTATCGGAATTGATTTCTCACAAAGTTGATAATGGTTCAAAATGAAAAGAAATTTTATTGGTTATGGAAAAGATAAGCCAAAAATTCTTTGGCCTCAAGAAAATAAAATTGCAGTATCGTTTGTTGTAAATATTGAAGAGGGTGCAGAGCTCTCGATTTCATCAGGCGATAGTCAAAATGAGCATGTATACGAAAATAATAAAATTAAAATATTAGATATCCCTGATCTTTGTATGGAATCTCATTTTGAATACGGTTTAAGATCAGGTATTTGGCGCATTTTTGACGTTTTTGATAAATATAACGTAAAAGCAACATTTAGTTGTTGTTCTTTGGCATTAGAAAATTCTCCTTGGTTAATAGATGAAATTTTAATCAGAAATCATGAAATATCTGCTCATGGCGTCAAGTGGATTTCTCATGCTTATCTTAGTAAAGAAGAGGAAAAACAAATAATTAATAATTGTTACTCCTCAATACTTAAACTTTCTGGTCATCCCCCAGTTGGTTGGCACACAAAATCTAGTACATCTCCATTTACTAGGGATCTTTTGATTGAGCATGGAGGATTTACATATGATTCTAACGCATATAATGACGACATACCTTACGTATTAAAAAAAAATGATCAGAAACTTGTTATTATTCCATATTCATTTGATACAAATGACATGAGATATGATGGTAATAATGGTTTTGTACATGGAGATGATTTTAATATTTATTGTAAAGAATCATTTAATCAACTTCTCTCAGAAACAGACGATGGATCTTTGAGAATGATGTCTATAGGATTACATCCCAGAATTATCGGAAGACCAGGTAGAATTAAGGGGCTTGAAGATTTTATTAAATATATAAAAACTTATGAAAATGTATGGATACCAAAGAGAATGCATATAGCAAAATATTGCTTAGAAAAAGATTCATTCAATCTTTTCTGATTAAATTTCTAACATTTATTTGAAGTAACTTAATAAAATTTTTGGTTACGTTTAATTCAATTTGACTCTTTATTGCTCTAAATGCTTAATTATTACACATTTACTATGAAAGGAATTAATAATGATTACAAAAATTTTTAAAAAAACGTTTCTTTTTGTAGCTGTTTCTATCTTTAGTTTTAATTTGCATGCAGCAGATTGGACAATGGCTTCAGGCTATCCAAAAAGTAACTTTCATACTCAAAATATAATTAAATTTATAGATGATGTTAAGTCCACTACTTCAGTTAATATTAATCTAAATCCCAACGATACTCTAATTAAATTAGATGCAATAAAAACATCTCTTCAAAGAGGACAGATTCCAATTGGAGAAATTAGATTAGGTATTTATGGTAATGAAGACCCAATGTATATTTTAGCAGGATTACCATTTATTGCACCAGACTATTCAAGTGCTTGGTTATTAAAAGATGTGCAAATGGAATATCTTCAAGAAAAATTCGCTAAAAAAGGACTTATGATTTTGTATACTGCTCCATGGCCAGGACAGGGGTTTTATACTAAGTTTCCAGTAAATAGTGTATCTGATTTTAAGGGCAAAAAGCTTAGAATTTATTCTACAGCCACACAACAAATGGGATCTATGTTAGGATTTAATGCAACAATTCTTCCTTTTGCAGAAATTCCACAGGCATTTTCTACAGGTCTTATTGAGGCATTATTTACAAGTCCACAAACAGGTATAGATATTCAAGCATGGGATAACACTAAGCATTTTACTTATGCTGGAGCTATTTTTAGTAAAAATGCAGTTGTCGTTACCAAAAAAGCTTTTAATGCTTTGTCAAAAGGTGATCAAAGTAACATGTTAGCAGCTGCAAAGAAAGCTGAGCTTAGAGGGTGGGAGATGAGTGCTGAGACTACTAAAAAGCAAATAGGTATTCTTAAGAAAAATGGAATGTCTTCTAAAAATGCCCCAGATGAGGTAATTAGCAAAATGAAAAGTATTGGTCTTGAAATGATGAAAAATTGGAGATCAAAAGCTAGTCCAGAGGCTAATGCTGTGTTAGATAGATACTTATCTATGCGTTAAAATTTTTTAGAGATAGCCATGAAAAATAAATTGAATAAATTATATTTATATAGTGGCTATCTCTCTGCCTTTTTTATGGTTCTTATTGCTTTGACCATAGTTGCTCAAATTTTAGGAAGATTTGTAAATATTACAGTTGATTCAACAGAAACTGCTGGTTTTAGTTTGGCTGCCTTAACTTTTTTTGGATTGTCATATACTTTTCATAGCGGTGAACATATTAGAGTAACTTTATTTACAAGATTATTAGGAAAAAAAATTAGAAGATATCAAGAGCTTTTCTCATTGTCATTTTGCATTATTATTACTGGTTATTTGACATATTGGAGTTGGGACTTTGTATATTTTTCATTTATTTTTGAGGATATTAGCCCAGGTCTCTTGGCTATACCTTTTTGGATCCCAAGGATAAGTATGTCTATAGGTATAACTATTTTTTTAATTGCTCTTATTGATGATTTTTTTACTGTTTGGAAAAAAGATCAGCCATCTTACGTTAAAAATGCTGATCCAATATTGAAAGATAATACTTAGAAGAGAAATTTATGGCTACTGGATTATCATTAATTTTATTTATTTTACTTCTTTTTCTTTTATCTTTGGGTATATGGGTGGCCCCAGCATTAATTACTTTAGGATATATATTACTTGAATTTTTTACTCCAGCACCCGTAGGATCTCTTCTCGCTAGCACTTTATGGGATGCAAGTTGGAATTGGGCATTAACTGCCTTACCTTTATTTATATGGATGGGTGAAATACTTTTTAGAACAAGACTTTCCTCAGAAATGTTTAAAGGTCTTGCACCAATGCTGTCTAATTTACCTGGAGGGTTGTTGCATGTAAATGTAGTTGGTTGTGGTATAATGGCAGCTGTTGCAGGCTCTAGTGCAGTTACATGCGCCACAATAGGCAGAATGAGTATTCCAGAGTTAAAGAAAAGAAATTATGATGAAACGCTCAGCATAGGTTCTTTAGCTGGTTCTGGTACATTAGGGTTGTTAATTCCACCTTCAATAATGCTTATTGTTTACGGTGTTTTGGCTCAAGTCTCAATATCGAGACTTTTCATAGCCGGCGTTTTACCAGGTATAATGATTATTTTGATTTTTATGTCATATATTGCAATTAGGTCTAAACTTAATCCTACTTTAGCACCCAAACAAAATGTTAGTTATACTTTCTTTGAAAAAATAAAGGCAGCAAGAAACTTGCTTCCAGTCGTTGCGCTAATATTTTTTGTCCTTGGTTCAATTTATGGTGGTTATGCTACGCCAACTGAGGCTGCAACTATTGGTGTGATAGGAGCACTAATACTTGCTTGGTCTTCAAAATCTCTTAATTTTAAAAGTTTTATGGATAGTTTGATGGGTGCTGTGAAAACTTCTTGCATGATTAATTTTATAATTGTAGGAGCAGCTTTTCTATCTGTTGCTATGGGGTACACTGGCATTCCAAAACAATTAGGACAAATTGTAAATGACTTTGAATTATCACAACTTTCACTTCTAGCAATTCTAACAATATTATACATTTTCCTTGGTTGTTTCCTTGAAGGAACATCCATGATGGTATTAACTGCATCTGTAGTATTACCAATGGTCCAGACAGCTGGTATAGATTTAATATGGTTTGGGATTTTTACTGTAATAGTTGTTGAAATGGCACAAATCACTCCTCCAGTCGGATTTAATCTTTTTGTCCTTCAAGGAATGACGGGTAGAGATATATTGAAAGTTACAAAAGCAGCATTACCCTTTTTCTTTTTAATGTTGTTAAGTATTGCCATTATAATAATTTTCCCTCAAATCGTTACTGCACCTGTTAACTTCATGATTCAATAATTGTTTATTTAAAAGGATTTCAATAAATGAGACTTGCTATTGATATCGGTGGTACTTTTACAGATATAGTTTTAGAGGATAAAACTAACCTTTTTACTAAAAAAGTACTTACCTCAACTTCTCAGCCGGAGGTTGCAGTTATTGAAGGTGTAGAAGAATTATTACAAGAAAATAAAATAAAATCGTCAGATATAAAGATGATCATTCATGGTACGACTTTGGCTACAAATGCAGTCATTGAAAGAAAAGGTGCCAAAACTTGTTTTATAACAACTGAAGGTTTTAGAGATGTTTTAGACATTGGTTATGAAAGTAGGTTTGATCAGTATGATATACTTATTGAAAAAACTATGTCACTTGTTCCAAGAAAGCATAGATATGTAATTGAAGAAAGAACTGATATTAATGGATCAATAATAAAACCTATTAATGCTAAAAAATTCCAGAGTTTAGTTGATACTATCAAAAAAGAAAAATTTGAAAGTATTGGAATTGGTTTTTTACATTCTTATGCAAATTCTAAAAATGAAAATGATTTAAAAGAATTTTTATTAAAACATTTCCCAGAATTAGAGGTAAGTATATCTTCTGATGTCTGCCCAGAAATAAGAGAATATGAACGTTTTACTACTACTGTAGTAAATTCATATATTAAACCTTTAATGTCTAGATATTTAAAGAAATTAGAAAGTGAATTAAAACAAAAAGGTTTTAATTGTCCCCTCTTATTAATGACCTCTGGTGGTACTTTAACTAACGTGACGAGTGCGTGTAACAACCCAGTTAGGTTGGTTGAGTCTGGTCCTGCAGGTGGAGCTATCTTAGCAACTTCTATTGCTGAAGACTTAAAACTAAATAAAGTAATTTCATTCGATATGGGAGGAACAACAGCTAAGATAACCATAATTGAAAACCAAAAAGCAATTAAAGCTCGAGAGTTTGAAGTTGACAGAAAAGCGAGATTCAAAAAAGGAAGCGGACTGCCTTTAAGAATTCCTGTAATCGAAATGGTTGAGATTGGTGCAGGAGGTGGATCAATAGCTCGAGTAAATAAGTTAGATCAAATAATTACTGGCCCAGATAGTGCTGGCTCAAATCCGGGTCCAGCATGCTATTCTAATGGTGGCGACAATCCAACAATTACAGATGCAGATTTAGTTATAGGTAAGATTGATCCAGATAAATTTGCTGAGGGTAAAATAAACTTATCCAAAGAATTTGCTAAAAATGCAATCACAAAAAATATAAGTGATAAGATTAATATGAAAACTTCAATAGCTGCATTAGCAATATCTGAAATAGTTGATGAAACGATGTCAAATGCAGCTAGAGTACACACTGTTGAACAAGGTCATGAGACATCTAACAGAACTCTAATTGGTTTTGGAGGAGCCGCCCCTCTTCATATTTCTAGGGTTGCAGAAAAATTAAGAGTAAAAAAAATAATCATCCCGACAAATGCTAGTGTAGGTTCAGCAGTTGGATTTTTGAGAGCACCTGTTGGATACGAAGTAGTTAAAAGTCTTAGAATGTTATTAAATAAATTTAATTTTGAAAAAGTTAATAATTTACTTAATTCTATGAGGAATGAAGCACAAAAAATTATACAAAACAATTCTGAAAGCACAGAATTTGTTGAAGAACGTTTTGCATTTATGCGTTATGCGGGACAAGGCCATGAAATCAAAGTGCCTATTGATAATAAGGTATTATCTAATGAGGACGCAAAAATAATTAAAAACTCTTTTGAAGCAAATTACGAAAAATTATATTCTAGAACACTACCAAATGCTGACATAGAAATTTTAACCTGGTCTTTATCATTATCTATTATGGGCAATAATATAACTGAATATATAGAGTTAGGTTCCTATAAAAAAATTAAAGAAAATTCTTTAATTGATTTTTATGATTATCAAAGTGGTGAACAAATTAAAATACCAAATTATGAGAGAAAAAAGTTAAATCCAGGAGATTTGATACAAGGTCAATGTGTAATCACAGAGGCTCAAACTACAATTGTTGTTTCTAATAATTTTAATACAAAAGTTTTAAGTAATGATTTTTTACAAATGGAATATATAAATAATGAAACATAATTTAATTGATGACAAAAATAATATTCAAAATCAAGTAATGTGGAATAGACTTCTTTCTGTTGTTGAAGAACAGGGTCAAACACTAGTTAGAACTGCATTTAGTCCAATAGTTCGTGAATGTGGGGACATATCTGCTGGAGTTTTTGACCTAGAGGGTAGAATGATGGCTCAAGCAGTTACAGGCACTCCTGGTCATGTTAATTCTATGGCAGAGTCTGTTAAGCATTTTATCAATCATTTTCCATTAAACACAATGAATGAAGGAGACATATTTATTACAAATGATCCATGGATGGGTACAGGGCATTTAAATGATTTTGTATTAACAACTCCTTGTTTCAAAAATAACAAAATAGTAGGTCTTTTTTCATGTACCTCTCATTTGACTGATATTGGAGGATTGGGAGTAGGTCCTGATGCTACTGACATACACATGGAAGGTCTTTATATACCTATGTTGAAATTAGCTGACAGAGGTGTAATGAATAAAACATTATTAAAACTAGTTAGCCAAAACACAAGACAACCTGTAGAAACAGAAGGTGATGTTTACTCATTGGCTGCATGTAATGATATAGGTTGCAAAAGATTAGTAGAAATGATGAACGAATTTAAAATTGATAATTTAAAAAATTTATCTGATTTTATATATAACAAGTCATTATCAGCCGTAAAAAATGAAATTAAGAAAATCCCAAATGGCGTATATGAAAATTTTATGATGATTGATGGATTTGAAAAAGATATTAAATTAGAGGCAAAATTAACTGTTTCTGATAAATCAATAACAGTTAATTATACAGGCACTTCTGATAAATCTAAATTTGGTATAAATGTTCCATTATCTTATACTAAAGCTTACACCTGTTTTGGTTTAAGTTGTCTTGTAAGTGCTGAAATACCAAATAATGCGGGTTCTCTAAAACCTTTTGAAATTGATGCACCATTAGGTTCTATTTTAAATGCTCCATATCCTGCTGCTGTATGCGCAAGACATATTATTGGACAAATGCTTCCAGATGTAGTTTTTGGTTGTTTAGAAAAAGCCATACCTGATAAAGTTCCTGCAGAAGGTGCTTCTTGTTTGTGGAACATCACTTTTCGTGGAAAAACTGATAGGGGAGCAAACAACAACTCACTATTTGCTGTAACTGCGGTAGTTAATGGTGGAACAGGAGCCAGGCCAAACAAGGACGGGTTATCAGCTACTGCTTACCCTTCTGGTGTAAGAGGAACTCCAGTTGAAATAAATGAAGCTGTTGCTCCATTATTGTTCCTAAAAAAAGAATATAATCCAGGAAGTGGTGGTAAAGGAAAGTATAATGGTGGTTTGGGTCAATTAATTGAAATCAAATCAGCAATTGATGAGGACATGGATCTTTTAGCTTCTTTTGATAGAATTAAATTTCCTGCAAGAGGTCGTTTAAATGGAAGCAATGGCAAACCTGGACAAGTCTCGATTAAGGGTAAAGGAAAGTTGAATGGCAAAGGTACACAAGTCATAAAGGCAGGTGATATCTTACAAATTCATACACCTGGCGGTGCTGGTTATGGAGATTACTCAGAAAGAGATAAGGCTTTGTTAGAAAAAGATTTAGAGAATGAGTTTTTATAATTAATTTAAATTGGTAATCCAAAAGTTCGACTTGGTTTAGGAACAAATTTTTTTATTTGTAAATCTAATTTAACAAATTTTTCTATTAAAGCTGTAGCAGCTGTTACTCCCTCAATAATAGGTATGTTGAACTTATTACTTAAATTTTTTGATAAATTTAAAATACCTGGGCTTGTTAAAATTATAGCCTCTGGATTATCTTCTATAATTGTTCTTTGAATTTCGTGATCTAATTTATTCAAGTTTGATTTTGACATTGTATCCATATCTAATACTGGAACTTCTAGTGAATTTATAGATACACACTTATGTTCCATGTCATATTTTATTAAATTATTTTTTAAAGCTTCATGTGATTGAGATAGATTGGTGATTATTGAAAACTTATTTGCAATTATATTGGCAGTATAAAATACAGCTTCACCTAAACCAATTATTGGTTTTGACGTGATTTTTCGAATTGTGTCGACACCAATATCTTCAAAGGAAATAACTATAAAAGCGTCTGAAGAATTATTTGTTTCAACTTCGTTAAGTAATTTTGAAACATTTATAGTTTCTCTGTGTAAGTCATAGTAGTCTTCTTGAAAACTTTTATCACTTATGAAAATACTAGAATTTTTATCTAATATTTTTTTTGCACAAAGCTTGATTTTTTCATTTGAGATAGCAGTTGCGTAAGGATTAATGATACAAATTTCAATACTCAAGTCAGAGTTCTCTACTTATTTACAATGTTGGGTTTATGAAAAACATTAATTTCTGGTAATTCTTTAGTATATTTTTTTATTTCAACTAAAGTTGAATGAGCAGATGGTCCTTGGGCTAAAGATGATGTGCCAATATCTTCTGTCAAAACATTTGGATTTCCATGTATACAAAATTCACCATCATTTATTGGGTCATACCAAGCGCCTACAGGTAGAAACACAACACCTTTCATAACCTCATTACTTACAATCACTCCTGCAAGGCATTTACCTCTTTTGTTAAATACTTCAACAATATCACCGTTAACTAACCTTCTTGTTTGTGCATCATGAGGATGTATTTTGATTGGTTCTCTACCTAAAATTTTATAATTTTGACTCTCAGAACCATTATCTAGTTGACTGTGTAATCTATTATGAGGTTGACCTGATATAAGTTGAAGTGGGTATTGCTTTATTAAATTTGAACCTAGCCATTCTTTTTGTTCTAACCAAGCGGGGTGCCCAGGGCAATCCTCATAATTAAAACTATGTACTGTTTCAGAAAAAATTTCTATTTTCCTTGAAGGTGTGGAGACAGGGTTTTTTTCAGGGTCTATTCTAAATTTTTCTAATAAAATAGTTTGCTTTTTGGGAGATAACACTTCTTGAAAACCATTTTTCCAAAATTTATCGAACTCAGGGAAGGTAAACCCTTCGTCTTTCGCTTTACTTCTTGCTTCATCCCAAATAAATCTTAACCATTTATCTTCATCTTTACCTTCAGTAAATTTATCTTTAAAATTTAATTTTGTAGCAATTTCAGAAAAAATTGCATAGTCTGATTTTGATTCTCCTATAGGTTCAATTGCTTTATACATTGGTGAAATTGTCTGATCCCAATGTTTAATACTAATATCATTTCTTTCTAAAGAGGTTGTAGCTGGTAATATTATGTCTGAGTTTCTTGCAAGACTGTTCCACCAGATTTCATTTACAATTATAGTGTCAGGTTGTTTAAATGCTTTGCTTAGTTTCTTTAAATTCATCTGATGATGAAAGGGATTACCACCAGCCCAGTATACTAACTTTATATCTGGGTATTTAATTTCTTTTCCATTATAAGAAAAAACTTTGCCCGGATTCAATAGCATGTCTGAAATTCTAGCAACAGGAATAAACTCAGAAACAGGATTTTTGAATTGTTCTAAAGAAGGCCACTTAAAATATTGAACTGGATTTCCAATACCATTTTCTGCACTGTATCCAAGGCCAAAACCACCGCCAGGAAGTCCTATTTGACCTAACATACAGGCAAGAACAGTTATCATCCAGTGTGGTTGTTCTCCATATTGCTGACGTTGCAGGGCCCAAGCTCCAGTAATCATTGTTCTACTTGAAGACATTTTCTTTGCTAAAGAATAAATTGTATTACTTGGAATGCCCGTAATTTTAGATGCCCAGAAGGGTGTCTTGGCTTTGCCGTCGGACATTCCCTTTAGGTATTGAAGAAATTTATCGTATCCAACGCAATACTTATTTAGAAAATCTCTGTCAGCTAAGCTTTCTGTTTCTAAAATAAAAGCAATACCAAGCATTAATGCTGTATCTGTACCTGGTCTTATTTTTACCCATTCAGCTTTACTTATTATATCAGCTTCCATCTCCATTGGGCTAATATTGATAAATTCAATACCTTTTTGAACACATTTTTTTATATATTCTTTGGTTGTATGTTTTCCAACTCCTCCAGAGGTTACTTGGGCATTTTTTAGAGGTAATCCACCAAACATAACTATTAATTCAGAATTATCTTTTATGTTATTCCAGTCAGTATGAGTATCAAGAAATTGCCGATATGACATGCCAATCACGTGAGGCATAATTGTTTCACTAGCTGCATAAGAATAGGTGTTTACAGACTTGGTATATCCACCATAACAATTAAAAAATCTATGAAGTTGACTCTGAGCATGGTGAAATCTTCCAGCAGAACCCCAACCATAGGAGCCTGCAAAGAAGGCTTTGTTTTTATACTTTTTTTTGACTCTATTTAGTTCAAAAGCAACAATGTCAATTGCTTCTTCCCAGGTAATGGGTACAAAATTATCTGAACCCCTTTTTTCCCTGCTTCGCTTTCCAGTCAAAGACATTTTACTATTTGCTAATTCTTTACGTATTTCTCTAAGGTATCCTTTACGAACATGAGGAACTCTTATTCGTAGTTCATCGTCAACGCTATTTAAAATACCATTAGCTATCTTTGATGGGTCTCTATCGTTTTCATATGGGCGTATGCCAACAAGCTTTTCATTTTCAATTTCAGCATAATAGCTACCCCAATGAAACGATGTTGGTTTTCTTATTTTACTTGGCATATTAACCTCTTAAAAACAGACTAAATCCTAAATTGTTTTTAGTAAATTATATTTTGATCAAGAAACTTCGCTATATGAATAGCTTCTTTATTTAGACCATCTTTAATTTGACATCTACAAGATGTTCCGTCAGCTATTATAGTAACGTCGCCTTTATTTTTTTTTATTGCTGGAAAAAGTTTTTCATTGGCCATCTTCATTGAAATATCGTAAGTGTCCTTGTCATAACCAAAAGAACCTGCCATTCCACAACAACTTGTTTCAATTGTTTCAACCTTAGCACCTTTAATATTTTTTAAAATATTTTCAATTGGTTTTACTACATCAAAAGCTTTTTGATGACAATGACCATGAAGTAAGACTTTTTTTGTTAAATTTTTGAATATTAATTCTTCACTGTGCTTTGATAGTAATTCTTCAAATGTATATGAGTTGATTTTTAAATAATCTGTTTCTTCATTTTTTATTAAGTTTGGTATTTCGTCTCTAAATGAAAGAATACAAGAAGGTTCTAAACCAACTATAGATATTCCATTTTTAAGGTAAGGCTTATATGTTTCTATTATATTTAAAACCTCATTTTTTGCATGATTAATAAGTCCATTGGTTAAATATGTTCTACCACAACAAAGTATTTTTCTTGAATTTTCTAAAGTTGGAATAAATGGGAAGTAGCCTGCTTTTTTTAAAACTTTTATTGCTGATCTAACGTTTTCAGGTTCATAATATCGATTAAATGTATCCACGAACAAAATAACAGGAATAGATTTTTCATTTGTGTTCAAATTACTTGGTAATTCATTATCTCTAAAATAATCTTGCCGCCATTTTGGAAGAGGCCTTTTTGCTGTAAAACCCAGAAATATTTCACTCAGTTTTGCTAATCCAGGTAACTTATCTCTTAAATTGAAAATAAAAGAAAATTTTGATGCGATTGATGCGTAATATGGAAGAAATGCAACAAGTTTGCTTTTAGTGTCTAATCCAACTTTTTTTGCCCTTAGACTTGAAATTTCAATTTTCATTTTGGACATATCAACACCTGTTGGGCATTCACGTTTGCATGCCTTACAAGAAACACAAAGTTTCATTGTGTCATTCATTTTTTTACTTGATAAAGCATCTTTACCTAGCTGTCCTGAGAGAGCTAATCTAAGCGAGTTTGCTCTTCCTCTTGTAGAGTCCTTTTCATCTTTTGTTACTCTAAAAGAAGGACACATAACTCCACCTTCTAATTTTCTGCATGAGCCATTATTATTACACATTTCTATAGCCCCTTGAAAACCTCCACTTGAACCTGTCCAAGAAGACCAATCTAATATGGTATCAATATTTTTAGCATTATATGATGGCGCATATCTGAAGTAATTCCTTGAATCTAATTTTGGAGCATCCACAATCTTTCCTGGATTGAAAATATTAAAAGGATCAAAAGAATTTTTAATAATTTTAAATATATTAGTCATTTTTTTGCCAAACATTACCTCATTAAATTCAGAACGGGCTATGCCATCGCCATGCTCACCTGAATACGAACCCTTAAATTTTTTTACTAAGTTACTTGTTTCATTGGCAATATTTCTCATTTTATCGACATCATCTTGAATTTTCATATTCAAAACAGGCCTTACGTGCAAACAACCAACAGATGCATGAGCGTACCAGGTTCCTTTAACATTGTATTTATCAAATATTTTATTTAGTCCGTCTGTATATTCTGCTAAATCTTTAAGTTCGACAGCGCAATCTTCAATGAAAGAGACAGGTTTCGCGTCGTTTTTCATTGACATCATGATGTTTAAACCAGATTTTCTCATTTCACTTACTTTAGATTGGAGGTTACTGTCGATTACATCAACAACACCCCCTTTTGTCATTCCTTTATTCCAAGAATATCCTAGGTCATCCATCAATTGATGAAGATTTTTTAATCTTCTATGATTTTCATCCATATTCTCTTCAGCAAATTCAACAAGAAGTAGAGATTTTGGATTGCCTTTTACAACTGCGTCTACAGTTAGTTTAAAAATATCAATTTTTTGAGCTAGATTTATCATAGTGTCATCTACCAACTCAACAGCAACCGGGTCTAAGGGAACAATATGTTGCGCTGCATCCATGGCTTCATAAAATGATGGGAAATGACAGATCCCCATTATTTTTTGTGGCGGTAGAGGAGATAATTTTAAAGTAATTGCAGTTGAATAAGCTAATGTCCCCTCTGATCCAACTAATAAATGAGATAAGTTAATTCCATCACCTACTTTACCATTTGGTCTATTTGCCATAGCATCAGGAAGTAGGGCGTCAATATTATAACCCCCAACTCTTCTTAAGACTTTTGGGAATTTTGATATAATTTCTTTTTTATTCGTTTCAGCAAGTTCTTGAAGTTTTTTAATAATTTCGTATGCACTACTCTTACTAGAATTAAGTTGGTTACTTTTTATTTTGCCAAAGTTATAAATTGATCCGTCATACAAAATAGCTTCAATATCAATAACATTATCTCTCATCATGCCATATCTTATTGATCTACCACCACAACTATTGTTGCCTGCCATTCCACCTATCGTTGCTCTACTTGAAGTTGACACGTCTACAGGAAACCATAATCCATATGGTTTTAAAAAACGATTAAGTTCATCTAAGACAATCCCAGGCTCAACAATACATGTCATTTTTTCTTTATTAAAATCTAAAACTTTGTTCAGATATTTAGAATTATCAATGACTATTGCGTTATTAACAGTTTGACCACATTGGGATGTGCCACCACCACGTGCTAGTAAAGGCACCCTTGTCTCACGTGCATAATTAATTGTTTTAATTAAATCTGATTTAGTTTTAGGTATTAAAACTCCAAATGGCATCATCTGATATATTGATGCATCAGTTGCGTATCTACCTTTATTAAAATTATCAGAGTAAACTTCAGCTGAAGTTTTTGTTTTTAAAGTATCTAGTAATTGATCTATATGGCCTTTTGGCATTTAAATAACCTTCAGTGAGAATTTAAATTCTATATGGAAATTAATGTAATTAAGTGTATAAATAATAAAATATATTCTCGATAGTTTCAATTAAAGATAATAATTTAGCTAGGATTAATGAATGAATAAAAATTATATGCCAGGTAAACACTTTCTTCAATTACCAGGTCCTTCAAATGTTCCTGACAGAATTTTACGTGCAATGGATTATCCTACTATTGATCATAGAGGTCCTGAATTTTCAAATTTAGCTAATGATTGTCTTGAAGGAATAAAAACAATTTTCAAAACTAAATCTAATGTGATTATCTATCCTGCTTCAGGTACGGGGGCATGGGAGGCTGCGTTTGTAAATACTTTAAATGAAGACGATTTAGTACTTATGGTTGAAACAGGACATTTTGCGTCTTTGTGGAATAAAATGGCACATAGACTTGGATTAAAAACAGAGTTTTTAAAAACAGACTGGCAAAGAGGAGCCATGCCTGAAAAAATTTTTGAGAGATTAAAAAAAGATCCTGAAAAACAAATAAAAGCTGTTTGTGTTGTTCATAATGAAACATCTACTGGAAGCACCTCAAGAATTAAAGAAGTGAGAGATGCTATAAATTCAGCTAACCATGATGCATTGTTAATGGTAGATACAATATCAGGTTTGGCGTCCATGGAATATAAGCATGATGAGTGGGGTGTTGATATTACGGTTTCTGGTTCTCAAAAAGGTTTGATGTTACCACCTGGACTATCATTTAATGCTATATCTGAAAAAGCAATAAAAATTTCTAAAAAATTTGGGATGCGTAGATCGTATTGGGATTGGGAAGAACAAATAGAAGCTAATCGCTCTGGTTCTTTTCCTTATACACCTGCGACTAATCTTTTGTACGGTTTAAGAGAATCAATTAAAATGTTACATGAAGAGGGTCTTGATAAAGTATTTAAAAGACACAACAGACATGCTAAAGCAACTAGATTAGCTGTACAAGCATGGGGTTTAGAAGTTCTTTGTAAGGAAGAAAGAGATTTTTCAAGTGTTTTGACTGCTGTAGTTTTACCTGAGTCTCATAATGCTGACAATTTAAGAAGTATAATTTTAGAAAATTTCAATATGTCACTAGGAAATGGGTTGTCAAAACTATCTGGCAAAGTGTTTAGGATAGGTCATCTTGGTGATTTTAACGATTTAATGTTAATGGGAACATTGACTGGTATTGAAATGGGTCTTGATTTGGCTGGTATTCCTCATCAAAAGGGCGGTGCAGCGAGAGCATCAGAGGCTCTAATCAAAAGTTAATTTATAGTAGATGTAACCATTAAGTTATCTCTTTTGGTATATGGTGAATAGATGTGACAAAATTAAAATTTTTTCAAGAATTAATAAATTCTTTATTTGTCAAACAAAAGAATGATAAGACCTTTAGCTTTTTTTTAGATAAAAAAAAACAGCTTACAACTAAAGAACACCTTCATAATGTTGCTTCAGCAAAAGGAGAAGTGTCTGCACTAAATCATGCTGAGCTATTAATAAGTCATTGTGAACAACTTAATGATAAAGAACTTATGAATTTTTTTGAATTATTAAGAAAAAATTATGAAGTTGATTCAGAAAATTTATTATTAGCAATACAAAATTATGAATATGAAAAAAACTCACAAAATCTCGTTAATTTATTAGAGCTTTCAGAACCCTCTAGAAGAGATATTTTTACAAGATGTAACGGTATAACAAGAGGGACAATTAGGTTAGTAAATTTAAGAAAAAGATTACTAGAACTAATGAAAAAAAAACCAGAGTTGAAAGCGGTAGATTATGATTTAGTTTATTTGTTTAAAAATTGGTTTAATAGAGGTTTTTTGATTTTAAGACCAATAAATTGGGAAACTCCTGCTCATATATTAGAAAAGATTATAGCCTATGAAGCTGTTCACGAAATTAACTCATGGGACGAACTAAGAACTAGATTAGCTCCAAAAGATCGTAGATGTTTTGCTTTTTTTCACCCCGCAATGCAAGATGAACCAATAATATTTGTTGAGGTTGCCTTAACAAAAGATATACCCTCAAATATTCAAAATGTACTCAAAAAAGAAAGAGTTTTTTTAGAACCTGAGGAAGCTAAAGCTGCAGTTTTTTATTCAATTTCTAATTGTCAAAAAGGATTGACTGGCATTTCTTTTGGTAATTTTTTAATTAAACAAGTAGCTACTGATTTAAGTTACGAATTCAAAAATTTGAAGAAATTTGTAACATTATCTCCAATTCCTGGTTTTAGAAAATGGATTAGAAATAAATATCCTAAATTGAATGTAAAAATAGAGAAAATTAAAAAATCAGATCAATTATCAAAAATAAAATATGATTTATTAAACTGTTTAGGTGAATATTTCTTTAAATCTGAAAGGTCTGATAAAATGCCGAATGATCCAGTTGCGAGGTTTCATCTAGGGAATGGTGCTTCACTGGAACAAATAAACTTTCTTGGAGATGTCTCATCAAACGGTATAGAATTATCTGGAGGATTGATGGTAAATTATTTATATGATCTTGAAAAAGTAGAGCAAAACCATGAAACATTTGTGTCAGAAAAAAAAATTAATATTTCAAAAAATGCAAAAAACAGTTTAATTAAATATTATAAAGAAATCGACTAATTTAATTATAAAGGAAAAAAATGTTTATTTTTAAATATATATTAATCTTACTTTCAATTATTTTATTCTCTGTAAATTCTTATGCAAAAGAAACAAATTATAGTTGTAAACCTAAAAGTGCGGCGGCAGTAAGATCAAATGGAATAAAAGTTTTTAAAATTAGTGGTAAAGAAAAGCCTGTGGAAATTACCATAAAAGACGGCGAAGGATTAAAGTCTGGTTATTTTATAGTTAATAAATCAAAATATGAAATATTAGATTTAGGAACTGGTAAAGCTTACGCTTTTGATAGAAATGAACCTTGGACACATATACAAGATATTTTTTTTCTAGATAATAATATTTTGTCATTTATTTTGGCAGCAAATGCTTCAATTACAAGATATTTATGTGATGAAATTCAGTAATTACAATCACTAACTTTATAAGCTAACTAAGGCATTAAATGTTAATTCAATCTAAATTAAACAAATTTTGTACTTCAGTATTTAAAAAATTAGGAATGGATGATGAAAAGGCCAAAGTTACTTCAGATATTTTAGTGGAAGCCGATATGATGGGGCACTCCACTCATGGAGTTAGGCTTTTACCGCTTTACATTAAAGATGTTGAAGCAGGTAATATGAAACCATCAGGTAATCCAATTACACTTAATGATACTGGCAGTTGCATTACAATTGATGGGGATAACTTACCTGGTATATGGTTAACTAAACAAGGGTTAAAATTATCATCTGAACGTGCAAAAATTCATGGTGTTTCGACAGTCTTAATAAAAAACAGTCATCACAATGGAGCTCTGGCAGCTTATCTCTTACCAATTGTTGAGCAAGGTTTAGTACCAATCGTTAAATGTTCAGTGCCGTCCTCCGCTACTGTCGCTCCTTTTGGTGGAACTAAGGCCTTACTAACACCTGATCCAATGGCTTTGGCATTTCCAACTAATGGTGAACCTGTAATAATTGACATAAGTGCTTCGATTACTACCAACAACATGATCGCAGATAAAATAGTCAAAAATGAGATGTTTGATTTTAATTGTTTACTTACTAAGGATGGGATTCCTACAAATGATCCAAAAGAAGTTTTTGAAAATAATGGAACTGTTATGCCTTTGGGTGGCCTTGAGTATGGTCATAAAGGATTTGGGCTTGCCTTAGGAATTGAAGCGTTATCTCAAGGACTTTCTGGATCTGGAAGAAGTAGAAAACTTAAAACTATGAACCTGTCTATTTATATTCAAGTGATTGATCCCGACGCTTTTGCAGGTTTAGATGCTTTTAAACATGAAATGAGTTTTCTTTATAACGAATGTATAAATAATCCTCCAATTGACAAAAACAACAAAGTAAGAATGCCTGGACAGAATGCACTTTTGAGTAGAAAAAAGTCTATTGAAAACGGTATTTATTTGAGTAAAGAAACTTTAAAAAGTTTAGAAGAAATTGCAAAAAAGTTTGAAATAATTTTATAATAATTCTATCTTCCTCTCCATTCACTTACGCCCCCAAGTAATTCAAGTAATTTAGCAAGCTTTTCCTCACCATAACGCTTTTGGATAGCTTTATATACTAAATCCATATCAGGAACAATTTTTTTCAGGGTTTCTTCACCTAGTGATGTGAGGGCCAAATTAACTCGTCTTCCATCCTTTTTATCAACATATCTAGAAATAAACTTCTCTTTTTCTAGTTTCCCAATAATTCTTGAAAGACTCGGAGCTAAAATACAAGCATCAAATGCTACTTGTCCTGCATCAGAAGGACCTTTTTCGCCAAGAACTCTTAAAACTCGCCATTGTTGTTCCGTAAATCCATGTTTAGCAAGTATAGGTCTAAAAGATATCATTATAGCTTCCCTAGCTCTAAGCATTGCTATAGGTAAAGCTTTACTAGTATCTGGAAAAGGTATTTGGTTTGGTTCTTTTATCTTACTATCCCCCTACAAGATAAAATTAACAGACATAATAACAATATGTAGATTTATTTAAATCAAAAAAATATTTTTTTATATAAAAATATATAAGAGATGAAAAATTTTTGACCATGCTATAAAATAAATTAAAATTAAAAATATATGGACTAAGAATTATGAAAAATATTGCAAAAGAAAAAATATTAAATAATGAGTTATGTTTAGGCGTTGGATTAAGGCAAAGTAGGACGGTAGATATTGGAAAAATAATGGCCACAAGTGGTTATGATTGGTTGTTCATTGATATGGAACATAATAGTATGGATATTGATATTGCATCTCAAATTTCAGTTGCCGCGCAAGATGCAGGAATTACCCCGATTGTAAGGGTTCCAGATTTTGCTCATCATCACGCAACAAGAGTTCTTGATTCTGGAGCAATGGGTGTGGTTTTTCCACATGTTGAAAATGCAGAAATTGCAAAAAAACTTGTTTCATACTGTCTTTATCCACCTAAAGGTCACAGATCAATGACAGGAGTTTTGCCTCAATTAGATTTTAAACAACAACCAATAGCAGATGTAGCAAGTACAATTAATAAAAATATGCTGATAGTAATAATGTTAGAAAGTCCAGAGGCTATAGATAATGTTGATAGCATAGCTGCAGTTGATGGTATTGATGTAATATTAATTGGCACTAACGATTTATGTATGGAGATGGGTATTCCTGGCGATTACTCTAATCCAAAAGTGAAAGATGCTTACAGCAAAGTGATTGAGGCGTGCAAAAAATATCGAAAAACACCTGGTATGGGTGGTGTATATAATGAAGAGCTTATGTCTGAGTATATTAATATGGGAATGAAATTCATATTGTCTGGATCTGATCTTTCATTTATGATGCAGTCTGCCCTTCAAAGATCAAATAAACTTAGGTCTTTTCTTAAATAATTAAATAGCATTTTGAGGAGTTAAAAATGAATGAAGTGCCTTTATTTTCGTCTTTAAATATAAAATCTATAACCTTAAGAAATAGAATAGTGTTGTCTCCCATGTGTCAATACAAAGCTAAAGATGGCATGATAAGTGACTGGCATATGCAGCATTACTCAAGATTTGCTTTTTCTGGATTAGGAGCTGCTTTTATTGAAGCAACAGGCGTTTCTCCTGAAGGTAGAATTGGTCATGGATGTACTGGAATTTGGAGTGATGATCATATTGAGGGTCTATCAAAAATTGCTAAAACTTTTAAAGAATATAATTGTGTTAGTGGAATTCAACTTGCTCATGCTGGAAGAAAAGCTAGTTTTTTGAGGCCATGGGATGGGGCTTCTCCAATAACTAAAGACGCAAAAGTAGAACCTGCATGGCAAACTATTGGTCCTAGCGCTATTCCAATTAATGAAAATTCACCAGTGCCTAAAGAGATGTCGTTGGAAGATATAAATCACATCAAACAAGCTTTTAAGACAGCTGCTCAAAGAGCAGATAAGGCTGGTTTTGATATAATTGAAATTCATGGAGCTCACGGTTATTTATTGCATTCTTTTTTTTCTCCAATATCTAACAAGAGAAGTGACCAATATGGAGGATCTTTTGAAAACAGAATACGATTTGCAAAAGAAACAATCGCAGACATTAAGTCAGTTTGGCCTGAGAGCAAACCAATTTTTTATAGATTATCATCCATTGATGCACCAGGTGAGGGAGCTACCTTAGAAGACAATGTTTTATTAGCAAAAGTATTAAAGCAAGCTGGTGTAGATGTAATAGATTGTTCTTCAGGAGGTATTACAGGATCACCAGTTCTTACAAAATCGAAAATTATTCCAGGGTTCCAAGTTCCATACTCTGAAAAAATTAAGAAGGATGCTGATATAAGCACCATGGCTGTTGGCGCTATTATTGATGGTGAACAAGCTAATAATATTATTGCAAATAATAGAGCTGATTTAGTCGCGATGGGTAGAGAGTTGCTTGCAGATACACAATGGGTTTACAAAGCTGCCACGCATTTTAATTTAGAAAATGCAAAGGATTATCTTCCAGATAGTTATTCTTTTTATCTAACTAGAAGAGACGAATTCTTAGATAGAACAGCAAAACCTGCGTAAATATCTAATTAAATTTTCAAATCATAAAAATCTACTGGTTTAAGCAACTTGTTTTCTTGGTACTCTAATGCTCCTAGTTTTGCACTTTCTTGAGTGTAATTAATCCAATCTGGGTCAGACCACATAGCAGCTCTTTTCTTTTCTCTGTCGTCAGCATTTTTATATACCCATATATGAGTATATTCATTAGGATTGCCAGTTTCAGTGGTTGCAAAAAGTAGAGGCTGTCCTAAATGCTTTGATTGTGCTGGCTTACCTTTTTCACTATAAAGTTTAAGGTGTGTATTGATTGTACCTGGTTTGCATCTATAGGTTCTTACATCCAAAAGCATAAATTTGTCCTTCAAAAATTAAAATAAATAATTAACATTTTTTATATACAATTTAAAAGGATAATTAAACTTTATAATTTTGGGGAAATGAATTGACCACTGGTGAGACAATTAACACAGTTGAAAAATTAACTATTGATGCTTCAAGAGTTAATAGGTATTTAAGTTATCCAAGAAAAGTGCCTATTTGGAAACTAAAATTTTCTTTGCCTGAAGAGTGTGTTCTTTTTAGAGATGAAGAGAATTCTGATATTGCAATAGAAATAGAAAACATGAGAGGCTTCGCAATAGTACCTGCTTTGTCTGAAAATGAGTCTTTGAGAAGGTTAAAAGGATTAATTCCTCAAATAGAATTAGAGGATAAAATCATAAGATTATGAAAAAAATTTACGTCGACGCTGATGCATGTCCAGTTAAAGATGAAATAATGAAAGTTGCTACACGCCATAAAATTGAAGTTTTTATGGTTTGTAATGGCGGTATAAGGCCGTTTAGAAATAATCTAATAAATTTAATTATAGTATCAGAAGGATCAGATGAAGCAGATAAATGGATCTTTGAAAATATTAAAACTGAAGACATTGTTGTTACTTCTGACATCCCTTTGGCTTCAAAATGTATTGATAAAGGCGCATCTGTTTTAAAACACGATGGTTTGATTTTAAATTTAAAGAATATTGGAAATTTACTAGCCACTAGAGATTTAATGTCTGACTTAAGATCATCAGATCCTTTTTTACAAGGGAAAAATAAAAATTTCACCAAAGCAGATAAAGGTAAATTTCTAAATTCTTTAGAGATTTTGATAATAAATTAAATTTATTTTATTTGCTAAAATTAATATTATAGAATATTGATATATTTATCTAAGCCTAAGAAGGCAGTCAGTAAGTCTGACTAATACGATCGACTTCCTTGCTCATGTAATGTTCAATCTAGTCAAGCGTGTTTTGATTGAACAATAAGCTTAATATTTAAGCTAATAATGAGGAGTTAAGTATGCCAAATGGTACAGTTAAATGGTTTAATGCAAATAAGGGTTATGGTTTTATAGAGCCTGAAGGTGGTGCAAAAGATGTTTTTGTCCATATTTCTGCTGTAGAGGCTGCAGGTATGAATACATTGAACGATGGTGCAAAAATCAGTTTTGAATTGGAAACTGGTAAAAATGGTAAGGAAGCAGCAGTCAACATTCAACCATTATGATTAATGTTTCTATTTTTTTGTGAGATTTTTCAAAGTTTCTTTTAATTTCATTAGTTTTAATTATTATTATTAAAAATATTTATGGGGAAAATATGAAAACTTTAAAAATAACAAAACCAACAATGGAAAAAGAGTTTCTAGATTTGATGAATTAAAGCCACTACCTATTCAAATTGATAAAAATATTCCTCAAGCAGGTAAAGATATTGTTTATGCAAGAGAATTACTTTCTGTAATCGGGCTTGATCCCTCAGAAGGTAAAACTCCTATAAACTCAGGTGCACCTATTGTTGGAGCTGGGGGAATTACGATGACTTTAGCTAAATGTCCTGTTGGTCAAGGCCCGGGTCTTCATAATCATCTAGCAACTTTTGAGACTTTTACAGTTTTAGAGGGAGAGTTTCTTATTAAGTGGAATGATGATGGATCAGAAGAGTTAGTTTTAAAAAAACATGACACAATCTCTATACCACCTGGTGTATGTAGATCTTTTACAAATATTGGGAAAGAAGAAGGCCTTTTACAAGTTATTATTTCAGGAGGTGTACATGATATGAATGATATTTCATTTACACCTTTTGCTGCTAGTCAAATGGAAAAAATAGAACTAAATTTGTCAAAAAAATTTGAGGATGTTGGGTTTAAGTTTAACGCTGGGGTTTAGTTACATTATCCAAACATACTTGCTAAAGGAACTGTAACTATAGAAAATAAAGTTGTGATCATCAATGCTCTTGTAATTGCATTGGGATTTACACAGTATTGAGCAGAGAAAATTAATGCCATTAATCCTACTGGTGCAGATGCAACCATGATGGTTGTTTCAACTAACGAGAAATCAATATTATCTAAATTCCATATAATCAAAATTAACAAAACGGGATGAATAATTATTTTGAACAAAATAATTAAATTTGAAATTTTTATTTCAGTTTTTTCTAATTTTTGGGAAAGGATAATACCAGCTGCAAAGAGAGCACATGGTGCTGCAGAATTTGCAATAAAATCGAGTGCCCTATCAATACTAATAGGTATCTCAATATCAAGAAAAATTATAGTCAAACCTAGGATAAGTGCTAATAGTGGTAGATTAGAGAATTGTTTTATAAATATATTTTTAAATTTAAGATTTTTAAATTTTATAAGATCTAATATTATTAGATTTATAACTAAAAAAATTACATCAAAGCCAATTATTACTACTATTGGATGAATTAAATCTGCTTCATATTCATTTAACGCAATGGGGTAAACAAATAAAAGGTGATTAGCAAATGACGAGGCCATACCAATTAAAATGGCTTCATTCCATTTAAGACTTAATGTGTATTTCCCAATTAATAGTGTGGTTACATAAATAATTAATTCAGAAAAAACATAGCTAAAAATAAGTGTCCAATTTACATTAGAAATACTTATAGATAAAATAATTTTTAAAGTTAATGCTGGTACTGCAACTACACCGACATATTTGATAATTGCAATGGAATTTTCTTTACTAAATATTGATTTTTTTGCTGAAATATAGCCAATCAGAATTAATATGGCAACTGGTAAAAATGAGTTTATAAGTAAGTTAATCATGGAATTTTGTCATTAAATTGAGTAAGGCATTTATTTTAAATTTTTCTTATTAAATCGCGTAATTATAAATCCAGAAGTAATAATTAAAAATGCACCAATAAATGTGTTCTGACTTGGTACCTCATTATACAAGATATAACCCCAGAAAGCTGCTAGAAGTACTGTTAAATATACAAATGGAGCCGCAAAAGAAGCATTAATTACTTTTAGAGCTTCAATAAATAAAAAATGACCTGCTGTAGCTAAAAATCCTAAACAAAACATTAAAAGAGTGTCGGATAAGTTTGGCCATTTCCAAAAATATATTATGAAAGGTAAAGACAAAATAGTACCAGTTATAGCTGTAAATAAAAGAGTAGTTTGATTGCTATCAGTTGTATTTAGAAATTTTGTTGAAATAGTAAAAAAAGCGAAACACAAAGCTGCTAAAAATGGGAAAATAACAGCATAATTAAATACACCTTTATTGGGAGAGGCTATAACTAATGCACCAATTAAACCAATAATCACTACTGATATTTGCGTAAATGATATTTTTTCTTTTAAAATTAAAATGGCCAATATGGTAGTTATTGCAGGACCAATCATGTATATTGAAATATTTTCTGCAAATTGTAGGTATGCTAAACCAGTGAACATAAAACAGGTTGTTATCATTAATAACGAACCCCTTAAGATTTGTAATGGTTTATGATTACTTTTAAGGTGTGTTTTAAATTGTTTGTTAAATATTATAACTAATAAAATTAACTGAGATAAATATCTCGCAAATACAACTAAAAAAGGGTTAAATCTTAATGCTAATTCTTTAGCTGTTAATTCCATAACTGAGAAAAATAAATAAGTTAAAATAAGCAGAATAGTACCAATTAATGTATTTGATAATTTTTGATTAAAGTACTCAAGGTTAAAATTGGGCATTAT